>CALQIX020000026.1 GCA_943330745.2 Lishizhenia tianjinensis
ATTTCACCAGGATGTATATTGCTCAACTTTTCCATAACTTCTTTTTTTAATGGTAATCAACTATTTTAACATCGTAAGAATCATTATTAAGCCATTGAAAGATGATTCTCCATTGGTTATTTATTCGAATACTATAATAATCTTCGAGGTTACCTTTCAATTTTTCCAGTCTGTTTGCAGGAGGAATTCTTAAGTCATTTACATCTTGTACATTATTAAGCATCCTTAATTTTCTGCGCGCTACATCCTGAATTTCATTTGGCAATTTTTTCGACCGAATTCCATTCCATATTTTTTCGGATTCTTTATCGCCAAAAGTCTTTATCATTAATATTGATTTACGTTACTAACGTTAAAAGTAAGTAACTTATTTTAATTATGCAAATTTTTATTGACTAGTAGGTTTAACGGGAGTGTTTAATTGCCCAAAACGGTTTCGCGCTTGGCGTTCGGGCTGGTTTTATAGCTATAAACGCAAACACGAAGATTGATTTTTCTAATTTACTTTTTCTTTTCTTTCGAAGAAAGATCTCAGCCTGACGCTAAGGGCGTGTTATCTGCATCATTTCTTACATTTCTTTTCATTCAAAATGAAGAAAGCACCATCTTCGATACCTAATTCAATTGCCTTTTTACAGTCTGAACAATTTTCTTCTTGGTTTTGCAAATAGTTGTTCATTCTACATCTGTTATAATAAGCACTAGCATAGTTTGGGTCAAGGTTTATCACTTTTGAATACTGCTCTCTTGCTTGTTGGTATTTCTTCTGATTTTCATAATAAAGGCCCAAAACGTTTATAACCTCTATATTATTTGAATCTAAATCCATTGCATAGTTAAGAGTTTTTAGTGCTTGGTCGTATTTTTTCAATTTGCATTCAATCCATGCTTTACTAGACAATACCGACAAATTGTTTGGGTCACTATTGAGGTATTTTTCATAGTATGATAATGAATATTCAAAATTTGCAAGTCGATCATGCACTGTGGCTAGCATTCTCAAATTTACTAAGGCACTATCATTAAGGGATTCAGCTTTTTCAAGATAAATTAACGAACGATCTAAGTCCTTGGAATCATAATATGAAACACCCTTAAAATAATAACCTAAAAAATTCAAGGAATCTTTTTCTATTGCTTTTTCCGCATAATAAATTGCTCTTTCAGTATTCCCTTGTTTCAAATAATTAGAGGCTTGTGTTATATAAAAATCGTAAAGTTGACCGAAGGATATATTCGCAAATCCTATTAGAAAAAAGGCAGTTAATAATTTAATCGTGTGTTTCATTTTGTTCTTCTATTGCAGATAACGGCAGCGGGCTTGGCGCCGTGCCGACTTTTTAAATAAATTGTTATTCCGAAGTTAGATTTTTTCATTCAATTTAATCATTGTTTAGCTGCGTTTCTTACTTCGTCGGGCGAAGTAAGATTGAAGGGTTGTCACTAGACAGCTGTTATGCATCGTTCATTTTTCGTTTAACCAATCTGTATAATATGTAGGATTCAATCAATAATAATCCCCATATGAACCATTTAAATATGTTGTAAAGGAATTCATCATAATAGTCGTCTATTCGAAATAATGGATAATAGTTTTCGTCTCCTTCCGAAATGCTTTCTTTTCCGATTACTTGGCCAGTAACAATATATTGATGAACTCCCATGGGATCATATGAAGTGCTGATTCCATCTTCAAAATAAATTTCAGAATAATTCAAATCATATCTTTTCAAACTATCTGGAGTAATTGATCTCAAATACTTTTCTCCACTTATAACTTCAGCATCTGGGCAAGTACAACTTATTCCTTTAACAACTATTTTATGTGAAAGAAATGGTAGATATTTTCTGAATAATACAACTTGCGTTATAATTATTATTGATCCGATTATTATTGTCAGTTGTCTTTTGGTCATGGTTGTCTATGATGCATAACGGTTTCCAAATACGCAAAGACGCCTAACAAATATAGTACTTTCGCTCTTTTGCTTATTTGGTGTTATAGCATGTACTTTATTCAAGTCGTTTTACTTTTTGTTCATTATTTTTTCTGTCCACAACGGTCCAAGGTCCATTGTAATAATTCACATTCGTATTAATAGAAATGCGATTGTTTTTATCAAATTCATAAAGGACTAGTCTATCTCGATAATCATAAATAGATCCGCTCGTCTCTCTCATTTGTCTTAGGATTTTTGTCCCTGATTCATTTGTACATACTTCTAGATTGCACCAATTTCCATGAGGATTGCCAACAAAAATGTCATTCCACATAGCGCCAAGAACGAAGAGAAGCGAAAGAAATCCTAAAACTAAATAGTTTGTTATTCGAAGTCCTTTATGATTTAATTTTCCGACTTGTCTAAACAAAAAGTAAAGCAAGGTAAATATCAGGACAAATGAAATTGAGCGAAAGATTGCTTCTGTCGTTGAATTTTCAATTTCAAATGGGATACCGGAATAGATAAAAACAAATAGCAAGAGGATTCCAAGTAATATTTTAAATAATGGTTTTGTCATGGTCTATGTGCTATAACGGTTCCACGCCTGGCGAAGGAGCCGATTTTCTAAATTATTTTAGTTTGCGATCCAAGATCGTTTTGTTTTCAAATATTCTTTTTTCGTAACTGAAATTACGGCTTTTTTTCTAGACGTGTGTTATAAGCATTTTCTTCGTTTTCTATTTAAAATGAAAATCAATGAAATAGCTGATAATATTGATAGAAATAGCATTCCATTAGTGCGAAATGTGCGAATCATTAATAATGCAATAATGAGATTAACTATGTAAGTCAATACTAAATAAAACTTTTTTAAAGTGTTTTGACTGTTTACATAAAGGTTAGAGCCACGAATATTATATAATATTACCATTGGATAAACAATCAAAATTGTCAAAGCAAACATTATATACAAGAAAAAACCTTCGCCTAATCCAATCATTTTATTTAGTCATTTTTCATTTTTAACTATAACTATTAAATAGACACTTCGAGTTACTCTGGAGTTGCTTATAACTTGTTGCTAACCGCCACAGACCTTCTCAAAGCATACCAATTTAGATGCAAAAGCGAAAGTTCATTGCGCTTAACGAATATACAACTAAACTACATAAAGTTATGAATATCAGATGCATTTATTGGAAGTAAATAAGACCTAGGCGATTGCTATCACGTTAAATAGACACAGAAATCTGTTGGCCTTAGTATTTTTAATCTATTCTTAGAGCTGTCCGTCGTTTTGGCGCTTGGCGAAAGTAGGGATTTTGGAAAACCAAATTTTCAACCAGCACGAATTTACAATAGAAGCACAAACTTCCAATTAACCACGTTAGCCCCTGTTGCGCCAAATATGTGTAAGAACCAGTTTTTCTTTTCTTGTCGGTTGTCATTGATTTATTTGCCAAGCAAGTCAAGTATTAAGCTGTAACCACTTTTATCATCAAAGGTTAATGTCTCTCCGTTTAAAACAATGGTATAAAATGTTCTAGTGCCAGCAAACCAAATTTGGTCACCAACAATGTTTTTATCATTAAAGTCTTTTCCAAATTTGTTCAGTTTAGTTAATTGAAGCCCACTCAGAGTAAAAACTGTGTCGATTTGTTTGTCTGCGGAATAGTTTGATTTTAGAACAGAATGAATTTTTACAATACTGTCTTGATGATAAACAACATTGATTTCTTTCCTATCGTATCGTTCTGCACCGTGTGAAACTTTGATAACTAAAAAGTCATTCCATTTTAGTTGTTCAATTAAGGACTTGTCGATTGATTTTGTCTGTGCAATGGTCGTTGTACTGCATATAGTCAACAAAGTTAGTGACAGTCCGATTCTAATTATCCCAATCATTCCTTGTCGTGTATGTTTTAACTTTGTAGTCATTTAATATGGTATTTAAGGGTTTACAGATTGGCGAAGGTGGCGATTTTCACCACACCGCGCAGCAGCCACGAAGTGAAATGTGTATGCGGAGCTCTGAACCGCCACTTTTGCCAATTGAAAATCAGCGAAGCTAAAACAGTGTTAGCAACTGTATTTTTTCTATTTAGCTTCAAATTCTTTCCATTTATCATTCTGACCATTAAGCCAATCGTAGTAATATTCAAGTATTATTGCTGACATTGAATCAGGGTGGTCAATTCCTTTCTTTATCAGGTATTGTTGAAGTCTGGAACCACCCCAAAGTCCCCAATTATTCCTTAGCCAAGTTCCAAATCCGTGATGATACAAAATTGTTTCATTTCGATCTTTAAGGTTTTTGATTGCTTCAACGTCTTTTGGTTTCAAAAGTTTGTTAAGTTCTATGAAACATTCTTCAAGATTTTTCGGAATGTATAGACCATTAAGTGAGTCTGCCACAATTCGTTTTTTATATGCCACCCTTTCTTCTACAATTTTCTTCTCTTTTTCTCCTTTCGCTTCTTTTTTGCTTTTATTCATAAATTGAACCCAGCCCGAAAATCTCCATTTTTCTACCTCTTTAGGGATTGAGGCAACCTCAAATTTATTCGATTTTATAAATGCATTTATTTTGTCTTCTGGAAGTTCTCTATAGTCATCTGTCTTATCAAGTGATGCGTTCCCAAGAGTGTCAACAAGTATTTCTATGTACAAAGAATGTCGCTTGTACTTGTAGGAATTCCTTTTATCCTCGGGAAAAACTGCCATAGAAATATACTCTGCTAAACTCTTTTCAAAAGATTTTCCATTGGATAAATTAGGCAAACCGTATAAAAATGAAGGTTTGAATTTCTCAGATTTAATTTTGACAGGAGTAATTTGTTTAAACCATTTTTCATCAGCTTCTGCGAATGGCGAAATTGAAAAGTTGGTAGAATTAAGGTCAATCATAATTAGTTTTCCTGTCTTAGCAAAAATATAGAGGGTGTCATTATTACAGAAAGCTGCTCTATCTGTAAGTTGCTTCTCGAAATCGGTAGCGTTCTCTTTAAATCTAATATCCCTTTTACCATTTTCCCAACTTATACTATCTATCGCATCTTTGTAAAACAAAAAACAGTCTTCATTGTCAGCGTTACAATTTATAAAGTCTGTCAATGCATACTTCTTGAAAGAAACCCCATTTTTGAAAATTTCAACACAATTATTTTGAATTCCGTCCCACTTATATTCTCTGTCGATTACATAAGCAACGGTATTGCCGTCATTGCTAATAAAAAGATCTTTTCTATTCTCAATTACCTCAAAATATCTTGGAATTTCTGAGACCTTTAAATTGTGAGAATCAAACACAACTGTATTGCCTGTTGTTGTTTCTCCAATATTGTCAAAAGGGATAGTCTGCAAGAAAAATTTATCATTCTGAGAGTATACAGTGTGAATATAGCACATTGAATACGTTGTCTGTCCGATAACCTTTCCGATGCTTATGAGCCATATAAAAAGAGGCAATATTTTGATTTGTGGCGTCATTTAATAATTAATCTTGGATTCAAATTTAATAATTCAATTTCATTAGGATCAACGATAATTTTTAAATATCCTGTAATCGAGTCATCATTTTTTATCAAAAAACTGAGTTTATCTTACCTCATAAAGAGTATGGATGAATCATATTTTACCATTTCTTTATCACCTTATTCGAATTTTTCATACACACATATTTCTTTAAGTTCAGAACTTGCACCTAATCCAATTTTGCTAAAGTTCTGATAATGAACAAGGGAACCTCCCAAATTTGGATCAATTTGCGTTTTTATATCAGCTGGTTCTTTGTCTATTTTAACATTTAAAAAATAATAATCGATTGCCTCTACTGACTTATCTGCCCAATCATTTCAAATAATTAAATACTCATTTTTTCCCAGTCCAATTGAAATCGTTGTAGAAATAATGCTTTTCATATCAACATCCAGCTCGAAATTTCCTGACATAATTGTCTGTATTCTTCTGCCGATACTTTTTTTTAAGGGAAGCTTCACTTTTTGAGTCCAATTTTTGAGTTGTTTTATCCATCAATTTAGTGTGGTTGTCATTACACATAACGGTTTCGAGCTTTGCGAAGGTGGCAATTTTCACCACACCGCGCAGCAGCCACGAAGTGAAATGTTGATGCGGAGCTCTGAACCGCCACTTTTGCCAATTGAAAATCAGAGAAGCTAAACGCCAGTTATATGCCGTGTTTTTCAATTTGTCGATATGTATTAATCCTTTTTATTGCCGCTAAAAAAGTCACAAACGCTCCCAAAAATATTAAACAATTAGTATAATTAATGTCTTTATCAATAGCTGATTTTACAATAATGAAGATTGAAAATATTCCTGTCAATATGGCAATAAAATTGGTTACAGAACTGTTCTGCTTTGATTGTTCCTTGTAATGAGTTATTGATTTGTCTAAATAGTTGTCGCCAAGAATGGAAGAAGCAATACTGTCAAAGTTTTCAAATTCAAAGTCGGATAATGAAACTTGATTTTTGCTTTTGTCTGTTATTGTCAGTGAAACAAACTTGTGTGCTTTAATCTCCCAAGTCGCCCATTTTGAAGTTGTTATTTCGTCTTTAAAAATTGTTGTCTTTTTAAGTCTAAACAAGTAAAGTGAAGTCAGTTTGTCTTTGGTTACAAATAGTAATCTTAATTTTATTAGAAGAAATATTATTGTTCCTAATGTCAGAATATAAACTAAAACAACGAAAAATTTAGCAATGAAAATTATGTCGGAGCTAACTATTTTGTCCCATGTCATGTAGGTCAAAATGCTGCCACTACCTAGCATTAAAATAAACCATAAGGTTGTCAATATATTATAAATTCCAATTGTCATTTTTTCATTGGTTTATGGTCGTCCTAATATGTCATTTAACGTTTGGGGCTTTGCGTTCGTGCGGGTTTCGGAGCACAAAGCTTCAATTTATTACTTAAGTTTATTAGAAGCACAAAACTCTAATTTTGCACGTCACCCCGCCTGACGCAAAACCCGTGTTATAAGCCGTTTTTATTGTCCCCATTGTGCTGAATATGCGTTACTAATTTTTTGTTCTTTTAATGACGTCAATTCAAGTAAGTATATTTTGCTAATCCAAGTATTTAATTTTCCTTCTTTCTGGTCACGGCTAAACAAAATAAATTTTCCGTCTGCAGAAAATGTTGGATTGTTAAAATCGCCAGTTTTTAATATCTCTATTTTCTTTGTCCGAATGTTAACCTTTTGTAATGAAGCGTCTTCTTTGAAGTTCAAAAAGCCTGGCAAATAATGGAAAACAGCATACTGTCCTGTCGGATCAAGCTGTGGTTGAAAATAACCGCTACCAAATTTGGGGTCAAAATGTCCTTTGTATTCAACTAACAATATGGTATCGGATTTGTCTGTGTAATAAATACTACCACGAAGCGAAAAAACAGATTTGTCGCCTAAAGATTGTTTTGAAAAAAATCTCGGTTTGAAGTTATTATAAGAAACTCCTTTCGAAGTCGAAGATGAACCTTGATAAATCATTGATGTGTCTATGACAACATTTTGTTTGCCGTTGATATCAAATGAAAGAGTTTTTACATTCAATGTTGAATGTCCAATTACTTCGTAAAGTATTTTCTTGGTTAACCAACTTTTTCCAGTTTTCAGGTCGACGGAATAATACTCATTGAAATATCTTTCTCCTCCTGATTCTGATGACGATGTTTCGGCAAAAACTAGGTCTCCCTTAATACCAAAAGTCAAAGTGTCACCAGATATTTTTAAAGGTTCATTAAGAAACACTTGTTTGTCTGTCGCCTTAAAAATAATTGTCTCTTTATCTGTTACCGGGTCGTAAGAATATAGTCCGTCCTTGTCTTTGAATAAATAAATTGATTGTTTGGGTCTCGTAGACAGTACAGCAGAACAACTTATCAAAGTCGCAACTGTAAGGATTAATATGGTCATTTTTCTTGTTTGCACGGTCTTTCTAAAATGGCTTATAACTTGTTGCTAAACGCCACAAACCTTCATAAAGCATACCAATATAGATGCAAAAGCGAAAGTTCATTGCGCTTAACGAATATACAACTAAACTACATAAAGTTATGAATATCAGATGCATTTATTGGAAGTATATAAGACCTGGGCGATTGCTATCACGTTAAAAAGCACAGAAATCTGTTGGATGTAGTATTTTTAATCTATTCTTCGATCTGTCCATTGAGTTCAGCTGTATGCGCTATAGGGGTATGGAACTCGACATTTTCAAACTTCTCGAACCTTGATACAAGACGATTAGATTAAACTACCACATAAACCCCTATTGCGCATGACAGCTCGTTATAGGGCATTTTTTATTCATCAATATCTTCAAATGTCAATTCATTAGTTTTTTTACTGATTGAAATACGTCTTAAAGTCGGTGCATATCCTTCTTGTCCAATTGGTTCAAAGTATTCTCGAACGAATGAGTTTTCGGTTTCATAATTCTGAATAACTTTTTTTCCGAAATATCTGCCTGGTGCTGGTTGATACATTAATGTCTCTATGGAACCATTGCTCGTTTTAAAATTGTCCGCACTTTTAATTTTAGTGATTGCGTTTTGTCTGTCTCGTTCAGTTATTTTTAATGTAAATGTATGGTAGTAGTCACCAATTGCAGACATAGATTCATTCTTTACTAATTCAAAGTCGTCAGTCAGTTTAATGTCTTGTTCTTCAACTAATTCTTTTACATTATGCTTTGTGAAAAGTTGGTCTTCAAATGCAACATAAAGTCCTATGGTCAATACAAAAAGTCCGTATGCAATTGTCAGATATTTAGCAGTTTTTGGATAGCCGAGTTTTTTAGGAACAAAATAGAACAGGAGTCCAAGTCCAATTGGGATTCCTATGAAAACAAGTATAAAAAATCCAATCAATAAAAATGCGTCCATTTACTTATTTTAATCGGTATGCATATCGTTATTTCAAAACTCCCTTTAACGTTTTCGAGCTACAAGAAGTTAGCGATTTTGAAGCAAAAAACTTCATTTAACCACTGAACCGCCAATTTCTTGTAGCTGCTGTTAGCAAACGTTTTTATTTTATAATTCTGTTCTGTTTATATTCTTTCAAATGTTTACTTGCTTCTTCATTGCCTAATGAGTCAGCCTTAATCAAATATCTAATGACCATTTTCTTTGTATCATTATTCAATGAATCAAGAACATATATTCCGTTTTCTGAGTCTTTAATTAGTGGTGCGTCATACATCAAAACCAATTGATAGTAAACTGTCATTGAAGCGGACGCATTATTGTATTTGTCAGCCATTATCATAAATGTTGATAGGAAACCACCCGGGCGACAGTCCAAACTTGCAGTCTCCAATAAGTCGAAAGCATGAACACTTCCATGATTTTCAACAGAGTCAATTAAAACATGAATTGGAATGCCCGGGTCATTCATAGACCTTGCTTCTTCATTTTTCTTAGTTTCCTGATTTCCGCAAGAACTTAGAACCAAAATGAAAATGGGAATTAAAATTCTGTTCATGATCTATCTTTAAATGTTTACTAACGGTTTGCCGCCTGGCGAAGAAGCGGATTTCGAAGCATAAAACTATCTGCCAGCACTGAACTTGATATGAAGCACAAAGCTTCATTTAAGCACTGAAGCCGCTTTTTTGCCAAACGCCTGTTAGCAACTGCTTTTCTCTCAAACTGGTTGATAATCATCTTTGAATAATTCATAAACAGGTAATATTTCTTTTATAAATTACTTTATTTCCATTGTCATTTTTAACGATCAATTTGTTCTTTTTTATTTTTAGTATTTTTTGCATACTACCACCTCCAGTCAATTCAATCCATTCTATAAAAATGTCATTCCTAACTATTTTGAGATTGAAAATTGGAGCCGATGAATGAACTCTGCTTTTATATTCACTTCCAAGGTTTCTTTCCTTGTCATATTTGAATTGATAGTGCTTTGTTTTCCAGCATCCTACAATTTGGTCTTTTATTGATTTAAATTTTATACTGTCAACAGCAGCAATATTCGTGTTTTGTGCATTAACAATCGATATTGTCGATACTAATGTCATAATTGCAAAGAAAATTTGTCTTAACATATGGTTCTTCAAAGTTGTTGCTAACTTGTTGCTAACCGCCACAAACCTTCATAAAGCATACCAATAAAGATGCAAAAGCGAAAGTTCATTGCGCTTAACGAATATACAACTAAACTACATAAAGTTATGAATATCAGATGCATTTATTGAAAAAAAAGGCATATGCAATTGCTATCACATTAAACAAGCTCAGAAATCTGTTGGATATAGTATTTTTTAATTAATTCTTCGATCTGTCCATTAACGGTTTCACGCCTAGAGAATAAGCGGATTTCGAAGCACACCGCGAATTAGCACCGAAGGTAAAACTGTCTGCCAGAACTGAACTTGGAACGAAGCACAAAGCTTCATTCAATTACTGAACCCGTTTTTTTGCCAAACGCCTGTTAGCGGCTGGGCTTCTGTCTGTGGATTTTGTAGTTTTCATATTTGTCAGCACCAGTTTTTAATCTGTTCAAGTTGAGTTGTTTGCTCGTTAGTCAGTCCTTTTAATGTAATGTCCGTTTTATAATGCTTGTGTTTCGGAGCGGTCAGTTTAATATCTACTTCTCCTTTTACAATTTGATTAAAAGTTATTCGGTCTGGTTTGTAAGTATCAAGATAGTTAAAGTTGTCTTTTGTTGATTCTATGTCTGAAGTCAGTAAAATGGGAGTAAAAAAACTTTGAAAACAAAATCTTGTCTGCGAACAACTGCAAGGTAGTTGTCAAATAAATAAAGGTCGCAACGATTATTTGGATAGATATATGTTTTTAGTCCGCTGGTTTCAGAGTAACGAAGTTTTATGTTTTGGAAAACGGTCGGTCTCAAGCCGCTTGCCTGTCCAATAAATTTATCTATTACTGTCTGTGACCGCTTGTTGTAAAAAGTCAGAAAGATGTAAAGGCCCACCAAAACGATGAAAATGAAAATTGCGAAGAATGTCGAGATACTTACTATGGGCATTTTATTGTCTCTGGTTTTGTGTCAATTTTTGTCTGTCATATAATTTGTCGATTGGTCGTCATGCCTTTCCGTTAAAGGTTTGCGGCTATGCTTAGTGCCGACTCTCGAATGTAGTGAATTTTCTGCATAATGCATAGGTGGTGTTATAGTGACTAATTAAGGCAAACCTTCTGTGAAGTTGAATAATTCATAGCAGAGAACCAATGAACAGATTAAGATCGACAATATGTGTTTATACCTCAACCCATAATATAAAATATACAAGAGTAATACTCCAATAATGAGTTCAGATAGGCCCATTAAAAAACTATATTCAGAGTATACCTCTTGTGATTTCATATACCAAGGCGATGGAGCGGAATCAGAACCAAGCACTTGGTAATGCGCATAATTTTCGTCACGCAATAGGTAAACAGTTTTCAAATTTAACCATGCAAGAAACAGAATAACGGAAATAAAGGAAACACTGACGTAGTTAAGAATCTTTGCTACGGAAAACATACTTCGCTGTTGAGTCATTTTACACAATTGTTTATTCACTATAACGGTTCCGCGCTTGGCGTACGGGCTGATTTCAGCCCATAAACTCAAACACGAAGATTGATTTTTCTACTTTACATTTTCTTTTCTTTCGAAGAAAGATCTCAGTCTGACGCTAAGGGCGTGTTAAAAGCATTTTTATTTAACCATTTTTTCAATCTCCATCCAAATAGTAGATGAGAAATGAAAGTAGGCGTATTTAATTTGAAACCATCCTGAATAAAAGTGTAATAGATTTGCGAGCCCTTTAAAATTAAAACTGCGGTTCGCCCGTATTTACCTTCCAAATGAGGTTTATCGAGGATTATACAGTCGTCTTCGTTTCTTTTCTTTCTTCTGATGACGAACTCTTCATTTTTAGCAAATTCTTGAATTAGTTGCTCATTTAGAATGTAAGTATTATTTGTCTCAATTTTTTTCAATCTTAATTGCGTGAACATTCGGATTGTCATATAAATCCCATTAAATACAACTAGCGGCAGCATGTAATATCCAACAAATCGCTCATTCACATTTTCAAAATCTAATTCGTAGAAAAAAATCAAATAGGGGCAAATTACAAACCCAAAAATTTGGGCAAACGGATAGAAAATCAAATCAAGGTATTCCAGAAAATCTTTTGAATAAATTAATCTCTTCCTTGACAAACTCTTTTCTACGTCTATGTTTTTGAGGGATAACATCTATTGCTTATAACTCGTTTATAACCGCCACATAACTTCACAAAGCATACCAATATAGATGCAAAAGCGAAAGTTCATTGCGCTTAACGAATATACAACTAAACTACATAAAGTTATGAATATCAAATGCATTTATTGAAAAAAAAGGCATCGGCAATTACTGTCACGTTAAAAGGCATAGAAATCTGTTGGATGTAGTATTTTTAATCTATTCTTAGATCTGTCCATAGTTTACAGTCTGGCGGCAAGGATTTTTTTATCGTTTTTAGTTGATCGGACTTGTCTAATAGCTTATAATTACCAATTAAATTCACTTTTTTTAGATTCTTTAATTGTGCTAATTCAAGTGGAACATCACTCAAATTGTTATAACACAAGTCAATTTCTTGAAGTTTGGTTAAATTCTTAATTGTCACTGGTAGTTTTGTCAAGAAATTATAAGCGATATATTTTCCTTGCATTCTATCAAGATGCATGATTCCTCCACCAATTCTTTTAGATTTCCTTATGATTCTTTTTGGGGTTGAATCCTTTATTTTACAACCCAAGCGCAATAGTTGGAGATTTTTAAATTTATCAATCGAGTCTGGCAATTGGTTCAGTTTTTGTCCTCTCAAATCGAGAATAACAACCTCATCAGGTTTCTTGAAAGCACTGTATAAATCGTTATAAACCTTTACTTTTTTTAATGCTTGTTCATCCAAAAGTAAGGTGTCTGCTGGGGCTTGTCCGTTAGTTGTGATTGGCCAACAGGTTAAAATGAAGAAGCTAAAAATGGATAGCATTGTTATTCGTGTCTTCATGGTATTACGCCCAATATTCCTAGGCTTTGTGAAAGAGTAGATTTTTAAATTTTGTTTCATCTAGCAGAAGGTAATGCATCATAGTAAGTTCCAATGTCATTTTTTGTTATCAAATAGTTGGATCTTTTACCAATCCCTCTTACCAACCATCTTTTTTCTATTGTTAATGTTTTGACTTTATACTATTTGAAAAACTACCTGAACTGTCTTTGCTATTGTAATTTATCTGAACATGAAAATGCTTGTTTTTAGCAAATTTTTTAGTTCGAACAACAAAAGTGTTTATTCCCTTTTTTGCTTTTGTCTTTACGTTTCCATGTGCTTTGTTCGTTTCACTTTCTTGAATATTGATTTCAATCTCGGCGGCGTCCACAAAATAGACCTTAACTTCAAGTTCGTTTTTACTTTTAATTAGTATATCTCTGATGTTATTTTTATCTGTGATGTATGTTCTTTCTCGCTTCTTGCCCTTTTCAACTCCTTTAATTTTTGTGTAGGTAATTACTCCTTGAACATTACCAAATTCAACGAAAGGCATTGGAAAGAAAGGTAAAATATAATTTCTGTAAGGATCGCTTTTGGCTTGAACGATTTTTTGGTACGTGTTACCGTTAACTGTATCGAACGTAACCCCTTGAAGAAATAGGTCCTTCCCAGTTTCTGTTTCAACAATTTTCAATTCAGTTTTGAATTCTTTGTATGGCACGAATTGATAACCTACAAAATAACCGCTATCCGTAACGGTTACAAAAAATTCTTCTGGACTGTCATAGGAGCCACTTAAATAATTGTATCCGTCCACTTCGAATTTCATTGTTTTTTTATCATTCACCATGGTATCGCCTAAATATTTAAAATTCTTGAATTGCTTATCGCTATACTCGGCAAGATTGGTTGTGTCGTCATACCATTTCCTGCGATAAAACAATTGAATTTCGTCACCCTTTTGTATGTCAAATCTCGTGGAGGCTTTATAATTGTTTAGTAGTCCGTTTGATATTTCATTGTAATTGTCTCCCAATAATTGCTTAGTATAAAACTCACCATTACTAGAAACAACCAATGATTTCAATGCTGGTATAATTATAAGATAGATTTCAGAATTGTCTTTGTGATAGTACTTTCTTGGTCTATAAAATGAAGGTTCAATACTGTCTTGCGTGCCCAAAAATTCAAGAAGGATAGTTGTTTGTTTGCCGAAGATGATTGCTGTTTGCTCTTCGTTAATTTGGTAGTTGATTTTATGAACTACTTTTTTGTTGTTATCAAGCATGCAATAAACGTCATTCGTAAAAGTTTCATAGAATGTTTTTGTTTCTTGCTTAGCTGAATAATCTATAAAGTCTGCTGTTTGAAACTTGCGAAATTTTACGCTGTCAATAATTGTATCGCTTATGTCAGTCCGTGTTTGCAGTCCGATATATTCGTTTTTATCGTCAAAGTAGATTGCTCGAATATAAATTTTAGAGTTCGCTAGTTCAATTCTACTGTTTTGACCAAAAGCAAGGTAACAGAATAAAAGAGTCAAAAGTGTTAAAATCTGTTTCATTGTGTCTTATGTTTTATTATGGTTGGTAAAGGTTTGGTCTGGCCGAAGTGAAGAATTTTCTGTACTAGACTTCATCAGGTGCAAAAAGCTCGATTGAACCACTTAACCGCCACTTTTATCGATTTCCCATACCAATGAAATAATAGACAAAACGATAAGTACAAACCCAAAATAAAAATAAAAACACATCCAATGATAAGGAAGTTCCATGAATTTAAAATGAAATTCAGTTGGATGCCAACTTTCTATTTCCACAATAGGTCGTGCAGAAATTTGATTTTTTGGATTGGCTAGCGAGGAATCAATTCCGATTACTTTACCTATAATTATAAATTCATTATTCCCCTTTTTTAAATCCCATTGAAGCCCATTTAGTTTATGATCTTTTTCCAGGGTAATCTCGAATACGTTTTCAGTTAATTTTGACTTATATTTTTCGGGTATCAGTAGTTTTCCTTCTTTTAGATAAAAGTCAGGACATTCCGTACATTCCGGGCTGTAAATTAAAATCTCATCCTTGCTTTGAATTTTTTCCTGTGGTAATTTATAGGGCATAAATCCCAGTGTAAAATAGATCACAGTTAGTATCCACGGAATATTTCGAATTTTGTTTTTCATTTTCGTTGAACATTTCTCTTTACCAAAATAGACGTCTGATTAAATAAGTTGGCTTTGTTGGTAGATAACGACTGATGCAAACTCCATATTATACGGTCAACCATCTTTTCTGTTACTTATTTGTCGAGAGGTTTCCATTTTCCTTTTTTGAAATAAACGTTATTAAATTTTGGGGATTGAAATACTAAATAAAAACTCCAAGCCCCTCTGTAAGTGGTCGGATTACTTGTCAAAATATGGTGAGTTGGTTGTTCCATTTTTAGTTTCAGTCGTTCCGAACTATATCGTTTAGTCGTTGTAATTGTACCACGATAAGTTTTTACTATTTTTTCTTTGTCAGTAAGGTAAAAGTAAATTGAGTCGTTTTCTTTAATTTCAAATCTGAAGTTATTGTATTGCCAGTCCGATTGACTGCCGTGGAAATAGTCACGATTCACAATGTATTCTCCATAATAATCTTCTTTGTCAAGTACTTTCTGGTCTGTCAAAAGTTTAATTACAACTCCAAGACAAAAAAGTCCAAACAAACCAAGCCAGAAATATCCCAGAATTTTTCCAACTATTTTTTTCCTAGTAATTGCCCATATTACTATTAGAATAATTGTCAGTGGAAAAATAATAAGTATTAAAAACATACTGATGTCATGTTAATTCTATGGTCGTGTTGTAACGTCATAAGCTGCCGCCTAACGTTTTGCCATCAAGCGCTCGGCCGACTCTTTAAATAAATTAATTTATAAATGTACGAATAGTTTGTTTTAAATTTAACGTTCAACGAAATATGAATTTTGGGCTGGTGCCGGACAGCTGTTATGCTCAGTATTTTTTTATCAAAGTTATTGTATCTATTATTTTTTCTGTTGTCCACGCTAAACTGTCATCAGGATTTCTTTCAATTATTTCAATTCTAATTGTGTCTGGTATTTCATTAAGTAAGAAAACGAACTCTTGGGGATCTGTCAGGGTGTTCGACATATTCATTCAGTTTTAAAGGTTTAAAAGGGATTAATCGGAATTTATGCAAATCATTTTCTGTGAGCCTATTAAAGTAGATACTTAGTATGTTTTTATAATCCGCTTCAGCCCAATAAATTTCCTTGTTATTTATATTTTTTTCGATCCAAATTTCAGACAATTCAATTGAATCAGTTTTGTCAGAGGAGAAATATTTTTCAGAATCAGAAAAATATGTTCCAATCCAAACTTTATCTTTTTTTGCTTCTTTAATAGAAATTGAAGAATGATATGGTCCATTTGGTTTTCCTTCTAATACCACTTGCCACCAATTTGAAATTAGAATTACCGCAATAATAATTGTCAAAAGAACAATTGCTATAATCAAACTGTTTTTCTGTCCTTTATTCATTGTAATTGTTTGGTTTTGCAATATTGAGCACAACGTTTCGCGCATAGACCTTGTGGCGGCGAAGCGAGCTGAGTTGTCTCGGCTAAGATAATGTTTTTCGTAAAAAATAGAGTTCAAGCAACTGAAAACCAGCCATAAGTTCTATGCGCTGTTATATGACGTAGCTATTCAATTTTCCAGTTATCCAATACCAGAGTTATAATAGAATGTGGCCACATTTCAAAGTTTTCCAAGTCAGGTTGAATTGGAATTATGGAGGTCCTTTTCCATTGTTGGCTGGTAGGAGTAAACATAAGTGCTTTATAAGTAAGCTTCTTGTTAAAAGGATTTTTAACATGTAAATCTGTGCGGATATCTTTTCTGTTTTCTGAATCTTGAGTAAAATCAATAGCGATCGTTTTTTCGGGATTGATGATTTTCTCAACGACTTTCATTTTACTTATTGAATCACCTTGAATTTCACATTCCACAAAAATCTTTTCTCCGCAATATATTTGAAGAATTTTTTCTTTTACAAAATATGGACTTTCTTGTACATCCATTGCATATTGTTGAGTTTCATTAGCTGCAATTTCCAATCTGTATGCGCTTCTTTTGGGCTTTTCGTTTTGAGAATATAAAGCCAAGCTAAATATTGAAAATACGATAATGATAAATGTTTTCATGTTCTAATTTTATACGGTTCTTAAGCTATGTCATATAACGTTTTGCTGCCTGGCGAGTGGCTCGACTCTTTAAATAAATCATTTTTTCGAAGTTAGAAATATTTTCTTTTAAATTTTTCGTTTTTTCGAAGCGAGATTGGAGGGTTGGTGCTTGACAGCTGTTATAGGTATTCCTTTTTCAATTCTTTTGAATCGAGTATAAATCCTATTGCCAACAAAATAAGAGCAATTAAACTTAGCACCAACATCGGACCAGCATAAGGCCAATGCTGAGTTTTAAAAATAACATGGGCAATTGTAATTAACATCCCAATCAATTGTGGGAAGTTAGCGCGTTCTGATTTAGGCTTTTTCCTAATGATATCCCAAACTTCTAAAGCTAACCAAGTGCTACCTGAAACTTCAAGAATGATTCGAACATATACCAAATTATTCATTTTGTAAATCGCAAATACACTTAAGAGTACCCATGATAAAACCATAATAGCTTTTGCCGAATCCTTGATGTTTTTTGATTTCTTAAACCCGTATCTTATAGCATATAATACCCCAATTGCTATCAAGCTTGTTAGCTTTAGCTCAAAACCAAATGGCCAGTGCATTATTTTAAAAATCGAACCAATTGCCAAAACGCAAAGGGCAATAGCTATAGGAGTACTTAATATTTTTTTTTGGTTGTTGGTCATTATTACCTATAACGGTTTGCAGCTACCCGCAGGTGCAGCTTTTATAATTTTCTAATATTCGAATGTAGGAATTAGTTTGATTCCATGAAATGATTTCTACGAAGAAAGATTCTGCGCTTGTGGGTAGGTGCTGTTATGAGAGGGGGCGATCCACCAAATCTCCCAGTTTAGCACTGAGTTTCAAAATACTGCCCCACGCAAAATCACCCAATTAATTTTAAATTGTGCACGTCATTAAACACTTTGTTTGTCAATTGGAAATGTACTTCACATTCAGATTTCGTAATTATCCAAGTTATTTAATTTAATTGACGGAAATTCATTTTTTGTCAGTATTGAAATAATATAATTGATGAGAAATACAAAAGAATAGATGTAAGGGAATAGGCATTTAAATAATTCTGGGATGATGCATTTAAAATTAAGATTTCCTTTAGATTTTAATTATTATTTTGTTCTATGAAGATCTTGGTAATTGAGGACGAGTTGGAATTGAATAAAACATTGGTCAAATACTTGACGAATGAAGGATATATTGTAGAATCTGTAGAGGATTTTGATAAGGCTATCTTTAAAGTTGTTGACCATTCTTACGATTGTATTTTAGTTGACATCACCCTTCCCAAAGGAAACGGTCTTGATATCATAAAGCAATTAAAGGTAGATCGTTCAAAGGCAGGTATAATAATTATTTCAGCAAAAAATTCTGACGATGATATAATTTTAGGATTGGATCTAGGAGCCGATGACTATTTAGCGAAACCGTTTAATTTGGCCGAATTGAATTCAAGAATAAAGGCCTTATTTCGAAGAAAACATTTTGACGGGGATCATGAGATCATATTTAATGAATTGACCGTTAAACCGGAAGAACGTATTGTCAATGTGAATGAACAACCGGTTATTCTAACTGGAAAGGAATTTGATCTGTTGTTATTCTTTTTGATTAACAAAAATAGGGTGGTTTCTAAAATAACCATTGCTGAACACTTATGGGGGGATGAAAATGATCATTTATTCAATCATGATTTCATTTATGTTCATTTACGCAATTTGAGAAAAAAACTGAACGAGAAAGGATGTCAGGATTATATTCAAACGATTTATGGAATTGGTTACAAATTCAATACAAGTCTATGAAATTGATTTCAAAAACCATCATTATCTTCTTTCTTATCAGTTTACCAGTTCTTGTGTTGGCGACTTGGTTTTCCTATTCCGTATTGAAAACTGAAATAGCAAAGGACGAATTAGAAGGAATTAGCAAAGATCGACAGTACCTAAAACATTTAATTGATCAAAATTCATTCGATAAAAACTCACCCCTAAGTGCCGATGGATTGTCAAAAATTGAAATTATCCCAAATAAAAACAATCAGCTTAATTATGTCAAAGACACTTTAATTTTCGACAATGAGGAGCAAGAATATATTACTTACAAATTGTATGTGACATTCTATCAAAATAACAAACATACTTTCAAAGTAACCCTAGCTAAAAATCAGAAAACAAGTACTGAGTTTCTTGAAAATTTAATTGTAGCCATAGCTTGGATTCTAATATTGTTGGTTATAGTTTTTCTATTTGCCAATTGGATTATTTCGAAAGTTGTATGGAAACCCTTCATTAAAACTTTGAACCAACTCAATGAGTATTCTATTAAAGATCATCGAGCTGAACTTTTTGAACCGACTACGACTTATGAATTCAATCAATTAAATGAAGCTTTAACTGAAATGACGAATGCGGTTTATAAAACTTATCAGGAACAAAAAGAATTTACTGAAAATGCATCACATGAAATGCAAACTCCATTGGCAGTAATTAGGGGAAATATGGAAATGCTTATGCAATCGCCACACCTCTCAGAAAATGACATGGCACATATTGAACGTATAGAGCGGTCTATTCAAAAGTTAAGTTCATTAAATAAGACTTTGCTTCTTCTTGCGAAAATTGAAAACAAACAATTTAAAGACACTCAGAAATTGAGAATTGCACCAATTCTTTTAGAAACTATTGGTCAATATGAAGATAGGATCAAGACCCAAAATATCACTTTAGAAATAGATGTATTAAATGAAATTGAAATTGCCATGGATCCGGTTTTAGCCGAAATTCTTTTCAATAATTTAATATTAAACGCAATACGACACAATCTTGTTGGAGGGAAAATTATAGTGACATGTTCAAAAAATGAGCTGAGAATTTCTAATTCGGGTAAACCATTACCCTTTAATGAGACTGAACTTTTTGATCGTTTTAAAAAAAGTCATGAATCAACAGATTCAACGGGTCTTGGACTTTCAATAGTTAAGGGTATTGTAAATTCTTATGGATATTCCATTGAATACTCATTTGACAATCATTTTCACTTGTTTATCTTGACTTTTTCATGAAAAGAGTTTTAAGATATTTATTCACTATGCTGACCTTTCTTGTATGCATGAATTGTTCGTTACAAGCTCAAAATCTTACCTTTTTCGGAACATTACCTGCAATTAATCTAAGTGGTAGTATTAGTGAAAAGTTCGATTATAATTTCTTTGGGTCAACAACGATTGATGCGTTTAACAAAGAAATAGACGGAATTTATTATCCTTCGACCGATCTTCAGCTCTACATCCAGCCAAGTTTGATCTATAAGTTCAAAAAACAGCTTAATTTTTCTTTTAGTTATACCTATCAGCGGAACAATCCTTTTAGAACAATTTTTGTGAATGAGCATCGATTATGGCAACAGGCCATGTTTACCAAGAATTTGAAATTGGGAAAATTGACAAATCGGATTCGCTTTGAGGAACGGTTTATTGAAAATAAGGTGATTGGGAATTATCCTTTATCCACCCGATTACGGTATCAAATAGGATTTACAATGCCCTTGAAGAAAAATGGAAAGGAAACAAATTTATATTATTTGAATACGTCCAATGAATTTTATTTCAGTCTCAGTGGTCAAAAAAATGCTCTTTTTAGTGAAAATTGGGCCTATTTTGGATTGGGAGTAAATCTATCGGCCAAAAGCAAATTTGAAATGGGCTATTTGTTCCAAACTTTAGTGCGAAATCCAGAGAAAGATCTTCGTTTTTTGAATTTAATTCAAGTCACCTGGATTACAAATTTCAGTTCTCCTCAACGGAAGCAAAAAAAATAAGTCAAAATTATTCTCTTAAGAATTGCTTTAGAATCTGTTCCTAGGTTTGTTTAAACTTTAAAAATAGAGATTATGAAAAAAATGATTGTTTTAGCAGGTTTAATGATTGGATTTGCGTCTTGTGAAAAAATGGATTTATTCCACAAAGACAAAGAGTGTCCAACAATATCAAGAGAAGCTTTGCCATCTGGATTGGCTGCAAAATTTGCTACTGCTTACCCGAATGCAACTGCGACCATTTGGTTTGACCAAGATGGTAAAAACTATGTAGCTGTTTTTATGAATAATGGCGTTGAAACGGATGCAGTATATGACCGATCTGGAAATTTTGTTTCACAGGAAGTTGAAACTGAAGATGATGCAGATGGAGAGAATGAAGATGAAAATGAACAAGGATGCGATTGTGATCTTGAAACTGAAGACGGAGAATAAATTTAATTAATCAAATAAAAAAACTAAAATGAAAATAATACTTCTAACAGGTATCATCGGGTTTACGGTAGGATGCTCGAATGCTCAAAAACCAACTGAAAACAAAACGCCTGAAGCTGTCACTTCAGCTTTCTCAAAAAAATATCCTGATGTAAAAAAGGTAGATTGGGAAGATGAAGGTAAAACGTTTGAAGCAGCGTTCACCATGAATAAAATTGAATATTCTGCTGTTTTTGATTCAAATGGGAATTTTAAGGAAGAAGAATCTGAAATCAAAGCTTCCGAACTTCCTAAAGCAGTAACTGAATATTGCGCAAAGACGTATGCCGATCATAAACTATCAGAAGCTGCGAAAATTATCAATGAAGCCGGAGTTGTAACTTACGAAGCGGAATTATCGAAAGATAAAATGCATTTTGATGTTATCTTTGATGCATCCGGAAATTTTATTTCTAAAGGCGAAGCAGTGTCTGAAGAGACAGAAGACGAAGATTAACATTTGGTTTGGTTTTAGAAAAGCTCATGATGCGTTCATGGGCTTTTTTGGTTTTATAAATTATAAGAAGTAGTATGGTAATAGATTGAATTGTTCAACAATTAAGCTGATTTAGTTTAGGGAATATAAGAAGGAAGGAAGGTTGTGAAAAGTCGAGCTTAATTGATTAGTAGTGAGTTGATTTTTTATGGTTGAACTTTAAATATTTTGGGTTTTGTTTCTTCGGATATGGGAAATTTCGATGTATTTTACTTCATTAATATTTTATTAGAAGTACCGAGAAGACTTTCATCGACTCTCTCATAACTTACTTATAACCCCCACAATTTCTCTGAAGCACAACATACACTTGTTTGCTTTACCTCATAAAGTAGGGATTTACGAATATACCAATAAACTTCCTAAATCTATGACTATCAGATGTATTTACTGGAGAAAAAGCAAATTTTGAAGAAACATGAAGTAGTATTCAACCTATTATTTTCAGTTGTTTACTATCACTTTTTTTGAATCGTTTTTGCTCCTTTGTAACTGTATCATTTTTTCTGAACGTTTTTCACTTTATGCGAAATCAGTTCTTTTAACGCATGAAATTCTGATTCATTCATTGAACTTTTTGGTAATAACACATTGGTATCTGAAAAGAGCCAGATAAAATCCTCATCAATGATTGCTTTTTCTAGTACGCTCCAATTTTGCTTGAGCTCTGCCCTATCTTCCACATAAACAAAGAACTCATCATTGTATTTTAGTCTCAAATCAGTTATTTTTTCGGCCTTTTTCAAAAATGTTTCAACTGATTTTTTCCAGACAAGGATTGGTTTAACCACCCTCCAAAAGTCATAGACTAATAAAGAAAGTGACATTGACCCAATGATAAAAAACCAACTATCATTTGAATTCAAGGCATAAAAAGCAAAAAATGGATAAACAATGATCGCAAGTGTCAGATAAATGGATTGTTTCTTGGTGTTTGGACCAAAAAAAATCTTTTGATGATTATCTCGGTAATAAATCGCACGTAAATCTGCACTGTTATTTTTTAGTTTAATTTCAATCATAGAGCCGTTCTTGTATTTTTTGAAGTAATGTTACCAATGTTGGCAACGTACTGCGAACAGTTTGCTAAGTTATATTATTTTCTCATTGCAAGAATACTAAATTGAAACTGGACAAGGAACTACGCATTTACTCTCTTCACGCTTGTTATTTTGTCAATGGGCATAAAAGATAACTACAAAAAGTAATTGTGATTTGATTGTGGTTACAAATACCCTTCTACACTGAGGGAGTGAGCAGTAGGTTTCTTTCGTTCTCGAAGTTACTGTTTTTTGGTTTCAAGATTCCTTTTTATTTCTACTCAATCCTTTAATAATTTTACTTTTTTCTTTGGCATAAGAAGAAGTAAAACCACATTGACTAGTATTAACTTTTAAACTGTTTTTTGTTCTTTCCGGTTCATCCCATTCAACATATTTATTTTGACTTGCAAACACGATATACTTTTGTCCCACCGTGAACGTAAAACCACAATCTATGTCTCCAAATCCAGCGTAAATTATAATTTGATCATTTTTGATTCTTCCTTTAAACCGTTTTTCAATTTGGATTGTTGTACGAACTAGTTGAACCGAATCGCGTTCAGCACTACCGGCTTTTAAGTATCCTTTTTCTACCAATATTGGATATAGGGTATCTTTAACCCAAACAATTTCTTTAGATATAACTGTACCCTCAAAAATATAAGCTGATTGTTTAAAATCTTCTTCCATTGTTTCTGGACCTAAACAGGTACAGCAGTAAGAATAAATGTTGTTTGCAAGAAAAAAGAAAATAATTAGTGTTCTCATGGTATTTTAATTCTAGTTAGTTGACACTTCAGATGGATGCAACGATTCTCAACTAGGAGACTTGGGCTTCTCGGAAAGGGTAGTTCAGCCCGTGGATTTTAGTTGAAGTTACAAACCTTTATTTTTTTTGATAATTCTTCATTTAATTGATGAATATATTCAAGCCATTTCATTGCTATCTTTTCGTTAAACTTGAACCAAACATCATCAAATAATTCTCCCTCAATTACCCTAATAGGTGCTGGTAATCCTGGTAAAATTTGAATTATAATAGCTCTGGAATCATTAAATATTATATTCGCATAATTTTGAGCGCCTTTTGGAAAAAATTCGTTGGATTTTTTTGATTTATTCAAAAATTCAGATATTGTTTTCACATCTGCTATTATATAAGCAGAATCTTTTTTCTCTAAGGGATTATTTCTTCCATAAAATTTGAATTCTTTTATTTCATTCCAATTATATTTTTGAAACACTTGACTAGTACAAGATAAATGTATAATAACAATAAATACTACTGACAATAAATTTAAATTTCTCATACTCTGATTTTTATGGTTTAACGTTTCCGCGCTTGGCGAAGAAGCCGATTTTTAAAATTAATATTATTTACCTTCGGTGCTGCTTCGCGGTGCGATCAATGATCTAAAGTTTTTATGTTAATCGTTTTTCGTTAAATAGATTTCGGCTTTTTTGCTAAGCGTGTGTTAGAGGTATCTTGTTTTAAGTTATAATCATTAATAAGTATTCTTTTCTGAATTTCTTTATTTTTCAACCAAAACTTCCATTTCGGGAAATTCAATTTGTGTAATGTGTCCCAAGTTCCATTATCGTTTATTGTTTGAAAATGAAATCTTTTAGGTTGACCGTCCCATGAGTACTCAATAATTCTCATTCTGCCAATTAGTCCTTCAAGGAGATTTAAAATAAGTTCTTCAAAACTTCTTTCATTATGATTGAAATGATCATGTACGCCTCCATTTCCGTAAACAATAAAACTCTCTCGCGGATGAAAAAAGATTTTAATATCAAATCCGTCTTCATTTGAAGCTTTAAGCACTAAATCATCTTCATTTAGATTATATTTTAAATCTTCAACTAAGTCGCTTAGTTCAATAATTATATCTTGAATGTTTATCATGGATATCTCATTACCTCTAACTTACTTAACCCCCCACTATCTCCCAGAAGTATAACATACACTTGTTCGCTTTGCCTAATAAAGTGGAGATTTACGAATATATTAATAAACTTCCTAAATCTAGTAATATCAAATATCATTGTTGAAACGTGTAATTATTAAGAAAATCCCTTTTTAAAATTGACTTAAACAAAACTGGGAGCTTTATTCTGCCTTCAAGGTGGTTCCAAGCACTTTGATTGATTTGGACAAATCAATGAATGCAGGAATCTCAATACATTTCCCTTTTATTTTCCATGCGTAAGTTTCAATACCTTAGCATTTCTAGCATCAACAATAATCAAAAAAGTTCCCCCATTCATTCCTTTGGGCAACGTACCCGAAATTACCCAATGATTATCAATCAGATAGCTTTCATATGGCTTTTGAATTTCGATATTATTTTTTCCATATACGCTGTAAAGAATTGGTTCAATAACTTGTTGAGCCGTTTCTTTATCCTTGATGATAATCGTATTTGTATCAATTACGTTGTGTTGCGTTTGATCTGTTCGTGCTGTTTTGAGTTCTTTTTCAGCATATGACCTACCCAGTATAATTCTTTCATGTTGATTTGTTTTTTCGCTATCAATTTGACAGCAAGCAGTTAATGCAAGTGCAAAGAACATCAATAGACTAAGGTATTTTGGATTTTTTAGAACGATCATCTTTTTTAAATTTAATATTCGTTTTTATTGATTTCATTCATTTTAGCAACGGCTTCTGGCTCTCCTTTATCTATGGATAAATTCAAAAATTCAATCCCTCTCTCCAAATCACCTTTCTTTATCAAGAAATCTGCGTAATGATACTCCAATAAATCAACAGGGACAGTTAATGATTCAAATGATTTTATGAAGTAATTTTCAGCTTGCACATTATCTCCTTTCGATTGATAATAGAGGGCTAAATTCCTAAATGAATAAGCAATATCATTGTATTTAGTGGCCATTGCTTTATCAATCCATTTTTTACCTTCCTCCCACTCTCCTATCTGAATCAACGCATATCCTAAATTATCATTGGCAAATGCATTTTCTGGATTCAACTGAATTGAACTTTTAAAATATTCGACACTTCGTTGATAGTGTTGCAGCATGATGCAATTATATCCCATATCGTTGTAGGCATCAGATTTCAACAAAATATTTTTTGTCAGTTCTACTAACCTTTCCAATTTGCCAATGGCGTCTTCATATTCCTTCAAAAAATATTTGTCATTTGCCGACTTTAATAGCTGGTATGCTTCTAATTCATTCTTATCAAAAAGATTTGTTGGGTTTTGTGACAAATACTTCATGTTAATTTCAAATTGCCGTTTTATTTCAATTGGTAATTCATTTTTCCAATGAGGTGAGTTGTCATTTTGTAACTTAGCATATAAAGCGAGTGCATAGGCCATAATTTCAATAGGCATTTCGGATTTATATTTCCATTTTTGCACCCACATTCCAACTTCTACCGAACCTGAATCTTCAAGATGTTGCGACAATAATACTCCAAAGCCAAAAAAGATTCCAGCTATATATATAAACAATTGAGAATCTTCATTTTGCTCTAATTGAATGGAATACACATTTAGCTTGATAAAAACGAATTCAAGTATTAAAAAGTAAACCAATCTTTTCGGTTGTTGAAGTAAAAAGTTTGCCACATAAATTTTATAATTCCCATCAAGAATTTCTACTTCTGTTTCGAATGTGTTTCCTTCAACAGATAAAGGCATTCCTGAGATATCCCTCAAGTCTTTATGTAATTCAAACGTTATACAATCCCTATTTATCCGAAATAATGTACATAAGTCAGCAAGTATATTTTCTAGTAAAACCGCTTCATTTTCAAATGTTTTAGGGAAGAAGTCTTTTGAAAATAGAATGGGATTACTTTCAGGATGAGGATAACTAAAGGCATTGATTAACCAATGAAAATTTTCTTCCACCCAAAGTTGTTCCGTTGCTGAAATGAGAATCTTTGAGTCCTCCTTCTTCTTATTAAAAAAACCAAATAATTTCAAATCCTTGATACTAACTAATTACTATTCATTCAAAAAACGAATCAAACCGTTCAAACTTTTGTGAGTAAAATCGTTTACCCTTGCTCTTTATTCACCCATAGGTATTTCAATCTTTTTCCCGAGAAATTTCGGTTCGTTGCCAATGATGAAATCCAAAAACAACTTCACACGCGCAAACTTTTCTCTTACCTTAGTTTTAAATCCATTATAGGCAGTTACATCTTTGGCGTTGTATCCAATGGCTTTTATTCCGTAATGCCTTGCGATTACAATGGCACGTTCATTATGAAATTGCTGTGAAATGACGGTGAATTCTGTTTGTGAAAACACTTTCTGTGCCCTAATAACCGAATCAAAGGTCCTGAAACCGGCATAATCTAGAAAAATGACTGATTCCGGAATTCCCCGTTTGACTAACTCATTTTTCATGTCTGTTGGCTCGTCATAGGTTGATTTACTGTTGTCGCCACTGATTATCACATATTTGATTTTTGATTTTTTGTAAAGCTCCACCGTAGCGTCAATCCGATATTTCCAATACCCATTTATTTTACCATTACTTAAGTATTTGGATGTACCCAGCAGTAAACCCACTCTATTTTTGGGGATTAAATTTGGATTGTCGTACAAATACGTTTTTGTAGAACTAGAAACATAGTAATCACATGAAAATAAGGTAATTATCGAAATCACCAAGAGGATTGAAACCCCAATAACTAGTTTTTTTATCATGAAATGAAACTCACCGTTTGTAGTTGCTAATCTATTTATTTTTAAGCGAACACCATAACGAATGTATAAATAATTTCTCCATTCTAATTAGTCGAAAACGTAATAATTGTAATTTTCTTAAGTGATAAATGTTTTAGCCTTTTTAACTTTGTTCAATTTTTGTATATTTATTTAAACTTACCATTTTAACAAAATAGAATGATTGTTATTCAGAGAATAAAAAAACAAAAACCATGAAGTTTATCTCTTTCATTGCTGCCAGTTTAATCCTTTTTAGTTGCCATCAAAGAACTGAAACGGTTAAGGAAGCAACAAAAAATCTAAAAACGGGAAATACAAAAATTGGTAAAAAGTTCTTCGAGTATGATGAAATCGAGTATTATACCAACGCAATTGATGAGGAAAACATTGAAAAATTATACGATAATCAATCAAAATCAGTGTTAGACTCCTTGAAAATGGGTGTAATTTTAGGTGAAATACCAACCTCTATTTCAGATTTAGTATTCATAGATCAGCTAGGCAAATTTGGGTATCAAAAGTTTTCCATCGATAAGTCCAAATTTAGGGAGGTTGACGCTATTTTCGTTGAAAAAGTTAAAAATGAAGGTGTTGTTTCTGCATGTATTTATGTTTATCGTGACATTCTCATTTTTAAAAAGAAAAATAAAGTAGTTGGTATAGCTAAAATTTGTTTTGGGTGCAATGCCCTTCATATTACTGGCACTAAAGCCCACACTCAAAATTTTGGAGAAAATGGAGATTATGAAAAACTTGCTAAATTGCTTGGAAAATAAAATTAAGAATTAATAAAACTGTTTCCTTTATGCGGAATGAAATTAACTCATGTATGAAATATCTTTTCGCACTATTTATTACTCTGGGACTTGTTTCTTGCGGAATTTGGAAAAAAGATACCCTTGCCAAAATTAGATTATCTATACCTATAACATTTTGTCCTCGAAAATAAACCAAAATAACATACAAAATACGATTGGAATTCTAATTCTACTGCTTGGAATGCTGTTGTTGCCTTGTGTATTTCAAAAAGGAGGAGTTGAAAATGAAGTGCTAGTATCTATTGGGGGTGTCTCACTTATGAGTTGTTTGCTTTTATTGGTCCGCACATTAAATTATAAAGAGCTTCTACTCGCCATTTGTATTTTCCCTATCTTACTCTTTTTAGGTTTGGCACTACAATTTCTGATTGTGATTGTACTGTATGGGGATAAAACCTGGTGGTTGTGGGAAACGAAACCAAGAATTATTTTGAACGGTTTCTTGTTTGGAACGATAGGAATTGGAACTTGGATAATTAAAGCAGTTAAACAATGAAAAAACATACTGTATTGACTTTAGCTTTCCTTTTTATTGGATTAAATTTTAGTTCTTTCGCTCAAAATATTGAAAAAAAAGATGTTGCAAAAACAGAAAACTTGGTCTTCGATTTTAGTGCACAACGAATTAATACATATAAAGAGACGGTTGAAATTTTAGGGTCAATCATCAATCCAGGGGAGGATACAGTTTACTTTCTAACCACTTCTTGTGATGGTGAACAGTATTCTATAGTTTTTGACACCACGCTTTTCACTTTAACTCCTACCCTTTTTTGCAACTTCAGTATGCCTCAAATTGGTAAAATTGCACCAAAGAGTAATTACAATTTTATGGCTCGTTTTCATTGCTCAAGCTTTCAATCTAAAATGAAATTGGGTTTTGACATTTGTTTAGTCAATAAGTCTTATACAACAATGCGACAAGAAGAATGGAATAAAATCCGAATTTTCAATCGGCCACCTGAGAATCAATACATTCTTTGGGCTGAGGAAAAAGAGATAAAATAAGAGCTTTTGATTTTTTGTTCTTCTTATACATTTTGTATATCTGAACTAGAATTCATTCCTGAAAATTTTATGGAGCCAGGTATCTAAAAAGGACTAACGTAGACAATCCAATTGCCAAATAGAGGCTGATGTCGTTTTCGATTCTCGAAAATACGTGTTTCAGGGTGAAAAAGCAACTTTTTTTTTCGTTTTACAACTGCATAAAAAAGGACAACCTTTCACCCTGCAGTATTTAGAGCCCTAATAACATGCTTTTTTTCCTCGTCTAAAAATAAAGCACCACTCCTTTTTTCACCAAAAAACCAATGAAACCAACAAGTAAGTCATGACTAGGTAAAAAACCTTTTTTTTCGTTTTTAACCAGCAAAAAAAGGACAACCTTACAGCCTGTAAGTAGAATCTTAAAAGCATGTTTTTTTTCCTTGACTAAAAAAAGCACAATTCCTTTTTTTACAAAAAAACCTTTTGACACAATCTAAAACCTCTAATACAACCGACAAGTAAGTCCTGACTGGGTAAAAAACCTTTTTTTTTTCGTTTTTAACCAGCAAAAAAGGACAACCTTACAGCCTGTAAATAGAATCTTAAAAGCATGTTTTTTTCCTTGACTAAAAAAAGCACCACGCCTTTTTTACCAAAAAACCTTTTGAGTAACCTTTCCCCCCACGTAAAAATACCCCATATAAATGTGACTGGCCAAAAAAGCTTTTTTTTCGTTTTTCAACTGCATAAAAAAGGACAACCTTATTTATACCAAATTCAGTGAAAAGTACAAGAAACAAATTTCTGAATTGGAAGAAAAATTAATGAATCCAAGCCTTAGTAGTACTAACCTTAAAAAATGCATTTTAAACGGAGTCGAAATGGCTAAAAAACTCAGTGAAATATGGGCTTCTGGAGATTTATTTGATAAGCATAAATTACAACATCTCCTGTTTCCTGATGGATTTGCTTATGACAAGCAAAATGGACGAGTTCTAACTTTTCGGACCAATGTGTTTTTTGAGTTAACACGTTCAATATCAATGATTTTATCGGAAATAAAAAACGGAGATCCAATCAATATTGATCAAATCTCCGCTCGAGTGACCTTGTCAGGATTCAAACCTGAAACCTCCTGAGCCGTAATCAGGTGCGCTATTCAGTTGCGCCACAAGGCCATTTTGTTTAATGGAATGCAAATATACTAGTTTTTTATTATTTTTTATTTTTTAAACTCAATTATTTTTTACTACCTTTATTTAAAATTTAGCAAAATGAAAAAATTAATTTTAGTATTGGCTTTAACCGTTTATTCTGGTTCAATGATTTCAACGGCAATTGCAGCGAATAATGGAGCTACAGTTGTTTTAAATGACGACGATAAGAAAAAGAAGAAAAAGAAGAAATCTTGTTGCTCTTCAACTGAAGCGAAATCTTGTCCTGCTAAAACAGAGACTAAGTCTTGTTGTTCTTCAAAAAAGAATTAATAACACATTAAATCGTAAAAGCTGTCTTATTAAAGGCAGCTTTTTTTTTGCCTCAATATTTTTAGTCCAAAAAAAAAGGTCGTAAAACGACCCTTTCCTTCTATAATAAATCATTCTTATTTATTCACAACAAACTTTCGAGTTGATGTTGATTTGCCATCAGACAATAAAATAAAATAAATGCCATCGCTAAAATGAGTAATATCAATTGATTTTGACAATCCATTCAATAAATATGAACCCAACAACATTCCTTTAGAATCTAAGATTGAAAGAGTCGCCGTTGTTTCTTTTACAACTTCAACCGTTATTTCATTTGAAGTAGGATTTGGAAATAGCGATATCCCCGTTTCTTGAGAAATGTTTTCAATACTTAAGGCTGGATCAAAATTCATTCGTACCATTACGTTTGATGTCGTGTAATACCACGTATTGTCTGTATAATCAAAATAATAGGATGTTTGTGGCTCAGATGCGCCTGAGGATGCCGTTACTAAGTCATTTGTAGCGCCACCATCACCATAAGAACCAACCATTGCTAGGTAAGACTCATTTGCATTTAACAGAATTGGAGTCGCAAGTGGCAATGAAATTTTTTGGCCTAAATCCGATTGTGTAAGAATATACGGTGCAGATTCATCAACAAAAACAAAATTTCCTGTTGCGGGGTCTATTGAATAAAGTTTGATAAAAATCTCTGCGCCTGGTTCAGAAGTTGCATTTATAATGGCGTCAATCCCATATATTGTTGCTGATGTGAAAATATCAAAAATATGCCCAACCTCGTATCCTTGTCCTGTGTTACTAATTCCACCTAAAATTTGACCATTGTCTCTTGCATAAATAAAAGGATTTACGTCAACTTGAAAATATGGTAATAAATTATTTAATCCATCAGGCTCACTATTACTTGTTGTAGCTGCTACTTGAACCGAATAAATTGCATTACCCGCGGATGGTGTGAACGTAGCAGAACAGAAAATAGTATCCTGCGATGCAGCTTGAATAACAATTGGACCACCTACTCCAGCATAAATGCCACTAATATCTGCCGTAAAACCTGCATCATTGATGTCTTGAACTCCAATATTTTTAATCACACCTCCAATGTTTATAGGAGCAATTTGAGCTGTTGGCACTTGAAAATAAGGTAATCTTGCACCATAAGCGCCATCCGATCCAAATGATGTTGTTTGTAGTTTTAAGTCATATTGATCTGTTTCAATTATTTTCATATCATCAATTGCCCAATACCAACCCCAATTTCCTTGGTAATTAATCTGAACTTTCACATTTGACTGACCTCCAGCAACAGCGGAAATATTAATTGAATAAACATCAGGATTTGGCGAATTTTGAGCGGTTGGTTCAGTTCCATCAGTTACAACAAAATCAGTCCAAGATGTTCCACCATCATTACTAATACGGATAATTCGAGTATCCAGATAGGTGCGATAAGATTGTTCAAAAACGATACTTACATTTGAATAAGCGGAACAATCAATTGTTCCCGTGTAGGTCATATTTGAATTTTGAATCCCTGCATTCCCTTGTGCATCTGAATTAATAAATGCAAAACCATTAGTTACTGTAGTAAAAACCGCTGGACTAAGGGTAGTAACAGGAATTGTATCCGCATTCGTTGTAATTGTCCAATCCAGGTAGGGAGATGAAGTGTTGTCATAAGCCCAATCAGATCCGACTGAAAAATCATTTTGCCAAATAACAACTCCTTTTGGATTATTTACTTTGGCTGGTTTTAATTGATATTCAAAACTTGCGTATTTATTTTTTGTTTGAATACTCTGAGAGGGCAATTGTGCATTTAATTGAATTCCAAAAGTGGAGCACATCATCAACATATAAATTTTCTTCATCCATTAATTTTTAATAAGTTAGCATTCAAATGTAATAAAAAAAGGGTCGCTTTTGGCGACCCTTTCCTATTTTCTTAAAGAAATTATTTTTTGATAACTACTTTCTCAGTTGATACAGAAGTTCCATCAGTGATATTTACATAGTAAACACCATTTGATAAACCAGCAGTATTAATAGAAGTAGATACACCATTGATTGCAGTTGTTTTAACCACTTTTCCTGTTACGTCAACAACTGTAATTGTTGCTGTTACTTCTTTATTTAATGTTACGTTAATAACATCAGAAGCAGGATTTGGATAAACATTTAATCCGAATACATTCGCTACTTCATTAATTGAAGCAGAAGGATCAAAATTCATTCTTACCATTGGAGTTGAAGTAGTGTAGAACCATGTTGCAGTTTCATCTAAATAGAAAGATGTTTGTGCTTCAGAAACACCAGCAGTTCCAACAACTAAGTCGTTTGTTGCTCCACCGTCACCTAATGAACCAGCAACAACTAGATAAGACTCACCGCCATTTAATGTAGCAGCACCGTTGATCAATGGTAAAGTAACTTTCTGACCTAAATTAGCCGCTGTTAATGTGTAAGGATTCGATTCATCAACATATACAAAAGCACCAGTCGCATCAATTGAATACAATTTAACAAACATTTGAGCTCCTACTTCAGCTGCAGCATTAACAACCACATCTATAGCAGTTAAATCAGCTGTTGCAACAATATCAAAGATATTTCCAACTTCGAAACTTAAACCAGAATTGAACGATCCAGAAGCAATAGTACCTTTGTCACGTGCATAAATATAATTTTGAACGGCAATTGTTGCAGCACTTGTAATTGCATTATTTGCAGGATCAGCATCAGTAGCACCAGATGCAACAGAAAGATTCACTACGTGATTCGCAGCAACAGCTGGAGGAGTTACAGCAGCAGTTACTTCTAATGTATCAAAAGAACCTGCTAACACTGTACTTGGAGCAGAAGTTCCTGTATACGCTCCACTTGCTAATGCAGCAGTGAAAACAACATCAGTTTGATCCAAAGCTCCTAAGTTTGAAATAATACCACCAAAATTAATTGGGGCAACTTGAGCAATTGGAATTTGATAATATGGTAAACGAGCACCCCAAAATCCTGTAGAACCCCAATAAACATCAGTCATTTCTAAATCATAATCTTCAGGAGTAACAATTTTCACATCATCAACTGCCCAAAACCAATCCCAATCTCCAGTGTACTTGAAACCAATTTTAACGGAAGCTTGGTTACCAATTTCACTTGACAAATTAACTTGTACTAAGTCAGGATTTGTTGTGTTCGTATTGGTCATCATATTTGCATTCACCTCTACTTCTAACCATGTAATTCCACCATCCAAACTATAAATCACAAATGTTGATTCAGCGAATCTTCTGTGCGTTTGTTGAAAAGTCATAACAACATTAGGCTGACCTGTTAAATCGATATTACCTGTGTAATAAATCCATGCGTTTTGCGTTTGACCACCTCCAGCTGCATCTGAATTAATGATTGCATAACCATTAGCTGCAGTTGTGTGTCCAGCTGGAACCAAGGTAGCAATTTGAGCAGAAGCAGTTTGATTGGCTGAACCCAAATCTGTTGTTATTTGCCAATCACCAGCTGTGTGAGGAGGAGTCCCTGTACTTCCTGCATTTCCTGTAGCCCAATCAGCTTGAACCGAGAAATCATTTTGCCAAAGTGTAATACCTTTAGGCTGAGCAAATACACCTTTTGGTGCTTTTTCTTGAATAAATGAATTATTCTTACCATTAAGAACTGGTGAATTTTTTTGAGCCACCAAAGTTCCCGCAGCAAGTAATCCTACTAAACAAACGTAAATCTTTTTCATGTTAATTAATTTTAGGTTACGAAAATAAAAAGAAATTTATTCTTTAACAAACCTAAATCGTTAAAGTTTTTTGAATTATCAAATAAATTGAAAATCAACCCGTCGATTTCGTTTTTTACCTTCCGAAGTTTCATTACTTTCTACCGGTTTTTTTTCTCCTTGAAATTCATATTCTATGCGGTCTCGGCTGAGTCCATTGGTCTCTAAAAAATGAATAATTGTTTCAGCTCGTTTTAGTGAAAGTTTTTCATTGTAGGAATCTGATCCATCCCAATCGGTATGTCCAATAACCTTTAACCTCAAATCTGTATGTCCATTCACCACTTGGATTACTTTTTTCAAATATGTTTGAAATTCCTCCTTCAAAATATCTTGTGCAGGGTCAAAATAAACCGATTGAAACTGAAAATTCTTCCGTACCTCATCGCGCAAATCAGGAGCAACTAAGCCAAGTTTATATTCTTTTTGAAATAAATAGAACCAAGCGTGACTCGTTTCTTTTTTATCCAACGCATCTATTTTTCCTGTAGATTTGAATAATACGATGCGTTTGGAGGAAATTGTTTTGTTGGCTGAGAACAATTCGCCTTCCATGTAGCCAGTAGAATCAATATATTTCAACCGCATACCCCACGGTTCAGCAGAAATTTGATCCTTAGACTTCTTATCCAACTGGGATTTATTAAAGGTTAAAATTGAATCCAAAAAATCTCCTTGCGTCTTGAACGTGTAAAATGATACGGTTCCTTTTTTCTCTATTCGTATGAAAGCTTCCAAATTGGATTTGTATTTACTCATGGAAACAAAAACAACCTGTTCAGTTGAGTCATCAATTTTGGCAGAAAATACAGCTCCTTTCCACAAACCATTATAGGTTACTTGACCCCAAGAATATTGGAGTAAAAAAGTAAAAACAACAGTTAGCTGAAGAAGATTGTTTCGCATTATTTTCTTATTCGTTACTTTTGAAAAAAAGTTCCGGTTTAGAGCTTAAACTTTTTTGCATTTGTTTTGTTTCATTAAAAACATAAAAATGAAGATTTTAGCTTTAATATCCTTTTCTTGTCTCATCATGGCTTGTAGTAATAGTCAGAAAGCCCAAGTAAATCCAACGAACATGCCAAATACAGAAAAACAAAGTATTCATCAATTTAGTGCACAAACTATTACAGGTGAAACAGTTTCCTTGTCAACATTCAAAGGAAAAAAAATAATGGTTGTCAATACCGCCTCTAAATGTGGATTAACGCCTCAATATGAAGGTTTGGAGGCATTATACAAAAAGTATCAAGGTTCAGATTTTGTGATTGTCGGTTTTCCAGCAAACGATTTCATGGCGCAAGAACCAGGGTCAAACGAAGAAATTGCGACATTTTGCCAAAAAAATTACGGCGTATCATTTCCAATGATGAGTAAAATATCTGTTAAAGGAAAAGATATGCATCCCGTTTATCAATTTCTGACGGAAAAATCGAAGAATGGTTTAGAAGACAATTCAGTTCAGTGGAATTTTCAGAAATACTTAATCGATGAAAATGGATATTTGGTAAAAGTTATAGGTCCACGCACCAGTCCTGATGATGCTGAAATAACAAACTGGATTGAAGAGAAATAGAACGTTACTTTCCTATTTCGATTATCATGCCGTCCTTAGCGAAAATAGAATTTTCAAAGACATTCCTTGCTTCTTTAACGTGTTCCAATTCATTTGAATACCGGGCGCTAATGTGTCCCATAATCAATTTCTGAACATTGGATTTTAACGCTATAGTTGCGGCGTCGTTTGCTGTCGAATGAAAAGTTTTTTTTGCCCGTAGTTTGTCTTTTTCAATAAACGTGGCTTCATGATACAAAACTGTAGAATCTGTTATGTATTCAATAATTCGCTCATCGAATTTAGTGTCTGAACAATAGGCATAGGAAAGTAATTTCTTAGGAGGCAATGTGAATTCTTTAAATTTCCAATACCTACCCTGCTCATCTAGCACATCTTTTCCCGCTTTTAATTGATGAATTACCGCCAATGGTATTTGAAAATCAATTACTTTCTGCTTTTTCAGGTTCAATTCAGTGGCTTTTTCTTTAATCAAAAATCCATGTGTTGGAACCTTATGATTTAGAGGAAATGTATGAATTTCAATTAATTTATCGTCATAAACGCTGGAGATTTCTCCTTTTTCTAATAGTTTAAATTCAATTTCAAAATCCAATTTACGATGGCCAATTTCCAATTGGGACCGAATGATTTCTTCCAATCCTTTGGGTCCCACAATCGTTAAACCACTATTTCTACCCAAGAGGTGCATGGTACTTAACAAACCAACCAATCCGAAAAAATGATCTCCGTGTAAGTGCGAAATTAAAATCACTTGCAAAGATTGAATTTTGACACCGTATTTACGCATCTGAAACTGCGTTCCTTCGCCACAATCAATTAAAATATTGCGGTTATTACACGAAACAAATTGGGCTGTAGGAAATCTAGATGGGGTGGGAACGGCTGATCCGCTTCCCAAAATAATCACTGAAAAAATCACGAATGAAATCTTTCCAAAGATGTTTTATGAGAGGATTCAATATCAATTACTTTATCCAATTGAGCAATGCGTATCATTTTCATTACTGTTGGTTGAACATTGCATAAAATGAATTTGCCATTCGTATCCTTGCACAATCGGTTAGCCATTAGGATTGCACTCAAACCAGAAGAATCACAATATTTTGTTTTCGACATATCAAAAATGACGCGATTACGGTTATTTTTATTGATGTATAAAAAATGTCCTTTTAGTTCAGGAGCCAAAGAAGCATCCAGTTTTTCGACATGTGAAACCACCGTAACGATGTTTTCATTGTGTTGCAATTCAAAATTCATAACACGATTGTTTTGCCAAATGTAATAAAAATCTAAATCACTCGATTAATTTTGCATCTTTGTCTTGAAACAATTTTCACATGAATAAAATAGTACCATTTCTTTTTTTGTTTGTTTTTACCTCCAGTTATTGCCAACTCAAAAAAACGTTTGTTGGAACTCTTGTTTATGAGATATCCAATTTGGATCGTCCCGAGGATAAACCATTGGAAATGATCGTTTTTTCACTCGATTCCTTGGTTCGAATTGAAACACCATCTCCTGTATTTGGTGCACAAATATTCATCAAACACATACCTCGAAAAAAATCCTATTTATTGATTTCATTGAGTGAAACTGATCATTATGCCATTAAAGATGAATTTAAAAATCCGGATAGCTCCAAAATTCAAGTAAAATATATTTGGAAGAAAAAATGGGGTAAAAAAAACATTGGTGGATTGATGGGTAAAAAATTAAAACTCACCTTCCTGAAATCCAATCAATCATACGATTGCTATTATAGTAAAGAATTTGCTGCAAAATACCAAGATGCCTATCTCGATTTTCCTGGGATTCCATTAGAGTACTACGTTGAAACCGAAGATGGAATTTTAAAATACGCATTAAAAAAACACAACAAGATTGCTCCTAACTACGATCTATTTGGTATTCCAAGTAATTACAAGCGAGTTACTTTTGATGAATTTGTTGATCTGTTAAATAAAGAATAATGTCAGTTTTTAAAAAAAATAGCGAATCAGAAACTACTCTTACCGAGCTAATGATTCCAAGTTACGCGAATTTTGGAGGCAAAGTTCATGGAGGTATTTTACTTTCATTGATGGATAAAATCGCTTATGTATGCGGCACCAAGCATGCTGAAAACTATTGTGTAACCGTTGCTGTTGAAGGGGTAGAATTTTTAAACCCGGTGGAAGTTGGCGACTTGGTACATTTAATGGCATCGGTCAATTACGTGGGTAATACTACGATGATTATTGGTATTCGCGTAGAATCGTTAAATCCAAAAACCAAAGTCACCAAACACACCAATTCGTGCTATTTCACGATGGCAGCAAAAGATGAAACTGGAAAACTAACACAAGTTCCAGGTTTGATTCTTGAAAACGAAACTCAACTCAGGAGATTTTGTGAAGGAAAAATGATCAAGCAGTTTTCACACGAAAAACGGAAAATACTTAAATCGGATTTGTTAAACTTATCCGACAATGAAATTTTAGCGCTTTGCGAAAACGAAAGGTGCGAAATTAAAATTTAAACTCGTTTTCCTAATTCAATTACTTCAAGGTCATGAATTCGATCTCCTGTAATGGAAAATCGCAAAATGGTTCGCACTTGATGAAAGCCTTTAATCCCACACGCTCCAGGATTCATCCAAAGCATATTATAACGTGCATCCATTTTAACTAATAATATGTGCGAATGCCCACAAATAAACAACTTGGGCGAACCTAATTGTAGCTCTTCATAAGCAGGCTTGGAATAGTTACCCGGTTTACCACCAATATGCGTAATGAGCACCTCGACATCTTCACACTTAAATCGAAGAAATTCTTTTGTGTCTTTTCGTATAATATGATTATCTATATTGCCCCAAACGGCTCTCGTCGGTTTGAATGCTTTTAGTTCATCCAACAACTCGATATCTCCAATATCTCCAGCGTGCCAAATTTCATCTACATTTTCAAAATGATGTAAGATTCGATCGTCCAAATAACCATGGGTATCTGATAATAAACCAATCCGTTTCATTCAGCTAGTTCTTGAGTGAGTAGCGCGGCTAAGCTTGAAATATCCTCCTGTAAATCAAAGGAATGCAAACAAATCCTTAGGCATTCTTGTCCCTCTGGCACGGTGGGAGCAAAAATTGGTTTTACTATTAAATTACTTTGGTTTAATGTTGAAGCAATTTTTTTTGTTTTTTCTATATTACCTATATGAATTATTTGAATAGGCGAATTGATCTCTGAAACACAGGCTTCATGTTGGAAATTATTGCGAAATAAAGCAATGTTTTTGTGTAACTCCGATTGTTGTTGAGCAACCAAATTGGACCCAACATTTTCTTGAATCAACTGATAAATAGCATTTGGAAGCGCTGTAGTGTAGATAAACGAACGTGCAAAATTAATCAAGTATTTTTTCAGATTTTCAGACCCAAGAACAGCTGCACCTGCCAATCCGTATGCTTTCCCGAAGGTAACAATACGAGCAAAAACATCATTTTCTAGTTCCAATGCACTCACTACTCCCCTGCCCGCTTCACCAAAAATCCCTGCACTGTGCGCCTCATCCACAATCAAAAAAGCTTTAAATTCTTTGCAAAGTGCTGTCAATTTTCGAAAATGAGTCATTGTTCCATCCATTGAATACAAGGATTCCACCACCACATATACCACCTTATCTTCAAACTTTCTAAGTTGACGCTCTAAATCGATATAATCGTGGTGTTTGAAAGCAAATGAATCCGCAAATGACAAACGCATTCCCTCTTTTGCACTGGCATGAATTCTTTCATCGTAAAGAATTACGTCGCCTCGTTGAGGAACAGAACTCAGTAAGCCTAAATTTGCTGCATAGCCTGAATTAAAAACTAAAGCCGATTCAGCATTAAAATGGGTTGCTAAAAAAGTCTCGCAATTTACCGCTTCGAGTGAATTTCCAGAAATCAAGCGAGAACCAGTCGCGCCCTTTAAATTGAGTTGAATAGTATTATTTCGAGCGAAACCTAAATAATCATTTGAATAAAAATCAATACCTGATTCACTACTACTTAATTCACGAAATGTACCAAGATGCTGGCGTTTATTCAGTTTATCAAGGAGTTTTTGATGCATTTACAAAGATTCAACTGAAGTCACTTTTCGAGGTTCAAAACCTTCTTGAATCGCATTTTCTCGAGCCAATTTCAATTCGGCCTCACGTTCTTCTTCCTTTCTCTTACGTGCTTCAATTTGAGCATCCGGCATACTAACAGGTTGAACGGCATCTTTGAATGGCTCTTTTGGCACCAAGCCTAAAATATCGAACATTTCTTTGTCTTCGTTGAATTCTGGATTTGGTGTAGTCAACAATTTATCTCCAGCAAAAATAGATCCCGCACCGGCCATAAAACACAATGCTTGTCCTTCCATATTCATTTTTGTTCTTCCCGCAGATAAACGTACGATTGCTTCGGGAAAAAGGATTCTTGTAGTTGCAACCATGCGAATCATTTCCCATTGTTCAATGGGTTTTTGATCTTCAAGCGGCGTACCTTCAACCGCCACAAGTGCATTAATCGGAATAGATTCAGGAGGAGTTTCCATTTTCATGTAGCTCATCAATAAACCAATACGATCTTCCACTGCCTCACCCATTCCAATTATTCCACCAGAACAAACGGATATTCCTGCTTTTCTGGCGTTTTCAATCGTGTTTAATCGATCTTCATACTCTCTGGTTGAAATGACATCACCGTAAAATTCGGGCGATGAATCCAAATTGTGATTATAGGCAAACAAACCCGCATTTTTTAGTCGCAACGCTTGATTTTCGTTCATCATTCCTAGTGTGCAACACACTTCCATTCCAAGGTTATTCACCTCTTGCACCATTTCAACTACATTATCAAAATCTTTGTTGTCGCGCACTTCTCTCCACGCAGCACCCATACATAAACGAGATGAACCATTGGCTTTGGCATTTTTAGCTTGTTCAATAACCGATTCAACAGTCATCAACTTGTGCGCCTCCACATCTGTATTATAGCGGGCCGCTTGTGGACAATACCCGCAATCTTCAGAGCATCCACCTGTTTTAATGCTCAATAAAGAAGACATTTGAACTTCACGCGGATCATGAAACTGACGATGAATGGTGGCCGCTTCAAAAACCAATTCCAATAAAGGTTTATTGTATAAATCAAGAAGCTGCTGTTTGGTTTGATAGGCTGGATTCACTTTCATGTTTCAAATTTTGAAGTACAAATATAAGGATTGTTGGTAGGAAGGAAAGCGAACAATAAAAAAAAGAGGCCACCGAAGTAACCTCTTTTTATTTAAACAAACAACAACAAACAAATTCTTAACTATCTGAAACAGCTATTTTAGGAATATTTTCGTGCCTTTTGGCAAATGTTGATCGGGTGTAGTACTGTTGTTTTTTCGTAAAAGCGTTTTTAATCGAATACCTTTTTCTTGAGAGATTTCACGCAATGTTTTTTTCTCTTTCAAAACCATTTGCTTTTCCGTTTTCGATTTCCAACTTTTTGGTTGCAAATAAATAATATCTCCCGGCACTAAAAATTCTTTATTTGGATGAAAGTTATTATAACGTCTTAATAGCGCGGTTGAAATTCCAAATTCTTGAGAAACTTTAAAGAAGGTATCTCCTTTCCTAGCAACGATATATCTTACTCCATTGGCGTTTATACTCTGCAGATGTGTTTTTGACACTACAGTATTTTCTGTAGAAACAAGTAGCGAAGAAACTCTTTGTGAATCATATTGATTTAGTTTTTCATCTTCAATTAATTTTATAAGTGCTTCTGCATAGGTTGAACTTGTTGCATATCCCGCATCCTTCAATCCTTTTGCCCAATTTTTATAATCTGTTGATTTATAATTAAATAAAAAAGCATATCGCTGGTGTTTCTTTAAAAAAGCACTGTGATCTAAATAAGATTCCTTGGCATTTTTATATACCCGAAAACATTCATTTTTAGTATCATCATCCTGATACATTTTTTCACCCTCCCACCCATGACATTTAATGCCAAAATGATTATTTCCTTCCTTGGCTAATTTTGAATTCCCATTTCCGGATTCCAAAATACCTTGAGCCAACGTAATACTCGCAGGAATTCCATGTACATTCATTTGTTCGATAGCAACCATTTTCCAAGCAGAGATATATTCCGATCGCGAAATCGTTTTTTCACTCGCTGCTGCACGAAAGACGGTTAGAACAAATAATATGTGAATTGTTATTTTCATAAGGTTTCAATTGGACAATACGCAACTTATCCTAGTTTCGTTACATTTTACGCAGTCAAATTTTGGTTTTTAATGCGAACCTGAGTGAAACCAATCAAAATTGACTAGAAATTAGTAATTTTGGAACCCTAGAAACATACAGAATGACTCCAACCTTTCATGAGCTAACCATCAGTGACCTTCGACGTGAAACGGAGGATACCGTATCCATTGCTTTCTCCATTCCGGAATCGTTAAAAAGTGATTATCATTTTCAATCTGGCCAATATTTAACGTTACGTTCTACCATTGACGGAAAAGATACGCGTAGATCCTATTCCTTGTGCTCTTCTCCCTTTGAAAATGAATGGCGCGTTGCAATAAAACAAGTAGAAAATGGAGTTTTCTCTACCTATGCCAATCATGACTTAAAGAAAGGTGATGTCCTTCAGGTGATGACTCCCATGGGTAATTTTAAAGTAGAAACCAATACTACTGCTAAAAAATCGTATGTTTTGTTTGCCGCTGGAAGTGGTATCACCCCTATTCTATCGATTATAAAAACTGTTTTACGAGAAGAACCAAATAGCGATGTAACCTTATTTTATGGTAACAAAGGATTCTCAAGCATTATTTTCCGGGAAGAACTCGAAGCATTAAAAAGTAAGTATCTCAGTAAATTTAGAATCATACATGTTTTATCGCGTGAAAGTTTGGGTAATAAAATTCAAAAAGGAAGAATTGACGCGGACAAATGTTCTCAATTATACGATGCTTTTTTGCAAAACCAATCCATTGATGGAGTTTATCTTTGTGGACCGGAAAGCATGATTTTAGATGTGCAAAAAACACTAAAATTAAAAGGCGTTTCAGAAGAAAATATTCATTTCGAATTATTTACAACCGAAGGAGGAAAGCGCACCATTGAAAAAAAGGAAAACATTGAACCATCCTTTGATTCAAGTGTTTCGATTATATTAGACGGAGATGTGTACGATTTCAATATGTCGTCACAAGGAAAATCAGTTTTGGATGCTGGATATGAAGCTGGAGCAGATTTACCTTTTGCTTGTAAAGGAGGAGTTTGTTGTACGTGTAAAGCTAAAATAGTGGAAGGAACAGCCCAAATGGATGTCAACTATGCATTGGATAAAGACGAAGTAGAAAGAGGATATATATTAACATGCCAAGCACATCCAACTAGTGATCGATTGGTAGTATCATTTGACGATTAATTATGGGATTATTTAGTATGTTTAAAAAGAATGCAGAAGCTCCTTTGCACAAGGGTTTTCATGCAATTCAAGTAGTTGAAAAACAACAACTGACTCCTGATTCGGTGAAACTTGTATTTGATATCCCCGCTGAATTAAAAAAGGAATTTTCTTTCGTTCCCGGTCAATACATTAATTTAATTGTAACCCTGGAAGGTAAAGAATACAGAAGGTCCTACTCGATTTGTACCGGTCCAACAGAGCAACTTTCGATTGGGGTGAAAGCCATAGAAAAAGGCAAAGTATCTACGTTTTTAGTACGTTCATTACAAGTGGGTGATTTACTACATATTTCAAAACCGGAAGGTAATTTTGGATTGAAAGAAACGGACAAAACGATTGTTGCCTTTGCAGCTGGAAGTGGAATCACGCCCATTCTTTCCATTGCTAAATCATTAGAGGGATCGAATAAGGAATTGACTTTGTTTTATGGAAATCGAAATTTTAATGAAATTCTTTTCCGTTCAGAATTTGACACCTTGAATCAAACAAATACATCCTTTTATCTCAGTCAAGAAAAACGGGAGGGATTCAAGGAAGGTAGATTAGATGAGGCGAACATTCGTGGGGAGATTAAATCAAATTTAGACCTTTTGAAAGCGGATGCATTTTTAATTTGTGGCCCAGAAGAAATGATTCAAACAGTTGATGAAAATTTACGGTTTTTTGGAGTTTCAAAGGAGAAAATCAGGTATGAACTTTTTACTACGCCAGTTTTATTAGCACCATTAGCCGTTGAAAATACGCATTCAGATTTTTCAGGAGAAAGCACCGTTAAAATTATTTTAGAAGGAGAAACAGTAGAATTTAATTTACAAACCGAAGGAGACACTATTTTACAAGCCGCAGAGAATGAAGGACTAGACGTACCTTTTTCCTGTCGCGGTGGCGTTTGTTGTTCATGTAAAGCAAAAGTAACTGAGGGTTCTGCCTCCATGAAATTAAATTATTCATTGACAGATGAAGAAGTGAAAAAAGGATACATTTTAACCTGTCAAGCCCATCCAACAAGTAAAAACGTAACCATTTCATTTGATGCATAAAACGATTGTTGTTGTTGGAGCAAGCCGAGGTATTGGGTTTGAAATCGTGAAGCAATTTGCGGAAGCTGGACATTCAGTTTTTGCCCTATCTCGAGATTTATCCAAAATGAATGTTGCTTTTAAGGAGTATAAAACGATTCATCCCCTTGCATTTGATTTATCCAAATCGGTGAGCGATCAGATTCAGGTATTATCCGAAAAAATAGGTGCAATTGACATTCTTATAAATAATGCTGGTTTTTTAGTAAACAAACCTTTTGACTCAATCACTCATGATGAGTTGCAATCCTCTTATCAGATTAATGTAATTGGGGTAATGGAAACGGTTCAAGGGTTTTTACCACAATTGAAATCAGCTGCTCATATTGTAAATATTAGTTCAATGGGTGGTTTTCAAGGTTCCATGAAATTTGCAGGATTGAGCGCCTACTCTACTTCCAAAGCAGCATTATGCAGTTTTACAGAGCTATTTTCGGAAGAATATAAAGAAACTAACCTTGCAATGAATTGCTTATGCTTGGGTGCGGTACAAACAGAAATGTTGCAAGAGGCTTTCCCGGGATATAACGCCCCTACTTCACCAGATCAAATGGCAGCATTTATCGTAGATTTCGCACAAAATGGCAATCGGTATTTCAAAGGGAAAATATTGCCTGTTTCGTTGAGTACACCTTAATGGAGTAAGATTTTTTTATCGCATACTTTAATGATTTTTTTTCAAAAAACAAATGGTTTTTAACGATTCCGTTTGCTCATAACAAACGCTTTTTGTTATTTTCGTTTGCTAAAAACAAATGGTTTTAATTTATTCCGTTTGTTTATACCAAATGGTTTTGTTATTTTTGTTCCTGAATTACTAATTGAAGAGGCATGGACAAAGATCTTTATCGCTATAATCCTTGGTGGGAAGATGATTTTGAGAAATTAACTATCTTGAAGGAACGAACTGATTTTCGGAAGAGATTACTTCCAAATCTAACCAACAAACAAGTGATTTTTCTAACAGGCCTGAGGCGCATCGGAAAGACAAGTCTTATGAAATTAAGCATTAAACACTTGATTTTTGAGCAAAAATTCCCAGCAAAAAATATTCTATACGTCAGTTTAGATGATTACTTATTGCAAGAAAAAACGATTTTAGAAATCGTTGAATATTTCCGTGAAATGAATGCACTGAGCATTAAGGATCAAATCTATTTGTTCTTGGATGAAATAACCTTTTGTCCAAACTACGAGCAACAGCTGAAAAACTTGTACGATGCTGGTAATGTTAAAGTAATTGCCTCTTCTTCCAGTGCTTCTTTATTAAAATCTCAAAGTGGCTTGCTTACAGGAAGATCTATAACGTTTGAAGTTTTGCCTTTGAATTACGAAGAATTCCTTGATTTTAGAAATATCAAAATCGCCAAATCAGATGCTCATTTACACGAAACTTATTTTAAGGAATATCTCGTAAAAGGTGGAATTCCCGAGTACGTTTTAACGAACGATGATGCGTATATCCGGGAATTAATGGACAATATTATCTACAAAGATATTGCGGCGGTTCATGGAATTCGTCAGATCAGTGTGTTGAAAGACTATTTTCTCTTACTGATGGAACGGAGTGGAAAAACATTAAGCATCAATAAAATTGCTAAAATACTTGGCATTTCAACAGAGTCTTCTAAAAGATATTTTGATTTGTTTTGCGATACATTCATTATTTATCCGGTTTCACGACATGGAAAATTGAACGAACAACTTGTTTCTCCAAAGAAAATTTATTGCTGCGATACTGGAATTAGAAATTATTACACGGGTGAACGGGATTGGGGTGCTATGTTTGAAAACTATGCTTTTTTGAGCTTGAAACAGTTGAATTTGAAATACATCTACGAAAATACCATTGAACTGGATTTTTATTCAGAATCTAAACTATTGATTGAATGCAAATTCCACAACGAAGCATTATCCAAAAAACAGCAAACCTTATTCGATAAGGTGGAAGCAAAAGAAAAGTTTATCGTTCGAAATTACAAGGATCTACAGGAGGTGGTAAAATTAGTTAGGGACTAAACTATTACTGGCCTGAGTTTGGAGTTGTAAAAAATTCTTGAACGGTTATTCCAAGCAATTTACAAATACGAAAAAGCGTTTTCATTTCAAAATTAGATCCTTTCTCTATGCGCCAATAAGCAGATCTACTCATGCCTAATTCGTAGGCAAAATGTTTATAATTCTTATATCCTTTCTCCTTTCGAAGCTGCTTTAATCGTTGTGAAATCCACTGAAAGTCTTCTTGCACTTGCACAAGGAAAAAGTCTTTAAGTTTTACTTTTTTTAGTACACTAAGATAAAATGTGCTTTAATAAGAATACTTATGTAAATAAATTATAAATTTGCGTGAAACAATTACAAATCGACATGAAAAAACATGTATTAATCGCCTTCGCAATTGGGCTTTGTTTAACTGCGAGTGTAATGGCACAGGTCCCCAACTATGTGCCGACGAATGGTTTGGTTGGTTATTGGCCGTTTAATGGGAACGCCAACGACGAAAGTGGGAATGGGAATAATGGAACAGTGAATGGAGCCACATTGACAACAGATAGATTTGGAGTGGCGAATAAAGCGTATAGTTTTAATGGTGGCAATCAAAAAATTCAAACTAACTATGCTGGTATTTTAGGTCAGAATGCAAGATCAATTTCTTTATGGTATTTGTCAAACACTAATGAGGGAGGTTTGATGTATTATGGTTTAACATCACCTGGTTCAAGAATGAATATTTATTTATATCCAACCAATTCAGGTGGTCATTCTCCAACTATTGATAATTCAAATAGCCAAGTTGCACATAATCCAATAACCCCTATTGGAACTTGGAATAATTTAATAATTACTTATCAACCTTCTTTTGGGACATCGACAAGTTCATTTAAATTTTATATTAATGGGGTTCTATCAACAAGTGAATATTTTAATTATAACGCAAATCAGAATTTTAACACTCAATTAGGAGATTTGGTTTGGTTTGGCTCTCTAGTTGGACAGGATTTATATGGAAAACTAGATGATATTGGAATATGGAATCGTGCATTAACTCAACAAGAAATTACCGCTTTGTACAATTCATGTTCAGGAACTAATATCACTTCTCAACCATCAAATTCATCAGTAACCATTGGTTCAACTGCTCAATTTTCTATTGGTTCAACTGTTGGAGGCTCGTTTCAATGGCAAAGTAATCCCCTAGATTTAGGTTGGCAAAATGTGGTTGACAATTCAACCTATTCAGGTGGAACAACTAATATATTGTCAGTTGCAAATACTTCGGTATCCAATAATAATCAACCTTTTAGAGCAATTGTAAATACAGGAAACTGCTCTGACACTTCTAATATGGCCACCATCCAAATTGCTGATACCTGTATTACAAATGTTACAATTTATGACACCCTTCTAACCACCGTAACTGACACGCTCATCATCAATACCACCTTAAGTTTACCTGCTCCAAATAATGAAAATACGATTTTGATATATCCAAACCCGGCAAGTGACCACATCACCATTGATAATGGAAATTTTGCAGCTATGGCGGGCTATAGCATTAAAATTGAAAATAATGCAGGTCAACAAGTATTTCAAAACACCATTAATCAGGCGCAGTTTTATGTGGATTTAAGCACATGGACAGGTAACGGATTATATTTTGTTCATTTGATTGACGCACAAGGAAATACGGTTACCGTTAGGAAAATTGTATTGCAATAAAAAGACAAAGTCCACCTCGACAAGATCGGGTGACTTTGTGACAATTAATTTAAAATCTTTTGGCCCGCCGAGCATTCTAAGATAAAACCAAATTTTTAAGCTACTAATTTTACAAAAGGTTCATTTCTGTTTGCTACGGCAAAAATCCGAAGTACGATTTTGTTTGCCACGGCGTTCAGAACGGATAGTTTATGTTTGCCTTCTGCAACTTTTCGC
>CALQIX020000027.1 GCA_943330745.2 Lishizhenia tianjinensis
TACCATCAGCAATTGGATCAAAATTTACTGTCAAATTTATTGGAGTTGTTCCATTAGTTCGGTTTATTTGATGGTAAAAATCTGGATTACTCGCGCAAAGAATAGGTTCAAATGAATTTCGATTATAACCAATAGGAGTTTCATTCGTCGCATCTAAATTTGCCAAACGAACAGTATAAGTATTTGACGTGGCATTTGTAGGAGTTATCTCAATTGGTCTATAACGAAAAGTACCACTTCCTGGAACGTTTTGACTTGTATTGGCAGTTGATCCAACAGGAAAAAGATACATTCCATTATTTAAGGTATTTCTTGAGAGAAATCCACCATTCGCGCTTGATACAAATCCCGTGGTTCGAATAATCGAGTTAAGAGCAGTGTTATTCACGAAACAACCATATATATCTGTATTTAAATGGATGCTAGTAAGATCCAATGTTCCTTTAACAATTTTATTTACTTGTTGGGTTTTTATACCTGTTCCCGCTAAAGTTAAGTTGAAGAATTGAGTAGTAGAAGTACCACCTAAAAATTCGTTAGGCCCAAGAAAAAAGACAGTTCCTGTGGTAGAATTAAACACATTATTATCATACCAATGACGTAACAATTTGATATATCCATCAGCATTAATTGTTGCATTATTCGTTATGTCTTGTGTAACGTATAATTCTGCACTTGTATTTGTGCCGTTTCCATTTACTGCTAATATTCCTGTGTTATTGTTTTGAACACTCCCATTAACATAGGTATAAGAACCTGGCTGGGCAGTGATAAATCCGCCATTATTTAACAAGGTTTGAGAAAACACTAGCTGTGAAAGTAAGAAAACTGAAAAAACTAAAGTTGATTTTATTTTAGTAATCATAGTGTTTTTATTGAAATAATTTTAGTAACTGCTTAGTTATTAATTTTAGTTTTCAAATATTCTATTTCAGCTTTCATTTCTTCAATTATTTTTTGTTGCTCTTTCATCCCTTCTAGTAAAAGTGGAATCATCTCAACATAAGTAACTGTTTTAAGTAATTCTGAATCCTTTCTTTCTGTCGATAAACGTTGTGTTGAATTGATATGAGGAATATTTTTTTCTTGAACAAAAGTGGGAACAATAGCTTCAACTTCTTGAGCAATAAAACCATAATTTAATCCCGGTTTTAATCCTAGATCGTTGTACTGTGGATCATCAATTTTATGGAAATAGGTAACACCCCTAAGTTGCTTAATCGTTTCAAGTGGATTTTGAATAGTTTTTATTTCTTTTTTAATTCTACCATCTGAAACTACTCCAAAAAATCCTGTGTACCCTAAATCATTTTGAAATAATCCACCCCAACCTGTATTTGCACCCGCGCCATTTCGCGCGCCATTTACACCATTTAAAGTTAAATTATATGTGGTACCTCTTACGCCAGCACCACCACCAGTTGTACTTGATGATTCACCTTGAACACCAGCAAACAAAGTTGTTCCCGATAAAATTGCACCATAAGTACCTGAACCGTTAAAAGAGGAATATCCATTTAATGCCCAAGGAAATGTTGCATTACTGACTCCATTCATTAAATCTCCAGCTAATGCAGTGATTGTAGTACCGATAAAAAACTCACCCAAATTACTTAAGCGTCCTCTCACTAGATTATTTGAAACTAAATCCATATGTTGATTCGTCGAAGTTCCTAGAAATCCTGTAGCTGTTAATGCATTTGTACCTGCTGTATTTGGAGAAGCTATCCAATATTGACCTAAAGTACTTACTGGTGCTCCTGAACCAGCGGTTGCGTTTATAGTTAATGTTCCTGTTGGATTTACAGTTGGCGTAGTTAATGTCCAAGTCGGTCCAGTTGCTCCAGTAGCTCCGGTAGGTCCCGCTGGCCCTGTTAATCCTGTAGCTCCAGTAGCACCTGCCGGTCCAGTTAATCCTGTAGCACCTGCTGGTCCCGCTGGTCCTGCTGGTCCTGTTAATCCTGTAGCCCCGGTAGCACCCGCTGGTCCTGCTGGTCCTGTTAATCCTGTAGCTCCAGTAGCACCTGCTGGTCCTGCTGGTCCCGCTGACCCTGTTAATCCTGTAGCTCCGGTAGCACCCGCTGGTCCTGTTAATCCTGTAGCTCCAGTAGTACCTGCTGGTCCTGCTGGTCCCGCTGGCCCTGTTAATCCTGTAGCTCCGGTAGCACCCGCTGGTCCTGCTGGTCCCGCTGGCCCTGTTAATCCTGTAGCTCCGGTAGCACCCGCTGGTCCTGTTAATCCTGTAGCTCCAGTAGCACCTGTTGGTCCTGCTGGTCCCGCTGGCCCTGTTAATCCTGTAGCTCCGGTAGCACCCGCTGGTCCCGCTGGTCCTGTTAATCCTGTAGCTCCAGTAGCACCTGCTGGTCCTGTTAATCCTGTAGCTCCAGTAGCACCTGCTGGTCCCGCTGGTCCTGTAACTCCAGCATTTCCATTACAAACGTAATTAGTTGAATTTATTTCGGTTACATCTAAAATTCCATTTCCATTTGTATCAGAACCAAATTGTAACATGACACCTCCGTTTGCGCAATTAACTCCAGGAGCAACAGTTGTTGCATTGGAAAGTGCATTTAAACCATTTGATAGCGGCCCTGAATTGCATAAGGAATTCCAAGTTGTATTTGATACCGTATAATACATAAAACAATTAACATCAGTATCAAATACTAATAGACTATTTGCTGGAGTAATAATTGCATTTCGTTGAATAGTAGTCATTCGCGGAACTAGTAACCCTTTAGTTGTGGAGAAAACATCTAAAACACTTGTTGCATTTGGAACGTTAGGAACATCGGAAATACTAACATTTTGTTGGGCTTTCAATTGAAAACCAGCCACACAACTAACAATTAAGAGAAATTTAGGGAGATTTGAAACCATTTTCATTTTTTTATAGTTTGATATGAAGTCGACGCTTGATTATTATTAAGGTTGCTTTATTATACGCTTAATAGTTAGATGAACATTTAATTCGATTCAATAACAGTAACGAATCCATGTTTGTCTACTTGAGTTCCACCTAACATTTCTCCAGTTAATCGATAAAAATATACTCCATCAGTGACCTTTGTACCAGAATTATCTGTAGTTCCATCCCACATTAATAATGGATTAGCCGGATCCCTTGTTCCTTCATGGATGGTATTACCCCAGCGATTAACAATTACAATATTAAATTCTTTAAACGCGTCAAAAGGCAGTGTAAATAAGTCATTTGTCCCATCATTATTAGCCGTAATAACATTTGGCATCCAAATATCTGGATCTTTAATATTGATTGTTAAGGTATAATCATCTTGGCAACCAAGCGCATCAAAAACGGTTAATGTAACAGGATACGAACCGGCAACTGGGAATGAATTTAATTGAGTAGAATTATTTAATGAAGTAACTTGATTTAAACCAAAATCCCAATTCCATAAAACAATGGTTGATTGTTGTGAAGCTGATCCATCAACAAAAGAAATGAGTTGATCTTGTTCTGCTGGATTTGGATTTGCAGTAAAATTAGCAGTTAAACCGTCATCTAAAACCGTGATTGGATTTAATGGATAAAACACCTCACATCCTAAACTATCATATAACGTAACACCTGGCGTATACGTCCCGGGTTGGTCATAATTATAGAAAAAATTGATACTGTCATTTAATGTGACATTATCACCCATCGTCCAAACTGAATTAATTACATTAACCGGATTTATGAGAAAAAACTGAGCGCCCTGTGCACATTGTCCGACTTGTTGTAACCAGTCGGGATCAGCACTTGGCCCCCCAATTGTAATATACTGCAATAGAGTAGTATCTGCTGTACATCCATTATCATCGGTTATACTTAAGGTTAAATCATATGTCCCTGGTAAAACGTATGTATTACTTGGGTTTTGGATGATTGATTGATTACCATTTCCAAAATTCCAAGCCCAGTTTGTAATGGTTCCATATGTTAGCGACGAATCAACATAGGTTCCAAATATTGGAGGACAAACATATTCACCATTTGGTCCAATCGCAGCACCTGTAAAATTGAAACTTGGCACCGCCCATGGAATTACAACACTAATTAAATTGCCTATTGTATCCTTACATCCATTTTCATCTGTAGTAATTAAATACAAATTATGTGTTGAAGTTGTTTGACCAAAAGGTATTCCATTTTCAATTAACACTGTTGCTGCATTCAACGAGGTTGCTATTGGTGCTGAAGTGAAATCATCTAGAAACCATTGATAACTTAAATTCCCAACTCCTGTTGATGTATTGTCAGTTATAATTGAATCTCCATTACAAATAACATTATCAACAGAGAAAAACGAACTTGGTTGTGTTATTGTTATTGGTACAGAAGCAGGTGCAGAGAAACAACCAAATTGATCAATAGCAATCATTTCTCCATAAAAAATCCCAGTTCCAACATAAGTATGATTCGCAACCGTACCTGCAGGATTGTAATTTACAGTTTGAGATGTGTTATCGTCTGAGAATACAAACATCATCGAATCGATTGGGATATTATAAGGAGGCATAGGGAATGCATTACCCGTGAATGAAACAGGAAAAGGAGAACAACCAACAGCAGGATCTGGGCTAACAGCCAAGACAGCAAATGGTGGTGCTATAACATTGATAGGTAAAACTGAGGATGCTGAACAACCAACACTATTCGTTGCGGTTAGTGTAATATTAAACAAACCTGATTGATTATAAGCATAATATGCTGTATCTCCCATGTTTACAGTTCCAGGAGGATTGTCTCCCATGCTAAATGACCAAGATTGTAAAGGATGAGGATTAGGTGCGGTTAACCAAGTTTGGCTGTTATCGAACATATCCAATGTGTCTCCTTGACAAATGGAATCATTGGAATAGGTAAAGTTTGCATTTAAAAATGAAATATCAACATTGGCTGTAATACTATCACTGCAACCTGTTGTATAATTATAAATTACTTGTTGAATCGTATATGACCCATAATTCGTGTAATTATGAGTAAAATCTCCTTGATTAGCATCATCTAGTTGGGGGTCGTCTAAAATTGTATTCGGAGTTCCGTCACCCCATTGCCATATCATTAATATATCATCTGAAAGTACACCATGCGTGGCATCATCAGTAAAATCTACAGCAATATTATTTCCTTGATTACAAAATAGGGTGTTTTCAGGAGTAAATTTTGCAATTGGAGCTTCAATGTATATAAAGTTTTGTATTTCAATTGAATCCTTACAACCTCTAAAGTCAACAACTAACATAACATCAAAATAACCAGTATCTGATGTGAATTGATACGTTGGGTCATCTTCAGTCGATGTCCCATCCGTAAAATCCCAGAAATAAGTCAATTCAGAAGGATTTGGATTCGAAGGAGTTGTGGAAACAGTTGATGTAAATTGAAAATCTGTTTTAATACAATTAATTAATGTGTCTACAGCAAAACTTAATGAATTGATGTGACCAACAGTAATATAATCTGTCATCGTCATTGTACCAACACAACCTGATTGAGTAGTTACCGTTAAACTGACATCATAAATACCAATTTGATAGGTAATAGGGGGGGGCGTTTGACCATTAAATGTATTGGGTGTTCCACCGCCAAAATTCCAAGACCATGATGTTATCTGGTTAGATGGATTAGGATCAACTGAAAGATCTGAAAAATTTACAATCAATGGATCACAACCCCCAGTGATATCTGCACTAAAATCGGCAATCACATCTGTAACTGTTATATAATCATTTAATGTTGTTGTTCCAATACAGCCTGCAGCCGTTGTCATTGTTAGCGTAACATCATAAGTTCCATTGTTTGAAAAAATATGACTTGGTGATGTTTGATTCGAGCTATTATTTGCACCAGAAGAGAAATCTCCGAATGTCCAAGCATAAGATGTGCCTCCAACCGATGTGTTTGTAAAGGTAACATTTGACGGCGCACAATTGGTTAAAGGGGTTGCAGTAAAAGAAGGAGTTGGAGTAGGTTGAACCGTAATGGTTTGAGATGTACTTCCTGAACACCCTGAGTTTGTGTTTTGTGAGGCTAATTGAATTGTGTAAGTTCCAGGCGCTGAAAATGAAAACGAGGGGTTTTGAGAAGCATTTGTTGTTCCATTTAAGTATGTACCTGTCGACGGAGCGATGTTCCAATTCCAAGTATTTGCACCAGCTGTTGAATTATCCGAAATATCTACTTGCTGATCAACACAAACAACTGATGGAAGTGAAATACCTGCCTGATAATTTGAAACTACAAGTGGTTCGGAATAGGTTGTTGAACAGCCAGATGTAACATTAGTAATTGTTAATAAAACATTAAAAGTGCCTGCTGTTGAATAGGTTTGCGCAGGAGGAATACCAAGCGTGGATGTTTGTGTGTTTCCAAAATTCCAATTGTATGTGTAATTCGGACCTGAACTACCAGTATTAGTAAAATTAACCGTTAATGGTACTGTACAACCTAACCCATTTACAGAAAATGAGGTTGTTGGAGCAGGCTTTACAACAATATAACTAGTTTTCAATTCAAAATCTGCTTGACCATTTGAATTTGTCACTGTCAATGTTACACTGTAAGTTCCCGGAGTATTATATATGTGTGTTGTATTTGGAATCGAATCGCTGTAGCCATCACCAAAATCCCACGAATAATCCGTGATCACACTAGCTCCATTTGCAGTTGAAGTATTGGTGAAAGTAACTACTTGACCTTGACAAACACTTAAAGGTGTCGCAGTAAAATTTGCTGTTGGTAGCTGGCTAAAAACCAGTGATTTGCAAAAAATAAACAGTAGGGCGGTTATTGGTTTTTTCAATAATCTCATAAGTAGGTTTATTTAGAAAGCGTAAATATAATAAAAAGGACGTTTAATGAAAATTATTAGTTGCTTAACTTTTGTTCGAATTGGATAATTAATTTTGTGGTAATAAATATAAAATAGGATGAAGAAATTGAATACTCTGTTTTTACTGATTTTAATTCAGTTTACGAATGCTTATTCTCAAAAAAATACTAGTAAAATAGTTGTTGGAATTGTGGTTGATCAAATGTGTTATGATTATTTATATCGATTTCAAGGGAAATTTGGTAAAAATGGGTTTAATAAATTGATGCAAAAAGGAACGAATTGTAGAAATACAAATTACAATTACGTCCCAACATATACTGGGCCTGGACATGCATCTATTTACACAGGTACAACCCCGAATAATCATGGAATTGTGGGTAATGAATGGTACGATCGCAATAAAATGGAAGTAGTTAATTGCGTAACAGATAAGGCATATTCATCAACTGGTACAAGTTCGAAAGAAGGAGAAAGATCACCAAAAACCTTGAAAACGTACACTATTACGGATCAACTAAAAATGACCTACCCATCAGCCAAAGTTATTTCGTTGAGTATTAAGGATAGAAGTGCGATTTTACCGGGTGGACATTTAAGTGACGGTTCATATTGGTTTGATTATAGTAGTGGGAAAATGATTACGAGTAGTTATTTTAAACAAGAATTGCCTAGTTGGGTAAATACTTTTAATTCCACAAAAAAGCCAGATGAAGCTTTATTAAAAACATGGGAAACGTTTTATCCAATTGAATCATATACAGAAAGTGGAGTTGATGATTCGCCTTATGAAGTCTTAATTTCAACTAAAAATAAGCCGGTTTTTCCTTATAATCTAAAAGAATTAAACAAAAATGCAAAAGATTATTCTTTGTTTACCATTACACCCTTTGCTAATACATATTTAACCGATTTTGCCTTGGATGCAATAAAAAATGAAGAGTTGGGTGTTGATTCTCAAACTGATTTTTTATGTGTCAGTTATTCTACACCTGATATTGTAGGTCATGCTTTTGGTCCATATTCGGTAGAAATAGAAGATATTTATATTCGTTTAGATTTGGAAATTGCTCGATTAATTGAAACACTTGAAAAGAAATTCGGAAAAAATGGATTTACTTTGTTCTTGACTGCAGATCATGCCGTGGTTCCAGTCCCTCAATCGTTAATTGATCAAAAATTACCTGGTGGCTATTTGTTTTTGGAGCAAAAAATAAAGGCATTAAAAAACGATGTGAAAAAGAAATTTGAATTTGATTTGGTTGAATCAGAGGAAAATCAGAATATATATTTGAATAGAAAGCTGATTGATTCTTTGCATCTACCTAAAAAAGCAATTGAAACCTTTATAGCCAATGAAATCAGAACTTGGGATGGTGTAAAAGCTGTTTTTGTATCTGAAGAATTGGAAAATGCTTCTTCTACAAATAATTGGATGCAAATGGTTTCAAAAGGCTATCGCTTTGATAGAAGTGGGGAGGTTGTTTTTATTTTAGAACCCGGATATTTAACAAAAAATGAAGATAAACCTTCTTCACACAAAGGAACAAGTCATGGTTCTGCTTTTAATTACGATACACATGTTCCTTTAATTTGGTACGGAAATGGAATTCGTAAACAAGAAATATTCAGACCTATTGAAATCATTGATATTGCACCAACATTGATTCATTTACTTAATCTGCAAAGATCTGGTGCGATGACTGGTAATCCTATTTTGGAAATATTAAATCAATATTAAGTTACTAAAAAATAGTTGTTCGAAACTCTTTAATATCAATCAGATTCAATTCTTTTATACCATTAGATTCGTGGTATGAATTTTATTAAAAGGTATCAATTCATTTTACTAATCCTAAAATTGGCGCTAGCTATTCCAGTTTGCCTTTTTTATGTTTCACTGCTTGATGAAAAAGATTTAGTTTCTGTACCAACGTATTTGTGGGTAATCGTTTTAATATATACAATTATTCAATTTGTTGATAAGCAAATTAATTCCGAAATACCAACATCTGTATCCCTCCTTTATTATTTAGGTTTGTTGAGTATTGGGCTTCCTGTTTTTCTCGTTAATCGATTTGAAAAAGTTGATTGGTTATTGGTAGCTCAGCTGGGTTGTTGGTTTCTACTTTTTTCGGTTCTATGGCAAATGAGGTTATACGTTCAACGAAAAAACAATCAAAAATGAATGTTCATTTCATTGCAATAGGTGGAAGTGCTATGCATAATTTGGCGATAGCCCTGAGTCGAAAAGGATATGTAGTATCTGGTTCCGATGACGAAATATTTGAACCATCAAAAAGTAGACTAGAAAAGGAAGGCATCTTACCCCAACAAATGGGTTGGAACCCTCAAATTATTCATGCAAGTCTTGATGCAGTTATTTTGGGAATGCATGCCAGAATTGATAATCCTGAATTGCTGCGTGCTAAAGAACTAAATATTCCTATTTTCTCTTATCCCGAATATTTATACGAGCAATCAAAGAATAAAACGAGGGTTGTGATTGGTGGTAGTCATGGTAAAACTACCATAACTTCTATGATTTTACATGCTTGTCGCGAGTTAGGAAAAGATGTTGATTACATGGTTGGAGCGCAATTAGAAGGATACGATTGCATGGTGAAACTTTCGGATAATGCGGAAGTAATTATTCTGGAAGGGGATGAATATCTAAGTTCACCCATTGATCGCCGGCCTAAATTCCATTTGTATAAACCCAATATTGCTTTGTTAAGTGGAATTGCCTGGGATCACATCAATGTATTTCCAACTTTTGAAAATTACGTTTCTCAATTTGATGTTTTTTGCGAGTTGATTGAGCCTAGCGGGAAATTAATTTACAATGAAAATGATCCCGAAATTGTCACCTTGGCTGCCAAACACAAAAATCATGTAGAGGCTATATCGTACGCAACACCAATCTACGAGGTAACGGAATCAGGAACTTGTATGCATATGAATTCTGAATCTTACGATTTAAAATTGTTTGGAGAACATAATTTGCAGAATTTAATGGGAGCCATGCGAGTTTGTGAAGCAATCGGTATTTCCAATAAAGACTTTTTAACTTCCCTGTCTAATTTCACGGGTGCTGGAAAAAGATTACAAAAAGTGGTAGAATCTAACGATTTTATCATGTTCAAAGATTTTGCACATTCACCTTCTAAATTAAAAGCAACAACAAAAGCGGTGAAGGAACAGTTTACTTCTCGCAAATTGGTTGCATGCATGGAATTACATACATTTTCCTCCCTTAAAAAGGAGTTTTTAACACATTATCAAAATTGTATGGCTATGGCTGATTGTGCTTTAGTTTATTTTAGTCCAAGTGTTGTGGCGCACAAGAAGTTAGAACCGATTTCGATTAATCAAGTTTTCGAAGGATTTGGTGGAGGGATTACTGTAGCAACAAACACGAATGAAGTTGTTGAATTTATTAATCAGTACGTAGAATCGAATTCGGCACTGTTGATGATGTCTTCCGGCAATTTCGATGGAATAGATTATGACCAGTTAGGGAAATTATTAATTGAAAAGTTAGGATGAAAAATTATTTGATTTTATTTTCAGTAGCATTTGTCGTTACAAACAGCTGTAAAAATTCAGAAGCGATTTCCAATCTTCAAGCTTCAAATAAAATGGATGTTACGACGCTTGATTATAAGCCTTATTTGGATTCACTTCAGGCGGAAGGAGTTTTTTTGTTGCTGGATTTGAAAACGAATAAATTGATTGAATATAAAGGCATTTCAAAAGATACCATGTTGATTCCAGCATCTACGTTTAAAATTCCAAATTCCTTAATTGGATTAGAAACAGGAGAGTTGAAAGATGAATTAACAGAATTCAAATGGAATGGGACAACGTATCAAAATCAAGCGTGGAACAAAGATCAAAGTTTGAGAGAGGCATTTCAAAATTCGACCGTGTGGTATTTTCAGGAATTGGCTCGAAAAATAGGGGAGAAGCACATGAAAAAATACCTTGCTCAATTTAAGTATGGAAATCAAAATACAGGAGGAGGAATAGATAAATTTTGGTTGTCTGGTGATTTGCGCATTTCTCCCTTGCAACAATTGGAATTTTTGAAAGCATTATGGAATGAAGAATTGAAATTGGCCAAGAAAACCACTCAAACAATGAAAAAAGTATTTTTGGTGGAAAAAAGAGGTGGAGCCACATTGTATGCGAAAACAGGTTGGGGATTTACTGACGATACTGATATTGGTTGGTACATGGGGGTTGTTGAAAATGAAAAATCGACTTATTTGTTTGTGCATGCTTTGGTATCGAAAGACGCGCGTTTGGAACTTTTCGGTGAAGCTAGAAAATCGATTGCGCGTAGAATTTTAGCTGAAAAGAATATTTATTGCAATAATTGTAATTCATTTTAAATCAATAAAACGAAATGAAAAACAGCTTGTATTTGGTTAATATATTTGCTCTTTTTTTATTTTCATCCTGTGGAAAACTACCATCTTCAGAACCGAATGGCACCTTAATACACTTTAATGGTGATTTCGAAAACGCAACATTTTCCAATTTTCATTATTTAATTCCAGATACAAGTATAAATACCACAATAGTAACAAATCCTATAAGGAAAGGTAATTATGCGCTAAAAAACACCCTAAGACCCGATGATTATATTAATAATGGATATAGAGCAGAACTAGCCGTCTATAATTGTGCTGAATATAAAACAGATGTTTTTTACGGTTTTAGTTTTTTAATTGATCCTAATTATACAGATTCTAGTTATAATCTTATTTGCCAATGGCAGGATTTACCAAATTATTCCCAAGGCGAGAATTGGCAACCGCACCCAAATTTACGAGGTTCTTCTCCTCCTATTGCCTTAGTTTATGTAAATGGAAAATTAGAGATAAAAATGAACGATAATCCGCAATCCAATAATCATACTTTCCTTGTTGGAAGTCCAACATCTATATTAAAAGGTGAATGGTACGATGTAGTTGCTCACATATATTGGAATGATAACCAAACAGCATTTCTTGAATTATGGGTAGATGGTGAATTAAAAACTCCTTTCAATGGAATTGATAATAAATACTACCAGCGTAATTTGTTTAATCGTGATGGAAATTATTTTAAATTCGGGCAATATCGAGGAAAAAATAATCCGGTTCATGAAAACACCATATTTTTTGATGAAGTAAAAATAGGATCGTCCTATAACGAAGTATCGCCATGAAAAAGTTTGTTTTACTGCTAATTCTTATTTTAAATGGTCAATATTACGATGCTCAACTGAACAATGAATTTAAGCATCATTCAATTTCTATCGATTTCGGAAGCTTAAGAAATCGGTACATTTATCCAATTTCAAACATTCGATATCAAACGCCACTAGTAAGAGATAAATTTAGATTTTCAAGTCGATTACGAAGTTATGGAACACTTTATTTATTTACTAAAGATGCCTATGATATGACCTCGAGTGCTGAGTATTTTATTTGTAATAATTCCAATGGATTTATTTTTTCGGCAGGTTTAGGTTTGGATTGGCGGATAAGGTTGGTGAATGACATAAGGTCATCAGCCTCCACAAGCGTCGAACCTTTATTTCTACTTAATTTTCAATATAGTAATTCAAAGTCGTTAATGAAGATTCCCATTTGGAATCGGTTTTACACCAATGGATTTTCCTTTACAATTTTACCTGAGTATTCCTTTCAATTAACCAGTCGAATGGCCATTTTTACGCGTTATGAATGTGGATACTTAAAGCACTATTCTTTTTCAAATTCGGAATGGAGACAAGATTTATTTATTGGATTGAATGTCAGTTTATAACTATGGATATGTTCTAGTTATAAAATTTTACTTAGTTTTGTTCTGTGAAAACCTTCAAGGTAATTATCTTACTTCTTCTTCTATCCAGTAAACTAGTTTATTCGTTTTTCTGGCAAGTTAATTTTTATATTAATCAACAGGAAATTGTGCGGTTAGAATGTGAGAACAAGGATAAACCCCTAATGAAATGTAATGGTAAATGTTATTTAGCAAAGCAATTACAAAAAGCGGAGGATGAGCTGAATGTAAAAAAATCAAAGCAGGAGCAATCTAAAAACACAATTAAATTAATGGAGGTAAGTGCATTCATTGCACCTCAAAAAATAGCATTTTCATCCAATTTTTCTTTTCAAATTGAAACAACAAACTTTGTTAGTTATTCTAAAAACCTCCTATCTGGGGCAACTTACCCCATTTTTCATCCCCCTTGTTTGGCTTAGTTTTTCAGAAAGAAAATTAGGTTCAAATAAAAAATAACACATGAAAAAATACAGTGTGATTCTACTACTTCTTGTAAGTATTAGAGCAAACGCTTGTGATATTTGTGGAGGGGTAAGTGGTAATGCAACTATTGGCTTATTCGCTTCCACCAAGTACCACATGCTAGGAGTTAAAACGGGGGTTCAATCTTTTAAAAGTTTAATGGATGGAATTGTGCATTCACGAGAATACTTGTTTCGTAACGAGATCAATTTTCGTTTTCAATTTCATAAAAGAATTCAAGTAATTGGAGTGATTCCCTACCAGATTGGCTTCCAAAAAAGAGATTTAGGAAATGATTTGGTTCAAGGATTGGGTGATCCTATGGCGATGCTAAATGGAATACTTTGGCACAAAAAAGATACCAACGGACGTGCAATTCATTTTCTCTCTTGTGGTTTTGGAATTAAATTACCCACTGGTCGAGTGGGATCTATTTCAAGCGCGATTAAAAACCTATATCCCGGAACTGGAGCTTGGGAGGAATTACTTATTTTAAACTACACATTCACTTTGAATAAATCATGGAGTGCTCAAAACGAATTGAGCTATGCGTTTAAACAAAGTAATAATACTGGGTACAAATACGGAAATTCAACCCAAGCAACTTTAACTGCTGTAAATAACAGAAAACTTGGATTTCGAAGGCTGATTTCTTCCGTGGGATTCGTTTATTCGCATTTTGAACCAAGCATACAGGATGGAGAAGTTCTAACCGTTAATAGTAATGAAGGATATGTTCTTGCTCCAAGAGCGAGTATTAATCTTATTGGGCTCAACTGGTTATATTCTTTGCAATGTCAAGTTCCATTGTTTCAAAACCTGAATGATCGATCAATTAAACAAACTTTCGGTATTGAAGCCGGAATAACTTATTTATTAAAAACAAAAATTAAAAAACATGAAAACAACATTTAATTATTTTCTTATATCCAGTGCATTATTCATTGGATTAACATCGTGTCATAAACATGAAGATGTGACCGCAACCATTAACTTAATGGAACCAATGGAGAACGATACTCTTGCATACGGTACAGAACTACATATGCACGGAACAATTGTTGGAACGGGTGAATTGCATGGTTATACTTTATCATTAAAGAATGTATCAACGAATGCCATTTTGTACTCAGCTTCAAACACGACACATCAAGAGAACTATGCATTTGATGAACATTGGGTGAATAACGTAACGGATACCACGCTGGTTCAAGTTTCTGTTGATGTAGAAATAGATCATGATGGAACAAAGACCAGTAAATTAGTTAACTTAGTTTGTTTACCGAATTAAAGATTTAGTTGTAGATTTTAAATTGCCGGTGTGAAAATGCCGGCTTTTTTTGTTATCAATCTTGAACAACTAAAGTGTTCGAAATACTAGTGTTTAATCGGGTTAATTCACGAATAAATTCAGTTTCCTTTTCTGGTGAAATTAACAATTCATCATATTTGTTATAGTGAACAACCAAACACTTCCAGGAAGTATTCATTTTCCATCCTACATATAAACCATTGGCTCGTTCTATTTTTCGAATGGTCTGTATTGGGATTTGTTTTTTGAAAAACAACATTTTACAAATTAGAACCTCTTTATCCCTTATTTCATAAAAAGTGTAGCGTTGAATCACGATGAATAGAATCCCTAATAATACAGAAATTGAATAGAGAATTAACAGTGATTCGTATGACTGATTGACAACTACTTCAATCAAGCCAATAAAAGAATATAGAACAAAAACGAATAACCAAATTAGTCCAAAAAACCAATCTCGCTTCGCTCTAAAAATCATTACCAAGTGAACAATGGACGATGAGACATTAACGCGTTTACGTCTTGTTTTACATGTGTAATTTCAATATCATTGTCTTTATTCATCAACACACGGTCAATTAATGAAACAATATATGGAATTTCATCTTCTTTGATACCTCTAGATGTGATTGCTGGAGTTCCAATTCGAATTCCTGAGGTTACAAACGGTGATTCTGTATCAAAAGGAACCATGTTTTTATTCACGGTAATATCTGCTAGAACTAAGGTATTTTCTGCTTCTTTTCCTGTAATTCCCTTCGAACGAAGATCAATCAACATACTATGATTATCTGTTCCTCCAGAAACAATTGAATAACCTAGTTTCATGAATTCTTGAGCCATGACAGATGCATTCTTTTGAACTTGAGCCATGTATGTTTTGTATTCTGGACTTAATGCTTCACCAAAAGCTACTGCTTTCGAAGCAATTACATGTTCTAATGGACCGCCTTGAATACCAGGAAATACAGCAGCATCTAACAAAGCTCCCATAGATTTTGGATTTCCATTGAGCCATTTTAAACCAAAAGGATTATCAAAATTGTGACGCATCATAATTACACCACCTCTTGGACCTCGAAGCGTTTTGTGCGTTGTAGTGGTTACGATATGACAATGGTCTAAAGGATCATTTAATAGTTTTGCTGCGATCAATCCAGCTGGATGCGAAATATCAGCCAAAACAATTGCACCAATTTCATCAGCCACCTTCCGGATTCTCGCATAATCCCAATCTCTGGAATAAGCAGAGGCACCACAGATAATCATTTTAGGCTGCTCACGTTTAGCTGTTTCTTCCAAAACATCATAATCCACCAAGCCTGTTTCTTTGGAAACTCCGTAGAAAAATGGCTTGTATAGCTTTCCTGAGAAATTTACAGGTGAACCATGCGTTAAATGACCACCGTGAGATAAATCAAATCCAAGTATTTTATCACCAGGATGCAGGCAAGCAAGAAAAACTGCAGCATTGGCTTGTGCACCTGAATGTGGTTGAACATTCGCCCAAGTAGCACCAAATAATTGACACAAACGATCAATGGCTAATTGTTCAACTTTGTCTACAATTTCGCAACCGCCGTAATAACGTTTTCCGGGAAGTCCTTCCGCATATTTATTGGTTAGCACGCTACCCATAGCTTCCATTACTTGGTCGCTCACAAAATTTTCAGAGGCTATTAATTCAATTCCGTGTAGTTGTCTATTTTTTTCAGCTTCAATTAAAGTAAAAACTTCCGTATCTTTTAACATGGTGTGCTAGTTTGGTTCTTGTAATTTTTTTCGTAAATCTTCTCCAGTCCTTGTTGCAAGGTGATCATAGGTTTGAATCCGGTTAATTCAACTAATTTTTTTGAACTGCCAATTCTTCGTTCCACTTCATATCCGTTTTTTTCATGTTCGTTTTCAACATGAATAATTTCTGAATCAGATTGGGTAACTGCCTTAATTTCTTTTGCTAGATCAGCAATACACCATTCTGCCTCGTTCGCGATATTCACAATATGCCATCCTTTTAAGTCAATCAATCTTATACAAGCTTCCACAGTGTCATCGATATAGGTGAAATCCCGGGTTTGTTTTCCGTCTCCGTATACAGTGACTGGTTCATTCTCCAAACATTGCTCAAAAAAGCGTGGAACAACCATTCTATTGTCTTGATTGTGACCATATACATTAAAAAACCGCAACGAAACGGAGTTTAGTCCTCTTTCATCAAAATGAGATTTCAAATACAATTCATTATACCTTTTGGCCATTGCATAAGAAGTATGTGGGTCAACCAATAATTCCTCGGTCAAAACATCGTCTACAATTTCAGTTGAACTATAAATTCCGCTAGTCGATGCATAGATAATCTTTGAAATGTTGTTTGCGTATGCTGCTGCAACAATGTTTTTGGTTCCGTAAACTTCCACTTCCATGGTTTCAACCGGATTTTCGGCAACAATGTCAACTCCTAAAACGGCTGCAAAGTGATAAATGAGGTCACATCCTTTAGCTGCTTCAATTACGAGTGCCTCATCACGGACATCTCCTTCAAATAATGTAATATTTTCTAGGGTTTCTTGGTCTAATTTATTTCCACGTATTAAAGAATCCAAGACAACAACCTGATGACCATCATGAATGAGTCTTTTCGCTAAATTGCTTCCAATAAATCCTGCTCCACCTGCGATTAACACTTTCATTGTCCGTATTTTGTAGTTAAGTGACACAAATATCGGAAAAAAATTATTTATACCGCCTAATCGAATGAAGATTGTGGGTTTTTAATCCATTTAAATTAGAATAAATTCCATCCGATTTTAGTTCATCTTTTCGAACACAACCAGAGGCATGTATAATTTCATTTTTCTCCCCAACAAGCCCTACATGAATCACTTTTCCACTTTCGTTCGAGAAAAACGCCAAATCACCTATTTCTTTTTCAGAGAATGTGATTGATTGTCCGATTTCCTGTTGTTGATATGCGTCACGGGGTAGTTTGATATCATTCAAATGAAACAAAAGTTGAGTAAAACCAGAACAATCAATACCGAAAATACTTTTTCCACCCCATAAATACGGTGTATTTAGAAAAATGGATGCTTGATCTATGATTGAATTTGATACACTTTTTGATTCCGTGAGTCGTTGGAAATCGTTATTCCCAATTTTAAATTCTTCCATTTCAGACGAGAAACTACCACAAGAAATCCATTGAACTCCCCAAGGAGTATTAATTTGAGTGAAAGCAGACCTTTCGACTTGAAAATCACTCAACCAACGATTTACTTCCTTGAAGGATAATCTTAAAATCTGTTTGGCGTCCACAAAACCAATATATCCATCGATCAACGATTGAATTTTTAGCCATGAATTTTCAATTTCTAGTATTTCAATAGGTTCACCGAATAACAATTGTGTTACCATTTCTGCGGCATCACGTTTTTCTGCTCTGATGGGTGCAATTGAAACTTTGCAAAAACCATATTTTGTAGATAGATCATTCATTTTTCTGGTGTGAATTTACTTCAAAATTAATTTTAATGCTGGAATAATATGTATTTTCGTAATCAGAATTGAACTATGCAGCGACCAAAGATACTTGTTACGAATGACGATGGAATTACATCGAAAGGGATTTCTACATTAATAGAGGTTGCCAAATCGTTTGGTGATATTTTGGTTGTGGCTCCTGATAAGCCTCAATCTGCCACAGGACATTCAATTACAATACATCATCCGCTGCGACTAAATGCGTTTCATCAATACGAAGGGGTGGAGTCGTATTCTTGTTCTGGTACTCCAGTAGATTGTGTGAAACTGGCTATTTATGAAATATTAAAAGGAAAACCAGATTTATTACTTTCAGGAATAAATCATGGAGAAAATACATCAACAAATGTGTTGTATTCTGGAACCATGTCTGCGGCTGTAGAAGGTGCAATGGAAGGAATTCCATCCATCGGATTTTCTTTGGCAAACTTTTCGGCGGATGCTGATTTTACCGCTGCACAATGGGCTGCACATGAGGTGATTGCATCCGCGTTGAAGAATAAAATTCCATTGAATACTTGCTTAAATGTGAATATTCCTGATATTTCTGTTTCTGCCATTCAAGGATTTAAGGTTTGTCGACAAGCGCATGCATTTTGGGCAGATCGATTTGAAAAGCGTGAAGATCAATTTGGAAAGCCCTATTATTGGTTAACCGGAGAGTTTTCAGATGTTGATCAACACGAGGACACCGATTTACATGCCATGAAAAATGGATATGTGAGTATCGTACCTACGCATTTTGATATGACTGCTTATCAAGCATTAGAAGAATTAAAAAATTGGAAATTATGAGTATACGAAATTGGAGTTGGGAACATACAAAAGGATTACTGATTGGTCTTTTTTCGCCGATTATACTAGTTCCATTAGTCATAGTTATTATGGCAGAATTTCAAAATTATCCGTTTGAATATTTGTGGAAACAGTTCTTGAATATTGACATGGTGCGTAGCAAATTCTTATCCCTTGCCATTATTGCAAATTTACTATGGTTTTACTTAACGATTAATCGCGAAAAATACGGATTAGGCATGGGGATAATTGCTGGTACAATTCTTTATTTACCTTACGTTTTGTATGTGAATGTACTTCAATAATGAGTCAAAATAATCCTCGATTATATATCATTGCAGGTGAAGCATCTGGAGACTTACATGGTTCAAATTTATTGGCTGCATTAAAGGAAATCAATCCAGCGATTGAAACACGTTGTTGGGGCGGTGATTTAATGAAGAAAGAAGGGGCAACAATTGTAAAACACATTTCTGAACTCGCTTTCATGGGATTTGTTGAAGTTTTATTTAATCTTCGTACGATTTTAAAAAACATCGACTTTTGCAAGAAAGACATTCTTGAATTCAAACCAGATATTTTGGTTTTAATTGATTATCCTGGGTTCAATTTACGAATTGCCGAATGGGCAAAAAAAAACAATATTATCGTTCATTACTACATTTCACCTCAAGTTTGGGCTTGGAAACAATCTCGCGTTTATAAAATAAAACGTAGCGTGGATAAGATGTATACCATTCTACCTTTTGAAAAAGCTTTTTATCAAAACTTTGATTATACCACTGAATACGTGGGACATCCCTTGTTGGATGAGATTGAAAAACATGCCCAACATTCGATTGATAAAACAGAATTTCTATCAAAAAACAACTTATCTGATTTACCTATTATTGCTTTATTACCGGGTAGTAGAAAGCAGGAAATCCATGTGAAACTACCAATTATGTTGGCTGCTGTTAAGGATTTAAAAACGCATCAAATTGTTATTGCCGGTGCGCCAAATCAATCACTAGATATGTACCAGGCTTTTGAGTCGCTTGGAATTACAATTATTTTTGGTCAAACATACAATCTTCTTAGTTTTTCGGAATTAGCGGTTGTAACTTCAGGAACTGCGACATTAGAAACAGCTTTGTTTACTGTTCCGCAAGTTGTTTGTTACAAAGGATCTTGGATATCATACTTCATTGCTAGGACACTGATAAAAATTAAGTACATATCTTTGGTTAATCTAATTATGGATAAGTTGGTAGTCAAAGAATTGATTCAACAAGAGTGTACTGCTTCAAATATTCGACAGGAAATAGAGTTATTGATAGAGAATAATTCCTACAGAAATGAAATGATTACCAATTACAAAGAAATGCGCTTAATACTTGGTCAGGGTGGCGCAAGTAAAAAAGTTGCACAATCATTGTTGAAAACTATATCAAAGGCCTAAAGCATAGGTTTTATTTGATTGTAAATTTGCTATATGAGCAAAGTAATTTGTTTTCTTTTTATCTTAATTCCTTGGATGTTGTTTTCACAAATGATGCGAATAGGAATTTTCTCTCGTGATAAAATGAATCGTGTAAATATTTCTTATTCAGAATCTTCATATTCAATTTATGCGGATTCTAGCTATATCGGAGAGATAAATAAAAATGATTTTGCCGAAATCCAACAAGTTGAATCGAATAAATTAAAGCTTACGGTAGGAGTGCTAGAAATAGGTGTTTTTAATTCTGTTAAATTGGTTCAGAACTTGGCAAATGGAAATCTCACTTTGACCATAAAGAATTCTGATGTAAAGCCCCGAAAATACAATGGCGACTTTTTATTTGAAGTGGGTAAGAATGGAATAAAAATAATAAATCAGGTTCATCTCGAGGACTACATTGCTGCGGTTGTTGAGTCAGAGGGCGGAGTAGGGCATCATTTGGAATATTATAAAGCACAGGCTATAATGAGTAGAACCTATGCCATTAAAAGTAAAAATAGGCATTCAAAAGATGGGTTTGATTTATGTGATCAAGTTCATTGTCAGGCCTATCATTATAAATGGAGATTTTCAAATCCAATATTAACAGCAGTAAAAGCAACACAAAATGAAGTATTAATCGATTCTCAAACCCATTTGGTGGAAGGTTTTTTTCATGCAAACTGTGGTGGTCAAACATGTGAGCCTGATTTAATTTGGAATGAATCCATACCATATTTGCGTTCGTTTAAGGATACCTTTTGCATCTTTACCAAGCAAGCAAAGTGGGAAAAACGTATTGAAAAAACAAAATGGGTTGATTTTTTTCAAAAAAAGTACTTTGTTTCTTCCGAAGACGAGTTTTTTAAAAGTCAACAATTTAATTTTAAACAAGAAGCCAGGCTTGCTTTTTTTGTTGATCCAAAATATGGAATTCCACTTCGTGATATTCGTGAAGCTTTTCAGTTGAAATCAACACTTTTCAGCTGTTCGGAGGACGGTGAATTTGTAAAACTTAGTGGCAAAGGATATGGACACGGAGTTGGTTTATGTCAAGAGGGGGCAATGAAAATGGCGAAATCCGAATTTACATACCAACAAATATTAGGTTACTATTTTGAGGGTACAAAGATTATAAATTTAAAATCCATTGTTGATGTCTCAAAAAAAGACTTTCAAACCACTATTCCAATAACGTTTGAGACCTATTTTGAAAATTCAAAGGGTGAGTAACAAAAAAAGCCGGACGTAATCCGGCTATCAATATATTCAGTAAAAAGTACTATTATCTTTTGTGGAAAGGCTCGTCAGAAACAGTTAATTTTTTACGCCCTTTTCTTCTACGCGCAGCAATTACTCGTTGGCCGTTTTTAGTAGCCATTCTACTTCTGAAACCGTGTTTGTTTCTTCTTTTTCTAACGGATGGTTGAAATGTTCTTTTCATATCTATTTATTAAATCCCATAAAAATGGTTTGCAAAGATAGTAAAAATTTAATTACTCGCAATCGATCAAGAAAAAATATTTAAGTATTTCAAAAAAAATCACTTCACAAACGACTCGTAATTCATGTATAGTAAAGAGGATGATTGGGGTGTGAAACTATTTCTGATCATGGTCGCTGCTAATTTATCCGCTTTTACGGAGTGAAACTTCCTTAACGAACCCAACATGACTAGATCAAGTATTGGTGAGATTTTCTGTGCTATCCACTCTAGTGGTCTTGATTCTGATCGCTTTCCGATGAGCATGGCGGGATGATAAATGAAAATAGTTTGAATCATAGAAGCTTTTATTCCTTCTTCCGCTTCTCCTTTGATCCGGTTGTAATTGATTTTTGATTTTGAATTAGCACCAATTGCAGAAATCAAATGAAATTGATTAGCTCCAAGTGATTTTGCAATTTGCGCTAGACGAATGGGAATGTCTCGATCTATTTTTTCATAATTGGAAACATCAGGCGTTTTCGCTTTTGTGGTACCGATGCAACAATAGATTATTTCTCCTTGAATTGAGTCTTTTAATTGCTGACTGTTTTCAAAATCAACCACATGGATAGTAATTTTTGGAGAGGGATTACGAATTTCTTTACGAACTAAAACATGAATTTTTGAAATGTTATTATTCTCAATTAATTGCTTTATCAGTTCGGATCCTATTAGTCCACTTCCTCCCACAACTGTTACTTCTTTCATTTCCATTAGTTTTTCCAAAATTACAATTAAATGAATCATAATTTTACCTCAATATTTCAATTGTTTCCGTATTTTCGTGAAATGTAAGTTAATTCATTGTAATGGAAATTAATCGTCTAAAACTAGCCCAGTTTGGGAATATTGAATTGCTTGCAAAACAGGTGGTTGAAGGATTTATTACTGGATTGCACAAAAGTCCTTTTCATGGTTTTTCGGTGGAATTTGCCGAACATCGATTGTATAATAAAGGGGAGTCCACTAGGCATATTGATTGGAAATTGTACGGAAGAACGGATAAACTTTTTACAAAAAAATACGAAGAAGAAACTAATTTGAGGTGTCAAATTGTAATTGATGGCTCTAGTTCCATGTATTTTCCTCAAAATGGATCGTTGACAAAATATGAATTTTCAGTTTATGCCGCCGCTAGTTTTATTGAGCTGTTAAAAAAACAAAGAGATGCAATTGGATTGTCCATTATTACCGATAAAATAGAATTACATACACAAGCCAAATCTTCTCCTGCTCATCACCGTTATCTTTATTCAGAGCTTGAAAAACGCTTGGTTTCCTATCAAGAAACGCAAAAAAAGAATACTGATATTGTTCAATCCTTGCATGATATTGCTGAGTTGGCTCATAGACGAAGTTTAGTAGTTATCTTCTCTGATTTATTGGATGATCCAACGAAAGTGGATGAACTTTTTCAAGCTATAGAGCACATGAGGCATAATAAACATGAAGTAATTCTTTTTCATGTGGTCGATCAAAAAATGGAAGTGGATTTTGAATTAGGTAATCGACCCTATAATCTAGTGGATATGGAAACCGGTGAACGAATGAAAATTCAACCAGCCGAAATTAAAGAAGAATATTCCAAAGCAATTAAAAAGTATTTTGATGAATTGGCATTGAGAAGTTTGAATAACCGAATCGATTTTATGCCTGCTGACATCAATGAAGGGTTCAATCAAGTACTTTTGAAGTATTTGTTGAAACGACAAAAGTTATTTTAATTGATTCAATAAATCATTTAACACATGTGGTTCAATTGTATGATTTCCATTGTATTGAATTGTTAAATAATTTAATTTTCTATAAAAGTCAAGTGTTTCTTTTTGACTTTCTTCATTAAAGTAAGGATCCGAATTGCCTAATACAAAGTAATTTTTTTGCGGAGAAGAAACAACTTCACTTTCTATTTGTAGGTCAGGTGGAAAAATACTAGCCCACAAGACGAGATGATCTATTTTCTGCTGCTGATAGTAAAATCGAGCGGCTGTTGCACCTCCTTGAGAAAAGCCCAAGAGTATTATCTTTTCAAAGGATTTATTTTGCGTTATAGAATTAACGAGCTTAGTTAAGTAGTTGGTGTTATCATCAATGTCATGCTTGCGGGCCTCCTTAGTCATCCAAGAGGCACCAACTCTTCCGGAAGAACCCTCCAAATAAAATCGGTGCAATCCTTCTGGAATAACGACAAAGTAGTCTTGGTCAATTGCTTCAAATTTACGCCCAAAAAAAGCAGGTAACTGACCATAACCATGCAAGCAAAGTAATAAATAGCGTGCTTTTTCCCTATTTCCAATGGTAAAATATCGGGCTGTTTTTTGAATACTTAGGGTGTTTTCTTGCATTCCGTTTGGTTGTTACTTTGCAAAATTATACATTTGAGGGTGCGAAGCCTAATTTCCTCCTTGTTACTTTTATTGTTTCTATGGCAAATAGGAGGGTATCTGCTTGAATTTCAGTTAGAATCAACCCGAATTCGAAAAGAAATTAAGAAACTAACAAAAGAAGCCGTTCCCCGAAATCAGTTGATGTATTTTCAATTTTCAGATAAAGAAATTCAAAATTTAACATGGACCAAAAAGAATGAGTTTAAAAAAGATGGCCATTTTTATGATGTGGTTTGGAAAAAAAACTTAGCAAATGGGGTAGTTGAATTTCAATGTGTTTCTGATGATCAAGAAACCGTGTTATTTGCGAAACTAGACCAATACGTATCTGCTAATTTAGCCAATTCTAACCCTGATAAACCATTAAAAAATTGGTCCAAATTGGTATTTGGTGTTTATTTGCCTTCTCAATTTGATATTCAACCCATTTTTAAATCCTCTCTTTCTTCATATACGGAAAATGGATTTTATTACAAGGATCAACTATCAATTGGTTATTTATTTATTGAAACCCCTCCGCCCAATGGAGAATTTGCTTAGCCTACTAGCAAATAAAGTTTTAATTAAATAAATAAAAAATGAAAAAGTCAATGTTGACCTTTATAGGTCTTATAATGGGTTTTGTGTATTCCCTAAATGCACAACAAACGGTTCAGTTTTACGATGAAGATACCTGGCAGCCAATAGCTGGGGTGGAAGTTCAAATGGGACTTAATTTGTTTTTATCTGACCAAAATGGAAAGATATCAATCAATGAGGTTTTTTCTTCTTCAATGATTTCCATTTCTCATCCCGATTACGAGTCTATGATATTGTCTTATTCTATTTTCATGGATAAAAATTACAAAATTGGTCTTAAATCAAATGCCAATACTTTTGATGAAACCGTTATCTCAGCATCTAAAGTGGAAGAAAAAAAGAAAGATGTTGCACAGAAAATTCAAGTATTGAAGAGTTCTGAATTGCAATTTCAAAATCAAAGTTCCATGGCTGATGTGATGTCAAATTCCGGGAATGTATTTGTACAAAAAAGCCAATTGGGTGGAGGTAGTCCAATCATTCGAGGGTTCGAAACCAATAAAGTATTAATGGTTGTGGACGGAATACGCATGAACAATGCAATTTATCGCGGGGGGCATTTACAAAATATCATTACTTTGGATAATTCAATGATGGATCGTGTTGAAGTAGTTTTTGGACCTGGATCAGTAGTCTACGGTTCAGATGCTATTGGTGGGGTTATGTCCTTCACAACTAAAAATCCAACATTAAGTTCAACGGATGATATTCTTGTTAAAGGAGGTGCCTATACGCGCTATTTTTCAGCAGCCAATGGATTTGCCGCAAATGCAAATGTTTCTGTGGGTTCAAAGCGATTTGCATCGTTAACGTCATTCACGTATTCCAATTATGGTGATCTTCGTCAAGGTGCTGTTAGAAGTCCATTTGTAGGAAATTTTGGATCTAGACCTTGGTATGTCGAGCGCACAAACGGAGTAGATTCTATGATGGTCAATGCGGATACGAATCTTCAAGTTGGTTCTGGATACACACAATATGATATTTTGCAAAAATTTACCTTTAAGCAAAATGATTGGATGGCGCATAAATTAAATTTCCAATTATCCAATTCAAGCAATATTGATCGTTATGATAGATTGACTCTTATGAGCGGTAGTAAACCAAAATTTGCAGAATGGTATTATGGTCCACAATTTAGAATGTTAGCAGCTTATACATTAGAATTAACAAATAAAAATAAATTCTATGACAATGCTCGGATCATTTTGGGTTATCAGTCTATTGAAGAAAGTCGTATGGATCGTAGATTCAAAAAAGACTTCTTAAATCATAGAATTGAAAAACTGGATATTTTCACGTTTAATGCTGATTTCTCAAAGAAAGTAGCGAAGCATGAAATAAGATATGGCATGGATGCTTATTTGAACAAGGTTAACTCAACTGCATATACAGAAAACATTGTAGTTGATACAACAGGGACATTGGATACCCGATATCCTGATGGTGGGTCATCCATGAATTCCATCGCGGCTTATGCAACACATACCTGGGAGATTACAGATAAATTGATTTTAAATGACGGACTTCGTTTTTCACAAGTTGGTCTTTCTGCAAAATTCAATGATAAAACGTTCTTTCCATTTCCTTTTAATTCAATAAATCAAAATCATTCTGCATTGAATGGCAATATCGGATTGATTTATATGCCTACTTCAAAATGGAGATTTACAGCAACAGGTTCAACTGGATTTAGAGCACCAAATGTTGATGATTTAACAAAAGTATTTGAATCTGTACCGGGTAATGTTGTTGTTCCAAACCCAACGTTAAAATCTGAATATTCATATAGTGCAGAAATTGGAATTAACCACTTGTTTGCAAAATCAATTAATATTGGTTTGAATGGTTATTATACTTTGTTACAAAATGCTTTAACTGTTCAAAATTCATTGTATAATGGTCAAGACTCAATAATCTATGATGGATCTTTAAGTCAAGTAATGACAACAACCAATGCTGGACAAGCAAATGTAATGGGTGTTGAAGCTTTTGTGAGTGGGAAATTAGGGGAATATTTTTCCATTTTAGCTACTGTTAATTATACGCGTGGAAGAATAAAAACAGATTCTATTCCTTACCCGTTGGATCATATTCCGCCAGTTTTTGGTAAAGTAAGTTTAACTTATCAGGCACAAAAATTTAAAGCAGAATTTTTCACTAACTATTCAGGTTGGAAACGAATCGCAGATTACAATTTGATAGGTGAAGATAATTATTCCTATGCATTGCCTCAAGGAATGCCCGGATGGTTTACATTAAACCTAAGAGCAGGTTATAATATCAATAAAAACCTTGCGATTCAGGCGGCTTGTGAGAATATCTTGGATCAAAACTACCGTAATTTTGCATCTAACATTTCAGCTCCAGGAAGAAATTTCATTCTTACTTTGAGAGGGAATTTTTAAAAGTTTAGTTACCATTAGAAAGGAGTACTTGGCAACAAGTGCTCCTTTTTTAGTTTAATAGACTTCGTTAGTCTATAGAAAAAGAGGGTTGATTTATATTCAGATATCTTTAATCTTCAAATATCTGTAAATCAAATAGATGGATGGAATTGGTGAAAGTGGTAGCAACCAGCCTTTCTTTAAAAATAGTTAGGGATAAATAATTCTGATTATTAATATTTGTCCATCTCATACCACCATCCAAGGAATAATCCAATCCATTTGTACCGCAGGTAAAGAGGAGGTTTTTATGTGCAATTATGCATGAGCGATATCCCAAAGGACGTTTAATGGGCTCTACCCATGACTTACCGCCGTTTGTTGAAATAAAACAAGTCAATAGACTATCATTAGGAAGTTTATAATCACCACCTACTGCAATAAAATGCTCTTTCCCGAAACAAGTAATGGAGAATGGACCTGAGCTTTCAGATGCAGGAAATGGAATAGGGGAGTCCTTCCATGAATCCCCATGATTTGATGAAATAAAAATACGTGATTTCAAACCTCCCGAAACAAACATAAATGTGGAATCATTCAAACAATGAACAGTTGAACCGCTTGCAGCAAATCCAGCCTCACCTTTTTCCGCATGAATCTTGCCTAAGCAAGGACTCCAATTTTTTCCGTTATTTATTGTGAAAAATAATGAAAAGGTATCGTTTATCGGATCGCCCATCATAAAACCACTCTTTCCATAGAAATCCATTCCATCGAGGAATACGGAATCAAAGTCATGTCGTTGATTGGCACTTAAATTAATAATAAGTCCAGAATCTCCACTTTGCATAGTAAGAATTTGATGGTTGACCAATTCAATGTCTCTTAATTCACCTCCTGTATTATCGAAATTGTTAATTGAATTGATTTCTTTGTTTTTGGGTTGATTTTAAACACCTTGCCATCATTAGTAGAAACATAAATAAATGATTTATCAGCTGTAATTCCGCGCGCATGGCAATTTTTAGTGGTATATACAATTTCCTCCAACGCTTGAGCACGTAGAATAGAGGGGAAGATAAAGAGTAGTAAGATAAGTGTTTTCATAGAATAAAAAAAGCCGCTTTAGAAGCGGCTTTAAATTGAGTTATCGGTAATTATTTAATAATAAATTGAACGCGTCTGTTTTTCGCCCAATCGATTTCTTTTTCCTCAGCATCACCAGAAACAAAATCACTTTCTTCTTTTATTCCTTTGAAATCTACAGTGATTGCGTTTGTAACACCTAATTTTTTAAGTTGGTCAGCAACCGATGTAGCACGTTTTTTATCAATTTCTTTGAATGCTGGCGTGATTTCACTTAAATTTGTTTCCATGGTATCTGCATGACCTACAACAATTATTGTCAACCCAGAATTTGCTTTCAAAATTCTGGCAACTTCATCAATTGTGTTATTTGCTTCTGTCGTAAGATCACTTTTCCCTGCACCGAAGAAAACAGCATATGTTTCAATCTTCTGTTTTGGAGTCATTTTCTCTTCGATTATGAATTCTTTTTGGAAAGTCAGATCAGAATAGCCTTTATCCATATCTTTTCCACCACATTTACAAGGTTCAATCGCAACATATTTTTTCTCAAATTCATTTTTTTCTACAATTTCATCTTCTGATAAATCTTCATCATTTTTCATAAGATTTGACAAATTATTAGCCAATAAGTATGCCTCGAAAGTTGGGAAATATTCACGAACAACTACATTATCAATAAAATAATAAGCCGATTGTAAAGCGGTTGCTTTCGCGTTTTTTGATTTTTTGAATGCTTCGTTTTTAGTTTTATTGTTAGAAGCAAAATTACCTAGAGAAATATATTGTTCTCCTCCTTTCGCTTCGTAAGTGCCACATATTTTATGCCAACCGTTCGCTGAATTAAAAACTTTTGTTTCATTATCCGGATGTAAGATGTCGGCAACTCCTTTGAAAAGATTTTTGTCTTTTGATTCTTCAGGACGTTTCATGTCAAATTTTGCACCTATATTATTCGTTGCATATTTAGAACCCTCAGCTAAAGAGACATAATATTCAACACAATACAACTTCTTTTTCGTCAATTTAGTATTCAATTCACCGGTTAAATACGAGCGCTCGTTTTGTTTTTTTCCAGTAACATAAACATGAATCCCAGCATAGTTGTCACCATAGGTCGGTGTAGGCTCTTCTTTTCCATATTTACTTTGAGGTACTGTTATTCCAGTTTCAATATCAGTAACATCAGATCGATACGCATCAGCTTTCACACCAGTGGCTGAATACCACCCATCAATATAATCAATCCCCCCTAGCTTTTTTGGTTTTTTTCCAGGTGATTTTAAATTCTCGAAACTTCCATTTCGAACAAAATTTCCGTCAGTATTGGTTTCTTCTGATTTGTTGTCTTTCTTCTTTTGTCCAAAAACAGGATTACTGAAAGAAACAAGTCCAACTAACGCCACAGAGGAAATCCCCCATGTTAGTGTTGAATTTAGATTAATTGATTTCATGGTTTTTAACTGTATTTATAAACGTTTTTACTTTTTCAAAGTCAGTATCTGGATAAATTCCGTGGCCTAAGTTAACAATATGTCGTTTACTTTTAAACGAACTAAGCATTTTTTTTGTTTCGAGTTCAATATTTTGGTGCGTTCCATAAAGCACACATGGATCTAGGTTCCCTTGTAATGTTTTTGTTTCATTCACCAATTCTCTTGTCGAATTAACATCCATATTCCAATCCAAACCGAGTGTGTTACAATTCAACTTGGCTAAATCAGGTAAAGATGCAATGGCTCCTTTTGCGAAAATTGTAATTGGAATTTCAGTAATCGCATTACAAATCTTGGTAAGGTATGGCAAACAAAATTCTTGGTATTGAGCGCGTGATAATATCCCGGCCCATGAATCAAAAACTTGCACTAAATCTGCTCCGTGTTTCATTTGTAATTTTAAGTACTCGATTGTTACATCGGTAATCTGGCCTAGCAAGTTATGAGCCAAAACTGGATCTGTATATAATATCTTGCGTGATTCAGAAAAAGTTTTTGAGCCTTTACCTTCTACCATGTAACAAAAAATGGTCCATGGCGCCCCTGCAAAACCAATCAATGGCACGCGACCATCAAGTGTCTTTTTCGTTAAGGAAATTGCTTCTAAGACGTAACTTAATCTATCTGCAACATCAATATCACTTGAGACTATCGCTAAATCTTCGTTTGAACGAATCGTTTTTTCAAACCACGGGCCTTTTTGCTCAATCATTTCGTAATCTAAACCCATTGCTTCAGGAACAACAAGAATATCGGAAAAAATGATGGCAGCATCAACACCTAAAATATCAACAGGTTGAAGTGTAACTTCACAACATAATTCAGGGTTTTTAACGAGTGATTTAAAGTCTTTTACTGAAGACCTTACGGCTCTATATTCAGGGAGAATTCTACCTGCTTGCCGCATAATCCAAACCGGATAACGATCAATTGATTCGCCTTTGGCAGCTCTAATTAATAAGTCATTTTTCATTTTCAAGACAAAGATATACAAATCGTTGTTTTTACAAGGGTCAAAGTTTACTTTTGTAGTATGAAATATTGGAATTCGATCTCCTTATCATCAAAAACGTACATGCTTTCATTCATTTTTGTTTGGCTACTTCTACTCATATGCACCATATCCATTCCAAAATTTGAAATTCATCAGGCCTTAAATCGTTATCATGATTACGTTCTTGATTTCGTTTTTTCAACTCTAACTTTCTTAGGTGATGGTATTTTTGCAGTACTTGTATCGTTTATTTTCTTTTTTTTCGATAAAAAGAAAGGAGTATTTATTCTTTCAACCTTTCTTATTTCTTCTTTGTTGGCTCAATTATTAAAGAATTTTGTTTTTGATGATTTTATGCGTCCGTATCATTATATTCAATCGGGAGTCCTTCATGTTCCAATTGTTTCAGGTATAAAAATGCACGCTAGTCATAGCTTTCCTTCAGGACATACAACTACTATTTTTGCTTTAACAGCGGCATTTAGCTTATTCTATCAATCAAAAAAAATAGGGGCCTCTCTTTTTGTTATTGCTTTTTTTGTCGGTTTTTCCCGTATCTATTTATCCCAACATTTTTTAGAAGATACCCTTGCCGGCAGTATTCTTGGAGTGACCACAAGTTTTGTTATCCACCCCATTTTGATGAAAAATAGGTCCTTTATCAAATAAAACCATTGATATTTGATACTCATTTCCAAAAGATTCCTATTTTTGAACCTTAATAAAAAATGTATTCATGAATTTGAAAGGAATTATTTCTATCGCTGGTCGTCCAGGTTTATTTAAAATTGTAGCACAAGGAAAAAACTCTGTTATTGTTGAATCAATGACTGATAAAAAAAGATTTCCTGCTCATGCTTCTGATAAAATCTCAGCACTTGAGGATATCTCAGTCTACACAACAGATGAAGATGTTAAGTTAATTGAGGTGTACAAAAAAATGTATGAATCTTTGAATGGAAATGCTGGATTATCCCACAAAGAAGATCCGAAAAAATTACGTGAATATGTAATTACATTTTTACCGAATTACGACAGTGAGCGTGTTTACGATTCTGATGTACGCAAATTATTTCAGTGGTACAATACGTTAATAGCGGAGGGTTTATTAATTCCTGAAGTAGAAATTACTGAAGCTGAAGAAGTTGCTCCTATTGAAACAAAGGCAAAAACTCCAAAAACCGTTAAGGAAGCAAAACCTGCAAAAGTTGCTAAAGCTCCTTCAACTCCAAAAGCCACGAATAAGTCTGCAGGTGCAAAAAAAGTTGCTACTGTTAAGACAGGTGGTGGACGCGGAAAATAATATTTTTTAGGTTATGGAACTGAAACGTGCTCAACGGTATTTTTTACCGAATAAATTTCTATTGACCAATTGGGAGGACATAGAACCTTTCTTTGCTTCATTGATTCAAGATCCCATTCAGTCAGTTGAGGAACTATCAAAATGGCTGAGGAATAGAAGCGAATTAGACGCTTTTTTAGAAGAAAATTTAGCGTGGCGTTACATTAAAATGACAATTGACACCCGGGATGAGCAATTAACCCAAGATTATCACTATTTTGTAACAGAAATTCAACCCAAATTAGCGCCTTTAGACGATCAATTGAATAAGAAATTGATAGAAAGCCCTTTTCTTAGTGAAATTGAAAAAGACGAGGCTTACTTTATTTGTTTCAGAGCTGTGAAGACTGCTACACAGTTATTTCGGGAGGAAAATATTGACATTGAAGCAGAAATAAATGAAAAAAGTCAACTTTTTGGAAGTATTAGTGGAGCCCAAACAATAGAATTTAATGGAGAAGAGTTAACAATGCAAAAAGCTTCCTCGTTGTTGCGAGAGCCTAATGAAAGCTTGAGAAAAGAGGTTTTTGAAAAAATAAGTAATCGAAGAAAGCAAGATGTTGATCAACTCGATGAATTGTATTCTTTACTTATTCTAAAACGGCATCAAGTTGCTTTGAATGCAGGATTCGATAATTTTAGAGATTATAAGTTTCAATCATTAGGACGATTTGATTACACAAAGGAAGATTGTTTTGCTTTTCATGAAAGCATTGAGAAATGTATTGTGCCAATTGTTCGAAGTATTCAAGAAACTAAATTAAAATTGTTTGGCAAAAGTGCGTTTAAGCCTTGGGATACGGCTGTTGATCCAGAGGGTAAAGCTCCGCTAAAACCTTTCACAAATGGAGAAGAATTACTCGCAGGAACACAACGCATATTCGAAAAAATCGACCCTTATTTTAAATCATGCATCGATTCACTGAAAGATATGAATCACTTGGACTTGGAATCTAAACCAGGAAAAGCACCGGGTGGATACAATTATCCGTTGTATGAAAGTGGTGCACCGTTTATTTTTATGAATGCCGTTGGAACCCATCGTGATGTAATTACTATGATTCATGAAGGAGGACACGCTGTTCATTCTTTTCTTTCCAATGAATTAGAATTATCCGCTTTTAAAAACCTACCATCTGAAGTGGCAGAATTAGCGTCGATGTCCATGGAATTATTGAGTATGAAGTATTGGGATGAATTTTATTCAAACTCTGCCGATCAAAAAAGAGCTCAGAAAGAACATTTAGAGGATATTTTAGGGATTCTGCCTTGGATTGCTCAAATAGACGCTTTTCAACATTGGGTGTATGAAAATCCTTTTCATTCAATTGAAGATAGGAGGGATGCATGGAGAGGTTTATCTAAAAGATTTGGAACTGGTTTAACTGATTGGTCAGGATACGAAGAGGTTGTTGAAACATCTTGGCAGCGTCAAATGCATTTGTTTGAAGTTCCATTCTATTATATTGAATATGGTATTGCTCAATTAGGCGCACTTGCTGTTTGGAAAAATAGTCAATTGAATTATTATAATGCAATTGAAGCATATAAAATGGCACTTACGGTTGGATACTCTAAATCAATTCCAAAAATCTATGCAGATGCAGGAATAACTTTTGACTTTTCATTAAATAATATTGCCAGCTTGGCAGATTTTGTTCGTGAAGAATTAAATAAAATGTCCGAAGAATAGTAAATTTCGTCAGCTAAGAAATCACCTTAAAAAAAAATAGATTTCCAACCACTAAAAATGAAATTATTTTTTCTCATTCTCATGAGTGAAAGATTGGACGATTCGCGCTACAACGGGACAAATGAGCGTGTTTTGAACGGTTAAATCCAATATTTGATACATGTTTTTTCTATCCGTATGTGGATATTCCCGACAGGCAAGAGGTCTAACATCATAGATAGAACAAGTATTATCGCTCGAAAGAAAATTGCAAGGAGATTTTTTCAACACGTAATCGCCTTCATCATCCATGATTAATAAATCTTGAATGAGCTTACTCTCTTTTATACGCAGGTGTTTTGAAATACGTCTAATATCTGCATCACGAAAAATGGGACTGGTAGTTTTACAGCAATTAGCGCAAGTTAAACAATCCATTTTTTTAAATTCAGAAACATGCTTGGTATGAAATAAATCATCCAACTGAGCAGGTTTTCTTTTCTTAAGATTGATCGCCATTTTTTGAGTGGCTTTTAGTTCCATTTTGGCTATTTCAATGCTTTTTTTGTCTGTTGGATTCACTGTAGTGTTAAAAAAAGAAATTCAATCGTTGCGTTTACCTATATTTACAGCGAATTTACAAATAATATGGAACGTTTTGACTTAGTTGTAATTGGAGGAGGGCCAGCAGGATATGCGGCTGCCATGCGTGGTATCGATTTTGGAAAACGTGTTTGTTTGATTGAGAAAGATAAAGTAGGTGGGGCAGGGGTTTACAATGGTGCTCTTTCTTCTAAAACACTATGGGAATTATCCAATAGAGTTCGGGACGTTAACGACATGATTGTCTCCAAAGGACGAACAAAGTTTGAAATTTCTTGGGAGGACGTGAAACAAAATTTGGCAGAAGCGATTTTTGAACGAAAATTTCAATACTCGGCACACATCAAATTATTGCAGACCGAAACAATGAATAAACTATTAACCTACGAACGAGGGTTTGGTAAGTTGACTTCAAAGAATGAAATTGTAATCGACCATGAGGGAGAACAAAAAACGATTTGGGCAGAAAATATTATACTTTCCACAGGAAGTAGACCCCGTAAAATGCCTGATATTGAAGTAGATGAGGAAACTATTTTAACGAGTGATGGCATTGATAATGTTTCTGACTTCCCGAAAAGCTTGGTGATAGTTGGGGCAGGGGTAATTGGGTGTGAATATGCAACTATTTTCTCCAACTTCGGAAAAACGAAAGTCTATATCATTGATCGACAAGATCATATTTTGCCTTTTGAAGATGGTGATATTACTACATTAATTGCGAAAAACTTAGTAAATAGAGGTGTTACCATACATTCAAATGCGAAATTAGAAAGATTGGTAAAAGTAGGAAATGAAGTAGAATATGAACTTTCATATCCTGATGGTTCTCGTGAAGTAATTCGTGTTGAAAAGGCTCTTTTATCGATTGGTAGACAGCCTAATATTGAAAATCTCGGGTTAGAAAATGCTGGGGTTGAAATGTCAAAAAGAGGAGTTCACATCGGTGATGAAGATACGCGTACCAATGTACCAAACATCTATGCTGTCGGAGATGTTTCCGGAAGAATCGCTCTAGTAAATATGGGGGAAATTGAAGCGAGACATGCAGTTGAAAAAATGTTTGGTAACAAGCCCGAATTATTGAATTACGATAATATCTGTACCATCATGTTCTTGAACCCAGAGGTTGCTGCCGTTGGGATTAACGAACAACAAGCAATTGCTCAAAATATCCCGGTAAAAGTTGTTAAAATGGATTATTCATTGATTACTAGGGCAATTGCGATGCGCCAAACGCAAGGCTTCTTTAAAATCATTGTAACAAACGATAAAGACATGAAGATTTTAGGGATGCGCGTTGTCGGTGCACATGCTTCAACAGCTATTCAAGCAATTGGACTGTTAGTGAAACTAAATATGTCTATCGAGGTACTTTCCGAGTTGATTCATCCGCATCCATCTATAGTTGAAGGAATTCAGGAATGTGTTCGAATGTTGTTAAATCGTTCCATTTTTAAATCATCTGTTTTCAAAGATAAATTAGCCTGTTATTCGTTGGTTAATGGCGTAAAAACACCCTTGGAAAGATTGTGATTTCATGAATCTTTTTTGAACCTAATTGCGCTCATTTTTATTCCTAAACCAAGTCCAATATTCCATTTTCCATTTGATGTCGAAGTTTTAGTTGTATAATACAGCGGTACTTGAAATGCTAAAGATTTATATGTGTAGGTTATTCCAAAACCTAAAGTGGGTATTACAACCGAATTTTTTGTTGTTCCGGAATCTTCTTTAAATCGTAGTGATGGCAGCATGCCGATTAAAATTTGTGATTTTCCAAAGCCGTATCCTAATGCTGGTCCGGTAAAGTTTACAAAAGCTCCGCGATCAACGTAGCCGCTCACAAAAGTTCCCCAATATGGAATTACAAGAACTTCCTTGGTAGGAATTTGTATGTGGTGACTTGTTTGACCAATTGATAGAAAGTGAATGGATAACAGAATAGAGAATAATAATTTTTTCATGGAAATTAATTTTAGTAAATCTACATCTTTCATATTATATAGAATGTTATATAATTAATATTATGTTAAATAGAATAATTGTATGAGTATCGAGAAAGTTAAACAATCAAATAACTTTGCTTCTTCTGATACTTCAATTACCTTTGTAGCATGTTAAAACAAGTCTCTATTGATTTAGTAAATTCCATGAATAAAAACACACTCATGGAAACACTTGGTATTGAGTGCGTAGAAATTGGCGCTGATTATGTGATTTCTAGAATGCCTGTGGATCATCGCACGCAGCAACCGATAGGACTTTTACACGGTGGCGCAAGCATGGCCTTAATTGAAAGTATTGGATCCATGGGTTCTACATTGTTAATTGATCTGGAAAAAGAATCACCAGTTGGATTAGAGATTAATGCAAATCACATTTCAGGAGTTCGTTCAGGTTTTGTGCGAGCAATTGGAAAAATTGTCCATGCAGGAAAAAGAACCCATTTGTGGCAAGTGGATATTTTTGATGAAGAAACTAACAAATTAGTTTGTACAGGACGGTTGACTGTAATGATCATTCAAAAAAAGTAATACCATTGAGTGATTTTCTTGCATATCGTTTCCCTGATCATTCTGCACTCCATTTTTTAGGTGAATTTGAAGTGTGTGATAATGTTTCCGAACTTTCAGATTCCTTTATTATTGCTGATTTTCTGAATGAAAATCACTTTGTTTTCAATGGATCTGAAGTGCCGGAAGTCAATGATTTCAATTGGCATTTTTCTACAGACTTACCCCCTGAAATTCAAAAGGACGCATATATCAAACATGCATCAGGAATACTACAAGCAATTCGTTTGTTGGGCATGAAAAAGGTAGTTTTTTCAAGAGTTAAACACGCTGAATTTTCCGCAGATAAAGTCATTCATTTTTTCAACGATTTATGCAATAAATACCCTAAAGCATTTGTTTATTTGGCTTCCTCTCCCCTTTTTGGTACTTGGATTGGTGCTTCACCTGAGATTCTCTTGGAAGTACATGGAAATCATGTTTTTACTATGTCATTGGCTGCAACAAAAAGTACAGAAAATGCTGAAGAATGGAATCAAAAGGAACTTTTGGAACAACAATATGTTACTGATTTTATTTTAGAATCTTTGAGCGAAAATGGCATAGATTCATACGATAAAAATGGCCCGTATACCTTTGAGGCAGGTCCAGTAAAGCACTTGCGGACTGATATTAGTTTTGATTTAGGTTCATTGACTCCTATTGAAATAACAACTGCGCTCCACCCTACTCCAGCTGTTAGTGGATTACCGAGGGCTCTGGCAATTGAAATGATTGAGGCTGTTGAAAAGCATGATTTGAAATATGATAGATCTTTGTATACGGGATTTTTAGGTAAAATTTCTACCGATGGAACTAAACTTTATGTTAACTTGCGTTGTTGTCAATTATTCAGCGATACAGCTTGTTTATATTTGGGTGGTGGGTTCACTAAAGATTCAATAGTTGAAGATGAATGGGAAGAAACTGAAAGAAAAAGTAAAACATTATTATCTGTAATTCAAGATGTTAAATAATATTACCTCAAGTAATAAATTAATAGTCCAATCTATTGTTTCCGCTTGTGTAGCATTTGGAATTAAGCGTGTCGTTATTTGTCCTGGTTCTCGTAACGCCCCGTTTAGTATAGCTTTTGATAATCATCCAACTATTCAAACATTTGTTGTACATGATGAACGATCAGCCGCATTTTTCGCACTTGGAATGATTGACGAATTAAATGAACCGGTTGCCTTGGTTTGTACCTCTGGTTCGGCAATTCAAAATTTTTCACCTGCTGTTTCAGAAGCGTTTTATCGGGAATTACCATTAATTGTTATTTCAGCAGATCGTCCAAAAGCATGGGTAGATCAAGGAGATGGACAAACTATTCGGCAAGAAAATGTGCTCAAAGATCACGTAAACTATTTTTTAGATCTGACTGATGATCAAACATCCGAGGAATATCAGTGGTTTGCTAAACGCGAATTAAACACCGCCTTTTTACAGGCATTGAATGATTGGAAGGGTCCTATCCATATCAATGTTGGACTGCATGAACCGTTGTATGATACATCAGAAATTTCAGTAACTCCTTTTGATAAAAGAGAAGAGGTTTCTTTCAATTCAATGTTTCAGGCAGATACACAAGAAACAATTAAAAACTCTCTTTCGTCCAAAATATTGGTTTTATGTGGTCAAATGACGGAGAATAATCAATTACAGGAATTAATAACACGTTTTTCGTTCAATTCGAATGTTGCAGTGCTTGTGGAAAACACCTCAAATATTACTCATTCAAACTTTGTGCATTGTATAGATCGCGCACTGAATATGATATCAGACGATAAAATCGCTGATTTTAAACCAGATATTTTGATTACGCTAGGTGGTGCCGTTGTTTCTAAAAAGATTAAATCCTTTCTCCGAAAACACTCACCAAAACAACATTGGAAAATTGGTCATTCATTTCCTTATATGGATACCTACCAGTGTGTTACTCACGTTTTTAGAATGCATCCCGTTGAATTTTTTCATCAAACTAATGCATTAGAATATCCAAAAAATACGATTAACTACGGTGCTTTGTGGCAACAAAAAGACATTTTAGCCAAAGATAAAGCGAACGAACTTTTTGATCAGTTGCCCCACTCAGATATACGGGTTTTTGATCTATTATTTCAATACATTCCAACTAACTCGGTTTTACACATGGCCAATAGCTCTGTTGTTCGTTATTGTCAGTTATTTGACCCGATAGGTGGAATTGAATATCGAGGTAATCGTGGAACAAGTGGAATTGATGGAAGCAGCAGTACAGCAGTTGGCGCTTCGGTTGCTAATCCGAATAAATTACATGTTTTAGTAACGGGTGACATCTCATTTTTTTATGATAGTAATGCCTTCTGGAATAGCTATTTAGGCGAGAATTTACATATTATATTATTGAATAATTCAGGTGGGGGTATTTTTAGAATTATTCCTGGACCATCAACTTCTCCGCAACGGGATACCTACTTTGAAGCAACGCATTCAACCGATGCAAAAGGAATTTGTGAATCGTATTCGATTAACTATCAATCAGCGGATTCGTTAGAAGATGCTCAATCTATACTTGCTCATTTTTTCACGCCATCCGCCAATGGAAGGCCAAAATTAGTAGAAATTAAAACACCAAGAGAAGAAAATTCAACGGTACTTGATGCTTATTTTTCTTACCTTAAATCCTAGATTAATACTGGTAAAAGATGTACTTTTGAAGTATGGATTTTCATTTAGTTTCTGATTTTCAACCAACCGGAGACCAACCCGAGGCAATTCGTCAGTTGGTAGCTGGTATAAAGCAAGAAACACAAGCACAAACCTTACTAGGCGTAACAGGAAGTGGAAAAACCTTTACCATTGCTAATGTTATTCAAGAAATCAATCGGCCAACATTAATTTTATCGCATAATAAAACACTTGCAGCTCAGTTGTATGGGGAGTTTAAACAGTTTTTCCCAGACAATGCTGTTGAATATTTCGTATCGTATTATGATTATTATCAACCGGAAGCTTACTTACCAACGACTGATACATATATTGAAAAAGACCTTCAGATTAATGATGAAATAGAAAAATTAAGGTTATCGGCTACCTCTGCCCTATTGTCTGGTCGTAAAGATGTTTTGGTTGTAGCTTCCGTTTCTTGCATTTATGGTATTGGAAATCCCGATGAATTTCAAAAAAGTATTTTATTTATCAAGAAAGGTGAAATCTATTCTCGTAACAAATTCCTCTTTCGTTTAGTTGAAAATTTGTACCAGCGAGCTACTGATATTGATTTCAAAAGAGGTTGTTTTCGTGTTAAAGGCGACACAATCGAAATCTACCTTGCCTACGCTGATTATGGATTACGTGTTGAATTTTGGGGCGATGAAATTGAAAAAATATCAGCTTTCGATCCTGAAACAAGCACCGTGCTTGAAATTTATGAAGAAATAAATATTTATCCCGCAAACATTTTTGTTTCAAGTCCGGAAAACACCAAACGAGCCGTAGATCTCATTTTTGAAGATATGGTTCTTCAGGTTGAAAACTTTAAAGAAGAAAAAAAAATATTTGAAGCGAAGCGATTAGAAGAAAGAGTTTCCTACGATTTAGAAATGATTCGTGAATTGGGATATTGCTCTGGTATTGAAAATTATTCGCGCTATTTTGATGGTCGAGAACCTGGCGAACGTCCCTTTTGCTTAATCGATTATTTTCCGAAAGATTTTCTGTTAGTAGTTGATGAAAGCCATGTTACCATTCCGCAAGTCCGAGGTATGTATGCGGGAGACCGTGCTCGAAAAATCAATTTGATCGATTATGGGTTCCGACTTCAAGCGGCAATAGACAATAGACCGTTGAGATTTGAAGAATTTGAAGGAATGATGAATCAAGTGATTTATGTTTCTGCTACCCCTGCGGATTATGAATTACTCCATTCGGAAGGGATTGTTGTGGAACAAGTTATTCGGCCAACTGGATTATTGGATCCTGTTATTGAGGTGCGACCTAGTTTAAATCAAATTGATGATTTGATGGAGGAAATTCAACGCAGAATAGCAGTAAATGAAAGAACATTGGTAACAACGCTAACCAAACGAATGGCGGAAGAGTTACAAAAGTATTTAGATAAAATGGGGATTAAATGTCGCTATATTCATTCGGACATTGATACCATTGAACGGGTTGAGATTCTTCGAGATTTACGTTTGGGAGAGTTTGATGTGTTGATTGGGGTGAATTTATTGCGAGAAGGTCTCGATTTACCAGAGGTTTCTTTTGTGGCTATTTTGGATGCAGATAAGGAAGGGTTTTTACGAAACGAACGTTCACTTACACAAACAATTGGTCGTGCGGCACGTAACATAAACGGATTCGTAATCATGTATGCGGATAAAATGACGAAATCGATGCAACGAACGATTGATGAAACGTCACGAAAAAAAAGTATTCAAATCGCTTATAATGAAGCACATGGATTAGTGCCGACTGCCTTGAATAAATCAATAGATAAAATATTGGAATCCACCAAAGTTGCTGACGGTGATCCGGCCTTGCGATTATCTAAATATGAGCGTACTAAAATTGTTCAAAAAGCTGCTGAATCGACTGGTTTATATGTCGCTGCTGAGGACTTAGAAAAACAAATCATGTCCTTCAAAAAATTAATGGAAAAAGCAGCTAAGGAATTAGACTTTTTAGAAGCCGCAAGATTACGAGATGAGATGAATCTCCTAATTTCCAAGCGCAATAAAAAATAAAGTATTTTGTAGAAGTAAATTATATCGATAATCGAATTATTTTTGTAAAAAAAAAGAAAAATGCCTGTAATATCAAACAAAGCGATTGAAATGCCTGCGTCGCCAATCCGCAAGCTTGTACCCTATTCAGAAAAAGCAAAAAAAGAAGGTAAAATTGTTTACCATTTGAATATCGGACAGCCAGATATTGAAACGCCTGAGGTTGCTTTGTCTGCCATTCATAATTTTGAACCAAAGGTGCTAGAGTATAGTCATTCTGCTGGTTTTGAAAGCTACCGAAATAAGTTAGCTGCTTATTATCAATCTGTTGGAATCCCTGTTAATTCAGATAATTTATTAGTTACTACTGGTGGGTCTGAAGCGTTGATTTTTGGATTAATGACTACGTGCAATCCAGGAGATGAAGTGATTATACCAGAACCTTTTTATGCCAATTACAATGGATTTGCTGTTATGGCGGGACTTACTGTTGTTCCTGTTACAGCAAAAATTGAAGATGGTTTCGCTCTACCTCCAATCGAGGAAATTGAAAAGAAAATCACTTCAAAAACCAAAGCAATTGTTATTTGTAATCCAGGAAATCCAACCGGATATTTGTATTCTAAAGAAGAATTAGAAAAATTAGCCGAGGTGATTAAAAAACATGATTTGTTTCTTTTTTCCGATGAAGTGTACAGAGAATTTTGTTACGATGGTTCTGTGCCTTTTTCCACAATGAATTTAGTGGGTATCGATAATAATGTAATCATGATTGATTCTGTTTCAAAACGATATTCAATGTGTGGAGCACGTATTGGAACGCTTGTTACGCGCAACAAAGAAGTGATGGCTGCGGCACTAAAATTTGGACAAGCAAGGCTATCTCCACCAACGGTTGATCAATTTGCTGCAGAAGCAGCACTAGAAACGCCACAAAGTTATTTTGATGCTGTTGTTGCCGAATATGTGCAACGCAGAAATATTTTAGTAAATGGATTAAATGCCATTGAGGGTGTTTTTTGTCCATTGCCACAAGGTGCATTTTATGCCGTGGCAAAACTTCCTGTGGATGATGCCGATGTGTTTTGTCAATGGTTGTTAGAAGATTTTTCTTTCGAAGGTCAAACGGTTATGATGGCGCCTGCGAGTGGTTTTTACGCAACAAAAGGACTTGGTAAACAAGAAGTTAGGTTAGCATATGTATTAAATCAAGATGCCTTGAAAAATGCCGTTAAGTGCCTAGAAGAAGCGTTAAAAGTGTATCCAGGGCGAACGAAATAAGTTGAACAAATAACTTGCTAAAACTGATAAAAATCATTTATCGTTTCATGGAATACTCGTTATTTTGTTTTTAATAATTGAGAAAATCCCTTACAGAAGAAAGATTATTTATTACATTTATTCACTTAATAAAATAGATTAATGCCTTTTTATCATTCACTCGGTAAAATCCCGAACAAAAGACATACTGTATTTAAAAACCCAGAAGGGGGAATTTATTACGAGCAATTGTTTGGAACCATCGGTTTTGATGGTATGTCCTCCCTACTCTATCATATTCAGCCTCCAACAGCTGTTATAGAAATAATTCAAAAGCAATCCGTTGCTCCAGAAATTGGGTTGGATAAAAATATGCAAATGCGTAGTTTGCAGGGGTTTAATGTTGATGCAACGGATGATTACTTAGAAAGTAGAACTCCCATGTTGGTTAACAGCGATGTTTATATCGAACTTGCTGCTCCTAAAAAATCAATGACCGATTATTTTTATAAAAATGCAGATGCAGATGAAGTAATTTTTATTCATCGAGGAAACGGAACGTTAAAAACACAACTCGGAAATATCGATTTTTCGTACGGAGATTATTTGGTTGTTCCTCGTGGCATGATTTATCAAATGCATTTTGAATCGGAAGATAATCGCTTATTAATCATCCAGTCGTTTCATCCGGTTTACACCCCCAAAAGATATCGAAATTGGTTTGGACAATTATTGGAGCATTCTCCTTATTGCGAAAGAGATATTCGTCGTCCTCAGCACTTGGAAACGCATAATGAAAATGGTCGCTTCCTCATCAAGATCAAGAAAGAAGATACGATGTATGACTATGTGTATGCGCACCATCCGTTTAATGTTGTAGGTTGGGATGGGTATAATTTCCCCTATGCATTTTCCATTCATAATTTTGAACCAATAACTGGGCGTGTCCACCAACCACCACCAGTGCATCAAACATTTGAAACGGGAGCCTTTGTGATTTGTTCCTTTGTTCCTAGAATGTATGATTATCACCCAGACTCCATCCCTGCTCCCTATAATCACAGTAATATTGATTCAGACGAAGTATTGTATTACGTAGATGGTGATTTCATGAGTAGAAACCATGTCGATAAAGGCCAAATTACCCTTCATCCCGCAGGTATACCACATGGTCCGCATCCGGGAGCCTATGAAAGAAGCATCGGCCAAAAAGAAACGCAAGAACTTGCAGTTATGATTGATACGTTTAAACCGTTAAAACTAACCAAACAAGCATTGGGTGTTGAAATGGGTGAATACATGAATTCATGGCACCATTAAAATACTTAAAATAAATACTAATTTTCTCTAAAACAATTCTCTATGTCTCAAGAAGATAATAAATCAAAAGAAGTTTCCAATGTGGAATACGGACTAGAAAAAATATTTGAAGGTGCACAAGATTTCTTGCCTTTATTAGGAACCGATTATGTAGAGTTTTATGTGGGTAATGCAAAGCAATCGGCACATTACTACAAAACTGCTTTTGGATTTCAATCACACGCCTATGCTGGATTAGAAACAGGTCTAAAAGACAGAGTTTCGTACGTGTTAAAACAAGATAAAATTCGTTTAGTATTAACTACGGCTTTAACGAGTGATTCGCCAATAGGCGAGCATGTAAAAAAACATGGTGATGGCGTTAAAGTAATTGCTTTGTGGGTAGAAGATGCGCGTAAATCGTTTGAAGAAACAGTGAAACGCGGAGCGAAAGTATACATGGAGCCTGTTGTAGAGAAAGATGAACAGGGTGAAGTAGTTCGTGCAGGTATTTATACGTACGGAGAAACGGTTCACATGTTTGTTGAACGCAAAAACTATAAAGGCGAATTTTTACCGGGATTTAGAAAGTGGGAAAGCGACTACAATCCGGCACCAGTAGGTCTAAAATTCATTGATCATATGGTGGGTAATGTGGGATGGAATCAAATGAATGATACTGTAAAATGGTATGAAGATGTTATGGGCTTTGTAAACTTTTTAACCTTTGACGACAAGCAAATTACCACGGAATATTCAGCGTTAATGAGTAAGGTGATGAGTAACGGAAATGGTCGTATTAAATTCCCAATTAACGAACCAGCTGAAGGAAAGAAAAAATCTCAAATTGAAGAATATATTGATTTTTATGAAGGTGCAGGTGTACAACATTTAGCATTAGCAACGGATGATATTATTAAAACGGTTGCCGATTTAAAAGCGCGTGGGGTTGAATTTTTACCACCACCACCTCAAGCGTATTATGATGAAATACCTACGCGATTAGTTGTTCACAGAGACATGATGAAAGAAGATATAAAAGAACTTCAAAGATTATCCATCCTGGTTGATGCAGATGAAGAAGGCTACTTATTACAAATTTTCACCAAACCAGTTGAAGATCGCCCTACTCTATTTTACGAAGTAATTCAACGTATGGGAGCAAAAGGATTTGGGGCAGGTAACTTTAAAGCCTTGTTTGAATCAATTGAAAGAGAGCAAGCCTTGAGGGGAACTTTGTAATTGAAATAAATCAAATGAGAAGGGTCACGAGTTTCGTGGCCTTTTTTTGTTTAAATTTTGAAAAAGTTTTGTTACATTTAAAGTTATATTAGATTAAAAACTATTCATTTCAAATGACCTTGGCAAAAAACCAGATAAGAGAAATATTACTTTACAGCTCAATTAGTGAAAAGGTAAAAGTTTCTGTTCACTTTCAAAACGGAACCTTTTGGCTCACCCAAAAAGCAATTGCAGAATTGTTTGGGATTGATAGGACAGTTGTAACTAAACATTTGAAAAAAATTTTTGAAACTAATGAGCTTCATGAAGTTTCAGTTAGTGCAAATTTTGCACTAACTGCTAATGATGGTAAAAACTATAAAACCAAATTTTATCGTTTAGAAGCAATTTTAGCCGTTGGTTACCGAGTAAATTCAGCTCAAGCAACTGATTTCAGAAAATGGGCAACTACAACCCTCCATGAATTTATCATCAAAGGTTTTGTAATGGATGATGAACGATTAAAACAAGGAAAAAACTTTGGTCAGGATTACTTTGATGAACTTTTAGAGAGGATAAAGGAAATTAGAGCAAGTGAGCGAAGATTTTATCAGAAAATCACAGATTTATATGTATTGAGTACTGATTATGATAAGGAAAGTGGGCAAACAAAACATTTTTTTGCTAATCTTCAGAACAAACTTCATTGGGCAATAACAGGAAAAACAGCCGCAGAGATAATTTATACAGAAGCGGATGCTACTAAACTTTATATGGGATTAAAGACTTGGAAAGATGCTCCCGATGGTAAAATTCTAAAAAGCGATGTTACGGTGGCTAAAAATTACCTCTCGCATCAACACATTACAGAATTAAATAGATATTATCAGCCTATTTAGATTTAGCCGAAAATAACGCACAACGTGGGATTGCTTTCAATATGAACCAATGGATTATTTTTTTGGAAAAATTTCTTGAGTTATCTAACTATCCCATTTTAAAAGATCAGGGTAAAGTTTCCATGTTTGAAGCCAAATTGAAAGCTGAAGGAGAATTTGATAAATTCAGGATAATTCAAGATATTAACTACGAAAGTGATTTTGATAAAGAGATTAAGCGTTATAAAAAAGAATGATTTAAGTCAAATTAATATTCAAAGGGTCACGAGTTTCGTGGCCTTTTTTTGTTTTGAACGCTTTCAACAACCGGAAAAATGCTTTTCAATCATCCGAATTATTGACGTTTGTCGAAATGTATTTTACAATAAGTGCGTTCAACTTTTTATGATTGGTATAAATTATTACTATTTTAGCCTAACGCAATAAACCTAGGTACATACAACAAGATTTAGTTTATTGAAGAAGGTTTGTAGCGTGTATAAGTAAGTTATAGCCAAATAAGAAGACAATCATAACCATGACGAAGAATAGAAATTTAAAAGGACTAAATATGGTGTTATTATCGCTCACAGGTATGATTGTAATACTTACAACTATATATTGGATATATTTCCAATTCATTACTGGTAAAGTAATCTCAAATTCACATTGGCATTTTCGACAATTTTTATTTTGGAATTATATTCGAGAATTATCTA
>CALQIX020000028.1 GCA_943330745.2 Lishizhenia tianjinensis
GAACTAATTTAAGTGGAAATCAATCGTATTACACGGGTCCGAATGGAACGGGCACAGCGATAGCATCTGGCACAGCAATAAGTACAAGTCAAACTATTTATATTTATGGATCTACACCTGGAGGTTGTTCGGACCAGGAAACATTTACAGTTACAATAAACGCCTTACCAACGATAACGGGCACATTAACGGTGTGTGTAGGCTCAACGGTACAATTAACAGGATCAGCAACGGCATCGTCAACGACCCCATGGACCTCTTCTACACCAGCCAACGCAACAGTAAGTTCAATAGGTTTAGTAACAGGCGTATCAGTTGGAAGCACAACGATAACGTACACAGATAATAATGGCTGTCAAAAAACAGCAATAGTAACTGTTAATTCTTTACCAACGTTTACTACCACGCCAACCAATCCAACGTTGTGTAATGGCACGAATGGATCTATATTACTAACAGGTTTACAAAACAGCACTGCTTATACTTATTCATTAAATGGGTCTGCGGCAGTATCAGTAACAACGAATGGAAGTGGACAAGCAACGATATCGACTTTAGGTTCAGGAACGTATACTCTAACAGTAACATTAGTATCAACGGGTTGCATATCCACCACTCAAACGGTATCATTAACCAATCCAGGCGCACCAAACGTAAATGACATAACAGATCAAGTATTGTGTGGCGGATCATATACATTGCCAGTAATAACGGGAACTAATTTAAGTGGAAATCAATCGTATTACACGGGTCCGAATGGAACGGGCACAGCGATAGCATCTGGCACAGCAATAAGTACAAGTCAAACTATTTATATTTATGGATCTACACCTGGAGGTTGTTTAGACGAGGAGACTTTCACCATTACTATTCAAACAATACCAACCTTATCTGCAGCAAGCACTTTATGTGTTGGTAATACATTGCAATTAACTGCGTCAACGGTTGGAACATGGGTGTCTAATACTCCGAGTATTGCATCGGTTATACCAGCAACTGGTGTATCTACCGGACTATTATCTGGAAGTGTAACTTTTACCTTTACAGATTCCTCGACGGGTTGTACAGCAACGACAAGTAGTGTTTCTGTTAATTCAACACCAACAGTTAATGCTGGAGCAGATGTAATTATTTGTTCAACTACAAGTACGATAAATCTTTCAGGATCTTTTGGTGGATCAGCTTCAAGTGTTACTTGGACGGGAGGGAATGGTGGAATTTTTAGTTTACCAACAGCAGGGAACACCCAATATTCATTATCACCATCTGACATTGCAATTGGTAACACTTGGTTATTTTTAACGACGAATGACCCTGCAGGTGATTGTCCTTCCGTTATCGACTCATTATTAGTAACAATCAATCCTTCCGCTATTGTGAATGCAGGAGTTGACCAAGTTACTTGCGGAGTTACTCCTGTTTCATTAAGCGGAACTGTTGGAGGTTCCACAACTTCAGTAATTTGGTCTACATTGAATGGAACAGGTACATTTAGCAGCATTAACGCATTAAATGCAGTTTATACTCCTTCAAACAATGATATTTCAACTGTTTACATTAATATTGTTTTAACTTCAAACGACCCACTTGGCCCATGCCCAGCAGTTACTGACACTCTAGTTCTCGCAGTTGATCCTCCAGCTACAGCGAATGCAGGGATAGATTTTGTTTCATGTTCCAATACACCAATTAATTTAAATGGCCTTTTTGGAGGTTCTGCATCAACTGGTGTTTGGACAGGAAGTTCGAATCCTGTGGTAAATAATCCAACATCTAGTAATGTAATATACACACCTTCAGCAACTGAAGTTTCAAATGGATCAGTAACTCTGACATTTACAACAAATGATCCTGCCGGTTCATGTTTAGCCGTTTCAGATCAAGTAACAATTTCATTTTCTGCACCAGCAATTGTTAATGCTGGAAATGACACCACAATATGTTCCGGTTCAACAATAGTATTGAATGGTACATTTGGAGGGTTGGCAACTTCTGCTACTTGGTCAAGCGCGGGAACTCCTCCAGGAGTATTTACTGGTTCTTCGCTTTACACACCAAGTCAGGCAGAAATTACGGCTGGAACTGCTGTATTAACTTATACCACAAATAACCCTGCTGGTCCTTGTCCCGCGGTAAGTGATCAAAAAATTATTACGATTAATCCAACGCCTACTGTTTCTGGCTTAAATGCGATCACGGTTTGCTCTGGAACACCACTAAATCAAGTCCTTTCAGGAGTTGTTTCATCGAATTATACTTGGATAGCGGCTGATAACACTCAAACTACGGGAGAATCAACCACGTTACAAACAACTTCATCCATTACTGATGTTATAATCAACCAAACAACGATTGATCAAGTATTGGTTTATACAATAACACCAACTGCAGTAGGAACAGGTTGTGTTGGATTGCCTCAAACGTTAACCGTTACCGTTAAACCTACTCCAACATTAATTGACCCAGCGGATCAAACGTTGTGTGCATATACATCCACACAAGCGGTTTCATTCGCATCAAATTTAGCGGGAACAACTTTTGCTTGGACCGTTGCACCTGCTAATTTGAATATAGGCTTAACAAATGGCACAGGAAATTCTATTCCTTCCTTCATAGCGCAAAACACATTTACAACAACTGTTAATGCGACTATAACCGTTACTCCTACAAGTAATTCTAGTTGTGCCGGTACTCCACAAACTTTTGACATCATTATTTTACCGGTATCAACTGTTGTAGACCCATCAGATCAAGTGGTTTGTGCAGGAACATTAACATCAACAATAACTTTTATTGGAAGTGACCCAGCTACAATTTATAATTGGACATCAAATAACACAACCATTGGAGCAGGACTCTCTTCGCCTGGGTCTGGAAATATTTCTGCATTTGCCGGTGTAAATAACGGAATAACAGATGTAATAAGCACTTTTACAGTTACTCCATCATTGAATGGTTGTTTAGGAACACCACAAACCTTTACTATCAAGGTGAAGCCACTACCAACGATGCAAACTCCTTCTAGTCAAACGGTTTGTGTAGGAAATAGCACTTCGCAAGTTGTGTTTTCTTCATCCATTTTAGGTACAACCTATTCTTGGACCAATTCAAATTCAAATATAGGATTAGGAATAGCTTCCATTGGAAACGTAACGTTTATACCATCTTTTGTTTCTCAAAATTCAACCAATGTTATCGATACAGCAAATATTCTTGTTACTCCATCATTTAATGGATGTGCTGGTTCTGCCGTTTCTTTTGAGATTATTGTGAATCCAATATTACAAGTTACTCCAATTACAAGTGTTATTTATTGTGCCGGAGACGTATTTCCAGGAGTCTCTTTCACAGGAAATGTGCCAACAGCAAACTATAGTTGGTCAACAGATAATATTTCTGTCGGATTCCCAGTTAGTGGTCAAACGAATGTTCCTGGTATTAACTCCTTTACTACTCAAAACTCAGGGAATTTAACCCAAGTAGCGAATATTACGGTAACACCCTCTTTACCTGGTTGTCAAGGAACACCATTTATTTTTACACTTTCAGTTAAACCATTGCCAACAGTTTTTATTGCGCCTTTGGCTCAAGCACATTGCCATGGCTCTTCCACTATCCCGGTAGATTTCACAGGTAATTTAGATCCGGTAGTAACGTATACTTGGTCTCAAGATAATACGAGTATTAGTTCTGTGCTTTTGGGATCTGGCACAAACGATATAGCCTCTTTTACAGCAACAAATACTGGGTTAGTAAGCGAAACATCAACTTTTATTGTTGTACCAACGTATAATGGTTGTACTGGAATTCAAGATACTTTTACAATAACAGTTAACCCAATTCCAACTGTAGCGAATGTATTAGATCAAACTTGGTGTGCTGGTCAACAATCAGATCCGGTGAATTTTACTGGTTCATTGGGATCAACAGCAACGTATAACTGGACACAAACTAACCAATATGTTGGGAATACAATCGTACCAACAGCTGGAGACATACCTTCATTTACCACCCAAAATTTATCTACGATTATTCAAACGGATACAATCATTGTAACACCAAACTTTAATGGATGTAATGGAATTTCCGATTCATTTGTTATAACTGTTCGACCTACACCAACAGTTTACCCAATTGCCGACCAATCTCTTTGTGTTTATACATATACGAATCCAGTTGTTTTCAACGGTAATATGGGCAACGTTGCAACGTATGCTTGGACGAATAATAATACGGTAATAAATTCTAATATTAGCTCTGGAAATGATTCAATACCCTCTTTCCAAGTTCAAAATCCAGGAAATACAATTGTTGTTGCAACAATAACCGTAACGCCGGAAGCTTATGGATGTTTTGGTATTCCAGAAACGTTTACCATTTCATCAGTTGATCCTATTCCAACTGTTATTCCAACGGCAGATATAATTTTGTGTGCAGGATCTCAAACGGGAACGATTGATTTCCAGCCAAATGATCCAACAATAATTTATCATTGGACAAATGATAATATTTCAATCGGATTGGTCGGTGCAGGAACTAGTGACATATCGAATTTCCAAGTACAAAATTCAGGCATTGCGAATCAAACCGCTCACGTAATTGTAACTCCTGAATATAATGGGTGTTTTGGTTTATCCGACACGTTTAACATCACAGTAAAACCGATACCAAACGTATTTATTACTCCTCTTTATGATTCACTTTGTGCAAATCAAAACACAGCTTATGTTGATTTTACTGGAGATATTGCAGGAACGAATTTTAGTTGGACGAATAATAATACATTGATTGGACTTGTTGGTTCAGGTACAGGAGACATAACATCATTTATTGCCACCAATATTAGTAATAACATTGAAACGGCAACAATTACAGTTACTCCAGATTTTAATGGTTGTTCTGGCACTCCTCAAACTACAACAATAACGGTAAATCCAATTTCAACAGTTGTTTTACCAACCCAACCGATTTATTATTGTCATGGTGATTCAATTACAGACATTATTTTTAATGGAAATAACCCGGGCACGATTTATCAATGGACGAATAATAATACTGCTATTAACCTCCCTTCTTCTGGAGTTGGTAATATTTTATCTTTTCAAGTTACCAATTCAGATGTTGTTAATTATGAGGCAATTATAACTGTTCAACCGATCCTAAATGGTTGTCCGGGAATTTTAGATTCTTTTAAAATTATTGTGAAACCGATTCCAACAGTTTATACTCCTGCCAATCAATTTTTATGCGCAAATCAAGCATCTGCTTTAGTTGATTTCCAAGGAAATATGACAGATTCAACAGTTTTCAATTGGTTTAACACGAATGTTTCTATAGGTTTGTTAAATCCAACATTAACAGGTGGCTCAGGAAACATCCCTTCATTTGTGGCAACCAACGTTGGACAGTTGACGCAGGTGGCTAACGTGATTGTTGTTCCAACACTGAATGGCTGTATTGGTATAGCGGATACTTTCCAATATACGGTTTATCCAATTTCAACAGTCAATTTAGTAAATGACACTGTTTGTACCGGTGACTTTGTGAATCAATTGAATTTCGTGGGTTCTAATCCAACAGCTACCTATGAATGGACATGTTATAATACTATTGGGTTGAATCCATTAACTGGTTTTGATTCTATTCCTGGTTTTACCGCATTTAATAGTGGCACAACCCCTCAAGATGGTTTAATCGTTGTTACACCGTATGTTGGTGGCTGTCCTGGTGTAAATGACACTTTACACATCGTCGTTAATCCTAGACCAATTATTACGCCATCACCCGATCAAATCGTTTGCGCGAATGATATTACTGCCCCAATTGTTTTTGGTTCAAATATTTCAGGAACTACTTATGCTTGGCAAAACTCCAATATTTCAATTGGTTTAGCTTCTTCAGGCACAACGGATATTACATCGTTTACTTCTATTAATACAGACGCAACGGGTCTAATTTCACAAAATGGAACAATCATAGTTACTCCGTATTATAATGGTTGCTCCGGATTGAATGATACACTTTCTATCACCGTAAATCCATTACCAGTTGTAAATGCAGGGCTTGACACTACTCTTTGTTTTGGTCAGCATTTACTATTGACAGGTTCTGGCACAGCAACAACCTATTCTTGGGACAATGGCGCAATCAATGGTGTTCCTTATTACCCGTCCGCAACAACTTTGTTCACCGTTACTGGTACCGATAATAATTTATGTCAAAATACCGATCAAATTTTAGTTACCTATTTGCTTGATTTGCCACCGGTTGTAAGTGCGGGTCCTGACACAGCCATTTGTTTTAGTCAGTCAATTACTTTGAATGGTTCAGGTAATGCATTGGTGTATAATTGGAATAATAATGTATTGGATGGACAGGCCTTTAATCCAGCTCAAACTGATACTTATATTGTAATTGGAACAGCAGCAAATGGGTGTATTGCCAGCGATACTATGGAACTTATTGTTCATCCGCTTCCAATTGTTAGTATCAATGTAGTTGATTCTATTCTATGTGCAGGTGAACAAGCCCTATTATGGGGTTCTGGTGCATTAACCTATGTTTGGGACAACAATGTAATAGATAATGTTCCGTTTACCCCAAATGCAACAGATACTTATACGATGATTGGATATGACCAATTTGGTTGTACAGATACTGCTTCAATATCCGTTGTTGTTAATCCAATGCCAAATGTGTTGTTCTCTTCGGACATGAATTTTGGAGGTTGTTTACCTTTCAGTCCTACCTTTACAGATCAAACAGGCGCAAATGGAAATGGTCCAACGAGTGCATCCGTAGTATGGTATTTTGGAAATGGTGCCTCCTCAAACCAATTAGGTTCTGAAACTAATATTTATGACAGTTATGGCTGTTATGATGTCACGTTGGTTAGTACAACAGCGAATGGTTGTACGGATTCGTTAACGTTGCAAGATTTTGTATGTGTAAATGAGTTAGTTGCTTCATTTACTCCAGATCCATTATCGCAACCCATTTCAAATCCTGTATTTGAGTTTACAAATACTTCTGTTAATGCCACTGAATTTCAATGGTTCTTTGGTGATGGAACTGAAAGTGATTTTGTGAGCACAAACCACACATATGATTCAATTGGTTGCTATCAGGTAATATTGGTTGCTTCTGCCCAAGATGGATGTACTGATACGGCTGTTCAGGTTGTATGTGTGAAGGATGAAGTTATTATTTATGTGCCAAATACATTCACGCCGGATGGAGATGGGTTAAATGACATTTTCTTACCTATTCTTACTGCTGGCTACAGACCGGGCACATACGAGTTTGCTATCTACAACAGATGGGGAGAACGGTTCTTCTATACCGAAGATGTCGATCAAGGCTGGGATGGTACATTCAAAGGTAATGAGGTTCAAGTGGGCACCTATACGTATACCATTAAGTTCAAAAGTTCGATGGATAATAACGTTTATACCTTTAATGGACACGTTAATTTGATTAGATAATTTGAATAGTGTCATTCTTGATTGATGATTAATTTATACCGTGACATTAAATTAGTAGCAGTTGTTATCTCTATATTTTGTTTAAGCAGTTGTATCAAGGGAAGGGAGGTAAGACTACATACTTGGAATCAATATCAAATTGAAAACCATCTGATTGTTTACGGTCAATTTACCCATGGTTTTCCAAGACGCTATGATGCCTATAGGCTCTATAAAACAAAGAATAACGGAAGAGAAAAGATGCTACTCACAACGGATTTTCAGCACCTTGATACTACTCAATGTACCTTGTTTTTTGAAATAAAGGATCGCAAAAAAATATACTTTGATGTATGTACTATGAAGCGATTGAAGAAAGGGATAAGATGAAGCGTTATTGAAACGACCTAAGCCTTAATCCGTTGAAAAAATTCTTCCAGCGACATTTCAAAATAGGTTGCTAACGAATGAAGGGTACTAATGGAAACGTTCACCCTGGCTGATTCAATCCGTGCAATGTGAATTCCGGTATCATTGTAGACATCCTCCTGGGTTAAATCACGCTCCTCACGTAATTGTTTGATCAACAACACGATTTGTTTGATCAATTCATCATTTTTAAGTTGCCCTTTAGCCATTTGATAACAAAATGACACATTCGTAAGGAAAAATGTAATGACGTATTTGTCATTTTGTTATCTTTGTAAAAAAATTGCAATGAAAACTAAATTACTTTTATCCTTCGTATTAATAACGAACCTTGTTTTTTCTCAAGTGAACAAAGAGTTTGAGAAGTTGCCATCCGGTATTTATTTTAAAGATGGGGATCAAATTACGGCATTAAATCCAACTATAGTTAGTTTTTCAAAACGCGGTAATTTTTTACTCCATATGTACGGCCTTAAAAAAAGAAGAGCTATTGGTGAATTAATAGGAACGGAAGCGAATTACCTAATTAAAAGTAGAGATCAGTTTTATTTTAAGTTTAAACCCGAAGAAAAGGACTTAAACTCCTCTAATGCCTATGCAACGAATAAAGTTGGTGAAGAAAACTACATCAATTTTGTACATTCAGGTAATAATTCGAAAGCAATCAGTCCAAATGAATTTAAAATCATAAAATTTAAATTAAAAAATGGAAAAAGGACATATTGTGCCGGTACGTGTAATGATATACACGGACGTAGAATTAATTATTCACTAAGGACTAAAGAGGTGGTTGATTTCAAATATAAAAAAATTGATGAAAACTTATTTGAAATATATTTCCCAAATGGATTAGTGGAAGGAGAGTATAGTTTTGTTTACATTGTAAATTCTCCGGGTCTTTATTCTCAAAGTAATCAACCAAAAGTCTTTGATTTTTCGGTGAAGTAATCCTATTTAAATCCATCGCAAAATACAAACCGTTGTATTTTGATGCAACTTCAAATTTTCCATAAATTTGTTCAATGTTGAACATTGAATCGAATATTGTCAAGCTAAAAAATCTATGTTTAGATTATCACGTAGATAAAATGTACTTATTTGGTTCAGCTTTGAATTCAAGTTTTACCGATCAAAGTGATATTGATTTCCTTGTTCACTTTAAACAAATGGATTTGAGTACGTATTTTCAACACAACATGGAATTGAAAGCGACCTCGAATCTTTGTTTGGAAGAAAAGTCGATTTACTGGAGGAAAAGACACTGAAACACCCAATTCTAATTAAATCTATCAATGAATCCAAAGAAACAATTTTTGGATGATCGAATTCTTTAATGTTCCCTTACATATTCCTCCTATACTGGCCCCCTACTTGAAATAAAGCGTTTGTAATTTGTCCCAAAGAAGCGTGTTTACAGGTTTCCATCAATTCTTCAAACATGTTGCGGTTGTTTATAGCTGCATCTTGTACTTTTCTAATTCCCTCTTCTGCTTGATTTCCTTTTGTAGCATGTAATTGACCCAACATGTTAATTTGATATTGTTTTTCCTCTTCGGTTGCACGAATTACTTCTTTCGGTAATACGGTAGGTGATCCTTTTGAACTCAAGAAAGTATTCACTCCAATAATTGGAAATTCACCTGTATGTTTCAAGGTTTCATAATACAAGGATTCCTCCTGAATTTTTGAGCGTTGATACATCGTTTCCATAGCTCCTAAAACACCACCACGCTCAGTAATTCGATCAAATTCAGTTAAAACGGCTTCTTCAACCAACTCGGTTAAATCTTCAATAATAAATGCGCCTTGTAGTGGGTTTTCATTTTTCGCTAAACCTAGTTCCCGATTGATAATTAACTGAATTGCCATCGCTCTACGAACAGATTCTTCCGTTGGTGTGGTGATTGCCTCATCATAGGCATTGGTATGCAATGAATTACAGTTGTCGTAAATCGCATACAATGCTTGAAGCGTAGTTCGGATATCGTTGAAATCAATTTCTTGCGCATGCAACGAACGTCCTGATGTTTGAATGTGGTATTTCAACATTTGTGCGCGTGCATTTGCACCATATTTTTTAGCTAAAGCTTTCGCCCAAATTCTTCTGGCAACACGCCCAATCACCGCATATTCAGGATCTATTCCATTGGAGAAGAAGAACGAAAGGTTAGGCCCAAAATCGTTGATGTCCATTCCTCGGCTCAAATAGTATTCTACGTATGTAAATCCATTTGCTAATGTGAATGCCAATTGGGTAATGGGATTTGCCCCAGCCTCAGCAATGTGATATCCCGAAATAGATACAGAATAAAAATTTCTTACCCCGTGGTTGATAAAGTACTGTTGTACGTCTCCCATTAATCGCAAGGCAAATTCTGTGGAGAAAATACATGTGTTTTGTGCTTGATCTTCTTTTAATATGTCTGCTTGTACTGTTCCGCGAACTTGAGTTAATGTTTCCGCTTTGATTTTTGAATAAACATCAGCTGGCAATACCTGATCTCCCGTAACGCCCAATAGCATCAATCCTAATCCATCATTTCCTTCAGGTAAGGTTTCTTGATAACGTGGTCTTTCCGTTCCTTTTTCTTTGTAAATGGCAGCTATTTTCGATTCAACTTCAGCTTCTAAGCCATTTGCTTTGATGTACTTTTCACAATTTTGATCAATGGCCGCATTCATGAAAAAACCTAACAACATAGGAGCAGGACCATTAATTGTCATGGAAACCGAAGTTGCTGGATGACTTAAATCAAATCCAGAATAGAGTTTTTTCGCATCATCTAAACAGCAAATAGAGACACCCGAATTTCCAATTTTACCATAAATATCCGGTCGTACATCTGGGTCGTTTCCGTACAAAGTTACTGAGTCAAATGCTGTTGAAAGTCGTTTTGCAGGCATTCCCAAACTCACATAATGGAACCGTTTGTTCGTTCTTTCTGGTCCGCCCTCTCCGGCAAACATACGCGTTGGATCTTCCCCTTCACGCTTAAAAGGAAACAAACCAGCTGTGTATGGGAATTCTCCCGGATAATTTTCTTGAAGTACCCAACGCAAAATATCCCCCCAACTTGAATAGTTTGGAGAGGCAACTTTTGGTATTTGCGAATGAGAAAGTGATTCAGTATGCGTTTGAATGCTTAATATTTTGTCTCTTACTTTGAACTGATACTCCGGATTTTTGAAAGATTGTTTCTTTTCATCCCAATTTTCAAGGATTGCCCAATTTTTCGGGTCAAAATTCAACTTTTCTTGTTCAAAAGCTTCGGTTAATCCTTTTACTAATCGATCTTTATCTTCAAGGCTAGATTCACTTAAAGTTTGAATCGAAGTTTTCAATCCATATAGTTTCTTAGCAACTTTCACTTGTTGGTTCACCCATTTATCATAGGATCTATTGTTTTCTGAAATTTCAGATAAATAACGTGTTCTATCCGGTGGAATAACGAAGATTTTCTCCGACATTTCACGGGTTATTTCAAAAGTAGAATTCATGGAGACGCCCGTTTTTTCTACCACCTTATCCATGATCACTTTGTAAAGTGAGTTCATTCCAGGATCGTTGAACTGAGATGCTATCGTTCCGTAAACCGGCATGTCGTCTACGTTTTTCTCCCACAAATTGTGATTACGTTGGTATTGTTTTCTAACATCACGCAAGGCATCTAGTGCGCCACGTTTGTCGAATTTATTTAATGCAATTACATCTGCAAAATCCAACATATCAATTTTTTCCAATTGAGTTGCCGCACCGTATTCAGGCGTCATAACATATAAAGAAACATCGCTGTGATCTAAAATTTCCGTGTCGGATTGACCAATTCCTGAGGTTTCTAAAATGATCAAATCGTAGTTGGCAGCTTTTAAAATACTGATTGCTTCAGCCACGTGTTTTGATAATGCTAAATTGGACTGGCGTGTAGCTAATGAACGCATGTATACGCGATCGCTTTTTATGGAATTCATTCGAATTCTGTCACCCAACAGCGCCCCACCTGTTTTTCGTTTAGAAGGATCTACTGAAACAACAGCAATTTGTTTATCTGTAAAATCAATTAAAAACCGTCGAACTAGTTCATCCACTAAAGAGGATTTTCCAGAACCTCCTGTGCCGGTAATTCCTAATACAGGAATTGATTTGGCCTCAGCAATAGCTCTAATTTCATTGAGTACTTCAGTATTTTGTTCTGGAAAGTTTTCTGCGGCAGAAATTACTCGTGCAATAGCCGGAACGTTTTTATCTGCTAATTTTTCCGGTTCATTTGTAATATTTGTTCCAACCGGGAAATCACATTTCTGAATCAAATCGTTGATCATTCCTTGTAGACCCATAGCTCTTCCATCATCCGGATGATAGATTCTAGTGATTCCATACGCTTGTAATTCTTCGATTTCAGATGGTAGAATGGTTCCGCCACCACCACCAAAAACTTTGATATGAGGCGCCCCTTTTTCTTTCAATAAGTCATACATGTATTTGAAATACTCAATGTGCCCACCTTGGTAAGAAGTCATCGCAATTGCTTGAGCATCCTCTTGAATAGCGCAATCTACCACCTCTTCCACGGATCTATCATGTCCTAAATGAATTACTTCGCAGCCAGTAGCTTGAATTATTCTGCGCATGATATTGATTGCCGCATCATGCCCATCGAAAAGCGATGCAGCGGTTACAATTCTAACTTTATTAGTGGGGATATATGGGGCAACTTGTTCCATTCAAACGATTGTTTTGTTGCCCAAAAGTAAGAAAAAAACTGCAGTATTATCTATGTTATTTCAATAATAAAGCGGCTTTAACGATAAGATTGAGAATTAAAAACTGAGTTTATAATTTAACCGTAAAATATAGTTTGAATTTTGGTTCATATAAACATCCTTGAAGCCAAATCCTATTACAAACCGTTGTTTTTTATTAAGTTCAATCTCTGTTCCAACAAAATAGCGTAAAGCTGTGGTGCCACCAGAAATGAGTACTTCATCGTCTGCGTATACAACATCTCTATTCCATCGGTAAAAGTGTTCCGCTGAAGCGAAAGGGGATAGAAAAAAGTTTTTTATATCATGCTTAAAGGTGATTTTATTTCTAAGCACAGAACTATTTCGTTTGAATTGATAATTATCCATTTGCTGGGTTATTGTCCAACTTAGTTTTGTTCGTTTGGAAACCTCTGCAAGTCGTAGGAATGAAACATCTAATCCAACACTTAAACGGTTGTTGTATGCATATATTTTTGAATTCAACCCACTGTATTTGTTGTTTTCGATTGAATTTCTATATTTCACAAAGGTTTCAATTCCTCTCGTCCAATTTTGTGCGAATTTGCCTTCCACATTGGATTTATCAAATTCCCGGGTGTTTTTAAACCGATATTCATAACCCACCTCAAGACTGAAGATTTTACCCAATGATTTATTGAAGCTAGCTCCTGTCCAAGTAGAAAGCTGGGCAAATGAATTACCGGTAATAAAAACAATACCGATAAAAAGGACAATCCTATGTTTATTAAAAGAATACATTGAATACTCCACTATCAATGATTTGTTTTTTGTCTGTTATTTGAACGGTTTTAGAAACACGATTAAATTTCCCATTTTGAAGTGTATCTTCTGATAGAGCATAGATCGTATACGTTCCATTTTGTAACCCTTCAAATGAAAATTGGCCGTTTTCATCTGTTCTTACAGAGTTAGCAGCATAAGCATTTTGACCATAAATAATATATACCCGTTCTCCTCCTCTTCCAAATGAATTACCTAACGCATTTGGAGTTCCTTGATTTGAAATATCCACAGTGAATGGAGTAGAGTAATCATTGGCATCCACTACTTCTCCTGTTGCGTTGGATGTAATCGTAAGTATATCTTGGGTTAGGGATAAACTAAAAGGTAAGCCACTTAGTTGTTGAATCGAATCTAAAGTGCGTTGTGCAATTTCTAAATTTGAATCACTGTAATTAAATGATACTGCAATTCCTATGCGCCCTTGTAACTGTGGGTCTGCGGGTGAAATCCAAGTAGGATTTGTATAGTAAATATAATATAATTTAGAGCTGTCCGTAGAGTTTAACAACCAATAATCTCCATGTTCAATGGTAGCGCCTGATGTAAAAGAAACAGTGGTAATTTCCTTGTCTCCAAAAGAAAAATCTTGTCCGTTCAATTGTCCACGAATCGCAGAAGTTCCTCCTGGACCTTCAATTTTTTTACATGATGTTATGAGAAGTAGTAAGGAGAAAATAATAAAAGACTGTCGCATAGTTTAACGATTTAATATAATTTTAGTTGTTGTTTTGTTTTGAAGTAGTTCAATAAAATAAAGGCCATTCTGAAGATTTGAAAGGTCAATAGTGGATTGAGAAGAGACGTTAAATTGATGAATTAATTTCCCCAATGCATCCCTAATTATTAATTGGTCATTACCAACCAATCCGCTTATCTTTAGTTCACTTGTAGCGGGATTAGGATAGAAAGTGATTGAATTACTTGTTTTATTTTCAATTCCAACATTTGTGCAGGAACCAAACATGTGATTATCCATCCAGGTTAGTCTACCAATCATCCAGTTTTTCATAAAATCTATTTCCTCTTGGTATGTTTGACCGATAAAATTGTTGGGCCACACATACGTTCCCAAAATAGGCCACTTACTGTAATTTCGTGCTGCTGGAATTTCTAAAACTGCTGCCAGACTATCAATGTATGCAGTGAGATAATCAGTACGTAAAATCGAATTTCTAAGATTAAACCACCTACAACTCACTTCATCGGCGTACGCTGAATCTTGTAACATTCTTTTCCACCAAAAAGGATTATCTAGGCCTCCTGCACAATAATTATTGAAATCAATCTCCCAACCAGTAGTGTCACCACCGTAGCAATAATTAGCATTTCCCCATCCTAGGTTGAAATCCCATAATGGCCCCGCCACTAATTTGCCTCCTTCGCTAAATCGTTTTTTGTGTAAAAAGGTTGAAATTCTATACCCATCCACGTTTTTAGATAATTCATTTACCAGCATAAAATCAATAAATGACTGTACATCGATGAATTTTCTGAAGCCATCAACCGGATCCATAAAGTTGTTTCCAGCCAAAGTATCTTCCCAAGCAGTGATGTAATTTTGAATATATGCTAACTGAGAAGGTTGTAATTCGTTAATTTCAGGATCATGTAACTGGTACTTTATGGTTGCATTGCTTGGCGATGAAGCAAGGTGTGGTGAAGTCCAAGCAACAATTCCCCCTGCTGTTGTTTTATCTACCTTTACAATATAACCTCCGGTTAGTTCGTTTTCAAGTGTATCTTGGGGCAAAACTGGATTAATGTTTACTCTTCCCGGGTTAATTTTTATGCGCTCCATAAAAACGTACACACCAATGTATTCATTATTTAAGACTACCTCACACAATTTAGTACGTGGTGAATAATTCCCCATTTCATTTCCGATGTGATAAGTTAGCACATTTCTAATTAAACTTTTGTCTGTGTATGGGGCATATAAAATCCAGTCGTTATCACTTGGCCAATCAAAAATAGAGGCATTGTAATTGGATGAATCTGGCCCCCAGGTCTCTAATCCATACGATTTCATCGGAAAACCATTAGATGATGAACCTCTGCGTTCAATTCCAATTTCCCCATAAAATTCATTATATGGATCGCTAATCGTGTTTATGTTTCCATCTCCATTGAAAATAATTCCCATGGTAGCATGAATCTTTGGTTCATCCGGAATTTCAACATTATTAGTATTCAAAACTACGATTGGTAGGGTTGAAGTTGATAGAACCACTGGTGCAATAAACCAAGTAGGAGTGGGGTAATAACTAACAGTTGTACTATTCAACCCAACGGATAAAAATGGCCTACACGTTAAATCTGATGAAGCGGCTGTTTGATTGTGTACCTCCACACAAATAACATTAACTCCTTGTACAAGTGGTGCCGGAAAATTAGAAATATCAAAATAATATTGGTCAGGGTACTGATTTTGATACAGTTTCGCTTCATGAGATATTTCTCCTAGTTGGTTATATGCTGGTTGACCTGTGGAGGTTATTCCATTTCTTGCCACCTCAACCCCATTAATGTATGCCACAAAAGCATCATCATAGTCCATGTTTAATATTAGTTTCTTAATCAAAGAAAGATCTGAAATAGTAAATTCTTTTCGTGCAAAAACAGAAATAGATGAAGTAGGAATAACAGTACCATCATCGCCATCGGCAAATCCAAAACCACCGTTGCCTGTATTCCACGTCGAAGCATCAAATCCGGGCTGAATCCAGTTCATGGAAGTACTTGCATTTGGAACTGAATAGCGCCAAGAAGATGTGTCGTATATAATTGTTTCCCAATGATCAACCTGCCCAAAAAGATTACCGCTACAAACAAATAGAATTGATGAGGCTAGTTTCAATGACTTTTTAAAACCCACACTAATTTGATCTAACATGCTTTTAAAAAAAGAATTAAAAATTGAGGTGCAAAATTAATGATTTTATTTCAATATTAAACCAATATTAATTTTATTTAAACAGCCAATGATTTTTCCAAAGTTAAGTAGGGTAAACGTGTGCACCGCTTTATTTTAGAGGAAATTGATCTTGTATTCGTTCTTCTCTTACTAATTTTTCTCCTTATTCTTGCGGCCGTGTTGAACTTCCATCTGATTTGCACTTCGTTTCATCTGATAAACGTTTTAGGTTATTTAATTTTTTATATTGTCTACAAAGTTGATTGAAAGCTCTCAGAGACAGTGTTTTTATTCTGTGAATTCCTTTTGGTTTATGGGTGAAAGCAGAAACATTCTTATCTTCGTTAAAAATTAAAGATGGCTTTTTTTACAACCGATTATCTCAATTTCTTTATTGAACTGGCCGCTAACAATAATAAAGATTGGTTTGACCTGAACCGAAAACGATATGAGCAAAACGTTAAGAAGCCCTTCAGCGATTTTGTTCAGCACCTCATTCATTCGCTTGGTGAGAAAGACGCTTCGTTTAGCGAATTAGAAGTAAAGAATTGTGTTTTTCGCATTAATCGGGATATCCGATTTTCTAAAGACAAAATGCCTTACAAAATGATGTGTTCTGCTGTTGTTACGCCAGAAGGGAAGAAAAGCAAAGCTGTAAATGGTGTCTATTTTGAGTTTGGTCCTGAACACATGCGGGTGTATGGAGGCGTTTATGAAATTGACAAAGATGATTTGGAAACGGTTCGAGACGCTATGGCACAAGACATTTCCAAGTTTCAAAAAGCATATAAAAACCCATTATTCGTGAAGACTTTTGGCAAAATTTTGGGTGAAAAGAATAAAGTTCTTCCCGCTCATTTACGCGAAGCAGCGGCAAAAGAACCCTTCATTTTCAATAAACAATGGTATTTTTACACGCAATTTGAACCTGAAACCATTTTGCAGGATAATTTGGATCAAATTGTTCTTAATTGCTATGAAGCTGGTCGACCGGTAGAAGCTTATTTTAACGCATTAATTAAACGATAACATGAAAAAGCTATTATTCCTTCTTTTACTTTCAACAAGTGCGTTTGCACAAAAAAAAGAAATCTCACTTAATGAAGCCGTTCTCCAACAAGGAAGAAAATTTGCCCCCGATAGAATAAATAACTTTCAGTGGATTCCTGGGGGTTCTGCTTATTCATATTGCAGTAAAGATTGGACAACACTTTATAAATCGGATGTTGCCTCTGATAAAGAATTGGAGCTGGTAAAAATTGCGGACATCAACAAAGTCCTTGCTACAGATTACGCAAATTTCTTTGGAATGGAATGGATCAACGATCATGAAATCAGGCTGAATGATGGATCAAAAGTGTATTCTTATGATGTTAATTCCAAAACAGGAAAGAAAATTATCGTTGTTGAACAAGCTGCTGAAAATCAATTGTTTCATGCGGCAAGTAATCAATTGGCTTATACCTTAGCTAATAATTTATACTTGCTGAAATCTGATGGAAAAAAAGTAACAATCACTAAAAACACGGATAAAAATATCGTTTCAGGTCAATCCATTGCTCGAAACGAATTTGGGATTTCAAACGGAATTTTTTGGTCTGAAAACGGTACTTATCTAGCATTTTATCAGAAAAATGAAACCAACGTTCACAACTATCCCTTGTTGGACATCAATGCTACGCCAGGAGAATTAGTTTCGATTAAATACCCTATGACCGGCCAAAAATCAGAAGAGCCAAGGGTTGGGATTTATTCTGTGAAGAAAAACAAAACCGTGTATATTTCACCACGCGGTGCGAAAGATGATTATTTCACCAACCTAACCTTCTCACCGGACGAAAAATTCATTGTAGTTGCTGAAGTAAATCGTGATCAAAATCACATGTGGCTGAACGTTTACGATGCAAAGACTGGAAAATTTGTGAAAACACTGCTTGAAGAAACCAATGATAAATGGGTTGAACCAGAGCATGCTGCCTATTTTCCTAATAAAACTTCTACTAATTTCATTTGGATTTCAGAAAAAAGTGGGTTTGACAATCTATATTACTACGATTTTGAAGGGAAACTCATCAAACAATTAACAAATCATGAATTTGTAGTGAAAGATATTTTGACAACTAGTTCTGACGGAAAAAAAATCTATTATACTTCTACTGGTTCCAACCCTATGAACGCCTTAGTGTATGTGGTTGATTTGGATGGGAACTCAGAATTGATTACCAAAGAAGAAGGAACGCATTCTTTTTCTTTATCCTCAGATGGAATTTATTACTATGATGCTTTTTCAAGTGGAACCGTTCCACACAAAGCGATGTTGTGGACAAACAACGGAAAAATGGCAAAACCGCTAATCGCTTCAAAAGAAAAATTGGATGATTTTATTATTGGTCAGACCGAAATTGGAACATTAAAAGCCAAAGATGGAGCTGATTTATATTACCGCATGATCAAACCTGCCAATTTTGACCCATCTAAAAAATATCCGGTGATGGTTTATGTGTATGGCGGTCCACACGCACAAATGGTTACCAATTCATGGTTGAACGGGGCTAATTTATGGATGCATTGGATGGCGAATCAAGGATATATTGTTTTCACGTTAGATAATCATGGTTCTGGTGAAAGAGGGATTGCTTTTGAATCTCAAATTCACCGTCGATTGGGCGATGTAGAAATGGAAGATCAATTGTTGGGTGTTGATTTCCTTAAGTCTTTGCCTTATGTGGATGGAAAAAGAATGGCAGTACATGGTTGGTCATTTGGCGGGTTTATGACCACTTCGCTGATGTTGCGCCAACCGGGTGTTTTTACTACTGGTGTAGCCGGCGGACCGGTAACAGATTGGAAATACTATGAAATCATGTATGGAGAGCGCTACATGGATCGTCCAGAGCAAAACAAGGACGGGTATGAAAAAGCTTCCTTGCTGAATTATGCAGATAAACTTCAAGGAAATCTATTATTGATCCACGGAACGATTGACGACGTAGTTGTAATGCAACACAATTATGCCTTAGTGAAAAAGTTTGTAGAAGCTGGAAAACAAATGGATTTCTTCCCTTATCCTATGCACAAACACAACGTAACTGGAAAAGACCGCGCGCATTTGATCGAGAAAATTTTGATGTATATTTTGGAGAAGAATAAGTAAAACATTCCCTGTATTAAGTAAAAGGGACTAATTATTACTAATTATTACTAATTTTTTTCAATTGTAGTTCCCTTAAAAAGGATATTTCTTCTTTTAAGCTGGTAATTAGTTTGTGGTAAATTAAATGTTCAGCTTGCGATGGAAAAATATTCATCTGATTTTCTGCGCTAATAGCTGATTGATTTATGTTTTGTAAGATAAATGAATCTTCCTTGCCAAATAGGGTGATTGAATTAACTTGAAGAATTTCAGCAATTTTTCTCATCCGGCCTAGATTAATTCGTTCTGGTTTTTTTTCTAAGTTCGAATAGGCTTGTTGTGTAATAGAAAGCTTTTCTGCCATCTGCTTCTGTGAAAAACCACTTGCCTCACGCAGTAGGCGAATAGTATCACTTATATTTGATTCTTTTTTCATTTTACAATAGATAATTGTATTAGGTTTATATAATACAAGTTAATTTATATTTCCACAACAAATAATTGTATAAATTGTTTTCGTATTCTGTAAAATTTTGATTATTTCATACTCTTAGCTTTTTGTATCTTTGTTAAAAGCTTTCAAAAAGTGAAAAAACAAACCACATTTTTCTTTTATGCGCTTAGCATATATGTTATTTTGCAATTTGTATGGTGGGGATATCATTTAATTGAACTCACGAAGGCAACTGGCGAAACCTCAACGTTAATCAACAAGCGAATGACCATGGTGGTGGGCGAAGGAGCTGTTTTTATTGTATTATTACTTGTTGGATTGTGGAGAATAAGAGCATCTGTGCGCAAGGAATTTGAATTATCCCAACGCCAAAATAATTTTTTGCTTTCGGTTACCCATGAATTAAAAACACCAATTGCTGCCAATAAGTTGTATTTACAAACGATTCAAAAAAGAAATCCAGATGAAGAAATGCGTGATGATTTATTGAAAAAAGCCTTAAAAGAAAATCAACGGCTCGAGCAGTTAATTGATAATATTTTAAATGCTGCCCGTGTTGAAAACAGAGCGTTGCAACCCATTAAAGAAGCCATTGACTTAACTCATTTTTTGAATGGACTTGTTGTTCAATATAGAAAACGCTATCCACATTCCACTATTGAAGTAATTCATGCTCCACATAAAACAATTCATATCGATATTTTTATGATTGAAACAGTACTGAGCAATTTGGTGGATAATGCAGTCAAATATAGTTCGGAAAATGCATTGGTAAAAATAGATGCTAGTATAACTGAAAATCAGGTTTTTATAACACTTTCTGATTTCGGGATTGGTATAAAACCAGAAGAACAAGCTTCTATTTTTTCAAAGTTTTATCGGGTTGGTAACGAAGAAACACGCACCCAAAAAGGCAGTGGATTGGGCTTGTTTATTGCGCATGAATTTTTAAAATTACACGGCGGATCAATTCTTTACAAACAAAATTTACCAACGGGTTCTATCTTTCAACTTACAATTCCGGTATGACAAATCAGTTAGGCTTAATTATTTTAGATGGTTGGGGAATAGGTGATGGGACTCAGTCAGACGCTATTGCGCAAGCTCAAACACCTTATATGGACTCCATATTAAGGCGTTTTCCACATTCAACCTTGCAAACAAGTGGTGAAAATGTCGGCTTGCCAAAAGGTCAAATGGGAAATTCTGAAGTGGGTCATTTGAATATTGGTGCAGGTCGAATTGTTTACCAAGAATTAACCCGAATCAATAAAAGCATTCGCGAAGGAGATTTCTTTACTAATCCAGTGTTGGTTAAAGCTATGCAACAGGCCAAAACAAGTAAATTACATCTCATTGGTTTGGTGTCAGAAGGGGGTGTTCATAGTTCACAATCTCATTTACATGCAATCTGCGATTTGGCGAAGCAACAAGGACTGGAAAGCGTATTTATTCATGCCTTTACAGACGGTAGAGATTGCGACCCAAAAAGTGGACTGGGTTTTATTGAACAGTTAGAAAATCATTTGAAAACATCAGTCGGAAAAATAGCAACAATCATTGGTCGATACTATTCTATGGATCGTGATAACCGATGGGAAAGGGTGAAGAAGGCATATGATTTATTGGTGCATGGTGCTGGGACGAAAGAAACCTCTGCAACTGAAGCGATAGTAAAACAATATGCTCAAGGCAAAACGGATGAATTTTTAGAACCAACCGTTTTGGTTGAAAATCAAACGCCAATCGCAACTATAGAAGAAGGAGATGTAGTTTTATGTTTTAATTTCCGGACGGATCGTCCAAGAGAAATAACACAGGTGTTGACGCAACGAGATTTCCCGGAGTTTCAGATGGGAAAATTGAATATCCAGTATTACTCAATGACGTGCTATGATGCTACTTTTAAGGACGTGAATGTTATTTTTGAGAAAGATAATTTGATTCAAACATTGGGACAGGTTTTATCTGAAAGAGGAAGAACGCAAGTCCGAATTGCTGAAACTGAAAAATATCCGCACGTAACCTTCTTTTTTAATGGGGGACGAGAAAAAGAATTTCCGGGTGAAAGTAGAATCTTGGTCAATTCTCCCAAAGTGGCCACATATGATTTATTGCCTGAAATGAGTGCGCCAGAAGTGCGTGATCGGATTATTCATAAAATGAAAGCGGACCAACCCAATTTTATTTGTTTGAATTTTGCAAATCCAGATATGGTGGGACATACAGGGGTGTATGAAGCAATTATAAAAGCAGTTGAAACGGTTGATTCTTGTTTAAGAGAAGTTGTTGAAACCGGTCGTAGTTTAGGATATGAATTTATTATCATAGCGGATCATGGAAATGCGGATTATGCGCTTAATCCTGACGGAAGCCCGAACACCGCCCATAGTTTAAATCCTGTTCCAATCGTGTTTGTAACCAATGAGCATATTCAATTGAAACCAGGAATATTGGCTGACGTTGCGCCAACCATATTAAGTAGATTTGGATTGGAAAAACCTGAAGAAATGACAGGAAGCTCTTTATTTTACGTGCTGTAAATACGAAAGAAGTTCCTTTTCCGCGCTGTTTACTAAGGTGTAATTTACATTTACTTTTCTTTTTTCAAGTGCCTTGGCGGTTGTATTCCCCCATGCAATTACATGAGCATTGTCGGGAAGTATATTTTCCATAAAAAATGAATCAACATTACTCGGACTACTGAAAATATAGATAGTACATGGAGTAATCTTTTTGGATTGATAACTCGTTTCATATACTTGCAAAAATTGCCCTTGTTGTTCGGGTAGATGGAGTAAAACACTTTTTTGAGCTAAATTAGATCCAACGTAGAGTACTTTTTTGTTCGTCAACCAACGTTGAAAATCGGAGCGCACTTTTTCAATATCTCCCGCTTTTTCTGCCACAAAATCAATTGGTTGAGTGGTATAATGTTTAATTTTTTTCGCTGTTTCCCCTCCTGAGCAAGCAATTAATTTATCCAACAAAATAGTAGGATGGGTGGATTCGAAAAAATAAGAAACGGCTCTTGGACTAGGAAAAAAAATTACTTGCCATTTCGTGGGTAATTGAAAAGGGACAGCATTAAATTGAATGAAAGATTGAGTACACAAAAGCCAATTACGTTGGTAGCAAAAAGCCATTAAATCAGCGGCTTGTTCTGGTTCTCTACTAATAAAAACCGAATGTTTCATTCATTTAATTTCAAAAACGAAACAATTTCATGCGCTAATTCTTCTGTGTCTGAGTAACTAAAAACAAAATACTTTGATCCAGTTTCCCATTGGTTTGTGTAGGAAACATAAACGTTTTCTGAATCACAATAGACTCCTAACGGCAATTGGCAGCCTCCTTCCATTAAATTTAAAACCTTGCGCTCAATTGCAATTTGTTTTTGAACCCAGGGGTTATTTAATTTTTGGATTTCGTTAAATAATTCAGTTTCATGACCCCGTATTTGTAAGGCTAAAACCCCTTGAGCAGGAGCGGGCACCACTATTTTAGGATTCAGTTCCACAACATGAAACTCTGATAAATCAATAGTTAGTCGTGAAACACCAGCTTTTGCTAATAAAATGGAATCGTAATTGCCATCCCTCAATTTTTGAATCCGTGTGGGAACATTTCCTCTTAATTCTTTAATCTCTAGATCGGGACGATGTGCTTTAACCAAAGATTTTCGTCGAGCAGATGAAGTGCCAATCGAAGCACCTTCTTTTAGCTCCCAATCTAAATTTGATGTTACTCGATTTTTATTAATCAATAACAATTCGGCAGGATCTTCTCTTTCTGAAACTGCGGCAATCACTAATCCTTCGGGTGGAGTAGTTTCTAAGTCTTTGTGGGAATGAACTGCCAAATCAACTTCTTTGTCAATTAGTGCCGATTCAATTTCTTTGGTAAAAAAGCCTTTTCCTTCTAATTTGTCAAAACTCAAGTCTTGGATCTTATCTCCTTGCGTTTTTATTATGGTGATGGTTACGGTATTTCCGTTGTTCTCTAATTGTGATTTCACATGATTTGCTTGCCACAACGCTAAATCACTTCCTCTTGTTCCAATTCGTATGTGCATAATCAGGTGTTTTTAATCAAAATATCTTTGGCTAGTTTCATTGGGCCGCTGATGTATTTTTTTTCCATATAGCCCAATACTTTCTCTAAAACTTCTTTAGAGTGTTCATCCATGGACTCAATTTCTTGTTTAAAAATCTCATTTACAGCGATTGATTTAATTTGTTTCACCTGCTTTGGAACTTCTCGCATGGCCAACTCAACAGACCGTTCCTTTACGAGATAATCAAATGAAAACAACGCTTCTGCCAAAATCTCTTCAACATGTTGAATCTCTTTTGAACGTTCTTTTAAGTTTTGATTGGATTCTTTTTGAAGTACATCAACGGAGATATAATTCACAGGATATTTATCAATAATGTCAGGATGTAAATCTTGAGGAATGGCTAAATCGATAACAATTTTGCGTGTGGATTCTTTTTGCAACAACTTTTCATATAAAGGCAAACCAATTAAATGATGGTCTGTTCCGGTGCAGGTTAACAAAACGTCGAATCCTTGTGCGTGTTGTTGCAATTCTGATAAGGGTAGCGCCTTTCCTTTAATTTCCTTGGCAAGTTGCTCGGCTTTCGAAAGGGTTCGGTTAAAAACAGTGAAATTTGTAAAGCCATGTTTTTTAAGAAACCGAGACAAATTAGTATTCGTAACTCCAGCGCCAACAATCAATATACGTGCATCTAAGGCAAGCTTAGTTAATTTTAATTTGTGATAAGCAAGTGAAACAACAGAAACGGGTTTGGTTGCAATCGAAGTTTCTGTATATACTCTTTTGGCCGTTTCTATCGTATGTTTTATTACTAATCTCATAAAATCTCCCGTCAATCCATGATTGTTTGATTGGTCGTAGGCATTTCGAACTTGTGTAATTATTTCTCTTTCACCAACAATCATTGAATCAATACTTGAAGCCACGGAAAACAAATGATTAACAGCCTCTTCCCCTGAATAAATTTCATTATTCGATAAAAACACCTTCTTTTTTGCCTCCTCCATTTGAGGATATAAGGCAGAAATAAACTGGAATATAAAATCGTCGTTGATTAGTTCCTGAGTCGTAAACATGAATTCTACTCGATTACAAGTAGAAAGAAATAGCAACTCATCAATTGATAGTGCAGATTTCACATTTTGCAAACGTTGCTTTTGATCATTACTATCTATATGTAACAATCCAACTTGATTCACCTCCAACTGGCGATGTGTAAAAGCAATAATATGAAATGAATCCAACACAGCACGTTTCATTAGGTACAAAGGTCACCAACTGCCCAAAAAAGTTTGTCATGGTTTTGTCATATTTTTAACAGTTTTATTATTTAGAATCGTTTTAAATTTTAATTTTTGTATCCTGTGAACTTTTATTTAAGGGGAATTGGTTTTATCATTAATTTTACCCGAAAAAGAAATTATGCGGTATATTTTAGTTTTTTTGTTTATTGGCATTTTTTCTTGCCAGTTAAATGCACAAGTTCCGGCCAATTCGTCGTCAACGGATACAAACACCTATGTGATTACAAAATCAAATGGAACCGAATACATTGGAAAGGTTTTAAGTGATGACGGGAGAGAGGTGTTAATATCCACTGAAACATTGGGCAAAATCTACATTCCGAAGTCCGATATTAAAAGCATAGTTAAAGTAACAGATAGAAGTGCTATTATCCGAGGAGAATATTATGCATCTGGACCCTTTACGACGCGTCACGCATTCACTACCAATGCTTTACCAATTGCTCGGGGAGAAAATTATGCAATGGTGAATTTATACGGTCCTGAGGTTCATTTTGCGGTAACGGATCATCTAAACGTTGGAATAATGTCCACATGGATTGCAAGTCCTTTGGCCCTTGCCTTGAAATATACGTTCCCAACAAAATATGAGAAACTGAATTTTTCGATAGGTACGCTTCTCGGAACTTCTGGTTATATCGCTAATTTTAAGGGGTATGGAGGCCTTCATTTTGCCAATGTGACGTATGGAGATCGCAAAAACAATGTTACTTTCAGTGCTGGATATGGGTATGCGTCAAGTTTTGGAACCAAAGAACTAATTATACCAGGAACATATACATCAACCAATGGATCATTTAATTATTCTTTCGGCACCTACTCTCCCGGAATTACGAAAGGACCAATTTTTTCTTTAGCTGGTATTATAAAAGTGGGCGCTAAGGTTAGTTTTGTTTTTGATTCCATGCTTGGCGCATTTGGTCAAACCGCGACTAACAATGATATGGGTGCATCAATTTGGATTGAGCCAACACCACCTAGTATCAATGGGTATTATCAACAAACAGTTGGACTAACAAATGTTAATTCGTTAAAGCTATATACCTTGTTTTTAATGCCAGGAATGCGCTTTCAAACAAAAGAAAACCGTGCATTTCAAATTTCTTTGGCAGGAGTTACTTTTTTTGGCCCTGCATTAGAAAACTGGGTTGGCCTAAAATCTTTTTCATTTCCCTTTCCGATGTGCAGTTGGTTTTATAAATTTTAGAAAAGAACATGAAACCGACTATTCAAAGCCTTATTTTTCAGGAAATCAAACTAAAGTTAGCCAATCAAGACTCAATTGGAAATGCACTTTCGGAAATTTTGCACATTAGTCCTGATGCCGTTTATAGAAGGTATCGAAATGAAACTCCGCTAATTGCAACAGAAATTCAGAAACTGTGTCAGCATTTTGATATTTCCTTCGATAAATTAGCCGATGTGGGCAAAGGAAAGGTGATGTTTGATTATCCCCCATTAAATACATACGATTTTAGTTTAGAATCATACCTAGAGGGAATTCTCGAACGATTTGTTCATTTAAAAAACCAGACAAATCCATCCATGCTTTTGGCCATTAATAACGTTCAGTTTTTTCAATTACTTAATTTTCCCCAACTTGTTCGATTTAGGCTATATTTTTGGGCTAAAACTCATTTACAAATAAAAGATTATGCTACTGAGAAATTTAAACATGAAAAAACTTCTGACAAAGCGTTTGAATTAGGCAGAGACATTCTTCAATTATATAACCAAATTCCATCTACAGAAATTTTTGATCCGGAATTGATGCGCGGGTTTATGCGCCAAATTTGGTATTACTATAAAGCCCATTTATTTGATGACCCTAGCTATGCTTTGTTTTTATGTGATAGGGCTTTGTTAATGGTCCAACATCTACATGATCAGGCCTCGGTTGGAAAAAAGTTCGTTTATGGCACTAAGGCACCTGCCGAAGGGAACATGTTTAATATTTATGTAAACGAAACCATCAACGCTGAGACCACATTTCTATATGAAACAAATGAAGCCAAAGGACTTTTTATTTCTCATAACATAATGAATTACCTGCATACTTCGGATGAGGTTTATGTCTCAGACACTAAGAAAATTTTGGACAAACAACTGGCTAATTCAAGTTTAATCAGTGTCGTTAATGAAAAAGAGCGCAATTCCTATTTTTTTGATCTCGAAAAAATGATCCGTTCATTTAGAGCACGAATAGAAGTAGATATCAATTTTTAGCCACCCGCATTATATTTGCGATTTACGCAAGTAACAATCCCTCCCTTTTGAAATTCGATTAGTTTTCTAGCAGATTTTGCAACAATCTTTGTGTATAAAATTTATAACAATGAAAAAACAAAATCTACTTTTTTTAGCTTTAACGTTCTCACTAAAACTTATGGCTCAAAACACAACTGATGTAAAATCTACTATTGCAGTTGCTAATCCAAATGTCACATCCATGTCAATTAAACCTGAATCTGCGGCTAAAATGATGCGGCTAGAGTTAATAAAACTTGACAAGTACAAAGTGTATGATGAATTTGACATGGCGGACGTATTAAAAACAAATCCTGAATTTACTCAAGGATGTTATGGCCAAAACTGCTTGCTTAAACTGGGAGAAGGATTGAATACTAGTTATGTGATGTGCGGAAGCTTTGATTTATTGGGCAATAAAATAGCAATTACCTTAAAAATAATTGATGTCAAAAATAAAACCATTTATATGTCAGCTGTCCGCGAATTTGACAATCAAGAAATGGAGGTTCAACGCATGATTGAAATAGTATTAAAAGAAATGCATGCATTAACCGTTGATAAAAACCTGATGGATCGACTAGCTTTTAAAAATGAATTAATTACGTCTAATAATATTGGAAAAGTAAATAACTCTGGGCCACGTATCGGTGTTGCCGGCTTAGTGGGATCTATCAACGAATTCGCAACAAGACCAGAAGATCAAGGTGGTTTGGGAATTCAACCTTTGGTTAGTATGATTGGCTATCAAGTAGAAGGTCAGTATGTTGGTACTGAAAATTTCTCGGCGTTAGTTGAAGGTGTATTCAATATCTCAGGACTTGAGCAAGGACAATTTATCCCTTCTTTTACTTTTATGAATGGATTCCGTTTCGGAAAGGGAAGTTGGGAATTTGCTTTTGGACCTGGTTTTGGATTGAAAAAGGTTTCCAACGGATTCATGGATACAGAAAATAAATTTGGTACAAATGAACAGTATTTTTCTGAAGCAGATTGGAATACCTATGCTTATGACACTTATAGAAATGATCCACAATATAATACAAGCGGATATTTTGTGGCTCCAACCCCTGAGCAAGTTTCAGGTAATTCCACCTATAATTTTGGTAAGTCCTTTTATGATAGTAGAGGAGCAACCAAATTAAATACCTCATTTGTTTTTGCCTTCGGAAGAACCTTCAAAGCAGGCGCATTAAACATTCCAGTAAACATCTTCTATTCTTCACAACGAGGAGGTGGGTATACAGGCTTTAACATTGGATTCAATGTGATAAAAAGTAAAAAAGAAATAAATCCATTTTAAAATATGCTGTAAAAAGTAGAGGAGCTCTCTGGAATCTCAGGATTCTGGGGGGCTTTCTACACTTAAAACACCTTACTTTTTTAACATTCCTTTAATGAAGCCCATTATTTTTTCTCTAAACAGAAAAAGTAAAATCAAATAAGGGATGACCATTAAATAAAGAATCCCAGTATTAATAGAACTCCCAAATGAATCTTCATCCACCTCAGATCCTTGTTCGGCTAGCATTTTACATTGAGAGCACCCCTGAGAGAGCAAATCTTCAGTTAGTATGAAGAGAAAGAACAACAATAAAATAATGGAAGATTTTTTCATCTGGTGGAAGATTAGACATCAAATTTAATCAGAAATACAAGTAACCAAAACAAAAAGGGTATTTTTGTTTTACTATTAAATTTTTTATGAATAAAACAATTATTCTTTTTTCAATTCTCATTTTATTTTCAATTCTTTCTTGTAAAGAAAATAAGAGCAAACCTGCTGCAAGCACCCAAAACCTAGATAGTTTATTGGCCTTGAATCCGAATGATGTTAATTTATTGGTAAAAAGAGGAAATTTGATGTTGGACTCTTTTCTCTTGAAGTATAATAAGGTTTTTTTTGACAAAGCAAAACCAGATGCAACGAAGGCTTTTAGACTAGATAGCACACGAATTGATACGCGGATGCTTTATGCGGATGTGTTAACCAATGACCCTGATCGATCAGTTAGTGATGTTTCTCGGGCTCAATATCATTATCAATTCATAGTAAAAAAACAAGCTAAAAATGTCAAGGCTTTGGTAGGTTTAGCCTCAACCTATGCTTATTTTGCAGATTTTCAAACATCTTTACAATATGTGGATGAGGCATTGCGGGTAAATCCAAAATACAGAGATGCATATATCATGAAAGGGACTATTTTTTTAATGCAAGATAAGCGTAGTTTAGCTATATCATCGTATGAAACGGCTATCCAACAAGATCCCAATTTTGAATTAGCCTACTTGCGTTTGGGTCAACTTTACACGGAAGATGAAAAATTTGATATTGCCATAGAAAAATTCCGTAGTGCCGTAGCCTTGAATCCCAAATTGTCTGATGCGATTTATGGTGTTGCCTATTGCGAACAAATGCTCAATCGTTACGATGTGGCCATCAAAGAGTATAGAAAACTAATGCAAGTTGATAGTAAGTACCATTTGGGGTGGTTTAACATTGGGTATATAAAACAATTCAATACGGAGAATCAACTTGACAGTGCTATTATTTATTATCAAATGGCAACAGATATTCAACCCGAATTCGTGAAAGGGTGGCACAATATAGGTACGTGTTATGAAGAAAAAAATGACCGTACACGTGCTCTTCAAGCATACGCCAAAGCACTAAAATATAATCCAGAATATCAGCTAACCAAGGAACGCGTTGCAGCATTGAAGTGATGAATAAAAAAACACTATTATTTATTCAAATTTTAGGTGAATTAGCCATTCCATTGTTGGGGTTTTTCTTCTGGAATTGGTCTCTGTATTTTATTCTTTTATTCTACATGATTGAAAATTTATTTGCGACTTATTTTCAGCTGGAAACATTTCGAAAATTTACGTTTTTAGTGGAAAAGAAAGAGGCAGCTAGAGATTATAAAAAACTCGCTATTTTCATAATTTTTTGGCTAATTGAAGTAGCATTAATTCATACGTTTATTTGCCTAGCCAACCCAACCATCCAATTTGGTAAGGAGGTCATTTCTTTTTTTATGTATGAAGACATGGGTGTTCCACAAGGATTTTTACTTTTACCATTGCTTTATTTTGCTTCAATAATGAAAATGAAACAGGACATCCAAGCGTTTACGATTAAAATAAAATCCATTGAGGAGTTAAAAAACTTTAGTCCTCAATTTAATTACTACTGGATTTCAATTGGTTTTTGGGTTAGCCTAATTCTAATTTCATTTTTCATTTCATTGCCTGAATTACTTGCGATTAGTCTCCTATTGGTATTATTTATTTATCGTTCATTGAACAGAACGTAGTTCGTTGTGTTATTAACTATGAATTATGTAAAAACAACCTAAAAAATTACAATAGTTCGCTTGAATAGAAGTACCTTTACTAAAACAGATACCATGCAACATCAAAATATACGATTTACTGGGACAACCAATTCTGAGTTTTACAAAGTTCTTAGAACACGTGTAAACGGTTATTTCAAGGAAAAAAACATTTCAAGACATGCTAACGCAAAAATGGTTATTAAGACGATAGCGATGCTTTCTATCTACTTGATTCCCTTCGCGTTGTTACTTACTTTAGACTTGTCATTTCCTTTATACATGCTCATGTGGGTTATTATGGGGATTGGCATGGCTGGTGTCGGATTATCTGTTATGCATGATGCTAATCATGGGGCATATTCAAAGAATGAGTTGGTAAACAAACTTGTTGGAAAGGTCATGATTTTATTAGGTGGAAGTGATGTGAATTGGAGAATACAACACAATGTATTACATCATACGTACACAAATGTTACTGATTTCGATGAAGATATAAAACCGCCGTCATTTTTATTGCGCTTTTCACCACATGCGAAACGAAATAAATTACATCGGTTTCAACATATTTATGCTTGGTTTTTTTATGGGTTAATGACAATGATGTGGTCAACTTCAAAGGATTTTCAGCAGGCACTTCGTTATAAATCTAAAGGATTGATTGAAACTCAAAAACTAACTTTTGGTAGTCATATTTTTTCAATTATTGTGTACAAACTTATTTATTACGCCGTATTTATTGTGTTACCTCTCGTACTAACTGACGCTCCTTGGTATTGGTTGGTTATTGGTTGGTTAACCATGCAATTTATTTGTGGATTAATTCTTGCCGCTATTTTCCAACCCGCTCATGTGGTTCCAACTTCTGATTACCCTTTACCGGATGTTTCAGGAAACGTAGATGCTGATTGGGCAGTAAACCAGCTTTACAACACCGCTAATTTTGCACCAAAAGACCCTGTATTAACGTGGTATGTAGGCGGGCTTAATTACCAAGTGGAACATCATCTTTTTCCGAATATTTGTCACGTTCATTATCCAAAAATTGCAAAAATCGTAAAAGAAACAGCATTGGAGTTTAATTTACCTTATCATTCATACAATACATTTTTTAAGGCCTTGAAAGGGCACACAACAATGCTCTATAATCTAGGTAAATACGACAACGCACCAGCAATTCATTAATGGATTTAGAGAAAGTCCGTTTGCATTGTCTTTCTAAATTAGGTACAACAGAAAGTTTTCCTTTCGACAATCAAACATTGGTTTTTAAGGTAGGCGGGAAAATCTTCGCACTTCTTGATGTTGAGCATACAGAAAGCATAAATGTGAAGTGTGAACCTGAAAAAGCAATCGAATTGCGAGAGCAATTTATAGCAGTTTTGCCAGGATATCACATGAATAAAAAGCACTGGAATACTATTCAGTTTAATAAAGACCTATGTGACCAGCTTATACTTGACTGTATAGATGAATCTTATCAGTTGGTTTATCAATCTCTTTCCAAAAAACAACGCAGTGAAATTACGGCTGGATAAATATGTTTGGTGTGTTCGTTTATGTAAAACGAGAAATGAAGCGACCACATTAATAAAAAATGGTAAGATTTTACTGAATCAAATTCCTGTTAAACCTTCCAAAGAAATAAGTATTTCCGACACAATACAAGTAAAAAAACACAATGCCGTTTTCTCCTATAAAATCCTCGAATTAGTGGATAAAAGAATGGGTCCAAAATTGGTGCAAACCTATTTGGAAGATACTACATTAGACTCTGAACGAACTAAGTATGCAGAATATCAACTTGCTCAAAAGGAGTATAATCAATTTGGGGTTGGTAAACCAACTAAGAAACAGAGAAGAACAATTACCTTATTCAAAAATGTAACAGAAACAGATTAATCGACTTATATTTCCTTAATACTGAACATATGAAAACTGGTTTATTTTATTTATTACTAATTAATGCTTCTTGGTTTTTTGCTCAAAACACCTATTGGCAACAGCAAGTAGATTATACTATTCAGGCAAATATTGATGATAAAAAAAGTCAATTGGAAGGTAGTCAATCAGTTACCTATTTTAATAATTCACAAGACACACTGAAAGAAATTTATTTTCATTTATATTGGAATGCGTTTAAAAAAGGAAGTCATGCATTTGAGAGACAGGCCAACGTAAGCAACGCTAAACTAGTAGATTATAAACAGCAAGATTTAGGTGAAATCTCAGTTCAATCATTAACGATTGATAAAGAAGTGCATACCATGAATGTGTTTGAATCTATCGGCCAAGTTAAATTGAAGAAAGAGCTTCTACCTGGAAAATCAGTAGTCATTACAATGAGTTTTGTCTCAAAAATACCCGCTTGTATAAACCGGGCAGGGAAAAATAATACTGCAGGAACTGACTTTACTTTTACGCAATGGTATCCAAAAATTTGTAGATATGATGATATGGGGTGGCATACAGACCCTTATTTTGGGAGAGAGTTTGCGGGCACATTTGGAAAATATTCCGTAGATATACTATGTGATTCGTCATATACCGTTGCGGGAACAGGTTTATTGAAGGATAAAACATACCAATCGAAAGGATGGAAGTCAAAAACAGTCTCATCTACAAATCAATCCTTGGAAAAATGGAGTTTTACAGCAAGTAATGTACATGATTTTGCTTTTGCATTGGATAAAGACTGGCAGCACGAAGAATTGATTCTTGATGGTATCAGCTTTCATTATTTTTATAATATTAAATACAAAGATGCTTGGAAATCCCTTATTCAAAATTGGCCCAAAGCATATGAAATTTGTAAGCGCGAATTTGGCAACTATCCCTACGCACAGTTTTCCTTTATTCAAGCAGGTGAAGGATATATGGAATACCCCATGTGTACAATGTTAGAAGCGAGTCGCAGTGATTTTTTTAGTACAGCGTGTCACGAGTTCATGCATAATTATTTTTATGGAATGTTTGGAACGGATGAAAATCTATACCATTGGATGGATGAAGGGTTGACCTCCTATGCAGAAGAGCGAATTAGCAATGTAAATGATTTATCTAAAAATCCAACTAGTGGTGCTATTTCAAATTATTCTTGGATAACGGATATGTTTATCGAAGAGCCCATTTCAACTGCTGCCAACCATTTTGATAGTGATTATCCTTACTATAATGCTGCGTACTACAAGGGCCAACTTTTTCCTGAATTAATTAGATATATGATTGGTGATTCTGTGATGCGTGCCGGTTTCAAGAGGTTTTATTCCAAGTGGAAATTCAAACATCCTGACCCCAACGACTTTGTAAAAACCTTCGAGGACGCTTCTCAATTAGAATTATCGTGGTTTCAGAATTATTGGTTAAATACCACAAAAAAAATAGATTTATCAATCGATTCTGTATTCAAATCAGATCAAGGAATTTCGATTATCTTTAAAAACAAAGGTATACCTATGCCCCTTGAATTTAGTGTTCAATTGAAAAATGGAGATAAAAAATATTTTTATGTACCCTTGGACCTCACCAATAATTTGAAATCAGATTTCTTACGACCAACTTCAGTTCTAAACAAATGGTCCTGCGCGAGCCCAAAATATTCTATTACTTTATCCACTGTCAAATGGAAAGAAGTTCAATCAATCACTATTGATCCGGATGGTTTTTTACCCGACGTTAATTTGGAAAACAATCGATTTCAAAAAGAATAGCGAGACTAATTTATCTTGCAAAATTTCAGTCGAGCAACTGTTTTATCTAGATCAATTTCTAAGTAATAAATTCCATTTGTAAGTTCTGTTGTTGACAATGAATTGGTAAATGGCGATATTTTTATTAATTTACCGTTCGCATCATAAACCTTGATTTCTCTTCCTTTTATTCCATTGATTGTAATAAAGTCTTTTGCTGGATTAGGAAATACTGAAAAATTATTTATTGACTGGTCAAGAAGTCCGGCAATTCCGACATAAACAGAATCAACGTGTTGACATCCATTAGCATCCGTAATTGAGGCGGTGTACCAACCTTCGTTTAAATAAACAGCTAAGCTGTCAGATTGACTATTTGGATCATTCCAGGCTATTGTGTAAGGTGCAACACCTCCTTGGATAGTAACGATGGCGGTTCCATCAAATCCGTCAATTTCCGGAGTTGAACTCAATTGTAACGTTATGTCATTTGGTTGTGTAATCACAAGATTAGATGAGGTTGTATAACACTGAGCGCTATCGGAAACCGAAACGGTGTATGTCCCCGCTAATAAACCAACAGCTGATGAACTTGATTGTGCCCCATTGATCCAATACGAGTAATTTTCATATCCTCCAATGGCTTGAAAATTAATTTCTCCATTTGAGTCTCCAAAACAACTCACATTACTTATTGAATATGAAGGAACAATTTCACTGGCTTGGGTGATTTCGAAATGCAATGTATCCACACACCCTCTTGAGTCAGAAACAGAAACCGTATAGTTTCCACTCGGTAGATTATTATTCAGTGCCGTTGTATCATTAGTAGACCAAATATAATGAGTAGGTTCATATATACCTGATGTGGTTAATTCAATACTTCCTGCTGAGTCTCCGTAACACGTATTATTAAAAAGGGTCGTGTCTACAATAATTGGTAAAGGTTCTGGAACGAATACAGAATCAACAACAACACACCCACTTGGATGATGAATTGTTACTTCATGCCAACCGCTTGTGAGCGAATTATTTGGTTTGGTTGTGATACCATTATCCCATAAAAACGTACAGCCACTAAACTGACAAGGGCATCCAGATGAACCAACTGTTGCCATTCCATTTGAACCGCCTGGACAAAGTGGAGCCATTATTCCACCGAAGCTTATTACAAATGGGTCATTTAGGGTGAGTGTGCGTTCCTCATAACAACCTAAGGCATCTGTAATTCGCACCCAGTAGGTTCCTTGAGTTACATTAGATAAAATGGTATCTGTAGTTCCATTGTCCCATAAATAGGTATATGGTCCATGGCCACTAACTAAGATCGGATCAATTGATCCATTTGAAAAACCATTGCAAGAGGGTTGAACTATATTTCCCCCTATTATAACACTTCCTAAACCGCAATCAACAGCATTGTAGGTATACACCCCATCATTTATTGTCCCTAAATAACTTCCCCAAGCAATTCCACTATTTGGGGATGTAACCAATAACTCTTCTCTTTTAACATAAATACCTTTCCATGAAATTGGATTTAAGCTATCTTTTTTTACTACATAAACAAGGTCTAACTGATTATCATTATCCAAATCAGTAATTAAGGGAGTCGACCCTAGATTAACGCCACCCTTTGTGGATCCAATTTGAGTAATTGTATTGGATGCAAAATCAATTTTTTGTAATCGATGTTTAAAAGACCCATTTTCTGAATAAGTCACTGAAATTAATCCTTCATCACGTCCGTCGTTATCAAAGTCTAAAGCATTTGCCGACGCATAATTAAGTGTTCCAATACTATCTTTGAAGGAAAGCTGACCGGTTCTTCCATCAATCATCACTTGATAAAAATCGGTGTAAGAAGGTGAAATACCTTTGAATAAAATCGCTAGAACATCAGGAATATTATCTCCACCAACAAAATTCCCCAAAACAGGTTCCGCGCTTGATTCAGTTGACGGTAGCTGAAATTGCCAAGAAATTCCGAGATTAGCTCCTTTTATTTTGGTGATTTTCCCATTAAATCCTTGAATTATTATATCATAACCGGCAGTTCCATTTTTTGCCAATGCCGCAGGAGCAATAAATCCTTTATTCGGATGGCTATCCAATTGAACAGAGTTAGCTAAACTATTAAATTGAATGAGGTCATTCAATGGACAGGCCCAAAAAGACCCACCTAAATTTTCTCCTCCAGTCCCGAAAAGCACCCAAGGAATTCCATTTCCTTGAATATCGGCTACTAATGGAGAGCAATACGTTTCAGCACTGTCCGGAACAACTGCTTTTGCTATTAACAATCCTGTTAGTGAGTTAATTACCATTAAATGTCCTGGTGGACGATCGGTTTCCCAATCTGGTGCTGCGTGATCTCCACCATTTGCTACCAGAATTTCTTTAAACCCGTCATTATTTATATCAGAAATAAACTGAGGATTGTAAAAATTGTAAAGCCCACTATCGGCAGGATTAATTCCATAGGGAAAATAGTCCCAAAGTAACTGACCATTCGCGCCATTAATTGCGAGTAATTGTGCTTGTCTTCCTGTAATAAAAACATCTTTTATTCCATCATTTGTAATGTCTTGAAAAATAGCGCTGCCAAAGACTTCATTCCGTGATGCTCTATTCCAAAGTACAGATCCATCCACCCCGTTTAATGCCATAATTCCGTGATTACTAGCAACACCGTCAGTTCCTCCACCAATTACGATGTCTTGAACACCATCGTTATTTAAATCACATGACCTTGGTGAAGATAATGTTGGTATAGAATCTACAAATGCTTGCCAAGAGTTTAACTGGCCTGAAACTGAAAGTGACCCTCCAATAAAAAGAATAAAAAACAGCTGTTGTCTCATGATGAAATTTTTTATAAAGATAGGAGGAAAGTCACTATTTACAAAACATAGTTTTGGGACTCCGCTTGTTTATTAATTCGGACAAGATTTCCATAGTAAAGTTGTTTACCGGTGGTTGTATTCATCCACAATTCATTCAAATTAATTTGATTTTCTTTAAAATAAAGGGGCAATAAATCTCTTAAGAATTCAAAATCTACGGTTGGAGTATACGTATTCATGATCATAATACCATCTTCCGTTAAAAGATTAGCACTTGTTGAAACTAACGTGTCAATTTGGTCTTCAAGTTTCCATTTTTCTCCTTTAGCTCCAATCCCCCATGCAGGAGGATCCATTACAATTGCCCGATAGTTATTTCCACGTTTTTCCTCGCGTGCAATAAATTTCATGGCATCTTCAAGAACCCATCTTATGTCCGCTAGACTACTGTTCTCCATGTTTTCTTTTGCCCAAGAGATTAAATTTTTAACGGAATCGACATGAACAACATCAGCACGCAATTTTTTGGCAATAATTGATGCCGCTCCAGTATAGGCAAATAAATTAAGGAATTTATCACCAGGCTCTAATTCATTTAAAAGGAAATCCCAATTGGTTCGTTGTTCTGGAAACAATCCTACATGTTTGAATTGGGTAAGTTCCAATTTGATTTTTACTTTTTTAAATTCTATCATCCAGTTTCTTGGAGCTTCTTGAATTGATTTCCAATTTCCTGTTTGTCCTTTCCCTTGAATGAACTCCCAATGAGCCATCTTCTTCCATTCAATGAAAGATAATTCTGTCTTGAAGTATGCTTGTAATTCTGGACGAATTGTGATTATTTTTCCCCAACGTTCAAGTTTTTTTCCCCCACCAGCGTCTATGAGTTCATAATCTTCCCAACCTGTTGTGAAAAGCTTTGGATTTGTGTTCATTAGGATTGTTTCATTTTTAAAAACGCTTCCATATCCATCCAGCCTAGCTCCCAAATATGACAATCTAAGTCATGAAAGCTTCTGCTATACATAAATCCATGACCTAGAACAGGGAAAGCCTCAATTGCACCTAAAGAAATAGTATTAGCATAAAGATCAATGACATCTATAAATACAATTGGAATTATAGGATGCATTATCTCATTTTGGGTGTTTTTCTTCTACCGCCCATCATTTGAGCCATGCGCATTTGATTTTTCGAAGGTGCTTGTTGAAGTTGTTGTTGCATCATTTTAATTTGATCCCGCATTATGCCATCTTTATCCATTTTTTTCGCTTCTCCCAGTAAAGTAACGGCCTCGTTTTTTCTTCCTGTTTGTGCGCATATTCCAGCTAAATGCATTCGCGCAACTGCATTGTCTTGTGCTGTCCTTAGGCCTAGGGCAAGTGCTTTTCTAAGAATTTGTTCACTTTTTACAAAGCCAAACTCTTGACTATTCATAACGGCTTGTAGGTACAATACATAAGCATGTTGTTTTTTAGGAAGAAACTGTGGATGAGTGATTTTATTTATATGAATTTTAGCCTTATCAGTATTACCGAGTCTCATTTGATTTAACGCTAAAATCATTCGTTCATTTCTAAAAAAAGAAAGGATAATTAAAGCGGTCACAAAAATGAAAACAATACCCCATCCCCAATGATTGGAAACAAATAACCACGTATTAAAAGAAAGTGCGGCAAGAGCAATTAAGCAACGAATAATAAAAGAAATCATAATTTAATCAATTGTGGCGATACATTTTAATTCTATAGCAATCGGTGTAGGCAACGAGTTAATTTCAACAGTTGTTCTACAAGGTAAGTTATCTTGAAAATACTCAGCATAAATTTTATTGTAGGTATGAAAGTCTCGTTTCATATTTACTAAAAAAACAGTTACATCAACTAAGTTATTCCAACTTGAACCTGATTCTTCCAAAATAATCCGAACATTATCAAAAACATTTCGGCACTGTGCTTCAAAATCAAACTCAATGAAATTACCATTGTGATCTAATTTCAAACCTGGAACAGTTGAGTCTGTGACATTTGATCCTGCAACACGGGGACCGACTCCAGATAAAAAAAGTAAATTCCCTACTTTTCGAGCGTGTGGGTATAAACCAACAGGTTTTGGTGCTTTTGAGGTAGAAATTTTGTCGGATGAACTCATTAGTCTAATAATTGAGTTGCAAATATAAAGAAGTAAAGCCGGATTAAAAAGAATGTAGAAATTATTTGGAAGAAACAGATGTTATCTCAGTAAATTCACAAAACCTGAAATTTTTATTTTATCATCTGTAGCTTTTGGCTTAAAATTAATAACCCATGTATATGTACCAGCCTGCGCTCCAACTCCCTTTTCGCCATAAGTTCCGTCCCACCCTTTTGTTGCATCAAAAGATTGCCAAATAATTTCTCCCCATCGATTAAAGATTAACAACTCAAAATTTTCAGGTGCAAATCCAGAAGTAAAAACGGGAGTAAATAACTGATTGTGCTCATCTGCATCCGGAGTAAAAGAATTGGGCACATAATAAATCAATTGCTCTTCATAACCAATGGGCATTGTTGTGCTATCAGTACATCCTGCAGGAGATGTAGCTATTAATGTTGCAGTAAATCCTGTCTGTAAATTGGTACTATAGGTATGTGTCGGTTCTATTTCAGTAGATGTTACTCCGTCACCAAAATCCCAGTAATAAGAATCTGCACCTTCTGACACATTGTAAAATCCAACAGAAGCATTTGCTGGACCAATTGTCCCAGGGTTTACATAAAAAGCTGCAATTGCTTCTTCAATGCAAACCACATCGTCAAAAACAACAGTTGTATCACACCCTTGAACATCAGTTTGCGTAAGACTAATATCGTAACAACCAACCTGGTCAAAAGTAGTTTGCTGTGGCGTACAACCATTACCAGTTGCACCATTTCCAAATGACCAAATACAATTTTGTGCCTGAGGATCGTTGTTGGTAAAAATTACTTGACTTGGTGCGCATCCAGAAGTTATACTTGGACTTATTGACGGAATTTGTGCATATAACATGGTTACCATTACATTGTCTGAATTAATGCACCCATTAATATCAGTGCCGGTAACAGTATACGTACTATTCGTTGTTGGATTAAATGGTGTTGCATTTTGAATGCCTCCACTCCATTGATAAGTAGTTGCTCCTGAACCTGACAAAGTAACCGAGTTTCCGAGGCAGGTACTAATATCATTTCCTGCAATTACATTCGGTAATGGATTCACTAAAACGGTAGTGGTAGAGGTACAAACATGACCCGCAGCGTCGGTTGCGGTTATTGTAAATGGATAGGTTCCAGCAGTGGCCGCCGGAATGTTTGTTAAGTTTTGAGTGGTTCCGATACTTGTCCCCGCTATTGTCCAATCGAAAGTCCCATTTGTCACTCCTACTGATGCCAAATTAAAGGTTGATCCCTCACAAATTGGACCAGTGTTACTTGCCGTGACAGTACATCCGCACAATGGATCTGTGGAAGGTAATACTATAACAGTTGCCGTGGCAGTACCCGTTCCTGTCGCACCGTTTGGAGCAGGCGCTGAAACATTTACTGTGTAAGTTGTTGTTGTTGTTGGCGATACTGTTATCGATGGAGTGGTGGCACCATTGGACCAGGTGTAGGATGTTGCACCAGGACTGTTTGCTGTTAATGTGGCGGTCTGTCCTGGACAAATAGTTACGTTATTCACCGTAACAGGTTGAACAGCTGTACACGAAACATTAGCTGAACCGAAAAAATTTAAGGGTAAAACAGTAGATTGAGAACTATAGTTGGATAAACAAATTAAAAATTGTTGACCAGCCGTAACGTTAATCTCTGGTTCAAAATTAGAAGGGTCTCCTCCTGGAGGCAACGGGGTTGCAACCCCTGCAAAAGATTCGCATGCACCATTCCAATTACATCTTATTGGTGCTAATTGATTACTTATGATTTGATTACAAGAATTGGACGTGTAGGGCCACATGATCCAATCTAAACATCCAAATCCGCCATCTGCACCAAATGAAAATTCCAGTGTACCCGTACTAGCAACATTTATTACCATCCAAGTTGAATTTAATTCGCCTGCAAGCAAGCAGCCTGAATTTCCTGATGCTGGATTTATTGAAGGGTTTGAGATAGGGCTGTTGGCTAATTCTTGAACTGCCCCAGAACCATTAGGATCAATTTGAAATGTAGCGTTTTGGCAAATATTTACCGCATTTGAACAATCAGAGGCTGTTGTTACTTGAGACTTGCTATGCATAGCAAGAAAGTAAAAAACAAAAATCAGTAGAATCTGTCTCATAATAGTTTAGTTGGACAAAAACTGCCCAACATTATGACGCCCATAAAAGGAGTAAGTTGCTTCTATTTTAATTGATTTGAGTCTTTGGAAGCTTTGTCATTGAATTTTCTTTGTGTATTCATCCAAAAAAAGAATCCAAAGAATCCAAGAACTATGGCAGAATAATTAAAAATATTTCCAACTGATTCAAAAAACACAAAGGAATCTTGAAGCAAACCACCAATTTTGTAAAAGATATCTGAAGAGCTCATAAATGATTGTTTTTACAAAGAAACTATTTTTTTTTAATATCTGCTAATGAAGAATCAAAATTCACCCAATAACTGCAATGTTTCCTTAGCCGCCCCTTGTTCAGCAATTTTTTTTGACCCGCCTTTTCCTCTCCCGTATTTAATGTTATTGATGTTTGTTTCTATTTCATAAACCCACGACCCGCCTTGATTTATTTCAGTAAGCACAATAAATTCGAGATTCAATTTTTTCTTTTGGCACCAAATAAATAGTTTCGACTTAAAATCAATTTCTTCTTCTAATAACCGAGTTAGATTGACATATTTTTGAAAGACAAAATTTTCTACAGAATTTTGCACGGAATTATAACCACCATCTAAATAAATGGCTCCTAAAATTGCCTCAAAGGCATTTCCTTCCAATGATGACAAGTTAATAGATCTGGCTTGGTTGTAACGCAAGATTTCTCGAATACCCATTGTTTCACCGATTTCAGATAGTGTCTTTCGATTTACAATTTTAGATTTAACCCGTGTTAAATACCCCTCATCTTCATCCTTGAATCGCTTGAAAAGAAAATCTGCCACAAATGCATCTAACATCGCGTCTCCTAAAAATTCTAAGCGTTCATTCGTGATGGATGGGTCTGAACTAACATACGATTTATGGGTTATAGCCTTTATAAAATAGGTTAAATCTTTTGGTCTATATCCAAATTTCTGTATAATAAACTTAATTATTTTAAGTTCTTCCTCGGTTTTTTTTTTGGTAAAAAGAGATATTAATAAAGCCAATTTTATGACTGGTATTTTTTTACGATAACACTTGTGTTGTGTCCACCAAATCCAAAAGTGTTTGAAAGAGCGATATTAACAACTCTTTTTTGTGCTTGATTAAAAGTTAGGTTTAATTTATTGTCGAGCTCCGGATCGTCCGTGAAATGGTTAATTGTTGGTGGAACGATATCATTTTTAACAGCTAATACACAGGCAATAGCTTCAATAGCACCTGCCGCCCCCAACAAATGCCCAGTCATTGATTTTGTTGAACTAATATTTAAATTGTATGCATGGTCACCAAATACTGCTTGAATTGCTTTCACTTCAGCTACGTCTCCTAATGGAGTAGATGTTCCATGTACGTTAATATAATCAATTTCTGTCGCTTCAATTTCCGCATCTTCCAAAGCTGCTAGCATAGTGTTTCGTGCCCCAAGTCCTTCTGGATGAGGTGCAGTCATGTGATAAGCATCCCCTGACATTCCACCACCGATTACTTCAGCATAAATTGTCGCTCCTCTTTTGATTGCATGGGTGTATTCCTCTAGAATAAGTGCACCACCTCCCTCACCAAGAACAAACCCGTCTCTTTCCAAATCAAAAGGACGAGAAGCGTTTTCGGGAGAATCATTTCTCGTGGACAATGCTTTCAATGCATTAAAACCACCCATTCCCATTTCATTAACAGCAGCTTCAGAACCACCGGTTACAATTGCATCCGCTTTTCCTAATCGGATAAGGTTGAAACTATCAATAATCGCATTGGTTGATGAGGCGCATGCCGAAACGGTAACATAATTTGGTCCGCGAAATCCATATTTGATTGAGATATGTCCCGCAGCAATATCAGCAATCATTTTTGGGATAAAGAAAGGATTAAATCGGGGCGTTCCGTCACCTGCAAAAAATTCTTTTGCCTCCTCTTGAAAGGTTTTTAATCCACCAATTCCAGATCCCCAAATTACTCCAATTCTGTCAAAATTTACATTTGAATACTCCAACAAACCAGAGTCTTCCACTGCTTGAGTGGCTGTGACTATGGCATATTGGGAGAACTGATCAAGTTTCCGCGCTTCTTTTCTATCAATAAAATCTTCCACATTGAAGTTTTTTACTTCGCAGGCAAATTGTGTTTTAAATTTAGAAGCGTCGAAATGGGTTATCGGTGCCGCACCACTTTTCCCAGCTAATAAAGCACTCCAATATTCAGAAACAGTGTTTCCGATAGGAGTTAGCGCACCAAGACCAGTAACAACAACTCGTTTTAATTCCATACTTATTTAAATAACGAAAATCAGTTCAGAATAATCAATTAAATTATTAAGCGTTTTTTTCAATGTATGAAACGGCATCTCCAACCGTTTGGATAGTTTCCGCTTGATCATCTGGAATGGCAATATTGAATTCTTTTTCAAATTCCATGATTAATTCCACAGTATCTAATGAATCTGCTCCTAGGTCATTTGTAAAGCTAGCTCCATCTGTTACTTCTGTTTCTTCAACACTTAATTTATCTACGATAATAGAAATAACTTTTGATCTGATATCTGACATTTTTTATTTTTTAATTGGTTAACAAGGTGCAAAGAAAAAAACAATCACTCAAAAATCAAAATTATTCACCACTTAATTTGATAATAAAACGAATCGGGCTAATTAAAACTCTGTCAAAATCAGTTAAATGCGATTTTTTCATCACTTTTAAACTACTTGTTTTACTTTTGTGAATGAATATGGGTGAAAAAATAGCTGTTTTTATTTCAGGAAAGGGTTCAAATGCAAGAAAGCTTCAAGAATTTTTTGCCTCGGATGAATTTATACGAGTTGTTTTGGTTCTCTCTGAAAAAGAAAATCCAGTATTGGAGAGTTGGTGTCGCGAAAGATCAGTTTCATTTTTAGTCATCGATGCAGGAAAGGCTTCAAATCATGAATATCTTCATACTATTTGTTTAAAAAGCGACATTCAATGGATTATACTTGCGGGTTATTTGAAAAAAATCCCTGAGAAATTACTCCATTCATTTCCAAATAGAATTATAAACATTCACCCTTCGCTGTTGCCAAAATTTGGAGGAAAAGGAATGTATGGAGATTTTGTTCATCAAGCAGTTTTAGATGCACATGAAAAAGAATCTGGTATTACCATACATTTAGTTAATGAAGAGTATGATAAAGGAGAAATTTTAGCTCAATATAATTTTAAATTAGATTTTTCGGAAACAATTGAGAGCTTACGTACTAAAATTCAATTAACCGAACATCTTCATTTCCCAACCGTTGTACGTGATTTTATTTTGAAAAAAAACCAGAAATGAGAAAGCAATTATTTAAAAACATTAAGGGTCTTGTTTTAGCTGGCGAGGATTTGCCAACTCTTTTGAGAGGTTCTGAAATGAATGATTTACCTGTGATTTATAATGCTTTCTTGGCTCTTGAAGATGGTGAAGTGATTGCCTATGGTCCAATGGCTGAATGGGAGGGAATTATTGATTGGAGAGATTTAGAAGTAATTGATGCCGAAGGTAAATTTGTTTTGCCTGCTTTTTGTGATTCTCATACACATACTGTTTTTGCCAAAACTCGAGAGGAAGAATTTGTTGACCGCATTAAAGGATTGTCGTATGAAGAAATTGCACTGAATGGTGGCGGAATTCTTAATTCGGCAGGTAGACTGCAACAAATGGATGAGGATCAATTGTTTTTTCTAGCGATTCAGAGAATTGAGAAAATGATCGCATGCGGGACTGGAGCACTAGAAATTAAAACGGGATATGGACTTAGTGTCGATGCTGAGTTAAAAATGTTGCGCGTAATAAATCAACTTAAATCTCACTTTTCCATACCCATTAAAGCAACTTTGTTAGCAGCGCATGCTTTCCCTATTGAATTCAAAGATAATCATCGAGGTTATATAGATCTAATAATAAACGAAATCATTCCTGTTGTACAAATAGAGAAACTTGCAGATTATATAGATGTTTTTTGTGAACGTAATTATTTTTCAGTCGCTGAAATGGAAGAGATTTTATTGGCGGGTATTAATGCAGGCTTGAAGCCTAAAGTTCATGTTAATCAATTTTCTTCTATGGGAGGCTTGCAAAAAGCAATAGAATTAAATGCGCTCTCTGTGGATCATTTAGAGGAATTGACAGATTTGGATATATCAGCATTGAAATCTGGGGTTAGTATACCCGTTTTTCTACCTGGTTGTTCTCATTTTTTATCTATTCCATATGGTGATGCTAAAAAGTTGGTTGAGGAAAACATTCCTTTTGCATTGGCAAGTGATTTTAATCCGGGCTCTACCCCTTGCTATAATTTATTTGTTATTTGGTCTTTAGCATGCATTAAAATGCGATTAACACCAGAGCAAGCATTGATTGCCTTAACCGTTAATGCCGCTGCCGCAATGGAGTTAAGCACAACGCATGGAACGATTTCTCTTGGTAAAAAACCAGGTATTATACTCACAAAAGAAATTCCTAATTTGGCATACATTCCCTATTCATTTGGTGAAAATTTAATCGAACAGGTATTTGTTTAGTTAACATCACCAATACATAGAGCACATAAATGGATTACCTCAATAAAGTAACATGACCGACCATGATACGATTTCCGAGTTTAACATCTTCATAGATTAGTTTCCAGGTATAAATTCCATCTTGGCAATTTTTCCCAAAAGCTCTCCCGTCC
>CALQIX020000029.1 GCA_943330745.2 Lishizhenia tianjinensis
GACAACAAAAGGGACAACAATAATAGAATTTTTTATGTTTCAATTTAGTTAAAAAATAATTATAAAATACTGATTATCATATATTTGTGAACACTTAAAAAATATTCATGAAATATATTTTTCAATAAATTACTTCCCGTCCAGACCGCTAGTAGTGTTTCGCAAACAAACACAAAAGCACTTAAAACCCTTGAAAATGCAATGTTTTCAAGGGTTTTTTGTTTCTAGTAAGTTTCATTTAAAATCAAAAAATTACATAATATAGGTAACTCATTCGGTTACCAAAAAAAAAGATTGTAATTTTGGGTAACCGAGGCATAGCTCAAGAAGCTGAATTTTAAACAATTACAGCGTTTGTATTTGAAAAAGTTTTGATATCGAAAACTAAAACAGGTAACCGATGGCGGTTACCGTTTAAAAACGAAACTTTTAAAATACAATGTTATGAATCAAAATTATGCCCTCCTGTTCTGGCTGAACAGAAGCAAAGCAAAAAACGGTAAAGCACCCATTTACTGTAGAATTACCATTGATGGTAAACGGACTGAAATTTCCATGCGCCAAATCGTTGATCCCGCAAAGTGGATTACACAAGCCGGACAAGCAAAACCGCACACCACCGAATTGAGGATGCTCAACAATTATTTGGATATGGTTAAATCCAAGGTGTACAAACATTTCATGGAGTTAAACGCCAAAGACATGTTTATTACCGGTGAAATGCTAAAGAACCTCTTGTTCAGTGTGGACGAAAAACAACACACCCTCATTTCAATCTTTGAATACCATAATGAGAAAATCAAAGAAAGAATAGGAATTGATGTTGTGCCTTCAACGTACATCAAGTTCAATACGGTGCTTGGGAAGTTGAAACTTTACCTAAAAGAATATCACAACCGAAGCGACATGTACTTAACCGAACTCAACCATCGCTTTGTCGTTGATTTTGAACATTACCTGAGGGTGAAGCACCACATTGCACACAACACAGCAATGAAGTACATCACCATGTTGAAGAAAGTCATAAACATGGCAGTAAACAACGATTGGATGGAAAAAAATCCTTTTGCGGCATTCAAATGCACAAAACTCAATGTGCATCGCGAAATACTCGATGAAGCAGAAATCATGCTATTACACGAAAAAGAATTTAACATCGAACGTTTGGAGGAAGTGCGAGACATCTTTTTGTTCTGTTGTTACACCGGTTATGCCTTTGCAGATGTAGAGAAACTAAAACTCACAGATTTAGCCAAAGGAATTGATGGTGACACATGGATATTTACCAAACGGAAGAAAACAAATACCGTTTCGAATGTGCCGTTGTTACCACAAGCCGAGGAAATCATTCAAAAGTATGAGCAACATCCTTATTGTGTCAAAACAGGAGCGTTACTTCCGGTGAAATCAAACCAAAAGATGAATGCGTACTTAAAGGAAGTAGCATCGCTTTGCGGCATCAAAAAAGAACTGACCATGCACATTGCCCGACATACCTTTGCAACAACGGTTACTCTTTCAAATGGAGTACCCATAGAAACCGTTTCCAAAATGCTGGGACATACCAAATTGGTCACCACACAGATTTATGCCAAGGTTCTGGATACCAAAGTAAGCCAAGACATGAAGGCATTGAGGTCCATTTTTGCAAACAAGGAGAAAACCTCAGAAAATCAAGATTCGGTAATCCGAAAAATAAGTTAATTCAAGGCAGCTTCGGCTGCCTTTTTGTTGATTTAGAAATTAATTCCTATTTCAGCAAACGTACAAAATCTCGTTGAACGCTTTGGATAATAGATGAAGGTAAATTCAATTCATTCGCTTGGACATTCCAATAAACAATGGCATCTTGAATTTCCTGAATAACCTTTTTTGGATTTTTAATCGTGAATGTTTCGGCAATGGTAAGAACATCTTCCAAGGTAATATCAACCCGTTTAGCATTTATCGATAAAGCCCTGCTGGTTCTTGTATAGTTCATTAACGGATTCAAGGAATACGTGATGTCATAAGCCGGTGAAATATTCCATTTGTCTTGTTCTTCCTCATAGATGAATGAGTGATTTTTCAAATGGTCGTCCGAATTAAAAAAGACAACATTAAAAACCATGCGTTTAAAGAGTTCTTCTATATCACGATACGGAACTTTAAGAAAAAATGCTAGTTCAAAGAGGTTTTCATAATTGGAATCTTTTGGACTTTGATAATCCCATCCTGTTAATCCGGTCGCTGTCAACACATGTTTCTTCTTTCCCTCTTGACGATCAAAACGAAGCGTGGCAAAGTGTTTTTGCTCAATCAATTTAGAAGGCATCATGGAGATTCCAAGATGAGTAGCCGTTAAGTAGTAGCAGTATTCAATGACTTCCCGACTATAGCCCAATTCATCATCCAAATGCAGCTTGATTAAATAGTGATTGTATTCGGAAGAATGATTCAAATCCCCAGGAATAATTTCTCCAGTAGTTTTGTGTTCTGAAATGAGAATTTTAGGTCTGGCACCTCCTGCGGACGAACCAATCTTGAAAATATTCAACAATGCCTCATGATTGAGTGTTGACTCATGCTGTTCATCTTTTGCTTGTAAAACTTCTTTCAATACAGCAATGATTTCGGTAACGTCAATTGACGTTGATTGAGGAAGTTCCTTACTTGGTCGATATTCCAAAGCACCCATTCCACGGTCTGCCACATAGGCCAATTGTTCAATGACAGAAATTTGATTGAACTCTTTGTTACCTGATTCCATCCACTTTTTGAAAATAGTATTTCCAAATACATCGGGTAATGAATCAGCAATCATAGGTGGAAGTCCTCGGAATGTTTCAGAATTATATTGACTGAATACCTGGACTTGTGGTGTTCGTTTTAAGATGCCTGTTGACGGAAACAAGTTGTGAAAACGATCACTTTGAAGAAACTCAGGATTGTATTGAAAAGAAGATTTCTGTTGATTTTCATCAAATCCCAACCTGCCAATTTCTTGACCGAAGCAAAATACCGTTATGATGTCATTTTTCGCCATGCTGCTAATATAAAGAAGTCAATTGTTCGGTTTCATTTCGTTTATCCATCAAAAATTGATTAAACCCAACCAACGCATCAAAATGATTAAACACTTTGAGCAAGGTATCAATGGTGAAGTTTTTACCTGATTCCAAATTCTGAATCGTAATTCTGGAGAGCTCAAGTTGATCTGCTAGTTCTTGCTGTGTAAGCTTTTGCTGTTTGCGATAAGACTTCACCAACTGTGCGATTTCCGATTTAACGTCTTTTATTTTTAAGTTACCAGTAAACATATTGCATAATATATTATTCAAATATATAGATTTTAAATCTTTTTGCATAATTAACTATACTTTTTAATGTGAAAAACTAACGAAATATGAATTTCTATTCCATACCCCTTTTTATACTACTCTTCCGTACCAACAAAACATCAGAAAAATCATCCCAAAAACAGGTAATTTGACCCCACTAAAAATTGCGTATTTCCACGCAAAAAATTTACGTTAAAAATTCAATCAAGGGAATTAGTAAAATCATTTTGCATTTTTTCCAACGTAAAACCTCGAAACATAAATTTTGAGGTTATGAGTAAATTCAATGAAATGTTCAAAGAGTACAATTCAGAAATTAGCGAATTGTACGCCCAACGAACAGAAAACAAAGCGCGAACTGGATTAATAGTAGAAATGAGCGATCATGTATTAGAAAAAATGCGTGAATTGTTTGACAATGATGGATTTCAATCTCCTAGTGATGAAATTGATTTCTTTAAATCAATCAAACCGAAAATCCTTGCCCAACGAATTGCCAACAGTATGCTACTAGATTTATTGCTAAAACAACGCATAAACAGTGAAGAGGAATTTGAAAAGTGCAAACAAGATAAACTCTTGCAACTCAAAAGCTATTTTTCGGAATACGCTGAATTTTACAAATACATTAATTCACAAAACACCTGTCGCGACGAATATTATTTCACATTACATGCTTCAAAAATAGATATAGTAACCAAGATACTTCCCAATATTGACAAGGCATTTTCAACAGGTTACGATATGATTTTGGCTTACATATTAGCATGCGATATTTTAACCGAGAAAGCAGAAATACTTCATGAAAATGAATGGAAGCCAGTCCCTCAATTGCATTGGCCTTCTGCAAAATATGACTTGATTGAACTTGTTTTGGCCTTACATCACCAAAAAGTGTTTAATAACGGTAACAGTGATTTAAGAGAAATCGCATTGGCAATGGGCCAAATTTTCAATATGAACTTAAATGACATCAATAGAGCTTCTTTTTCAATAAAAAACCGCAAACGAGAAGGCAGTAAGTTTTTACATGAATTAGCCAGTAATTTAAACCGAATCATTTCTGAATCAAACAGATAGTAATTTAAAACACGGAAATTGTATGAATTTCATGAAGTCTAAAGGCGTATAACATTTTATTTCAGCAAATTAACTATTCATTACCATCAATAATCACCGAAAAATAATTCCATCAATCGGTAGTTTTACGCCTTTGATTCATCCGCATAGTAAATCAAATATGCACCGCTTTCAATCAACTTGAATCCTTAAAATGCGGCTTTTGAATCATTACACCACAATTCAATAATTTATTTCTGCCAACTGCGGTAAAGTTGGATAAATGTGCTGTCCGACAGTATGAAATTTGCCACTCGATATCAAAACTTTTAATATGCAAATTTCAGTAATTACAAAAGAAGACCTGGAGGAATTCAAAAACGACCTCTTGGAAGAAATGGAGAAAATCCTCAAGACTCACAAGAGTAAATCCGGGCAACAATCTTTCGGACAAATCCCGAAGGATAAAAGATGGATGAAGGCTACAGAAGCTAGAAAACTCCTGAGTATTTCACAAGGCACCTTTCACAAACTCAAAATCAATGGCATCATACCATACAGCCGTATCGGTAAGGTTTGCTTATTCGATTACGATGAGATTGTAAAAATTATCCAAGAAAATAAAATCCACAATGGCATCTTCCGATCATGAACTACATCGCACACTTGACAGCCGCTATGGAAAAAATCGAAAAAGATGGACGGCTCCATTCAAGTCATGTCGCTTTGTATTTGGCACTCTTTCAATACTGGAACATGAATCGATTTAAAAATCCCATTTCCATTCATCGGGAAGATACCTTGAACTTGTCAAAGATTGGTTCAAGAAACACATATTATAAGTGCATGAAAGAATTAAGCAACTGGGGGTTTTTGTTGTATTTCCCATCTCACGATTCCAAGAAAGGCAGCATCATTGAGATGTACAATTTCGATACAACCAGTGATACAACCACTGGTACAACCATTGTACTAGCAGTGGGACAAGCACTGGTACCTTCTATAAACAATATAAACAAAATAAAACATACTAAACTATTAAAACAAAAAGAGAGTAAAAAGAATTTTACTCCGCCCACCTTAGAGGAAGTTTTAAATTTTTTCAAGGAGCAAAAATTTTCTACGGAAGAAGCTGAACCATTTTTTCTTTACTACCAAGCCAATGGTTGGTTGGTCGGAAAAACAAAAATGAAAGACTGGCAGGCTGCAGCTCGTAACTGGATCCTGCGAAGCAAGAAGTTCCAAGCCGAAAAAACCGGCAAACTCACCCCACATCAATTACACGCAAAACCCACGAATTATGAAGAAACCCTATAACCCGGCAACTGAAAAGCCCTATTTCATTGACGAAGAAGGAGCACGCAACTACGATTACGATAATACAATTCGCTATTTGCAATACAAAGGTCGTGTAAAATTCGGCAAGCATTTTCGCATTCACAAAGAGGATTTAACCATCATTTCCAAACTTGCTAGTTTACTTCACCAAGTGCGAAAACTTGTACGAAAAACACAGCCTTGATCCCAACAAAGGGATTCTGTTGGCGGGGCCGATTGGTTGCGGTAAAACCTCGCTCATGACACTCATGACTGACTTTACTTTTGAAGTAAACCATTTCTTTATCCGTTCCACAAGAGCCGTTGCAGCTGAGTTTCACGAAGAAGGTTATCAAACCTTGCAGAAGTATTCCAACAACCCAAAAATCTATTGTTTCGATGATTTAGGCGTGGAACAAAACATGAAGTATTACGGAAATGAATGCAACACCATTGCCGAAATCCTCTTGAATCGCTACGAGCTGATGATTCGCCAGGGTTATGTTACCCATGCAACCACCAACCTCAGTGCTTCCGACCTCGAATCCATTTACGGAAATCGCTTGCGCTCTCGAATGCGTGAAATGTTCAACCTCATCTCGTTCCCAAACGACTCACCCGACAAACGAAAATGAAACTTTTTCCTTCTCCCCTTGAGGGGAGACACAGAGGGGTGAAAATCCCAATTGCGAATAACTAACAAAAAATGAACATCATGAAAATCAAAAACCTCATCCAATTCCCATTAACCAAAGCCCAATATTACCCGGAAGTTTTTCCTAAAAAACAGATTGTCTTACACCACACCGTAAGTGGTCCAAATGCAAAAAACGTCATTAGCGGTTGGGGCTACCCCCCTGTTCGAGTGGCAACAGCTTTTGTGATCGATGGAGACGGCATCATCTACCAATGTTTCAGTTCAGCCCATTGGGCGCACCACCTCGGAACACACAATCGTAACAATACCCAGTTGAACCAACAATCCATTGGAATTGAAATCTGTAATTGGGGAGCGTTAATCGAAAAAGGTGGCAGGTATTTTTCCACTTTCAACCGAGAAGTTCCAAAAGAAGAAGTCATTGATTATGGCATGCAATGGCGTGGTCACAGATTTTTCCATAAATACAAAGAAGTACAACTCGAATCACTCAAAACCCTCCTCGATTACCTCTGCGAGAAATACAATATCCCTAATACTTACCAACCCGACATGTGGAAACTCAATACCCAAGCTATGAACGGGACACCCGGTATTTGGACACACGTTTCCTTCCGTGCCGATAAATCAGATTGCCATCCGCAATTAAGTTTGATAAATTTATTGAAGTCATTTAGTGAAGTGAGATTATAGAAAATTTTTAGTTTTTCAGTGCGTTTATTACCATTTTTTGGTATGTTGCGCTACGAAAAACTAAAAAATGACCGTTACGGAGTACATAAAACAAATTGAGAGCTACGAAGAATATTCATTTTCTTAGTATGAGATTCTGAAAAAAAAATACACTATCCCTAATACTTACCAAACCGACATGTGGAAACTCAATACCCAAGCTATGAACGGAACACCAGGCATCTGGACACACGTCTCTTTCCGTGCCGATAAATCAGATTGCCATCCGCAATTGAGTTTGATTAATTTGTTGAAGGGTTTGGGAGAAGACAGATGATTTTTTCGCTTTAATAAGACCTAATATTAATTCTTTGAATCTTTATGTAACATATTCTATGATTCGGCAATTATCTAAATATTTTGCCGTTTCTTAGAAAATAGTTAAATTTGATAATCGCAAAAAAAGTGAACATTTGCGACAAATCCCCTTTCTTTTTAACGTGTAATTAATTGATCTAAAACAGATTAATATTTAAGAGCTTTCCTAAGGGGGGTGCGCAAATGATAAAAGTATTAAATTAATATTCCGAAATCAAATTACCAAGTCATAAAAAGTTTTTATCCCACTCATTTATTGTCCAGTTTATTTAATAAAAAACTGGACATTTTTACTATCTTTGCCTCTAATAAGAAATTGTGAAAACAACTGAATACATAGCAATTACCATTAATAGATTTCCAAAAGGATATGTATTCACCTATGATGACTTTATAAGCAAGGTGAATGAGCGACAGGCGGTTATTAAAGCACTCAACAGAATGGCTGCTTCTGGTAAGATTGCTAAACTTTCAAAGGGAAAATACTACAAACCGGAATCAACACCTTTTGGAGATATACTTCCGAGCCAAAAACAAGTTGTAAAGGACTTACTTGAAGAAAACGGGAAACCAGTCGGTTATCTTACAGGGTATAGTATTTATAATAAATTAGGCTTAACGACACAGGTCAGTAACACCATTCAAATTGGAAAAAATGATATCAGACCAAATTTCAAAAGAGAGCGTTATACGATTGCTTTCATAAAGCAGAAAAATACAATCACAAAAGAGAGTATTCCGTTGTTACAAATTTTGGATGCTATCCGATACATAAAAAAGATTCCGGATTCTAACACACGAAGTTCATGCTTGCGCTTTTTAGAGATTGTAAAAGGTTTAAATGAAAAGGAAATCTCAATACTCATACGCTCCGCAATGAAATATCCTCCGGCAACAAGAGCCTTACTTGGTGCGATATTAGATGAAAACAAAACAACATCCACGGATATCCTTTACAATTCATTAAATCCTATTACTAAATACAAATTAACAGGTGCTTCAACAGTGTTGTCTGCGACCGAAAAATGGAACATTCTATGAAACTACACCAGGAATCAAAATTATTTTACAACACACTGCGAGCGACTGCTCAGCACTTAGATATTAAATTTGAATTTGTTGAGAAAGACTATTGGATTACCTTGGTTTTAGCAGAACTATCCAAGAGTAAATTCAGAGATAATTCTGTTTTCAAAGGAGGAACATCTTTATCCAAAGGACATAAATTAATCGACCGTTTTTCGGAAGACGTTGATTTGGCAATCATAGATGATGGAAATAAATCAGGAAACGAAATAAAAACGATAATCCGAACCCTTGAAAAAGACATCACTCGTTCTTTAACAGAAAGACCCACAGCAGGTGTAACAAGTAAAGGTTCAAGATTCAGAAAGTCCGTTTTTGAATACCCTACAATGGAAAAAAATAATTCCGCAAATACGATAATTGTAGAGATTAACTCATTTGCAAATCCATTTCCGCATCAAAAGTTATCTATGTCAAGCATGGTTCATGATTTTTTAGTTGCCTCAGGAAATGAGGATTATATAGAAACATACAACCTAAACTCCTTTGAAATTAATGTACTCAGTAAAGAACAAACTTTGCTTGAAAAATTAGTTTCTTTGATTCGTTTTTCATTTGATTCAAATCCTATTGAGAGCATCTCTCAAAAGATCCGACATTTTTATGATTTATACTATTTGATACAAAATCCTCAATGTGCAGAATTCGTTGAATCTGAATTATTCAGAATTCGATTCGAAGAAATACTTCAACATGACAGGGATATTTTTGACGAACCATTTCAGTGGCAAAATAAAACGATTAACGAATCTCCCTTAATTACTGACTTCGACAATATTTGGGCGAAAATAAAGAACACCTACCAAACAGAGCTTTCGGCTTATGCTTATAGACCAATTCCCATTGAGATTGATGTTGCAGCATGTTTCAAACAATTAACGAATAAAATTTAATTCCATACTATTTTAATTAACCGTTCGAACATTAAAATTTGTCCAGTTTTTTTAACAATAAACTTGACATTAAAAAGCTAAAAACCTATGTGTATCTTACAATTATCGATATAAAAAAACCAACCTGGCTTCCCAAGGTTGGTTTTTTACTGCAGCTTTTTTTACTGAATGATTATTACTTTTCAAGTTCACTTGCAATAAATCGCACACTTGCTAAAGAATTTGGATCAACTTTAGGACGGTAGAGAGGAACGCTATAATCCCTGAACTTAAAGTAAGATGAATTTCTTAAAAGTTCAACTAACCGATAGTAATCAGAATTATATCTCCATAAATGGCTCATAAAGAGATCGTATGTTTTTAAATGTGGCAAATTAACTAAATTATTCAAATATTTTACTGAACCAAAGCTTATGTTCACGACTAATAGTTTTTTCAGTATCAAAGATTATTTCCTTTACTTCATCTTCCGCCTTATCTAATAGTAATGTTTTTTTGAAATCATCTAGCTCATCGGATGAAACACTATAAGTTGTTTTCAGTTCATCAAAACGCTTGGTTTGCTTCCATGAAAAGATACTTGCTGCAACGGTTGTGAAAAAGCTCAAATATGACAGATTTGGTATCCAGTTGATTATTACAAATATTGTTAAAACCAATCCAATCCCCATTGCTATTAATGCTCCAATGAAATAATAGGTGCTATTTTGTTTGTTGTACGATGCCTTTTTGTAGTACCAGTTAATTTGATCACGTAGTCTATATTTTAAATAAAATTCTTTTTTGTCACTCATCGAAACATCAAAATTCTCCTTAACCCAAATTGGAACATCATGATCTTTATTCGGTTTTTTAGCAAAACTGAGAAATTGTTTTACATCAATTTCGTCTTTCATTTCTTTGATTCTTTTGTGAAAAGTTTCAATTGCTTCATTAAAGGGAAGATCATATTTTTCATGCTTAAAAAACAATAGCCATGTGTTGCTTAGGATGCTTTCAGCTAAAAATCTAGATTTTTGCCAGCCCTCCATATAATTTTTTGAATATTGAATAATCATTAATAAAAGCACGACTAAAAGTGACACAATAAGAGTAACCTGTTTTACTTGTTCAATCCATTTAGGCCATTGTTCAACTAATGGAAACAGAGAAATGACTGCAATTAACACTAATAAATATAACTGCCACTTCATAAGTCCGATATACATTCGTTGACATTCCTTGGAAATTTCATTGAAAAATTCATAAGTATCAGGGCCTTTTAGATCTCTGTCAAAATCGACTTTTCTTTTCTTAAATATTTGATGTTTTATCATTTTGGAAACACTTTAACTTTATTGGCAACTGGCTGAGACCGTTTCTCAAATGCTTGGTCAATATACACATTAGGATCAGCAATAAATTTGTCCCATGGAACTAAAACACAGTACCGGTCATTTTCACTCCAACTACATTTGTTGGCTTCTGGAATGAAATAGTTCACACTAAATTCTTTGACTACTGTAGAATCGTTAATTCCTACATAATTATGTGAACCGGAACAATTTGAGCAAGAATAGGAGCCTTGATAAACTGAATCAACAACATGTGGCAAAACTACTCCAAGAATACCATTCCTTGTATTACCTGTACCATTGTATAATGATGCTTGTAGTTCACGTTTAATAAACCTCTGCTCTTGCTTGCCCATGTTTTCTGAACTACATGACCCTATAAGGTGTATTGTCACCGTTGAATCTGCTAAATAATCCTGACGGATTTTTCGCATAATGTAATCCTCATTATCTGAACCAATTGCTTCATTTAATGAATGGTCAATCATATCTACATTTGGATGATTCTGAATAACCTCTTTATATTTTGAATCTTCCGTTTTAAATGAAATAAAACATCTGAGTCCCATTTTCTTACCCTTTAATTTTACTTGGATCATTCCCATAACTGTTCTTTTCCCGAATCTTCCCATCCCGACCATGAATGACCACTTCGGATTTCTGATTCGTTGCGATTTTTATCGCTGCATTTTCTGCTTCGTTTTGAGTTGCAGTTACTTTTGTAGCTTTTTCGTTGCCGGCTACTTTAGCCGCCCATCCTTGCGGGTGCTTAACGACGTGTACATTCTTTCCCATAGTTTTATTTTTTTAGGAATAAGTGATTTTACTGATCATCTCTCGTGATGACCAACCGAACCTGAAGGAAGAATGATTATTAGGGAATTCGCCGAAGTTTCGAAAAAGTTTGTACATTCGCACCCTAAATATTTAGAATGATAGTTTCCCTGACCAAAGTTTAACTTTCATTCTGTAGTAAATCAACAGTCCTCCAACAGGGCTGTTTTTTTTTGCCAAAGATAATAGAAAATCATTTAACAAAACAAATTTACATCATTTTGAAAAATTCTACAATTGATTTTATTAACATTTTTGTTGATAAGTCATAAATTATTGTTATTTTTGAATGTAATAACAAAATGAATCAGGATGGAGAAAGTATTCGGAAGTATAGCTGATTTACAATTCGGACTCTATGAAAAGCCTGTGGAATCAGGCGATACAGTATACTTACAGGTTAAGGATTTTGATGAAAACAACCAATTTTCAAATGCCCCATCTACATTTTTAATTTCGGATGAAAAGTCAATTAAGCATCTTTTAAAAGATGGTGACGTTATTTTTGTAGCCAAAGGATTCAGAAATTTTGCCTGGACTTACAGAGAATCAATTGGGCCTGCTATTGCATCATCAATTTTCTTTGTTGTAAAAGTTGATACGTCAGAAATCATCCCTGATTATTTGACTGCTCTTTTCAATTCATCCGCTTATCTACAAATGTTTCAACTGTTGGGTGCAGGAAGTTCTATCCCATCGATAAGAAAATCAGAATTGGAAGCAATTAAAATTCAAGTTCCTTCATTGGAGCTTCAAAGGAAAACGGTAATGATCAATGAACTTTATTTAAAAGAATTGCAATTGACGACCCAAATCATAGATGAAAAACAAAAATATTATAACAGCATAATTAATAAATTAATTTCCCAAGAACATGTCTAAAATAACTCAAAAAGAAATCAATCAAACCGTTTGGAAAGCTTGTGACTCGTTCCGAGGCGTTCTCGATCCTACACAGTATAAAGATTATGTTTTGACAATGTTATTTGTCAAATATGTATCAGATGTTTGGAAAGACAAACAGACTGTCTACAAAGCAAAGTATGGTGATGACGCAGAAAGAATCGAGAGAGCATTGCGTAATGAACGTTTTCAAGTTCCTGCCAATGCAACCTTTGATTATTTGTTTGATAATATAAACGAGAATAATCTTGGTGAATTGATCAATATTGCACTCGAACACTTGGAAGATGCAAATCGCGCAAAGCTTGAACGCGTTTTCAGAAATATTGATTTTAATTCTGAATCAAATCTTGGTCAAACGAAAGACAGAAATAGAAGATTAAAAAATCTAGTAGTCGATTTTTCGACAATGGATTTGCAACCTTCGCATTTGGATGGGAACGATGTAATTGGCGACGCTTATGAATATTTAATTTCACAATTTGCTGAAGGTGCAGGAAAAAAGGCTGGAGAATTCTATACTCCAAGTGAAGTTTCAACGCTACTTGCTAAATTATTGAATCCACAACCGGGTAATAGATTGTGTGATCCAACAAGTGGTTCAGGATCTCTTTTAATAAAACTTGCAAAGGAAGTTGGAACGAATAACTTTTCTATTTATGGACAAGAAGTAAACGGAAGCACTTGGGCGCTAGCACGAATGAATATGTTTCTACATGAAATTGACAATGGAACCATCGAATGGGGAGACACATTAAACAATCCTCGATTATTAGAGGGAGATCAATTAATGAAATTCCATATTGTTGCTGCTAATCCACCTTTTTCATTGGATAAATGGGGTGCTGAAAATGCTTCAGTAGACCAATACAATCGTTTCCATAGAGGTATTCCACCAAAGAGTAAAGGTGATTATGCTTTTATCAGTCACATGATTGAAACATCTTATGAGGAAATTGGTCGTGTTGGTGTTATCATGCCCAATGGCGCTCTGTTTAGAGGTAGTAGTGAAGGAAAAATTCGTGAACAACTAATTCGTGAAAATTTATTGGAAGCTGTTGTTGGATTACCATCAAATTTGTTTTTCGGCACTGGAATTCCAGCTTGTATTCTTATATTCAATAAAGCAAAAGGGAATAACAAAGATGTCTTGTTCATTGATGCAAGCCAAGGTTACGAACCAGGAAAGAATCAAAATAGATTAAGAATTTCTGAAAATAATGATCCGAATGAGCCAGACGATATCAGAAAAATTGTTGAATGTTATAAGGCGTTTCAAAGTTCAACTCCTTTAAAATCTGAAAAAGGAATTATCATTGAAGATAAGTTTGCGTATCGAGCAACCTTCAAAGATTTGGAAGAAAATGAGTTCAACTTGAACATTCCTCGATATGTTGACACTTTCGAAGAGGAAGCTCCAATTGATATTGCAGCAACGCAAAAGGAAATTGTAAAATTGAAATCTGAGTTGGCTGAAGTTGAATTCAAGATGGAGAATTATCTGAAAGAATTAGGATTCTAATGACGATTCAATACGCTTCTGACCTTCATTTAGAGTTTCCTGAAAACAGGAAGTTTATTTCGGAAAATCCTCTGAAACCAGAAGGAGATATCCTTATTCTTGCTGGAGATATTCTACTGTTCAGATCAATCGATGATCACAAGGATTTCTTTGACTATTGCGCTGACAATTTTGCTTTTACATATTGGATTCCTGGAAATCATGAATATTACCATTCTGATATTAACGAGCGCTCTGGCGAATTGAATGAAGCCATTCGACCTAATGTATTTCTAGTGAATAACACTTGGGTAAATCACGATTCTGTTAAGTTAATTTTCTCAACGCTTTGGACAAAAATTTATCCGGATAAAGCATGGTCTATCCAAAATGGATTGAATGATTTTCATTTAATAAAATCAGGAGAAGGTCGGTTTTCAATAATGGAGTACAATAAGCTATTCGAGGAGAATTTGACTTTTATAAAATCGGCTATTGAAGGAAACACAAGAGAAAGTTGTATTGTTATCACACATCATGTACCTACTTTTATGCATTATCCATTGGAATATCTCGGTAGCCCAATCAATCAAGCTTTTGCCGTTGACTTAGATGAATTCATTCAATCTTCTTCAATTGATTATTGGATCTATGGACATCACCATAGAAATATTGCTGATTTTAAAATTAGTAATACGCAAATGCTAACGAATCAATTGGGTTATGTCCGAGCAAATGAACACAAGGGATTTAATTTTAATAAAATAATCGACAAAATATTTTGATTATCAACTTAATAAACCTAATATTGCTACAATATACTAATGATATTTAGCGTAGCAAAAACAAGTTTATTGAAAAGTTATTATGGATAAAGCGAAACAATATATCGAAGAAATACTAGGTGAATCAATCACAATACTATCGGTTAAGCCGAAAGAACTTGGGTCTGTATTGCCATTTTATATGACTGAAATGTACTCATTTTGCAAATTACAAATGATGAACAATTCATTACTACTATTTGAACCGAAACACAAAGACGATTTTAGTATTCTTCAATTATCAAAGCATCAAGAACTGATCGAAGAAAAATTACACTGTAAATCAGCTGTGGTCTTGCAAGAAATAGAACGCTTTCAACGCCAACGTTTAATTGAAAAAAGGGTGCAATTCATTATTCCTGGAAAACAGATTTTTTTGCCATTCTGGTTAATTGATTTAAAAGAAGGGAATAATCATAAAAGGCAAAAAAGAGAATCACTCTCTCCAGCTGCTCAAATGATGCTTATTTGGTATTTGCTTGATAATAAAAACCAAATTGATTTCAGTTCTACTAGCCTCCAAGATCTTGCCAAGCATTTTGAGTATTCCCCAATGACAATTACAAAAGCTACCAACGAACTTGCTTCTCATGAATTATGTGAAATCAAAACAGATGGTAAACAAAAATTCATTGATTTCCAACAGAATAAACAGGAGTTATGGCACAAAGCTGAATCATATTTAATTAACCCGGTTCTAAAAACAATCTTTGTTGACCATCTTCCAAATAGAATAAGTCACATTCTTTCCAACTTTTCTGCATTATCGGAATACTCTGAAATGAATCCAAGTTCGCAAAGGTATTACGCCATTGATAAAACAGTATTCTATGGGCTCGAAAAAACAGGTGAATTCAAAAATTCTAATGATCAAGAAGGAAAATACTGCATTGAAGTTTGGAAATACAATCCTGAGAAATTTATGGAGATAGTTATTAATGACGAGTTTGCCGTGGATCCCTTGTCTCTTTATTTAAGTATGAAAGGAAACCCGGACGAAAGAACCGAATACGCATTTGAAAATTTAATTGATCATATATGGTAGTCGGTCTCTCAATATTCAAGGACTTTTTTAAAGACCACCCAGATACCTATTTGATTATTGGAGGAACAGCTTGTGATTTTCTTATTGAAGATGCTGGTTTTGAACCACGGGCTACTGATGATATTGACATGGTACTTATTGTAGAAGCCTTGACCCCAGAATTTGTAAAGAAATTTTGGGAATTCATCAAGGAAGGCGGATATGAAATTAAACAAGTACACGAAGAAAAACGAAATTGTTACCGATTCTGCGAGCCAACCAATAAGGAATTTCCAAAGCAGATAGAATTGTTTTCAAAGGTTCCGGAGGCGATTGAACATAATGGCGAGTTTCATTTAACTCAAATACCAACAATCGATGGTGTTTCGAATCTTTCAGCAATATTGTTGAACGAGGATTATTATGAATTTACGGTCACTCATAGCGAAATTCGAGACGGCGTGCATTATGCCAATATCGAAGCAATTATTTGTTTAAAAGCATTTGCTTATTTGGATAATAAGAAACGTAAAGAAGCTGGTCAAGAGGTTAAACAAAGAGACATTGACAAACACAAATATGACATTTTCAGAATGGTGTTTTTATTACCTGAAGAAAGTAATTTTGTAGTGCCTGAAATTATTAAAACACACCTGCTAAAATTTGTAGATATGGTTAAAGATGATTTACCCACCCTTGATATTTTTAAGAACAATGGGTTTGGAAAACAAGATATGCAACGATTATTTGAGCAGTTCAAAACGATATTTAACCTAAAATAATATGGAAAGCATTCTTGAAAGAATAACAATTAGGGAGGGTTATAAACAAACTTCAATTGGGGTAATACCTAATGAATGGGATGTAAATAAATTAGGTGAATTAGGTGAAATAATCAACGGTCTTACTTATAGTCCTGAAGAAATTAATGATGAAGGAGTTTTAGTTTTAAGATCTTCAAATATTAAAGATAGACAGCTTGTTTTCAATGATAATGTTTATGTGAAAACTGACAAATTTAATCCTGTAAAAAAGGGAGATATTTTAATTTGTGTAAGGAATGGTAGTAAAAATTTAATTGGTAAGAATGCATTAGTTAACGAAGAAGCAGAAGGATTAGCTTTTGGTGCGTTTATGGCAATTTTTAGAGGTTCGACAAATGATTTTCTGTATCACATATTTGGGACAGATTTATATCAAAAAGAAATTCACCGAAATTTAGGAGCAACAATCAATTCCATCAATGGTAGCGATTTGAAACTATTTAAATTTCCAATTCCCCCACTTCCTGAGCAACAAAAAATAGCCTCTATTCTTTCAACTTGGGATCTAGCAATTGCCAAACAAAAACACCTTGTTGAGCATACCAAAAAACGGAATCAAGGTCTAGCCCAACAATTGCTTACAGGAAAAAAGAGATTGAAAGGGTTTGATGAGGAGTGGAAAAATCTCAAATTCGGAGAAGTCATTAATAGAATCACAAGACGAAATGATATTGAAAACACAAATGTTGTTACAATCTCTGCAAAAAGAGGTTTTGTTCGTCAAGATGATTTCTTTAATAAACAAGTTGCAAGTGAAACATTAACAAATTACTATTTACTCAAGAAGGGTGAATTTGCTTATAATAAAAGTTATTCTGGAGGTTATCCAATGGGAGCCTTTAAGAGATTGAACAATTTTGATTTTGGTGTTGTAACCACTCTTTATATATGTTTTTCAATTAAAGACGATTTCGATTCTGATTTTTTTGTGCATTATTTTGAAGCAGGTCAGATGACACATGGTTTGACAAAAATAGCTCAAGAAGGTGGGCGTGCCCATGGATTACTAAATATTGGACTTTCTGATTTTTTGAATTTAAAAATTAGAATTCCAAATCTAAACGAGCAAATAGAAATTTCAGAATTAATAGAGAAAGCTGAAAAAGAATTACTATTACAAGAACAACAATTATCCTTACTTCAAAATGAGAAAAAAGGCTTGATGCAAAAATTGTTGACGGGTGAAATAAGAGTGAAACTAAATTAAACTAATTATGCAAACTCCATCTTTCATAGAAGACCATATCTCACAGCTTCCAGCGCTCAAATTATTGATGAATATGGGGTGGAAATACTTGACACCAGAGCAAGCATTAGAAGCTCGTGGCAATCGAAATTCAAATGTTGTTTTAGAAGAGATTTTAAAAGATCAATTACAGAAAATAAACAAGATTGAATACAAGCAAAAAGAATTTCCGTTTTCAGATTCAGCAATCAACAATGCCGTTTTAGCCTTGCGCGATCTTCCGGAACAAGATGGGTTCATTGCAGCAAATCAATTTTTTTATGAACTAATAACACTTGGAAAGAGTTTCGAGCAAACTGTTTTAGGGGATAAAAAAAGCTTTTCGTTTAACTATATTGATTGGAAGAATCCAGAAAATAATAGTTTTCATATTACGGAAGAGTATTCCGTATTGCGTTCAGAAAGAGCAGGCACCTACAGACCAGATATTGTTTTATTTGTGAATGGTATTCCGATGGTTGTGATTGAATGTAAAAGTCCAAAAATCAAAGATCCAATTGATAAAGGAATTGAGCAACATTTGCGTAATCAACAAGAAGATGGCATTCGTTCCTTGTATTTATATTCCAATTTGACAATTGCCTTATCCACAAACGAAGCTAAATATGCAACAACTGCAACAAGCAAAGAATTTTGGAGCTTTTGGAAAGAAATCTTTAAAACAAAGGAAGAAGAACGTCTATGGGAATCTGACATTTTTGATATCAAACACAAACCATTAGCAGATAATGAACGAACAGCATTGTTCAAAGAGCGTTTTCAACATGTTTGGAAGTTAATGGAGCAGATTGAAAAAGAGGAACAAGTAATAACTGAACAAGATAAATTGTTATTTAGTACGTGCGAACCTAAAAGGTTGCTGGACCTTATGTTCAATTTCACATTGTATGATGAGGGAATCAAAAAAGTTGCTCGTTATCAACAGTTTTTTGCTATTAAAAACACCTTATCACGGATAATCAAAACAGATAATCAAGGTAAACATCCTGGGGGAGTAATCTGGCATACACAAGGAAGTGGAAAATCATTGACCATGGTCATGTTAGCGCAATTGATTGCATCCAATCCGAAAATAAAAAACCCTAAAATTCTATTAGTCACTGATAGAATTGATTTAGATGATCAAATAACGGAAACATTTAGAAAGTGTCAAGTTCCAGTTGAAAATGCACAAACAGGAAAACATCTCGTTGAATTATTATTAAGTCCAGGTGATACAGTAATTACTACCTTGATTCATAAGTTTGAAGCGGCTGTTAATCAATCCAAACATGATTTTGATTCTTCAGAAATCTATGTTCTAATTGATGAAGGACACAGAAGTCAATACGGAACATTTAACGTGAAGATGCGCAAGGTATTCCCAAATGCTTGTTTTATTGCTTTCACTGGAACGCCATTAATGAGGAATGAAAAGAGTACTGCAAATAAGTTTGGTGGTTTAATTGATGTGTATTCCATTACAGATGCGGTATCAGATGGTGCTGTTGTTCCTTTGCTTTATGAAGGTCGTCACAATCTGATTGAAGTCAATGAAAAACCGCTGGACAACTATTTTGATAAAGTCAGTGAACCATTGACAAAATACGGTAAGGCTGCTTTAAAAAGAAAATACAGTTCCAAAAACATAATTAACAAGGCGGATCAAGTAATTTATTCTAGAGCATGGGATATTACAGAACATTACGTTTCCAATTTCCAAAATACAGGATTTAAAGGTCAACTAGTTGCACCAAACAAAGCGACTGCAATTAAATACAAGGAGTATTTAGATGAAATTGGAAAGGTTTCATCTGAGGTCATAATGTCCGCTCCTGATACAAGAGAAGGTGAAGAGGATGCATTTGAAGTAGCAGACGATAAAGTGAAGCGTTTTTGGAAATCTCGAATGGATAAATATAATACGCAGGAGAAATACGAAAAAACAGTTATCAATTCTTTCAAAAAGCAGGATTCACCAGAACTAATAATTGTAGTAGATAAACTTTTAACAGGCTTTGATGCTCCTCGAAATATTGTACTATACCTTACAAGACCATTAAAAGAGCATACATTATTGCAAGCAATTGCCCGAGTTAATAGATTGCATCCGGGAAAAGATTATGGGTATATAATTGACTACTTTGGTAATCTTGAAAATTTACACAATGCACTCGAAGCCTATTCAGGAGAAAACAATTTTGATCCAGAAGACATAGAAGGAACTTGGACAAATATTACGGAAGAATTAAAGAAATTACCACAAGCACATTCAGAGGTATGGGATATATTCAAAACAATAAAGAACAAATACGACGAGCCAGCTTATGAAGAATTACTTTCCGATGAGGCAAAACGTCATGCTTTTTATGAAAAGGTTTCCATTTTTGCACGAATTTTAAAAATGGCTCTTTCTAGTTATGAATTCTCCACTAAGACAGATGAAAAGATAATCGACAAATATAAAAAGGATGCAAAGTTCTTTTTAGCGTTGAGAATTTCTGTTAAACGAAGATATTCCGATGAAATAGATTATAAGGAATATGAACTACAAGTTCAAAAATTAATCGATAAGCACATTACCACAGAAGGTGAAGTTCTTAAAATAACGGAATTGGTTAATATTTTCGACAAAGCAGAAAGAGAAGCTGAAGTTGAAAAATTGACAAGTAAAGCAGCAAAAGCTGATCATATTGCCAGTAGAACAATTAAGGCAATAAATATTAAAATGAATGAAGATCCAATCTTCTATAAAAAATTGTCAAAACTTTTACGAGAAACAATTGATGATTACCATCAACAGCGCATAGAAGAAGCAGAGTACTTAAAGAAAGCACTCGAGTTAGAAGAAGCATTTTTAAAAGGACAAATTGATAATATTCCTGAAAATTTAAAAGGAAATGCTACAGGAATTGCATTGTTCAATTTAATTACTGATGTATTTAAGGACCAATTAAAAAGTAATCCAGAAGTTGCTCCGGAAATGGCAGAGGGAGTAGATAATTTGATTCGTTCCATCGTTTATGAAAATGGGAAATTAATAATTGATTGGCAAAATAAATCGAATGTAGAAGGCCATATAAAAATTGCAATTGATGATTATCTGTTTGACATAAAAACAAAATACAGTATTGATCTTCCATTCAGCTTAATTGATCAGGTGGTTGAAGATGGTTTAAAAGTTGCGAAACTGAAATTTGTTTAAGTAATGACTGAAAACAAATTGAAATTCGGTTCTGCTACAATTAATTACACGCTCCATTTTCAAGAGCGAAAAACACTTGGAATAAAAGTTTATCCAGATTGTTCTATTCATGTTTTTGCTCCAATCGATGCAAATAGTGATGTGATTCATTCAAAATTAAGAGAACGTGCGCCATGGATCTTGCGACAATTGAATGAATTCCTATCCTATCACCCTTTAACTCCACCAAGGAAATTTATACCTGGTGAAACTCACTTGTATCTTGGTAAACAATATAAATTAAAACTTCAAGTTTCAGACACAAATCAAGTGAAGTTGAAAAGTGGAGAATTAATCATACTTCATAAAATTGATGTAAGCCCTAAAGAAGTACTTAATAGTTGGTACAAGACTAAAGCCACTGATTATTTTACTAAAACACTCAATAAATCAATTGATCTTTTCTCAAAATATTCAATAGAAGTTACAACGCTTCAGATTCGTAAAATGTCAAAACGTTGGGGCAGTTGTACCACCGATGGCAAAATAATCCTCAACACCGAATTAATTAAAGCGCCAAAAGGAAGCATCGAGTATGTAATAATACATGAATTATGTCATTTGGTCCATCATAACCACACGAAAGCATTTTACGATCTTCAACAAAAGATAATACCCGATTGGAAAAAATGGAAAGAACAATTAGAAAGAACAATGATTTAAATAGGTTATATAATTAATGAAATTCGGCTTCCGCATACCATCCCTAACCAAACGCATTGCAGCACGCACATCGTTGAAGCGAGTTGTTCGTCATAATTTAGGTTTCAAAGCGCCTAAAGGTTTTGGTTGGTTCACCAATCCAAAAAAGCAGCTTACAACAAAATCTACAACAAAACTTCACGAGGTTGTTTGGTCAACTTGCTTTTCTTGGTTTCATTTGGTGTCCTAACATTTTCAATCCCTTCCTGCGATTTCAAGAAATCAGATAAAGCCGGAGGTAGTTATGTCAAACCATCTGTAAACTACAAAGGTCAAACACGCAAAGGTCACGTACGCAGAAAAGTAAGCACCGATAAAAATGCTATCAAAAACCAAAATCGTTCACGGTATTACTACCAAACTAGAGGTAAATACAGTAGAAAGTAAGATTAGGTCACAATTCTATTCCGTTTATTTTATTTAATCCGAAAACGGAAACAAACCATATACGCCAGATATCCAATCACTTTTTATTTAATTCCAATTCGGAAAATCTAATTTTCATTCAATCCATATAGGCAGAAACATTGGGTAAAGGGCTGATTTTTTGCGACAAGTTAAAACTCTATTTTTAACTTGTCGCAAAAAATCAGCCCTTTACCCTTTACCAATATTCTTTACCTTAAATCACATTTATTTGTATTTACATAAAATATGTGTGTATTATTAGCTTTTAAATGACTACAACGGGGAATGTGTAATTATTATAAACTTATTAAGTAGTATTGTTGATTTAATAGACTGATGTCTATGGAATCAACAAGGATAGTTAAATTATTCTACCGCCATTTTTGTCTTTTTCTTTTGATAGAACCAATAGTAGCAAACAAACAAAAATCCTCCAATCATTCCTCCGAAATGAGCTAAGCAAGATCCATTTATCAAACTGCTGGGTTCTAAAAATGCTTCAAGGTTGCTATATAGTAAATGAAATCCTAAAGCAATGAATATCATTTTCCTATAATTTAAAATATTCAGAAACAAATAGAAAACAGTGAATCCAAATAAAGCGCCTGAAGCTCCATGGGTTTTAGATGTCACGTAATTGTATTCTTCAACGGCAATTTTTTGTTTTTCATTTAAACTAGCATAAAAGGAATCTTCAACTTCATGTCTATCATTCAAACGAATAGCTTTAGGATTGATACCAGTGGCGATTATTCGCTTTTCAACAGTTTCTTTGTTTTGATAATAGGAGTAATTGATGAAAATAAATCCAATCCATGCACACACAAAGTAAGCAATTATAAATTTCCGAAAACCTAATTTTCGCTCAAAAAAAGGGGCGAATAACAATAGATAGAAAACATTAAAAACAATATGTGTTGGATTTGTAGAATGTACAAATAGAAATGTAAACAATTGATAAAAGTGGAAGTGTTCAGAATAGGTTGGGTAAGCACTGATATAGTATTGAAGTTCATATCCGGTAATCAAATTGTATATGGAACAAATAACATATACTCCGATATTGATTAACACAATGTATTTAACTGCTGGTGTTAAGTTATTTTTTATCCGATTTTGGAAAAAGCTTTTAATTTTCTTCAACTGTTGTTTTTCAACTTCAACGAAAGAGATTGTTTTTGTTACTTGGGTGGACAGAACTGACTAACTTGATTACTTAATTCCTATAAAATCAAGTTTATATTAGGAGAGTCTAAGATTCTTTGAATAACAAAATTCAAAAATAGAAATAGATAAAGGGACTACATTTATCAACTTAATTTACATATTTGATTTATTTTCACTATTTTCGATAACTTTTACAAATTTTTATGAGTTCAATTACATTTATAGCGAATACAGGGTTGCAAGTTTACCGTTTTTCAGAACGATATGATAAAAACTTGCAGAAGAATTTAAGATTCAATTTTACTGAAAGCTATGATGTGAGGCGTGACGATTTCTGGATTGACGAATTACTTCCAATAAATAATGATAAAAGCTTATATGCACGAAGAAGTCAGTTGGTTCAAAAAGGTTATCTCGGATTGAATGATACTGTTTCAACGGATGCTGAAAATGATGCTTCACTAACTCAATTTTCGCAAGAAGAGGAGGGAGAGTTCTTCTCCATTAGCAATATTCATAACACCTTGAAGTTATTTGAGAAAAAGTGGATCCCATTACCTTTTTTTAAAAGAAATAATATAAATAATGATTTTTTTGGTCCCATTGATTGGGTTAGAATTTATTTCGAAATTATAAACGAAACTGAATTAAATTTTGTTTTGATGGTCGATAGTACCACCGGTAAAACCGAACAAAATAGTATAAGTCCGTTTATTCACGAAAATATGAACGAGAATATTTTTGCATTATCGAAAAATGAAAGCCATATTCTAAAGTTCATGGATACTTTAACTGGTGGTGATTGGATTCAACAATATATTTCAACTATTGCAAATAAACCAAATCAGGAACTTCAAAAACCGTTAAGAAAAGATATTGCTAGTTATGTTCATTTTACAAGGATCTTAAAATCACTAACTAAATTACCCGAAATACAGCTTTTAACAGATAAAGGAAATTCCATAGATGTTGACCTTGTTTTAGATATTGGAAATAGTAAAACATGTGCTTTGCTGTTTGAGAATTCTTCCTCACAAAATTTCAACTTCAATTCGGTTAAGAAATTAGAGTTAATTGATTTTTCAGACCCGTTTAATTCATATCAAGAGTCTTTTTCCACAAAAGTTATTTTTAAAGAGGTAAATATTTCTAGCCACAATTATAACTTGGGAGTACACAATAAATTTCAATGGACAAGTCCTGTTCGGGTAGGTTTTGAAGCGGAAAAACTCATTAATGATTCAAATATTGAATTAAAATTAGCACGAGAAATTAGAACATATAATTCTAGTCCAAAAAGATATTTATGGGATACAAATCCATCAGAAATTGAATGGGAATTTCATTCGAATGATGAGGGCGTTTTACCAAAAAAAGTGTACAAAAAAGGTATTTCGGAGCAGTTGAATGCAGATGGTACTATCTGTTTGGATACAATTTTTAGCACAGATGCTTTTTATTCTAGGAAGTCTTTAATGACTTTTGTTTATTTGGAAATATTAAACCATGCAGTTAGATATGTTAATTCTATTGAGTTCAGAAGTTCTCATGGCAATCCCTCAAGTATAAGAAAGATAAAACGAATTTTAATCTCTTGTCCAACTGCAATGACCAAAAGAGAACAGATTGTACTAAGGGAATGTGCGGATGAAGCTGTTCAACTATTGAACAAATATCTTTTATATACATCTGATTCCTATGAGCCAACTGGTGAAGTTTCAACTGAGGTAATACCAGCTGTAAAGGATTTAAAATTAACTTATCAAGATTTCGAGCGTAAAAAAGATTGGATATATGATGAAGCCACAAGTGCACAGATGGTTTATTTGTATGCAATGATCCAACATAAATTTGATAAGGACGTTGATTTGTTTTTCAAATTACACGGAAAGTTTCGAAATCAAAATGTTCAAAAATCATTAGTTATTGGATCGTTAGATATTGGTGCGGGCACATCAGATTTAATGATTTCTCATTACGATTATACCAAAGAAGCAGGAGTGAAGTTAATTCCGGATCCATTGTATTGGGAGAGCTTTAACTTAGCCGGAGATGATTTACTTCATATCCTAATCAAAAATATTATTATTGAAGGCAGTATTTCTAATTCGGATAATGATGAAGGATGTACTGGTGTTATTGAGAACCATGGACGTAAAAATAATATAGACTCAATAGAGCGAAAGTTAAATGGTTTTTTTGGAAAGGACAGCAATAAAATTGGATATAAAGGCAGGTTGATGAGGTTGAATTTCATTAACCAAATCGCTACTCCAATCGTTTATAAATACATGAGTATCGCAAATGAGGATAAGGATGAATGGGTAGATTATGATTACTTTTTCCCAGTCATTAAGCCAAATGATGAATTATTGCATTATTTTAAATCCCATTTTGAATTTGATTTCAAAGATATTAAATGGCGATTATCGAGTAAGAAAGTTAATACTTTAATACAATTAGTTTTTTCAAAATTAATTAAGCAGATTAGTTCAATAATGCATTTATACAAAGTTGATATAGTCTTGCTTTCAGGAAAACCATGTTCGTTCAATATTGTTGAAGAATTATTTATGCGATATCATCCTGTATCGCCAAGTAAATTGATTAATTTAAATAATTATTGGATAGGACGTTGGTATCCTTTTTCTGATGAACTCGGATATATTAGTGATCCTAAAACAATTGTAACAGTTGGTAGTCTGATTTCATACGTAGGAGGCAAGTTATTCAAGTTTGATCAATTTAGAATTGATAATTCTAATCTTGTTAACAAATTAATTTCAACAGCTGATAATATTGGTGTTATTGAGCATCGTGAACTCAGTGTGACTCCTTTAAAACTGAAGGATGATTCAGCAACTCTTTTAATAAATAGTATTCCTACAAATATTGGTTTTAAAAGAGTTGATTCTATTAATTACTTTGGGCGATATCTATTGTCATTTGAGTTCAATGACATGAGAATGGCTGAAAGCATTCGAAAAAAAGCTGGTTTCAACGAGGTAAATTTAGCTCATGAAATTGGAAATTTAAAAACAAAATACCGAAGTAAATTGCCTTTTAAAATTATCGTTTCTCGTGATTTGGATAAGGATAAAGAAGACTTAAAAATAGAAGAAATTTTAGATATAGATGGCGAAAATGTTCCCGTTGGTTTCTTCAAATTATTTCCCAAAACCATGGAGAGTGATGAAGGGTATTGGTTGGATACAGGGGAGTTTCAATTGTCCATTACTAATTAATTATTGGTTGAATCTATTTTTTATAAAAAAATGAAACAATTTACAAAGGAGCAAATCGTAGGTTTAAAAAATGAAATTGATTCTTTTCAGCTTATGTTGAATGAGAGTAATCAATGGATTGATAAATGCCTCAAATACGAAGATTTTGAACGTGCAGATTATAAAGTGAAAAATGCGCGGAGACTTATTAGAAAAGTCAAGCAATCAATTGATTCTAAACCCGTTTTTGCTCTTTTTGGAGCAAGTCAAGTTGGTAAATCGTATTTGATCAAAAACATTTTGAGTGTTGATGGACATCCTCTTATGATTGATGCTGGTGAATACGGGTATGATTTTTTAAAGGATATAAATCCACCAGGAACAGGCGCTGAAAGTACAGGCGTTGTCACACGATTTTCTATTGAAAAAAGTTTCTTGAGCGAGCAATATCCTGTTGAAGTTAAATTGCTTTCAGTTAAGGATTTAATAATAATTTTCTGTGACTCCTATTTTTCTGACATGAAGAAATTGATTGATTATCCTGGAAAGGATGCTTTTCAAATTCATTCAGAGAATATGCTTAAAATACATGGTGCTAAATCTGAAACGCAAAATATCCTTGTCGAAGAAGATATTTTGGATATGAAAGAGTATTTTGTAAATAACTTTAATAAGTTCTATGGTTATATCGAACAAATCAATCAATCTTCTTTTTGGGATAACATTGGAAAAATCATTAAAAATGTAGGTGTTCAGGAAATAGTCTCCGTTTTTTCAATTTTCTGGCAAAACAATGAACATGTATCTCAAATGCTGCAGGAGTTGATTGATACATCAAAAACATTGGGTTTTCAAGCAAAAGTCTATGTTCCTTTCGATGCAGTACTAAGAGGTAAAGGAGAGATTTTAGATGTTCAGCGATTAAAGGAAATTCATACAAATCAAACTAAAATTGCCATCCAATGTGATAATGACACTATTATCAATATTAATATTGCAGCATTAAGTGCATTGACGGCAGAACTTAAATTAAATGTTCCTGAACAATTAGTTAAAGAAAAGCCATTCTTGGAAAATACTGATATGCTTGATTTTCCAGGCGCAAGAAGTAGGTTAGAATTAACGAAGGAAGATCTTTCGGAAATAAGTGTTACAGATATGCTTTTAAGAGGTAAAATCGCTTATTTATTTAATAAGTATTCAGCCGATTTTGAAATCAATAACTTATTGTTTTGTAGTAACGACAAACAATTAGATGTAAATGGTATTCCAAACTTATTAAATGATTGGATTGGTAACAATATCGGAAAGAATAGCGAAGAAAGAGAAAAAAGTTTGAATGAAGTAGGTGTTTCTCCTTTATTTGTGATTTTCACCTTTTTTAATAATCAATTAAAATATGATTCAACCAATGATGATAAAGACGATTTATCGTATAAATGGGATACTCGTTTTAATCGCTTTTTCGAAAAAGAAATTGTTACGTCATTGAATAATTGGCACACGGAATGGACTAACTCACAAAAGAATTTTACTAATTTCTTCTTATTGAGGGATTTTAAATACTCTGATGATCTCTATTCAGGTTTTGAAATAGAAAATATTGAACTGGAGAGGCGTGTTGAACGAGAAGAACATTATAATCGGTTAGAAAAATCATTCTTAGAGTTTGACTTTGTTAACAAGCATTTTGTTAATCCCAAAGAGTCATGGGAAGCAGCAGCTTCAATAAATATGGATGGAAGTCAATACATAATTAAGCACCTGGCCCCTGCAGCAACCAATTTTGTGAAAATTAAGAACAATGTAAATATTGTTCAAGCTCAAAAAGAGATCGTTTTAAACGAGATGAATAGATATTTCCATACCGATAATTTGCAAGAAAAGAGAAAAAATGCACTGAAAAAAGGGACAACAATTCAATTCGATTTTAATTTAGTTTTTGGAAACGACCCCAGTTTTTTTAGCACCTTTCTCAAAAGATTGTCTGTAAATGAAACAGAAATCTATTCTTACTTTCACGCTAATATTCTTGAGTCGACCAAAGTTGAAAATTTCAGTCAGTTTTCACTCTTGAAATCTCAATTTCCAGGAGTGAACCTAGAAAATTCCAAACAAGATAATTTGGAAGTTATTCGAAATTCGTTGTACTTGGACACCATTGAAGAAGTGGAAGAGTTTCTAAATGAACGAAATATCGATTACGACCTCGTTTTTGCTAATCAGTTAAAAACTACAGCAACGAAACTTCTTCAAGGACTTTTTGAATTGTGGTTGAATCGTTTTGAATTTGATAGGTTTAGTGATTTTGAGGCTAATGGACTTACTCGCAAAGCCTTTATAGACTTAAGAGAAAGTATGTTATCTACTATCGACTCTATGGGTCTGCGAGAGCAATTACTTACTATAATTCAAAATCGAACGAGGAGTATTCATTTTGGAAATAGCACAGAAGAGTATTTATCAGCAATTTGTGCAGCTTATATCAATGATTTTGTGACCAATTTTGGGTTTTCGTTAGTTAGTTCGGAGAAAGTACAGGAACTTGAATTGATAGGTGAGGAATATAATTTTCATGCTCAAGGAGTTCTTAAGCCTGACTCAGGTGTAATAACCGATGAAACCTTGGTTCAAGTATTTGATGGACTAAGTTCAATAAATGGAAATTCAAATGTTCTTGAAGACATGAAACCAATGATTGATAATTATGGAAACTTTGTAACTAAAATTAAATTAGCTCTTTTAGCTAATTGTGGTTTCGTTAATTATGACCTTGAGGCAAATGCTAAATTGGGTGATTTATTGAAAGAAATTGACTCATTAAATTTTAATTTAGCGTAAGATGAAAAAAATTTATCAACTTTCAACAAAAGACTATGAGCCTATCTCTCTCGGTTCACGGTATTTATTTGAGCAATTCGATGCTATTTTTAGTTTCCTAAAACCAAAAATCGATAATAAATTTATAAAAGCATTTGCAAAACCACTACTTAATGAAAAAAGTGAGATAGTGGAATGGTATGCTGATTTTCCGGGTGAATTTGTTCCACTCAATAATTTTGATGAACAAAAGCAAATGGTTCTAAAGCAAAACTACTGGGAATTAAAATATGTAATTGAAGATATTCTTAATTCATTATCAAAATCTTCTAGTAGCCAAGAAATTGGTCAATGGCATGAAAAGTTGGCTGCTACTTTTAATGAGAATAGTAATTTGATATTATCAAATGGAGATGATTTCGTTGTTTTGTGGGGGTGGAGATTTAATTCTTCCTCAACTAATTATCTTGACCCTCAATTTTTACCTCCAAGAAATAGTGTAGATCATTCCTTAACAGAGGATACAATCGAAAATAATGAAAAAATTGAAACCAATGATGAAATGCAACCCGCGAGTATCCAATCAGGTGAATCTAACACTATTATTCATGAAAGTTCATCTGAAGAGGATTCAAATGATTCTCCTACATCCCAAAATATTAATGTTGTAATTAATACAATTGAAACAGAGAGAATTAATCCAGTTATAGATGATACTGAAGTTAAAGAAGCGCTTGAAATACGTAAATTAACTTTTTGGGAACGAATAAAACGATTTTTCAGGTGGGTTTCATACCGATTTTGGGCGCTCATGTTATTAATTATTTTCATTTTATTATTCTGCTGCCTTTGTAATAAATGTTCGAGTGGCAAAGCAGCTCCTTGTGATAATTGTGCGGAATTAGATTCAATTAATAAAAGGCTTGAAGAAACGAAAATTAGGTTGAAAGAAAACTGCCCACCAAATTAGATCGAGTGTTTTGAATAATATTTTTACACATATAATCAGTCAATTCAATTCTATACGAACGGGAGAATTTCCGCTTCCTGATGAAGGAGTGGTTTCATTTTTAGATAGAATAAATTCGAATAAAAATTTCGAGATTCTGAAGCCTAGTTTGGTAGCGGATAAAGTCCAATGGTCTGGTAATTGCTCAGATTATAAAGAATTTAAATTTTTAAAATCAACAGAACAAGTTGAAGTATATCAATTATTTACTTCATTTAAAAAAACGATACTTGAAAATGCGGATAAAATAGTTAATCAAGAATATACAAGCCTCAAACTTGAACAGCAGGCAAAATCATTTGCTTCGTTATTAGTGAAATTAGTTGATGTTAATAATGTCAAATTATTCTATAGTTCGGAGCAACAGATAACAGCTATTGCCTATGGATTTACTTTTTCAGATTCAGATTTTTTAGATTTTGTTAAATCAACAGAATCAAATGAAATGGTAGCAGATTCAGAATTTTCTTCACCAATTGTCCAAACAGTAATTGATAAAGCTGATTTAGTTGAAAAAATGGATCAACCAATACCAGTTGTTAAGAAAAATAGAAATCAAAGACATCCTTGGTGGATCAATACAATTAGAGGAATAAATTGGTTTGCTTGGAGATATTGGTGGCTGGTTTGGCTGTTTTTTGTTCTTTCTTTACTGTTTCTTTATTTGTTTTGCCCGTGTAAAAAGTCAGTTGAAAAATCCTCTTGTGATCAATTACACCACATACATAAAAACATAGATACCTTAAATAGTGGATTATTATTTTGTTGTGATTGTAATCGCTCGTTTCCGCCAGTTGAAAATGATTCAATTCCTGCTTTAGATTCAAATGAGATTTTTCTTCCAGCGGATTTTATTTTAATTACTTACCAATTTGATCCTAGTGGGGGTAGAGACTTGGACACGAGGACAAATATTGAAAGCCCAAATAGAAGTGAAATTTTAGGATATTGTAAACAAAGAACAGCGTCAAATATTGTTTGGAGTGGTGATAATACTGGGTATGGAGTTGAATCTGTATATGTCGATATTAATCAATATGGATCTAATGACATGATAAAAATCTTGTGTAAAGCTTTTTGGTATTCTCAAAGAAATTCAGGAAATATGTCCTTGGATATTAGAGCTTATAAGGGAGGTGTAATGCAACGAGATGGTTCAAATCATTTTCAGTTTATTAATGTTGGTGGTGAACAGGTGGGAAATGTAATTTCTTTTCCTAAGAATATTTCAATGAAAGGTGCTAAATGTATGACTGGTGAAAAAATAGGAACAGTTAAATACAATAGGGGTAATCAGTCGCTAAGTTTCGAATAATAAGTATGTTAAGTAGTAGAAATAAATATAGAAGTAAGTGGTGGGTAAAACCTATTCGATTTATGAATTACGTAGCATTTCGCTATTGGTGGTTTATATGGTTATTGTTTCTTACGTCATTATTGTTTTATTTTTTCTTTTGTTGTAACATGAAATCTTCAGCAAGAAAATATGAGAATTGTGCAGGAAAAGCGACATATTACAAAAATTTGAAACAAATTGATTCTCTCATGACAAATTGTTGTTCTTGTGCACCCGATACCAATCGCGTTCGAGAAAAGGAAGAAATATTACAAGATACTTCATTGAATAATATTGATGAGCCAAATGTTGATCCTCCTCCACCTTTGCCTCCTCCACCTAATTCCATACCTTGTAATAATCAAATCTCTGCGAATGGAACAAATCAAGAACATCATGAACAGTGGGATTTAGGTACAAATTCTGGAACGATTAGGTATTGTTATGATACCGAGAATATTCCCGATAAAATAAAAATCATCTATGATGGAAGAGTAATCCACGATAGTGGTATGATAGGTACCGAAGGAGAAAAGTGCTTTACTTTTAATTATAGATATGACCCATCCAAACCCAGACATTTAGATGTCCATGTTTTTCCTTCAAGTGATTCTGGAACTAAATGGGATTACCACATTGATTGCCCCCGCTAATGAAACCATTTTATTCTTTTAATACCACAGATTACACCCCAACATCTTACAAAAGTAAGTACTTGACGGAGTACTACAACCAAGCGAGGAGTCTGTTGCGCTTGCAATTTCTGGATAAATCAATCCAGGAAATTTTATCCGAGGAAAAAAGGATTGGAAATATTGTTCAATGGCATACCTCCCTTTCTGGCGAATTCAAGAGAATTGCTGAATTTGATGAAGATACACAATCATTCTTATTTAATAAATTTTGTTTTTTACGTGATCAAATTATTACACATTTTGAAACTAAATCAAAGCAGAAAGGGGGAGAGAATGCAAGTGAATGGAAACTAATTTTTGAGGAAATATTTAATCCTACGAACATAATTATTTTTTCTAATGGGGATGACATTACAATTATTTGGGGGTGGAGCTTGCTAAATAATGAAAATTATTTACCTTTTCTTAATTATTCAAAAAAGGTAAGTTCTGAAAGCGCAATTCAAGACACCAGTCCTACTGAATCAATATCTGAAATTAAGGAAAATAGTCACGAGGATATTTCTGAAAATGAGATAAATGTGGAGGGGGGGGTAGATACTGAAAATGTAGTCGAGGATGCTCCAGAATTAGAAGACAATTCTCCAATTTTTCTAAACATCGATGAGGAAGGCAATGATTTAGAGGCTGAGATTCCAGAGGTTGTAGAAGAACCAAAGCCAACTATGGAAAAGCCTCTTCAAGAAGAGGAAAAAGAACCTGCTTCAAATTGGTTTTTTGCTTTGTTGAATTGGTTCGAATGGTTCTTTAAAAAGTTTTGGTGGTTGATTTTAATTCTACTGCTGATTCTTTTATTGCTATTATTTAAAAAATGTGGGAATTTTGGATATGCTTCAGACAATGAAACGGCTGAAACACGAAAAAAAGAGGAATTGCAAAAAATTCTTCCAAAAGAACCGAGAAAAAGACCTGTAATTGATACAACCAAAATTATTCGCGGTGAAGATAGTACTGAGATTATTGGAAATGTGGTGAATATTGCACTTAAAGACAAATCAAAGAAGTTTGAGGATTTTGTTTTAGATTTGAAAAAAGCATTTCCTTCTGCGGGTTATAAAGTTGTTTATTATGATAATGAAACTTCTAGACTTCAATTTCAGTTTCCCGATTCTCTTCAATCATCAATTAAACAAGATATCCGAAATAAAATGAAACAATATCCCTTATTGATTTGGGATGAACAACTTTTTAGATCGAGTCGAACGTTCAATGATCCAACGCTCAGTAATAAAATTCAATCGTGGCATTTGGATGCTGTAGGCGCTCCATTAGCTTGGAATATCACAACCGGAAAAAAAGATATCATTGTTGCCATTATTGATGATGGATTTGATTTGAACCACAAGGATTTACAAACAAATATTGTAAAACCCTATAATGTAATTACGAAGTCAAATCGTGTATATGGAAGAGCTAACACGCAAGAACATGGCACACACGTTTCGGGGCTTGCAATTGGAAAAGCAGATAATAATTTTGGAATAGTAGGTGTCGCTCCTGGATGCTCTTTTATGCCTGTTCAGATAAGCGATGGAAGTGAATTAATGTCTTCCACAGATGTGATTGATGGAGTTTTATATGCCATAAAAAATGGTGCGGATGTGATTAACATGTCTTTGGGTATGCCCGTACCACCCTTTTTTAAAGGGCGACCAGATAGCTTTATGGAAAATTGGTCTAGAACGAAAAATAAGGACATTGAAGCATTCTGGGCCGAGGTGTTTACCTATGCAAATAAGGAAAATGTAACCATTGTACTTGCTGCTGGTAATGGCACCGAAGACGAAGGGTTTCCTGTTGCAATTGGTTATGACCCTATGAATCGTTCTAAAGAAGTAATTAATGTTTCGGCTATTGACCAAAAGAACGGTAGGGCTACCTTCAGCAATTATGGTAAATTAAGTCATGTGAGTGCACCAGGAGTAAATGTATATAGCTCTGTTCCAGGTAATAATTTCAAAGCGATGCCGGGCACGAGTATGGCAGCTCCTATTGTTACAGGTGCCGTTGCACTTTTAAAAAGTGTAAAACCAGATTTAACGAATGCAAAGATTAAAGAGATTTTAAGAAAAACAGGTAAAAATTCCAATGATATACGCATCGGGCCTATTATTCAGATTAATAAAGCACTAGAAGAAGTAAAAAAAATGAATTAAATTTATAAATTTGTTATTAAATATATCATTATGAGCGAAAAAAGTGAAAACAAGTTAGGCTTTCTGAAAATTGGCCTCATGTATATTGGTCTCCTACTATCCGTTGTGGCTACATTTCTTGGTACAATTCATTTCTTCAAAGGTCAGTTGGTAATGGCTCTAATTATCACATTAGTTTTAACATTAGGAATTTATTTTTTGCTGGATCAACTCATTCGTAAAAGAGCTGAATTACATAAAAACTCCACTTACAATAGAAATTTATCTCTTCTTTTGTATAGTTTGTACCTAGCATTGGCACTTCCTTTATCATATTTTACTATTCATGGGTTTAATGTGGAGTTAAACGTAAAAAACCAAGTAAAAAACCAATATGGGAATGTGCGAGTAGAGTTAGACCAAATAAATGACGCTAGCACCAAGCAAACAAATAAGCTTATTGAGCATGTTGACATTAATTTACAAAATTTCATGGCCAATAAGAATTATTCAAAACTTGAAACGATTTACAATTTAGACAAGGATGTCTTAAAAGGTGATGAGAAACAAATCCGTTCAAGTAAAAAAGAAGGAATAAGAAGTGACCTGAATTCAAAATTTGAAAAGATTAACCAGGAATACAAAACTTCTATTCTAAAATCATTAGAGAACATAGCAAAATGGAATTTATTCGAATTACATAATGCAATGGCTGTTGTAGATTCTCAAATGCCTATGTTAAAAAATAAAATTGAAGCGCTTTATCTAGCTGAAGCTACAAAATATGAATTTACACCAACGATTACCTTACCCTCATCAAAAAGAGAATTTGAATTATCAAATCCGCTCCAATTGCTTTCACAAAATGGGGCTTATGCCTTGCTTTTGATCGGATTATTGCAACATTTTTTATTATTGGCACCACTGTTTCTAACAACTTCTGATAAGGTATACAAATCGCGTAAAGTTGGAGGGGGGATAGAATTATAAATTTTTGAATAATTATCACTTATATGAATTTGAATGAAGAACGTTTCTTTTATGATTTGAACAGTCATGACTTAGAAACACTAATTGCAAAAATACAAACGGGGAATCCGAGTTATTCTTTGGAAAAGATGATAGAGAAGGGCTTACTTCCAGATAAAACGCAAGAAATCAGGAATCGGATGTCTCAAATTCAATCCCAAGATTTGATTCGCCAAAAAGAAGAGGAAGAAAGATTGCGCCAACTTCAAAATAATGATTTTAGAAAACAACAAATTATTGATTTCTGTAATCAAATTGCAGACAATCAAAAAGGATTAGAAGAAATAAAAATTAGTATTCTTAACGGTGTCGTTTCACTGGATGAAATGGCTCAAAACTTGAATCAAACCAGATTAACACCAGAAATTTATAATAAAATTGGTTATTATATTTCAGGTAAAAAACAAGTTGATTTTTATTTATGGAAGGATTTACCCCCTTTATTGAGTGATCGGACTGATATTTATTTTTTTGGTCAACCTGCATCGGGTAAATCGTGTATACTAGCCAATATGTTTAGTTATATTGATAAACAAGGCCTAATTATAGAAAATACCCATAGTTTGGTTGGAACTCAATATAAAAATACCATTCAGTATGAATATGATTTAGGTTATTTACCAGAAAGAACAGCTGCATCATCCGATGGGGTAAATTATATTACCTTCGAACTAACCGATCCAATAAAACCAGAACATAAGCACCCCTTGAATTTCATTGAAATGAGCGGTGAGTTATTTGACCAAGCCTCAATGGGTGGGGTTTCTGATAATAATTTAAATGCTAAGAACTACCTAAACAATAACAATCGAAAATTGCTATTTTTTGTGGTTGATTATGATCGTCATGTTCAAAACACGTTGAATCCAGATGGGAACACCCCTCAAGGAGCTAAAATGTTAACTATTTTGTCGCTTTTAGATCAATTTGGTACATTTAAACAAACAGATGGAATTTATATCCTCGTATCAAAAGCGGATTTGTTTCCTGCAGGTGTAGATCCAGTGCAATATGCAGGTGATTTCTTAAATTCGAATTACATGTCTTTTATCAATAACTGTAAGAATATTAAGCAGAAATATAAAAGCGAATTTGAAATTAAAGCATATCCATATTCCATTGGAAATCTGACGTTAAAATCGACATATGTATATGAACGAGATTATACTTGGGCGAAGAAAATGATTGAGGAAATTGTTGCTAAGGCATTTAGCAATAAGCCAAAGGGTGGGATTTTTAGTTTCTTTAGATAAAATAAATAATGCAAACCAATAATTCATTAGGATTTGTTGTTTGGGGAGTCAAAAACGGCTTTCAAAACAATTTGTTTTCACACAACTTGAGTGAATCGATACGAACAACGTTAATTGATATTCAAGAATTGTGTATGCCTCAATACAGTGATTTTTACTCTATTGAACGAATAGGGGGAGATACACTTGTTTCTCTTTATGATCCAACTATGATGGATTATTCAGGTAGTAGAAAAGCATATATCGTATTTTCAATCATTTTTCCGCAAGGAATAGCTCCTTCAGCTGATGTTTTCGAACTTTTAGGAAGTTTTAAAAATTACTATAAGGTGGAAAGTAATGGATTACCCAGTCAAGAGATCTTCCATAGAAAATTGATTGAATTTAATGTAAAATCTTCTACACCACCGAATTCATCAGGAGGAACTCAAATTGGTTTTAAAAACTACGTTTCCTTCGATGAAATTAAAGAGGTTTTCACAGATTTAGATATTTTAGATTACCGTAAAATCTATTTCTTCGATCGGCCAAATAGTTATGTAACCAGTAATCCAAATTTTGTTGCAGTCACATCCTTAGAGAGAAAATATACCGTTCAAATTCAGAATTATAATGCGCACGATTATCAAATTTCTATAAACGGAATAACTGCTACTTCATCTCTTGTTAGGCAGGTAGCACAGGGAAAAGTTGAAATAACTGACCTGAATAAAATAGATAAAATTGAAATTAAAAGGGGAGGAGCACAGTTAATTGAATCCTTTTATGTTCGAGACAGACAACATGTTACTCTTCCATTGCCTAAAGTAGATCATCCAAGTTATTTTACCATTCGAAATTTTGATCCTTCTCGGTATCGGGTGATGGTCAATAAACAAGAACAGCCAACTTCAGATATTATTGGTAGTGAATTAAAAGTGGCAATTTCTACGGAACATGTATTTGTAGAAATTGTTGATAAACAAACAAATGCAGTAGTACAAACTCACGATACTAGGATAAATAAAACTTATGTGATGCTGTTTCAGGGGGGCAATGTTACGAATCGCCCGCCCGTTGGTGGAGGAAATTCAGGTGGGTCATCTATTGGATTCACAGAAAAACCAAAGAAGAAATCAAAAGCTGGTTTAATTATCACCTTAAGTTCTATTGTGATTTTATCAGTAGTTGCAATAATAATTTGGAAATCAGGATTTTATAAAGATGAAGAAACACCAAAATTTGTTGATTCTACAACAAATGTTGCACCTAAAGCAGGAACGGATAACGTTATTCCTAAACCAGTAGATCCTATTGAAAATAATGGCTTGATTCAACCTGAAGGATATACTGTAAAAGATGCTTCGGTGGATATACTTACGGATAAGGGATTATTGCACAAAGAACGTTATTATCGATATTTTAAGGGGAAATGGGAATATTGTGAAGTTTCAAATAAAAAGATATGGAAAATCCCAACTACTAAAGATATAGCTGTTATTTTAAATAATTTCTTCAATAAAAATGAAACCAAAATTATCGATGGTGGCTCGATACCTCCAGCTCCTCAACCACCAGTTCCTCAACCACCAAAACCTCCCAAAGACCCAAATGAATGTTCGGTGAATCAAATAAAATTGAATCAAATAAAAGCAGATGCAGGAAAGGCAAAAACATTAAATCCTCAACTTAAAAAAAAGAAGGCTGAGGAACTTCTAAACCAAGTAAATTCAATTAAAAACTCAACTCCATGCCCATTAGATTATTCATCTGTTGAATTAGCAATCAGTAATTTGAATTAATATGAAAAAACTACTTTTTTTAACATCAATTTTTTTGGTTTCGGGATTTTTACTCTATTTCATGATGAAAGGTGGAACCACCACGTCAGAACCTGGTAATTTAGGAAATATAAAAGATAATATTGTAGTGGCTATGGTAGATAGTGTAAAAGTGGCAGATTGGAAAAACAATGCACAATATCTTCGTATTAAGACTGAAATTGGTTTGAGAGAATCGAACGGAAAAATCAATGCTAGTGAGAAAGAATTATTGATAAGCACATTGGATATCAATTATGCCCTTTCTCTAAATAAAAAATACAATACAATTAAAGTGAATTTTACTAGTTTCCCATCCGAGTTATATAATGAGATGATTTCTTATCAAACTAAAAATAAGGATTTACCTATTTATATAGGTGAATTGAATGCATTCAGAAGGCTGGAACAAATGGAGGGAGTAGTTAACCAATTTTTAAATGGAAGATTTAATATAGCTAAATCTAACAGTTTACGTGCTCAAATTAATGAAATTCCAATAGGGTCATTGGCAGGTAATCCATTGTGCAGTAGATTCAAAAGTTCTTATTATCAAAAAATAGGTGGTTTTCAAGGGGATGTACAAACTGTAACAGAACTAATCGATACAGCGGAAAAATATCCTGAAGAGTATTCTAGGTATAAAGAATTAGGTGATTGGAAAAATGAATCATCTGTTCTTAAATATTCTTTTTATAAAGCCTGGTTTAATAATCCAGAGAATCAACGTTTTCTGTAAATTTTAATTTATTTTCTAATGAAATCAATAATTGTTTTACTTTTTGTTTTTTTTATAATCAACATTAATAAAGGTATATCTCAAGTCAACTCTTCTGATTCTTCTAAGCTAAATGATTTGCTAATAAAGATGGATGGTCTTAATGCTAAGTTTGACAAAGTATTGAATGCAAAAGATAATGAAAAACAAAAGTTAAAATATGAAAAACAGTTAGAGGAAAAGACTAAAGAAATTTCAAAATTAGCTAAAAAAATAGATGAGATTACTTTAAAAAGTAAAACAGAGCATACTTCAGATAGTTTGAATAAAATTGAAATTTCATCATTAAAATCCCTGCGACAGGCAAATGAAATTTCCATATCAAACTTACAAATCAAAAATAAGGAGTTGGAAGATTCTAAAATAAGTGCAGAGAAATATAAAGAATCCAAAGAGAAACAATTGGAAGAAATTAAACGAAAATTAAAAGCTACAATTGAAAATTCAAAGAAAATAGACGCAAATTATGTAAGTACGATAAAAATGTTACTAGTTAACGAAACAGATTCAAAAGATTTGCTAAACCAACTTACAGAGTTTATGGATAATCAGAAAAAAATGATTGAAATTGATTCAATTATGCGTTTAAAAACATTTGCGGATTTTAAAATCATTAAGGAAAAAATAGAATTAATTAAAATAAATCCGAGCTTCAAAGTCCAAGTCCTGTATCAATCTAATATAAAAATGAATTTGGATAATATGATTACACTAATTGAAAAATACAAAAAATGGCACGAAGAATTAAATGTGGAAAAAGATGATTTAAAATTCACTTTCAAATTCCAAGATAAAGTTATTAAGGATCGAAATATTCCCTCAATTAATGACTTGTTTATCAATTATCCATGCCTAAACTATTGCATCGATAGAATTCTAGAAAACCGAAAAACCTACACTCTTCCATCAACAAACTAACCCATGGAGAATCGCTTTGGTCATTTGCTCGTACAAGAGTTATTTCAGAAAGGCTACTTCACTTCTGTTTTCAAAGCCTACGATGAAAGCCAGAACAAAGGGGTGCTTTTGCAAATCATCACACCGATATTTTCATCCAACAAACGCTATAACCAGTTATTAGCGGATTACGCTCACAAAATGGAGTCACAGCATACTTCTGGTGTTTTGCCCATTTCAAATGTGTTGACAGATTCAGATAGAGTAGGAGTGGTGTATGATCTTCCTTCGGGGCTTTCATCAGAATGGGGAACATTTTCTTCGTTAGATATACAAACAACTCCTGAGGTAATAAATACTTGCCAAAAATCGGTGGTAATGGCCTTTTCATGGTTAGAAGAAAATAACATCTTACATCGTGCTCTTCGCCCTGATTCCATTGCATTTCACGAGGCAAGCAACCAAGCTTTTTTAACCATTTGCGGACATTTTGAAGCACTTTTTTACCTGGAAACTGAACAAAACCCAGCGTACCAAGGTCAGTTTCAAGCAAATTTTTACAAGCCTGAACGCATAGGGGTTTTCAAAAATTATGATATCCATGATGAATACTATTCTTTTGCTAAGACATGGTATTTTTTAGATATGTTAAAGAATCAAATTCCGGTAAAAACAATTGATTCTAATTTGCAAGCACTTAGTGTATCAGCTGAAAATCCGATGGCTGAGCAACTAAATGTCTTCCTCGGAGGTGATTTACAAGCAAAACAGCAAATCTTCGCTGCTCATTTTCAAGAAACAATAGTTCCACCTTCGGAAAAATTAGTTGAACAAGAACAACCCATAATTACAGAATCAGTAGCAATTGAAACACAAACAGGGGTTGAGGAAGACTCTAAAGTGGAATTACCTCCGTTTCAACAACCAACCGTAAAACAAAGTAATGATACTTTGGAGGAAAATGATAATAAGGATGAACACAAGAAATTGGTTTTCTTTCCTTGGAAAAAATACAGTCTTATTGCTGGTGTAGCCGCTGTAATTCTAATTTTGGTTTCCATTATTTATTCTAATCTTTCAGTTACAGAAAGTGTTTCTTCCAAACAAACGATTGGTTCTAATGAACCTAAGGTGGATGAACAACCGAAAAAAGATTCTATTCAATCAGAACTAAAAATACCCAATTCTCCTCAGAAAAATGGTCCTACTCAAGATATTAAGGAACCTAAAACAAATCCAACTACATCATCAACATCCGCTTTAGCCTCAATTGATAATAGTTATGGAATTTACCAATTAGATGCTTTGAGTAATTTGATTGATATATCGCAAACTCTTTCAAAAGGTGACAGAAAATTGCTGAATACTAAAGCCAACGAAATTTATTCGAGATTACCTCAAATGGCTTCTCAACTCACGACATCAGATCAACGAAAATTATGTAATTATCGCAGTAAATTTGAGAATCACATAAGAAGAAATGGATTTGCTGTAAATGCAGGCGTAGCGAAGAATTTAGATGTTCACTGTAATTAAAATAATATGTACAAAGTAACAGTCTTATTTTTTATAACTTCATTATTGGTATTATCCTCTTGCGCAATTAGTAGTGGTCGTTTTACTAAAGCGAAATATAACACGAATATATACAAGGGACAGCGTGGAAAAACAAAAGTTTCTATTGTCAACAAACAAAAAGCTGAATTAGAAAAAAAGCATATAGAAAATTTAGAACAAGCTGAAAGAGCCTATAAAATCTTGGAGGAACAGAGGAGTAGATTTAATTCAATTGATCGAACAGAACAGGTTAGTGAAATAGATTTGATGTTAACCTCATTAACTCAAGAAATTGAGTCATTGTTGGATGAATTAAAAGATTTGAACGCGTATTCACAACAAGGTTTTGAAGATGGGTTGAAATTAGGCGTGAAATTGAATGATTTATTGTACAAGAAGATTATTCCAATGGGAATGTTGATTGAAA
>CALQIX020000030.1 GCA_943330745.2 Lishizhenia tianjinensis
AGCTGGTACAGAAATAGCTACGAGCGGAGGAAATTATACGATTACAGGTGTGTCTAATGGTTCATATACAATTACAATCACGGATTTAAATGGATGTACTACCACAACCACAAGTACAATAACGCAACCCGTTTCCTTAACCGCGAGCGCAACAAATACGGCTGCTCTGTGTAACGGAAGTGCTGATGGTACAATAACGGTGATATCCACAAATGGAACTCCGGCATACAACGTGAGTTGGGCGGGACCAGTAAATGGTGATCCAGCAGGCACAGAAATAGGAACAAGTGGAGGTAATTACACAATTACGGGAGCTTCATCCGGAACTTACACGGTAACTGTGACAGATTTGAATGGCTGTACGGCCACGACCACATCAACAATTACTGAGCCTGTTGTATTAACTGCTACAGCGACCAATACCTCAGTTTTGTGTAATGGAGGAACTACGGGGAGTGTTTCAGCTACTGCAACAGATGGTACAGCACCTTACAACATGAGTTGGGCAGGACCGGTTACAGGAGACCCCGCAGGAACAGAAATAGCTTTGTCGGGCGGAAATTACTCCGTAAATAATGCGCCAGCAGGCTTATATACCATAACCATCACGGATGCGAATGGCTGTGTAACAACAACAACAACAACAATAATAGAACCCGTACTTTTAACAGCCACATCAGCAAATACTGGCGCATTGTGCAATGGTAGTTCTGATGGAACTGTAACTGGAACAGCAACCGGAGGGACTTCTCCTTACGATATGAGTTGGATAGGACCAAACACGGGTAATCCAGCAGGTACTGAAATTAATGCAGACGGAGGTTCATATACCGTGAATGGTGCACCTGCGGGAGCCTATACCTTGACAATGACTGATGCCAATGGTTGTACTGCAACGGCTACAACAAACGTAGCTCAACCTTTACCAATTGTGGTTTCATCTGTAATTACTCCACCCTTGTGCAACGGAGCAACCAATGGTGAGTTAAACATCAATGTCATAGGCGGTTTTCCGGGTTATAATGTTTCATGGGTTGGTCCAATTTCTGATAATCCAGCTGGGATTGAGATAGTCAACAACGGAGGTTTCTATCAAATCAACAATCTGAGTGCTGGAACCTACACGGTGGTTGCCACAGATGTTAATGGGTGCACAGATTCAATTGTTAGTACATTAATTCCTCCTCCCTCTTTATCATTTACTGCCGTAGTTTCTAACATAAGTTGTAATGGAGGAGTTGGTTCTATTTTAGTGACTGCTTCCAATGGTACACCAGGGTATGACGTATCTTGGGTTGGCCCTATTACCTCTAATCCTGTTGGGACTGAAATTAACGTAAGTGGTGGAACATATACTATCACTGCTCTTACTGCCGGAAATTATCAAATTACTGTCACGGATCAAAATGGATGTTTTGATAGTTCAAGTGTTACTTTGTTAGAACCAACTTTAATTCAATCAACTAGTATAGAAACATCAACCTTATGTCAGAATTCCAATGATGGATCTACTCAAGTTACAGTATCTGGTGGTGTTTCACCTTATAATTTATCATTGACTGGTAGTGTATCACTTAATCCAATTGGAAATGAAATAACTGTTTCAGGTGGAAATTATACTTTTAGTAACTTGGCTGCAGGAAATTATACGGTTACTGTTTTAGATGCCAATAACTGTTCATCAACCCTAGCAATAACAATACTTGCAGGTAATATTTTACCTGTGATTACGCTTGTAGGAGATACAATTTGTACGGGTCAATCTGCAACATTAAATGCAAGTGCAACTCCCGTTGGTGGAACGTTCTTATGGGGTAATGGGACATCTAATTCATCAATAACAATATCACCAATTGTAACTACTCAATATGCTGTATTATACAATTACAGCGGTTGTATGTCTCAGCTCACTGTTTCTGTTGTGGTAAATCCAATTCCTACTGTTTCTGTTGCTAATGCTACAATTTGCGAAGGTCAATCTGCCACTCTTTCTGCGGCATCCATGCAACCTATTGGCGGGACATTTCTATGGTCGACAGGTGCAACAACATCAACAATTTCAGTTTCACCACAAAATACTACAAATTACACCTTGGTTTATACGTTGAATGGATGTTCAAGTCCATCTGCTTCAACAACAGTGTCTGTTAACCCTATTCCACAATTAACTATTAATAATGGAACAATTTGCGAAGGAGATTCAGTTATATTAACAGCAAATCCAAATTTACCAGGGGGTACTATTTTGTGGACTCCAAATGGAGAAACAACAAATTCAATAACAGCAAATCCCTTAGTAACATCAACCTATTCAGCCGTTTATACCCTAAATGGTTGCCCAAGCAGCTCATTTTCAACAAATGTTACAGTAAATCCAATTCCTGTGGTTTCCTTTGATGCCGACCTCTTACAAGGCTGCGCGCCACTACCTAGTAATTTTTGGAATAGTTCTGCGAATGCAAATCAGTCAACGAATACCCAATGGTTTATCGAAGGAAACCCCGTGGCAGTTGGAGACTCAACCCCACTTTTGTTTTCCAATGCTGGTTGCTACGATATAACGCTTGAAATGACGGTGAATGGGTGCCTTGGATCACAAACATCTTCAAACTTTGTGTGTGTTGAAGGAATTCCAGTTGCTAGTTTTTCTGCGGATATTAATTACTTTACTGAGCCAACTCAAAATGCTACTTTTACAAATAATTCCGTGGGTGCTACAACGTATTTTTGGAATACAGGGGATGGCAACACGTACACAACCGAAAATGTATCGCATCTCTTTAACAATACAGGAAATGGATACACGATTTGGTTAACGGCAATGTCAGACTTAGGTTGTGTCGATAGCACTTCAATAAATATTCCTTTCATGGATGAAATTGTTTATTTTATTCCTAACTCATTTACCCCTGATGGGGATGAATTTAACAATATTTTCACTCCTGTTTTTACTGCGGGCATAGATTATCACACGTATGAAATGACTATTTTTAATCGATGGGGAGAAATTGTATTTGAAACACAAGATCCTCTAATTGGTTGGGATGGGTCTTATGGAAATCAAGGATTAGATGTTCAACTTGGTGTATATACCTATAAAATCTCCTTTAAAACACCTCAATTTGATGATCGACGAGAAATTTTAGGTCATGTAAATGTGGTTCGCTAAAATGCTACTCTAGTTGAAATAAAAAACCCCTGATGATTCAGGGGTTTTTGGAGGTCTCGTCCGGATTCGAACCGGAGTAGACGGTTTTGCAGACCGGTGCCTAACCGCTCGGCCACGAGACCGTTTCTTTCTGAGATGGCAAAAGTAACAAAAATCAATCTATTTTTTATCTTTTCAATAAAAAAATAGAATTAATCACCTTCCCCCTCTCTTCTATACACGGCAACCTCAGGATCTAATTCTTCACCATCTAACAAAAACGTGGTGAATTCATTTGATAAAAGAGGTGCAATCATGTATCCCTTAGTACCTAATCCATTAAAAACATAATTCCCTTTATATTTTGAATGTTCCCCTATAAAGGGCCTGCGGTCAATTGTTGTAGGTCTAATTCCAGCCTCGTGTCCAGTAATTTGTGGTTTGTCATCTATTAAAACAGCTAAATTTTCTAAAATAAGATTTTTTCCTTCTTCTGTGATTGAACAATCTTGTGCTTCCCATTCATAGGTTGAGCCAATTTTAAATTGATTATCACCTACCGGCAAAACAAAGCACTTTCTATTTAACGATTCATCTTCAGGAATCAAATTGGATTTTACAGTAAGTACTTGACCTTTTGTTGGACTTATAGCTAAATTCTTGAATAATGGATTGTTTTTCACTTCGTATCCTTCACAAAAAATAACGTGAGAATATGAACTGTCTTTGTATTTTTTTTCAGTAGCATTAAAAAAAGTATGGTTAAATGGTTCAGTTTTCCAAGTTCCAAGCTGTTCGATAAGTAGTTTCCCTGCGGCCATAAAGGTTAATGAGTCTACCCAAAAACAGTTATCCACTCGCGCCGATCCAAATGGACAAGGAACCAGGTTATATTCGTTATCTTGGATAGATATTTTGTTTAGATAGTGTTGATAATCCGTTCTTTCTTGTTTCTTTTCCCAATCGTTCCGTTCTTGTACAGATGAAAAAACGCGTCTAATTACCAAAGGATTGAAAAAATGGGTGGATGTTTTAATTTCTAAGTCACGGTAAAATTTTTCCAGATATGGAATAAAATCGTCTGCCCTCCATGATTTCGTTGTGCGTCGAAAAACAATTGGGTTAATTAAACCGGTCGCAACTGAAGTTGATTTATTTTCTCCTTGATCCATAACAGTAACGGAACATCCACGATTCAATAAATGAACAGCAATGCTAATTCCTGCAATACCTCCGCCAATTATCAGTGCTTTCATTTGGTTAATGCTAGGGTAATTAAACTAATTTTTATGTCCTTGTTTTGTTTTAAAATAGCCTTGGTAAGATGTTCTAAAGTTGCTCCAGTTGTCAATACGTCATCCACTATTGCGATATGTTTGTAGGATTCAACTGATTTTTCTGCCTGAAATATTTGACTACTATTCATCCAACGTTCTACCATAGATTTTCTTGTTTGGCTTTCAGTATGCTTGGTTTTGATGGTCAATTTTGTTAAAACAGGGATATGAATTTTGTTAGCAATTCCGTGTGAAAGAATTTCAGCTTGGTTATAGCCTCTCGTAAATTTCTTTTTGGGGTGTATTGGAACTGGAATGAGTGCATCAATAGTCGCAAAACGATTACTTTTTTCGATGTTCAGGCCAATAATTTCACCCAGGTAAATCCCTATTTTATAGTTGTTTTGATATTTCAAGGCATGTAACATGGTTTGAGAAACTGTTTTTTCTTTGAAGTACATCAATGCATAGGACGATTCAATAGGAATTCTACCCCAAAAAAGTTTATCCATTTCATTTGGGCCGTTCAAATTTTCGAAAAAAGTATAGGGAATGTCACTTCTACAAAAATTACAAACATGACTTTCATTTTCAATTAATTCACTCGCGCAGTGAAGGCATTTTTCGGGAAAAATTAAATGATTAAAATCCCTAAATAATGAATAAAATTTTTTAAATATCATTTTTCCTTTTACTGTTATTGATTCATGCCTATTTGAACATTTTTATGTTTATAACATGGTTAAAAAAGATTGCTTAATTTTTCAAACTTACTTAATTTAGATGACAATTCAACAGGTTTTTAACGTAAAATCAGGTAGTTGAAAATGAAAAAAAAAATATTGTGTCAAGCGACAGTTTTAGTGTGAATATCTTTCCTTTTTATGTTGATAAACGCACAATCCTTGTCTGTTTCTACGTTTCCGTTTTGCTTTGTTAATAACATTGGAAAATTGTTAATTTTTTTAATTGCGAAACGTCAGAATTTTGACAAATTTTGTAAGCCCTCATCAACGTAAAGTAATGTTTTAATAAAAACTTCCATCACTGAGAAAGGGAAACATATAACTTACTGATAAACAAATAGCTGATACATTTTTAATGTCGTCAACAAGGATAGTTTTCGCTACTTGAAAAGAAAATAGAAAAATAAAAATTATAAATGGCACACATTGAACCAATTTTAGAAGAGAATAAGAACCGATTTGTTCTGTTTCCGATTCAGCATGACGACATTTGGAGTTTTTATAAACGTGCCGAAGCAAGTTTCTGGACCGCTGAGGAAATAGATTTATCACCCGATTTAATCGATTGGGAAAATAAATTAACAGATGACGAAAGACATTTTGTTAAACATGTCCTTGCTTTTTTTGCAGCATCTGATGGGATTGTAAACGAAAATCTGGCTGAAAATTTCTTGTCTGAAGTTCAGTACACAGAGGCCAAATTTTTCTATGGATTTCAAATAGCAATTGAGAATATTCATTCTGAAACTTATTCTTTGTTAATTGATACTTACATTAAAGACACGAAAGAAAAGAATCATTTATTTAACGCCATGGACACATTGGATTGTGTTAAAAGAAAGGCTGAATGGGCGTTAAGGTGGATTGACAAAGGTTCATACGCAGAACGATTAGTTGCATTTGCCGCCGTTGAAGGAATATTTTTTTCAGGCTCATTTTGTTCCATCTTTTGGTTGAAAAAAAGAGGTTTAATGCCTGGATTAACTTTCTCAAATGAATTAATATCTCGTGATGAAGGGCTGCATTGTGATTTTGCTTGTCTATTATACAACAATCATTTGGTGAATAAATTATCAAAAGAAGAGGTTAAAAATATAATAACTGATGCAGTTGAAATAGAAAAAGAGTTTGTAACGGATGCTTTACCTGTTCGCTTGATTGGAATGAATTGTGATTTGATGAGTCAATATATTGAATTTGTTGCCGATCGATTGTTGGTTGAGTTAGGAAATGATAAAGTTTATAATGCAACTAATCCGTTTGATTTTATGGATATGATTTCAATTCAAGGGAAAACAAACTTTTTTGAAAAAAGAGTGGGTGAATACCAAAAAGCTGGTGTGTTGTCTGGTGGAACAGATAATCATACGTTTTCAATGGACGAAGATTTTTAATAACGATTTTATATAGAGTTAGATGTACGTAGTAAAAAGAGATGGAAGAAAAGAGGCTGTAAAATTTGATAAGATTACAGCGAGAGTGATAAAATTATGTTACGGTTTAGATCCGTTGGTTTCAGCAGAAGCTGTCGCAATGAAGGTTATCGAAGGTATATATGATGGCGTTTCTACAACTGATTTGGATAATTTGGCTGCAGAAGTAGCTGCCGCAAAAACAATTGATCATCCTGATTATGCGTTGTTAGCATCTCGTATTGCAGTTTCTAATCTGCATAAAGAGACTAAGAAAACATTCTCTGATGTAATGCAAGATTTACATAATTATATCGATCCCAAAACAGGTCAACAAGCGTCCTTGCTTGCGGATGATGTTTATGAGATTGTAATGAACAATAAAGATGTATTGGATTCTAGTATTATTTATGATCGTGATTTCCGTTATGATTATTTTGGTTTCAAAACATTGACACGTTCGTACTTAATGAAATTGAACGGTGAAATAGCAGAACGTCCACAGCAAATGTTAATGCGGGTTTCGATTGGTATTCATAAAAATGATATTCAAGAAGCAATTAAAACGTATAATTTAATGTCTGAAGGATGGTTTACTCACGCTACACCTACCTTATTTAATTCAGGAACTCCAAAACCGCAAATGTCTTCTTGCTTTTTGTTAACAATGAAAAGTGACAGCATTTCAGGTATTTATGATACACTAAAATCCTCAGCTCAAATTTCTCAATCTGCGGGAGGAATTGGTTTGGCTATTCACGACATTCGTGCAACAGGCTCCTATATTAAGGGAACAAACGGAACTTCAAACGGTATTGTCCCAATGCTTCGCGTTTTCAATGACACTGCACGTTACGTGGACCAAGGTGGTGGCAAACGAAAAGGTTCTTTTGCTATTTATATTGAGCCTTGGCATGCAGATGTTTTTGATTTCTTGGACCTTAAAAAAAATCACGGGAAAGAAGAACAACGAGCAAGAGATTTATTTTATGCACTTTGGATTCCTGATTTATTCATGAAACGAGTGAAAGAAAATGGTGATTGGACCTTGATGTGTCCTCATGAATGTCCTGGGCTTTCTGATACACATAGCCAAGAATTTGAAGCCCTTTACATGCGTTATGAAAAGGAAGGAAAAGGAAGAAAAACGATTAAAGCGCAAGATTTATGGTTCAAAATACTTGAATCTCAAATCGAAACGGGAACACCTTATATGTTGTATAAAGATGCAGCAAATTCCAAATCAAATCAGCAAAATCTAGGTACAATCAAATCTTCTAATTTGTGCACGGAGATAATTGAGTACACAGCTCCTGACGAAATAGCGGTTTGTAATTTGGCTTCGTTGGCACTTCCTAAATACATTACTGAAGACGGCACTTTTGATCACGATAAATTGTTTGAAGTCACCTATCAAGCAACGGTTAATTTGAATAAAATAATTGATGAGAATTTTTATCCAGTTGAAGAAGCTAAGAAGTCGAATTTTAGGCACCGACCAATTGGATTGGGAGTTCAAGGCCTTGCAGACGCTTTCATTTTATTGAAATATCCATTTGAATCAGATGAAGCCCGAAAATTGAATGCTGAAATTTTCGAAACTATTTATTATGCCTCAATGACGGCATCTAAAGATTTGGCAAAGGTTAGTGGCGCATACGAAACATTTGAGGGGTCTCCTGTATCGAAAGGTGTCTTCCAATTTGACATGTGGAATGTTACTCCTAGTTCTCGTTGGGAATGGGATGTTTTGAAAGAAGAAGTTAAAACGTATGGTGTTAGAAACTCATTATTGTTAGCTCCAATGCCAACTGCTTCTACAGCGCAAATACTAGGAAATAATGAATGTTTTGAACCCTATACATCAAATATTTACACTCGTCGCGTTCTTTCAGGTGAATTTATTATAGTAAATAAACATTTGTTGAAAGATTTAGTGAAAGCAGGATTGTGGAACAAAGATATGCGCCAAAAAATCATGGCCTCAAACGGTTCAATTCAAAATATTACTGAAATTCCACAAAATCTAAAAGATTTATATAAAACTGCTTGGGAAATATCTCAAAAGGCAATCATTGATCTTGCGGCGGATCGCGGAGCATATATTTGTCAATCACAATCATTGAATATTTTCATGGAAAATGCCAATTTCGGTAAGCTAACTTCTATGCATTTCTATGGTTGGGAAAAAGGATTGAAAACGGGTATGTATTATTTAAGAACAAAAGCTGCAACGGATGCAATTAAATTTACAGTTGATAAAAGTGTAGTAGAAGAAACTGCAGCTCAAGCCTTGTCTGCTCATTTAATAGAGGAACAACAAGCTGCAATAGCATGTTCTTTGGATAATCCGGATTCATGTGAAATGTGTTCTGGGTAGAAATTTTTTAAAAATTATATCTTAAGAGGTTTTCCAAAAGAAAGCCTCTTTTTTTTATATTTATAATTTTTATCGATAATAATAAATTTTTATATTTGTTGCCTAAACGAAATTCTTAACTATGAAAAAACTATTACTCGTATTTTGCTTGATTTCCGTTACGGCTATTACGGCGCAAATCACAACCGTTACTTCGCTCTCTCAAGTTCCTGTTCTGAATCTTCCAAAAATAAATCTTGCTCAGATTCAGGCCGAAGATCAAATTAGAGACAATCAAGGATTATTATATAGAATTGGTGTTGCTCAGTTTACTAATATTACTACCGAAAATTCTGGAGTTTGGACTATGAATACAGACGGAAGTAGAACTTGGAATTTGAGAATTCATTCTCCAGAAGCGGAAGCACTAAGTTTCTTGTTTGAAACATTTAAAATTTATGGAGGAACAACCTTGAAAATCACTGATTTAAACGGTAAAAATGTTCACAATCCTTTAACGGTTGCTGACGTGGAAGATCATTTTCGTCAAAATGCAGCACTCTGCGGTGGAGATGATTTAATTCTTACATTAGATGAGCCCGCTTTTACTCAACCTTCTGAAATTTTAATTGACCGTGTCATCCATAATTACCGTTCAACTGGTTATGCGAAAAAAGAAAAAATAAATGAATCCGCAACTTGTGAGGTTAACGTAAATTGCTCTCCTGTTGGAGATACTTGGCAAGATGAGAAAAAAGGAGTTGCTCGTATTTACGTAGTGGAGGCAGCTAGCGCAGGTTGGTGTACAGGTTCTTTAATCAATAATACTGCACAAGATTGCAAGCCCTATTTTTTAACTGCATTACACTGTGGTGTTTCTACTAGTGCTGCTAATATGACACAATGGAAATTTTATTTCCGATACGAGGCACCAACATGTACAAATCCTTCAACAGTTGGAACCTTGGCAAATTATTTTATCACAGGTTGCGTCCGAAAAGCAGATTCAGCTGATAATGGGGGCGATACTGGATCAGACTTTCTTTTGGTTCAATTAGGTTCTGCGGCAAATGAAGCAGCGACAATTACATCTTTAAAATCAGCAAATTTCAGTGCTTATTGGAATGGATGGAATGCTAATAATACAGCAACTACAGGCGGCACAGGAATCCATCATCCAGCGGGGGACATCAAAAAGATTTCTACTTTTAGTGGTGCAACAGTATCAAATAGTTGGGGTGGCACAGTTCAAAATACCCATTGGAGATTAACATGGACATCTAATTCAAATGGATATGGTGTAACAGAAGGAGGTTCATCTGGTTCACCTTTATTTAACAATAGTCAGGGATACATTATTGGTACTTTAACAGGTGGAGGTTCATTTTGTACAGCGCAAACTTCTCCAGATATGTATGGTAAAATATCCTATCACTGGACTTCCAATGGCACAACAGCTGCGAAACAGTTAAAACCATGGTTAGACCCAACGAACAGTGGTGCTTTAACATTGGCAGGCTCAGCAAATCCATGTACGCCAACAACTCCAGTTGCTCCAGTTGCTAACTTTGTGGCAAATCAAACCAATGTTACTCCGGCAACAACGGTTAGCTTTACAGATCAAAGTACAGGAGTTCCTACTTCTTGGGCATGGGCTATTTCTCCGGCAACAGGTTGGGCTTACGCAGCTGGAACAACTTCAACTTCTCAAAATCCTCAAGTAACATTCAATACAGTTGGCCAATACACGGTAACCTTAACAGCAACCAATGCACAAGGGTCGGATGCAGAAGTTAAAACAAATTATATTATAGTCGCAGCAGCTACTGGTCCATGTACTCCTTCTGTTTCTGGGACATGTGATGAGTACATACAAAATGTTGCATTAAACACAATAAACAATACTACTGCTTGTACTTCTGGAGGATATACTAGTTATGCTTCAATAAGTACCCCACTAGCAAAAGGGTCTCAATATACTGTTACTGTTACGCCAGCTGTTGGTGCAAACATTGGACAAGCCTATACAAATGATGAAATCGCTGTTTGGATTGACTATAATAATGATTTTACATTTAGTGCTACTGAACGAGTTGGTTATGTTATTGTTGCAACAGGATGGAGTAATCAATTTACGTTTACTGTTCCTACTTCTGCAATCACAGGGGCAGTTAAAATGCGCGTAAGAATTTCATACTCTGTCGACGGAGCTATTGATCCTTGTGCTGTTTCTACTTTTGGTGAGGTTGAAGATTATACGATTAACATAACAGCAGGTGGCGGAGTAGGTTTGGAAGAATCAACGCTAAACAATTTACTAGTATATCCTAATCCGGCAAATGAAATGGTAATGTTTGATTTAACGAATATGCAGGAAAAAGTGAATGAAATTCAACTAGTTGATATAACTGGACGTGTAATACAAACAGAGAAAGTTCAAGAAAATATAAAAGTGTATTCTATGAATATTTCTGAGTTAGCGAAAGGAACTTATACAGTTGTTTGTAACGGAATTAATGCATCTTCAAATCAACGACTAATAAAGAATTAAATAAATTACAACTGAATTGATTTTTCAAATAAAAAATGTTGTAATTTAGCCGCTCTTTGAAGCGAAAGGAGAGGTGTCCGAGTGGTTGAAGGAGCACGCCTGGAAAGTGTGTATACGCCAAAAGTGTATCGAGGGTTCGAATCCCTCTCTCTCCGCAACGTAGAGAAGGAGGAGTGGATGAGAACCCTCGGGTTCGAGCCGGAGTGAAACGGAGACCTGCGAAGCAAATCCCTCTCTCTCCGCAACGTAGAGAAGGAGGAGTGGATGAGAACCCTCGGGTTCGAGCCGGAGTGAAACGGAGACCTGCGAAGTAAATCCCTCTCTCTCCGCAACGTAGAGAAGGAGGAGTGGGTGAGAATCCTCGGGTTCGAGCCGGAGTAGGAATAAATAAAAAAGTAATTGCTTTAGAAACAATAATGGTGAAGAAGTAATTTGGAATTTAAATATAAAGTGTAAATTTGTAAAATAAATAAGTTAGAAAATAAAGTTAATAGTATGAAAAACGTAACTAAATCATTGATTTTAACTCTTACAGTAGTTTTTGGAATTGCTGTTTCGTCGTATGCGAAAACTCCAAAATCAGCTACTGAAAATGAGGCTAAAACAGAATTGGCATCAGACAATGCATCAGACAATGCTTCTGGAAATAATGTGGCTGACGCAGCCAAAGCCGGAAAAGACGATAAAAAAGCAGAAGCCGAAGAGCCTCAATTAGATTTTATTCAAACATTAAAACAAAAGTATATTGAAGGAGATCCATTGTGGATGACTCCCGTATTAATTTGTATGATTATAGGTATAGCTCTATCTATTGAGCGTATTATTTATTTAAATCTTTCTACCATTAATACAGAGAAGTTTTTGAATGATGTTGAAAAAGCATTGCAAAATGGTGGTGTTGACGCAGCAAAAGAAGTATGTAGAAATACACGTGGTCCAATTGCTTCTATCTTTTATCAAGGATTAGATCGTTCTGAAGAAGGGATTGACATGGTTGAAAAATCAGTTGTTTCTTATGGAGGTGTTCAAATGGGATTAATGGAGAAAGGATTGTCTTGGTTACAATTGTTCATCGCACTATCTCCAATGTTAGGTTTCTTGGGAACTGTAATTGGTATGATTCAGGCCTTCGATAAAATCGTTAAAGACGGTCAGGTTTCACCAACAACAGTTGCAGATGGTATTAAGGTTGCCCTTTTAACAACAGTATTTGGTTTGATTTCAGCGATGTTTTTACAAGTATTTTATAACTACATTACAGCGAAAATTGATGATTTAGTTAATGAAATGGAAAACGCATCTATTTCGTTAATTGATATCCTTTTGAAAAATAAAGTAGTTAAGTAATTCCCTTAAATTTCAAAAATTATGGATGCTAAAAAAACAGCTCTATTGCTTAACATCATAAAGTTTGTGCTTTCAGGTGTTGGTGTGTTAGCTTGTATTTTGGTTATAAATGGACCAAATACAAATGCAGGAAGCCAAGTTGTAGAAGAATTTAGAGATGGATTTGAAATGTCCTTTGCTATGTTGTTTACTATTGCAGTTATTTTTGCATGTGTTGCAATGATTATAGCTTTCTTCATTATTCATTTCATTAGCCAGCCGAAAAAGACTACATTATCAATAATGGGGATATTAGTTTCCTTTGTTGTTTATATGGTTTTTTACATCGGAGGAACAAGTGATACAAGTAAGAGTTTATTGTTAAAAAATGAGGTGTCTGATGGTGTTGTATTGACAACTACAGCAGGTATTTACACAACTTTTGTTGCATTAGCTGTAGCGGTTTTGGTTATCATTTTACTTCCTATTTATAATCGTTTCAAAAAATAAACATGGCTAAGCGAGAAATTCCAGAAGTGAATGCGGGATCGATGGCAGACATTGCTTTCCTCTTGCTTATTTTCTTCCTTGTGACAACCACAATGGATAAGGATACCGCTTATTTACGAACTATTCCTCAAAAAATAAAAGTTGATAAGCCTATTGAATTAGAGAAAAAAAATGTCTTATTGATTAAAGCGAATAACGAACAATTTTTCATTCGTGGTAAAATATTTGAAAATCCAGATTTAATCTCTGATTACATAATTAAATTTTATCAGTTCAATCGTAATAGGGTTGGTGAAATTTATAATTCTGAGTTCCCATTGTATTTTTATACGAACATTTCAGAGGCTGAGGCTGATTTCAACTCTGCTATGGAAAGATTGAATAAGTTGAAAAATGCTGGTGTCACAAGTGGTCCAAAGTATGACATGACGAATGAAATTTTTTCGAAAGCTGAAAAAACATTTTATGGCCTGAAACTATATGGCGCTCCTGTTCCAACAATATCAGGTGAAGCACACATTCGAATTGAGGTAAAAGAATCTACACCTTACAGCACATTTGCTAAAATTCAAGCTGAAATTGAGGAAGCCTTATTTATTTTAAGGGATGAAGAATCAAAAAAATTGTTTGATGAAGGCTATGGTGCGTTGAGCAGAAAAGCAGAGCAAGAGAAAGGGAACAAGGAACTAGGATATAAAGTCTATTTACTTGAACACTTATATCCTCAGAGAATAATTGAAGTTGCACCTAAAAATTAATTTAAAATGTCAAAATTTAAAAAAGGTGGTAGGGGTGCTGCTCCAGCGGTAAATACTTCTTCTTTGCCAGATATCGTTTTTATGTTGTTGTTCTTCTTTATGGTTGCAACAACTAGTAAGGAAGTTGATCCTACCGTGAAAATTGATTATACACCTGGTCAAAAATCTAGGGATTTAACTCCATACAAGCAGCGTTCTGAAGTAGATTTTATTTATCTAGGTAAACCAAGAAACAAAAGTAGGGAGTCAATGGGTTACGTGTTATCATTGGATAATGTCCTTCAAGGTGCTAAAGATGATGGTCTATACACCTCTAATGTTGTTGGTAGATGGAAATTAGATAAATATAATCAGAAACCACCAAGAACTAAAGAGTCTGCGCCACTTGCAACAATAGTAACTTGTGTTAAGGCTGATAAGAATTCTCCTTCTGGTATGATTTTTAAAATCAGAAAAGAGCTCCAAGATGTTCAAGCATACGCTATTGCATATGCAGTGAAAGCTAAGGATTAATTTCAAATATTTTATTGAATGGCGGGTGGAAAATTTACTATTACCGCAGCGCTTCCGTATGCAAATGGTCCTTTACATTTAGGTCATATTGCTGGTGTATATTTACCTGCTGATATTTTTGCACGGTTTTTAAGATTAAACGGAGACGATGTAGTTTTTATTTGTGGCAGTGATGAGCATGGTGCTGCGATTACGCTACGAGCTAAGAAAGAAGGTATAACACCACAAGAAATAGTAGACAAGTATTATTCTATTATTTCAAAGTCTTTTGAATTATTTAATATTTCATTTGATATTTTTCATCGGACGTCTGATGAACTTCATCACAAAACTGCTCAAGAATTTTTCCTGAAGTTATATAACTCAAATAAGTTTATTGAGGAAACAACAGAACAATATTTTGACACCGAGTATAATCAGTTTTTGGCAGACCGTTATATAACAGGTACATGCCCTAAATGTAATTATGAAAGTGCCTACGGAGATCAGTGTGAAAAGTGTGGATCTGATTTAAGCCCTTTGGATTTAATTAATCCAATTTCCACGTTAAGTGCCAACAGTCCTGTTTTAAGATCTACCTCACATTGGTATTTACCAATGGACAGACATGAATCTTGGTTAAAAGAGTATATTCAACAGGGTATCTTAAATGGTGTTCAACACCATAATCCAAAGTTGTGGAGAAATCAAGTGACTGGGCAATGCATGTCTTGGATAAACGGAGGGTTGAAACCGAGAGCTATGACACGTGATTTAGATTGGGGTGTGAAAGTTCCATTATCAAATGCGGATGGTAAAGTGCTTTACGTCTGGTTGGATGCTCCAATTGGTTATATCTCAGCAACAAAGGCTTGGGCTGAGGCGAATAATAAGGATTGGAAAGATTACTGGGTAAAAGATCATGCAGAAAATCGAAAATTGGTTCATTTCATTGGGAAAGACAATATCGTTTTTCATGCAATTATTTTCCCCATTTTATTGAAGGATCACGGAGATTATATTTTACCAGATAACGTACCGGCATCAGAATTTTTAAATTTAGAGGGGGATAAATTTTCTACTTCGCGAAATTGGGCTGTTTGGCTCCATGAGTATTTGGAGACTTATCCTGATAAAGAAGATGAATTAAAGTATGTATTAACCTCTATCGCCCCTGAGTCGAAGGATTCTGAATTTACATGGAAAGAGTTTCAAGCAAGAATAAATAATGAATTAGCGGATGTCTTGGGTAATTTTGTTAATCGGACTCTTGTTTTAACGCATAAATATTATCAAGGTGAAGTTCCTCATAAAAGCAACTTAATAGAAGAAGATCTTCAATTAATGAGCGAAATCAGTAAATTTCCGAACAAAATTTCCGAATTCTTATATGCATACAAATTTAGAGAAGCTCAAGCTGAAGTAATGAATTTGGCGCGAATTGGCAATAAATACTTAGCTGATCAAGAACCTTGGAAGATTGTAAAAACAGATCCTCAACGTGTTCAAACGGTTATTAATTTATCCATTCAAATTACAGCCAACTTAAGTTTATTATTACTCCCATTCTTACCGAAATCAGCCAAGAAACTTCAACAAATGTTAAACATTGAACTAAATGATTGGACAGTCGGTGGATCAAGTGAGATTATAGCCGATGGAACACAAATCAATCAACCAGAAATTTTGTTTGCTAAGATAGAAGACAGTTTAGTAGAATTTGAAGTCAATAAATTAAAATCAACGGATATTCAGGCCATGATGTATGAAGCACAAAAGGAAACGGTTTCATTTGATGAGTTTTCTAAAATGGATATTCGCTTAGGAACAATAATTTCCGCTCAGAAAGTTGAGAAGGCAGACAAATTACTTCAGTTAACAGTAGATACTGGATTAGACCAACGAACAATTGTTTCAGGTATTGCAGAAAATTATAGTCCAGAGGAAGTAATTGGAAAAACAGTTGCCGTTCTATTGAATTTAGCTCCCCGAAAAATCCGAGGAATAGAATCACAAGGAATGATACTTATGGCTGAGAATGAATCTGGAGAATTAAGTTTTATGTCACCGGAAAAAGCTTTTTCAGCTGGTGGAGGAATTCGTTAATACGCTCGTTCGTTTTTATTTTCTTTCCAATTCATAAAAGCACGATTTACCACTTTATTCCCTCCTGGAGTTGGATAATCACCCGTGAAATACCAATCTCCTAAATGATTCGGACAGGCTTTATGTAAATTTTCTACTCGTTGAAAAATAATTTCTATCTCCGCATTTATGGCCGCTGGCGTTAGCAATTCAGCAATTTTTTTGGAGATTTGTTCTTCACTGAAAGGGGCATAAATTCCCTGAACAACATTCTTTACCTCTTCTTTCGGTAATGAGATCTGTGCCAGGCATTGTTGATAAACGGATTCGATTATTTCGGATTGACCTGTTTCATGTAATAATGAAATTGCAGCTTCAAAAGCGATGAAATCACCCATTTTAGCCATGTCAATACCATAACAATCAGGATAACGAATTTGAGGGGCAGAAGAAACTACCACAATTTTCTTTGGGCCTAATCGATCTAAAATTCGAAGGACACTTTGTTTTAATGTTGTTCCACGAACAATACTGTCATCAATGATTACTAAGTTGTCTTGTTTTTCCTTAACACTACCATACGTTATATCATAAACATGTGCCACCAAATCATCACGCGAGTCATCTTGCGTAATAAACGTTCTTAATTTTGCATCCTTGATCGCAATTTTTTCAATACGAGCTCGCTGTAATAAAATATGTTCAATATCTGCAGCCGCCGGATTTGATCCAAGGGCTTTTATTTCTGCAATTTTCACCAGATTCAAGTGATCTTCCAAGCCTTTAATCATCCCATAAAATGAAACTTCAGCGGTATTCGGAATAAAGGAAAAAACACTATTTTTCAAATCAAAATCAATAGATTCCAATATTTGTGGAACAACCAACCTTCCCAGATTTTTTCTTTCCGTATAAATGTCTTTATCCGAACCACGCGAAAAATAAATACGTTCAAATGAACAGGCTAATTTTGTTCGTGGAGCATTAATTTCTGTTTCCGAAACAACACCAGACTTTTTTATTATTAATGCATTTCCTGGTGTAAGCTCCTTAATGTCCTCAGCCTTCAGATTAAAAGCTGTTTGAATAACAGGACGTTCCGACGCAACGACACAAACTTCATCATTTTCAAACCAAAAAGCAGGTCTAATTCCATTTGGATCCCTTAAAACAAAAGCATCTCCGTGGCCCAACAATCCCGCCATTGCATATCCACCATCCCAATCATGAGAGGCTTTTTTCAGGATTTTTACGATATCAATTTCTTCGGAAATTTTAGTAAAAATTTCTTTGTTTGCTATTCCTTGTGCTTTGTAGTTTTTGTATAATTCATCATTTTCAACATCTAAGAAATGTCCAATTTTTTCCATTACTGTTACTGTATCAGATTTTTCTTTGGGGTGTTGACCTAGTCGAACTAAAACTTCGAACAGGTCATCTACATTGGTTAAATTAAAGTTACCCGCAACAACTAAATTTCGGGTAATCCAATTGTTTTGTCTCAAAAATGGATGACAACTTTCAATGGAATTACGACCAAATGTACCGTATCTTAGGTGACCTAAAAAAAGTTCTCCGGTAAAACCTGCATTTTTTTTCAAATACTCTACATCTTTTAAAAATGCTGGATTTTCATCTGCAATTGCTTTAAATCTTGCATTTATTTGATCAAAAATATCTTGAATTGGACTGCTATTTATCGACCTGGTTCTTGATATGTAGCGATCTCCTGGTTCCATGTCAAATTTGATATTGGCAACACCGGCACCATCTTGTCCCCGATTATGCTGTTTTTCCATCAATAAATGCAATTTATTGATGCCATATAAGGCAGAACCATATTTATCTTGGTAAAATTGAAGAGGTTTTTTTAATCTTAATAAGGCTATGCCGCATTCATGTTTTATTGGGTCGCTCATGGGATGATTCAGATGTTTCCCTGCGAAATTACCTTTTTCAAATGAATTGGAAATAACTATTACCGATTTAAAATGAATATTAATTGATAAACTTGTTCTATTTTTGTAAACACATTTTAATTCATGTATTTACTAGTGAAAAACTACTTTCTAACCCTTATAATACTTGTTTTTTGCACTGTGGTTTACTCTTGTTCTGCAAAGGAAACTACTAAGAAATCACGTTCAATTGTTAACAATCATTCTGCGAAAAAGGAAATAGTTGAACAACAAGATGATACCATTCAATCTGTTTTTTTCTCAAAAGATAGACAACATATATTACCATTTTCACTTATTCAGTCGTTTGATACCACAAGTCTTGAAAAAACAACGCTCATAATTTTCTTGCATGGTGCTGGTGAGCGGGGCATGGATAATAGTTCTCATTTGAAAGTGGGCTTACCAAATTTAATTAAAACCCTTAAAAAGCAAGGTTTAAAGAATTATGTTGTTTTTGCTCCTCAATGCCCAACAAATGAACGGTGGGTAGATGTTGATTGGACTGCTACTTCCCACATAATGAAACCTGAAGCTCACTGGCCAATGACTTCGGCTTTAAATGTTATTGATTCATTGGTTGGTGCAATAAAAAATTTGGATGATAAACGCATTTATGTAACAGGCCTCTCTATGGGCGGCTATGGTACATGGGAAATGTTACAAAGACGACCAGAGTTTTTTGCTGCGGCCATTCCGATTTGTGGTGGTGGAGATAAATTACAAGCAAGTAACTTAACGAAAATTCCCATTTGGGCATTTCATGGAACGAAAGACAAAGCAGTACCAGTTATTCGAACAACTGATATGTATCAAGCAATAAGAACGGCAACGAAATTGAATCCATTGAGAATTAAAATGACTTTATATGAAAATAAAGGACATTTAATTTGGAATGAAACCTATGATAATTCTGAGGTTATTCAATGGCTTCTTACACAAAGAAAATCTTAATTGAATAATAGTGTAACATATATTCGAAATGCTGGAATTCTATTATTGGGAATTTTCGTTTTTTTCTTTGTCATCGGAAATTTAGAGGGTCCAATTAACCTTGAGATTAAAAAAGCGGCAATACCTAAACAAGAAAACCCCCTTTCTGCAAAGGAAATATCTATTAAATCTGCGGATTCTGTGAACAGTAAGAGGAAGGTTTTGGTTAAACCAATTAAAACTGGAGGAATTGAGCGCATTTTACTGATTGGAGACTCACAATTGGAAGCGATGCGTAAACCGTTTTATAATTACATTACAGCAAATGGTCATGAATTATCTGCAACAGTTCTTTGGTATGGTTCTTCCTCCAAACAATGGGCAAATACAGATACACTCGCTTATTATTTAATTAAATATAAACCTACTATGGTGGTTTTAGTGCTTGGGTTGAATGAGTTATTTATGAATGACTTTGATCAACGAAGAATGAACATTCAAAAAATAAAAAATAACTTGGAGGCTAAAGGATTGAATCATTATTGGATTGGCCCAGCAGCATGGAAGAAAGATCTAGGTGTGATTGACATTATGCAAAGTGAATGGGGTAATCGTTTCTTTCCTTCCCATAAGCTAACCTTGGGTCGTGCCAAGGACAATCGTCATCCATCAAGTGATGCTGCTTGGGGTTGGATGAAAGCAGTTGCTATAGAGACAACAAAAAATGGTTTACTATCCTTGCCGAAGCCAATTCAAGGAAAAGTGACTCCAAAAAAATCACCGTTTATACTTCTAAAAGTTCCAAAATGACGTGGGTATTATTGTTTGAACAATTCTTTCATAATGAAAAGGAACCTATGTTGTTTCATACGGGGATGTTTCTTTTCTTGTTCGCCGTTTTTCTTATTGTGTATTCATATGTATTCAATAAACCAGCACATCGATCCATTTTATTGATTTTATTTGGTTTTTACTTTTATTACAAAGCGAGTGGTATTTTCTTGTTTTTACTACTATTAACCATAACTGCTGATTTCTTCTTTGCAGGCAAAATTGTGCAAGAACCTGATCCAAAGAAAAAGAAATGGTGGTTGATTTCAGGTATAGTATTCAGCTTATCTTTTTTACTTTATTTCAAATACAAAAATTTCTTTTTGGAGAATTTTGGTGTAATTAGTGGACAAAACTATTCACTTACTCAGCTTATTTTACCCATTGGAATTTCATTCTACACCTTTCAATCTATTAGTTTTTTGGTAGATATCTACAAGGAAAAAATCAAATTACCTAAATACCAAGATTATTTGCTGTACATGACATTTTTCCCCCATTTGGTGGCAGGACCCATCGTTAGAGCGGCAGATTTTTTACCCCAATTAAAACGTAAACTGACCATTCGTAAAAAAGACCTAAAAGAAGCATCGTTTCTTATATTAAAAGGTTTTGTGAAGAAGGCAATTATAGCCGATTACGTAGCACAATATTCCGATATTGTTTTTTCAGACCCAACAAGTTTTTCTGCCACTGAATCCGTTTTTGCCGTGTTAGCTTATACGCTTCAAATATTTTGTGATTTTAGTGGGTATACGGACATGGCAATTGGTATCGCTTTGTTGCTAGGATATCGATTGTGTACTAATTTCCAATCGCCTTATAAATCTTTTGATATAACCGATTTTTGGCGAAGGTGGCATATTTCATTGTCGAGTTGGTTACGCGATTATATATACATACCGCTTGGTGGTAACAAAAAAGGATTTCAAAAACAATTACTTTTTCTTTTTCTAACTATGCTGATTGGTGGTTTTTGGCATGGTGCAGATTGGAAGTTTGTGTTTTGGGGAGCCGGGCATGGATTGCTATTGATTTTTCATAAACTCAGTTTGCGATATCCTCGAAAAGACTGGATGAACACCCGATGGTTTGATGCGTTTTCGTGGTTATTCACTTTTTCTGTTGTTGCCTTACTTTGGGTTCCATTTAGAGCAAATTCGTTGGAGGATGCTTTTGTTATTTACTCCAATTTGTTTAGTGGTTTTGAGTGGAAAATGGTGGATGCAATTTATCAAACCCATTTTTGGATTGTAATCGTATTATTGTTTGGTTATTTTGGAACTTTGATGAAAGATTCTTGGAAGAAAAAGGTGTATGATTACTTCTCTAAATTAGATAACCTCATGCTGATTGTCTTGTTTTTAGTAGTAATTCAGGTTATGTTACAATTCAAAAGCGCAACAGTCCAACCCTTTATCTATTTTCAGTTTTAATTATTTGATAGTAATGGAAATTGTTTTGTTTCCATCAACAGTAAAAGAGGCATCCTTGAAACTAGGTGCAGAAAAGGTATTTCTAGCGTTATTCGAAAATCCATATTCTTCCGTTGGAACACCAAACATATTTGTGTCTAATTTTCCATTTTTGTTTCGGTCGTGAAAAACAGCTACTGCATAATTTCCTTTGGGTAATTGGCTAAATATTAAAGCTGATTTATTCCCTGAAATAGCCACCACTTTTCCAATATACTGCTTGTTAATTACTGGGAAATCATCTTGTGCTCGGTAAAGTCCCATATACGCTTGACCTACGTTATCGGGAAATCCTGTGGCATTAACAGTAACCGAATATTTTTGAGCGAAAAATGACCCAACAAATAGAAGGCAAAGAGACAATAAAGCAAATTTCATAGCTTAAGAACAATTAGGTTACTAAAAAGTTTATTTTTTAAGGGCATTATGATTAAATGATATTTGATATTTACCAGAATCAAGAATGGAAAGTTCAACCTCTTCACCACAAATCATACCGAGATTATTTGGCTCATGTCCAACTGGAAAATCAAATAAAACAGGAATTTTTCTAAACTGTAGTTGCTCCAAAAAAAGTGCGTTAATTGAAACACCATAATCTGATTCCATTTGCCTTAATTTACTGATGTTTCCAATAATCAATCCACTAATGTCTTCCCAAATTTGCGCCTTTCGAAACGCCTGACACATACGATCAATTGAATACATACTTTCTCCGATGTCTTCTAGAAATAAAATGGTGTCTCGGAAATCAGGTTGGTCGTCAGTTCCCAATAAACTATATACTAGGCTCATATTTCCACCAATACAACGTCCAGTGGCATGTCCTGGCTTACTACCAATTCCAGAATCTCCTGTATAATTTAGTTTTTCGCCCATTAGAATATTCTTGAGAGAATTTAATGAGTTTTCCGTACAAGTGTTAATATTGTAGGGCATCGTTCCGTGAATGCTCTGAATTTCTAATTTGTATAGTTTGAGGTGAAATGCAGTAATGTCGCTAAATCCGATGAACCATTTGGGTTGAAATAACATCCCTGCCCAAGAAAGTTGATCCATAATTCTCATGCTACCATATCCTCCTCTCGCACACCAAATTGCTTTTATTTCCGGATTATCTATGGCATGTTGCAAATCTACTCTTCTTTCATCATCTGTTCCTGAAAAATAGTGATGCTTGCCCAAACAATGCTCGCTCACTTTGGCACTCCAGCCATTGTCTTCAATCCAACGGATAGTTTCTTCAATATATGTGGGTTCAATAGCTTTTGCAGGTGCCGTGATATAGATGATATCTCCAGGAAGTAAAAAATCAGGCTTAAGGTAACTCATTTTTCAAGAGTGTTTGTGCAATCAATAAATCGAATGGAGAGGTGATTTTAATATTTTCTTCATTCCCTTCCACCCAAGTTATTTTATATCCATAAGCTTCAACAACTGAAGCGTCATCGGTGAAATTTCTATCATAATCTTGTTGGTACGCTTGGTTGATTAAAGTACGTTCAAAACATTGCGGTGTTTGTACTAATTTAAAATTCTCACGATTCACGTGTTCTGTTTCTGAAACATCAATTTTCCTCAAGCTTTCTTTGATGGAAAGTACGGGTATTACAGCCAAATTACGGTTCAAATCCTGAAATATCCTGTCCAATGTTTGATGTGAAACAAAAGGCCTCACGCCATCGTGAATAGCAATTACCTCTCCTGTTGCTGCTTCAAGAGCATTTTTTATCGAATGAAACCGCTCTTGTCCACCAGGAATTAATTGATGCGAAATTGTGCATGAATGCTTGATAAGAACTTCTTTCCAATAATCCATCCATTCGCTGGGTAAGGTGATTATAAATTCCGCCTGCGAATCAAAAGCATGTAAATTTTCTAAGGTTAGTAATAAAATGGGTTTCTTATCTAGTTCTAGAAATTGTTTGGGTAAATCGGAATTCATTCTTTTTCCTATTCCACCTGCCGTAATAATAAATGATTTTTGCATGAACCAGATTGTGTTTCAAAGGTAAGAAATAAAACAAAATTCGTTTTCAATTCAACAGATTTGTTTATTTTGCAGTCAAATTTAAACAGTATGTGGACAGTTAACGGAAATCCGTTGGTTCCAACCAAAGGAGCCAAAATTCACTGGGAAGATAACCGGTTTTTTACGATGGAATTGAATGGAAAACAATTTCATGGTGAGGTGCTGGAAAATAATATTGAAAACAACCATCTTTTGCTAAAAATCAATCATGCGGTGTATGAAATTAAGCGAAAAGGAAACCTAGATGATTTGATTGCATCATTGGGAATGGATAAGCCGAAAATTAAACGAATTAAGGAACTTCAAGCTCCAATGCCCGGACGAATTTTGCAGTTATTTATTCAGCCCGGGGATGAAATTCAAGTGGGAGACCCAATACTTTCGTTGGAGGCAATGAAAATGGAGAATGTATTGAAAGCAGATGGTATTGGTGTGGTAAAGAATATTCAAATCGAACTTGGATCTGTTGTTGATAAAGGAACCGTTTTGATTGAATTTGAATAGGTTCTATGAATCACGCACAATTTATGCAACGCTGTCTTTATTTAGCTCAATTGGGTGAGGGATATGTTGCGCCCAACCCCATGGTGGGCTGTGTGATTGTTAAAGATGGAAAAATTATAGGGGAAGGCTACCATAAAATCGTAGGTGAAGCCCATGCAGAAGTAAATGCAGTAGATTCCGTTAGGGATAAATCATTATTGGCTGGCTCAACGGTTTATGTTTCCTTGGAGCCGTGTTCCCATTTTGGTAAAACACCCCCTTGTGCAGATTTATTGATTCAATTACGGGTAAAACAAGTGGTGATTGGCTGTACAGACAGTAATCCTAAGGTGGCGGGCAAAGGAATTGAAAAACTACAACGTTCTGGAATAGAAGTAATAACAGGTGTTTTGGAAGAAGAATGCAAGCGCCTTAACAAACGATTTTTCACTTTTCATGAGAAACAACGGCCCTATGTCATATTGAAATGGGCACAAACCTTGGATGGTTTTTTGGACCGTTCACGAAAAATGAATGATACGGGGGTCAATTGGATAAGTGCACCTGAAACAAAAGTACTCGTACATAAATGGCGTTCTCAAGAACAAGCAATCTTAGTGGGGAGAAATACCATTTTACACGACAATCCCTCGTTGACTGTTCGAGAATTTCACGGTAAAAACCCTACTCGTATTGTTATTGATAGCCAATTGCAATTGAAAAATGACATGAATATTTTTTCAAAAGACGCACCTACGATTATTTTTAATCGCATAAAAAATCACGTTAATAATAATGTGGAGTGGGTGAAAATTCCTGAAACAAGTACGTCAAATATTTTGTCGGAATTGTACCACCGCGGAATTCAATCTGTTTTTGTAGAGGGAGGAAGTAGAACATTGCAATATTTTATTGTAGATAATTTGTGGGATGAAGCACGTGTTATCGTGGGTAAAAAGAATTTTGAGGAGGGAGTAAAAGCACCAGTAATTAGCAAAGTCCCTTCGGATACGCAACCATTTGGTGAAGACAACATTTATTATTATTATCGAAAATGATTGCATTAATTGGGTGTATTCTTTTTTCAAGTTTCATTTTTGTTTTATTCAAGCTTTTCCCAAAGTTTGGAATTAATACCTTTCAAGCCATTGTTTTCAATTATGTTACGGCTTTTCTATGCGGGATTATTCTCTACGGGAACACCTGGAAGGAAGAAGCATGGACAGACACAAACTGGTTAATAGCTGCCCTAATTTGCGGGGTTTTGTTTATTTCCTTGTTTGTATTAATGGGTAAAAGCTCACAAGTAAATGGGGTAGCACGCACATCTGTTTCTGTTAAAATGAGTATGGCTGTTAGTGCCATATGCATTGGGATTAGTGTTTCAGAGAGCTTCACTCTATGGAAGATACTCGGTATTTTAGCGGCAATTGTTGGAGTTGTATTGGTTTCCTTGGATCGTGAGAAAGACTCCGAAAACAAGTCCATTTGGTTATTGTTTATCCTTTTCTTTGGCAGTGGGTTGCTGGATTTTGTATTGAATTTTGTTCAAAATCATTTGTTAACGCATGTTAGCGCTGCTTTATTTTCGGCAATTGGTTTCGGAATCGCTGGCTTTATTGGCGTTTTCGTTATGGCTATTTCAATAGTTAGAAAAGAATCAAAAATCGCTTTAAAAAACATACTTGCCGGAGTGTGCTTAGGAATCCCCAATTTTTTCTCAATTTATCTGTTAATTGAAGCCTATTCCTCAACCGGATGGAGCGACTCAACTGTATTAGCAATTGTTAATATTAGCATCGTGGTTATTTCGGCGATTCTCGGCTTTCTTGCCTTCAAGGAAAAATTGACGTCACAAAAGCTTTTAGGTTTGATTTCGGCCTTAATTGCAATTGGATTATTGTATTACGCTAATTAGTTAAATACCCGTAAGAAATGAATGCCTTCGAAAATTGTTATAGGCACTTTTTACATTTATATGCTTTCACACCACCCTTTTGTTTACAGGGCTCTATTATAAACCAGTTGGACCAGAAATAGTCTAATTTTATGATACTGCCATCATTACACTCAATACAATGTATGTCATCACTTGTTGGCGAACAAACATATTCATTATAATTTTTACAATAAGATGGCCTAACTAATAAAAAACCTGCAATGCAGATGCAAAAAATTAAGATCAATATATAAACAAAACACCCCTCGTTAGAATTCTCTTTCATTTCTTTTTTTGTGGGTGCAAAAATAGTAAAAAAAGAATAAAAATACACTAGTTAAATACACATAAGTATGTTTTAATTTGTTAAAAAGAATAAATATGATTTTTTAATGTAGCAATATGATATTCAGTTGTTTACAAAATGGGCGGTTTATTTCGCGCTGCTTTAGGCAAAGTAATTTCCAAAACTAATTTGAAACCTTGGGTAAAGGTTAGTATGTTTTTAGAATGAATGTTACTTTAATTGCAATGCTTTCATTTTTTCCATCGCATCCTTGATATGCGACACCGGTTCAATTATTAATCGCAATTTTTCGTTTTGTTGTGCTAATCGATACCCGCTTGGATTGGTTTGAATGGTATTCAACAAGTGCATGAAAGTTTCTGTTTCAAAAAATGGAGATTGTGGATTAGCAATGAAATACCCCACCAGTTTTTGGGATTTAATCACTATGCGCTCCATGCCCAATTCCTCTGCTAGCCAGCGTAATCGAAACGAAATGAGTAATTCATTCACTTCTCTAGGCAGTGGACCGAATCGATCAATTAATCGCTCCGAAAATTGATTTAATTCGATTTCTGTTTTTGAATTATCTAACTCTTGGTACAAACTCAAGCGCTCCGCAACATTATTCACATAATCATCCGGAATTCGAACCTCTTGATCGGTTTCAAAAATGCAGTCGTTCACAAAGGAATGAAAACTGTCTGTTTCTCTTTCATCAAATAAATCTTTGAATTCATTTTCACGCAACTCCTGCATGGCTTCATTTAAGATTTTTTGATACATCTCAAAGCCAATTTCTGAAATAAATCCACTTTGTTCTCCTCCGAGTAAGTTCCCTGCACCACGAATGTCCAAATCTTTCATGGCAATATTGAATCCAGAACCTAAGTCAGAAAACTGAACTAAAGCTTCTAAGCGCTTCCGTGCTTCTGAGGTTAAAAAACTGAATTTTGGAGAAACGAGGTAACAAAATGCTTTTTTATTGCTTCTTCCAACGCGTCCTCTCAGCTGATGTAAATCACTCAATCCGAACTGGTGGGCATCATTAATAATTATCGTGTTTGCATTTGAAATATCAATACCAGATTCAATGATGGTTGTTGCAATTAATACGTCGTAATTTCCTTCGATGAAATCAAACATAACCTTTTCCAAGGCTGTACCATCCATTTGACCATGTCCAATACCAATGCGCACTCCGGGACATAATCGCTGAATCATTCCCGCAATTTCTTTAATATTTGATAAGCGATTATTGACAAAAAAGACTTGTCCACCGCGACTAACTTCATAGGAAACAGCATCGCGAATGGTTTCTTCATTAAAACTGATTATTTCCGTTAACACCGGTTGTCGATTAGGTGGTGGCGTATTTATAATGCTTAAATCTCTGGCGCCCATCAATGAAAACTGTAACGTACGTGGGATTGGTGTTGCTGTTAAAGTTAGTGTATCGACCGTTGCTCGCAGTGTTTTGAGTTTATCCTTGACTGAAACACCAAATTTTTGTTCCTCATCAATGATCATTAATCCCAAATCTTTGAATTTCACGCGGTCTGCAGCAATGGCATGGGTACCGATGAGTATGTCAATTTCACCATTAGCCACTTTTTTCAAAGTTTCGGTGGTTTGTTTGGCTGATTTAAATCGATTGATGTAATCTACGGTACATGGAAAATCTTTTAATCGTTCTTTGAAACTACGAAAATGCTGCATGGATAAAATGGTGGTAGGAACCAAAACAGCAACTTGTTTCGAGTCTGCAACTGCTTTAAATGCAGCGCGAATGGCAATTTCTGTCTTCCCAAAGCCAACATCCCCACACACCAGTCGATCCATGGGCGTTGCGGATTCCATGTCTTGTTTAAACGCGGCTGTTGCTTTTGCTTGATCGGGTGTATCCTCATACATAAAGGAAACCTCTAGTTCATTTTGTAAATAAGTATCGGGTGTAAATGCAAATCCAGGCTGACTTTTCCGTTTGGCGTATAATTGAATCAAATCAAAGGCTAGTTCCTTGATTTTCTTCTTCGTTTTATTTTTTAAGGTTGACCAAGCCTGAGTGCCCAATTTATTCATTTTTGGCACTGTTCCTTCTTTTCCCGTGAACTTAGAAATACGATGTAGGGAGTGAATACCCACATAGAGCACATCTCCGTCTTTGTATACCAAGCGAATTGCTTCTTGCGGTTTACCGTTTACATCAATAGTTTGCAGTCCTGAAAATTGTCCTACTCCATGATCTATGTGTGTGACATAATCTCCTTTTTGAAGGTTGTATATTTCCTTTAATGTAAGTGCTTGTTTGGCTTGCCTGAATCCTTCTTTTAACCTAAATCGATGATACCGTTCAAAAATTTGATGGTCGGTATAGCACACCAATTTCAATTCAGGAGCAATAAATCCTTCGTGTAAAGCCAAATTCATGGAGGTGAATGCAACGTCTTGGTTTACATCCTGAAATATTTGGTGGAGACGCTCAATTTGCTTTGGTTGATTGGAGAAAATTAGGTTGGTATTTCCTAATTTGCTGCGTTCTAAAAAATCAGTTGCCAGTAAATCAAAATTCTTATTGAAACTAGGTTGCGGTAAAAAATCAAATGAAATGCTTTCTGAAGGCTTGAAGTGGGTTTGTGCGCCCCATTCCACAATTCGAAATTGCGCAATTTCTTTGTTTGCTTCGGTAGGATGGAGGTATAAATCAGATGGAATAGCATGTTTGACAGTGGTGTTTAAGTTGCTATGAATTTTCACTGCTTTTTCGTACTCATGTTGTAAAACATCACCCACTTGTTCGACATGGCTAAACCATAAAACCGCTTCATTTCCGATGAATTCTAAAAAAGAAGCAACTCCTTCCTGAATCATGGAGCCTTGAATATTTGGAACAATAAAGAAATAGTCGTGTTTTTTTTCAGAAAGTTGTGTGGCTGGATCAAAGGTGCGAATAGAATCTACATCATCTCCAAAAAACTCAATCCTGAAGGGAAAATCATTGGCGTAGGAGAAAACATCCACAATTCCTCCACGAATAGAGAATTGACCTGGTTCATACACAAAATCAACTCGATCAAATTGGTATTCAAGTAATAATTCATTCAGGAAATCTATGGAATAGGTGCTTCCGTTTTGAATTTTAAGGGTGTTTTCAATCAGTTTCTTTTTTGTAGGAATTTTTTCAAACAGCGCCTGAGGATAGGTCACAATCCATGTATTTGCTCCTTGGCTAATTCGCTCTAGGACTTCGGCTCTTGCCACGACATTGGCATTATCGGTTTCTTCCAATTGGTATGGAACGCGATACGATGCCGGATAGAACAAAATGCGTTTGTTTTCAGGAAAGAATCCTTCGAGGTCATTTAAAAAATAGGCAGCCTCTTCTTTATCGGATAATATAAAAATATGATTTCCCGGAACCTGGTCGGCCACTGCAGCGGCACAAATACTTCTGGATGAACCCACTAGCCCTTTCCAATGAACACGCGCTTGTTTGTCTACCAAGGCCTGAGCAGTTTTTTCTATTCGAGTATTTTCTCGAAATAAGGAAAGGAATTTTTTGGTTTCCATGAATCGGCTGCGAAAATACCCAAAAAAGTAGAAAGGAAGGAGCTAAAACCGGAAAACAAATGTACTTTTCATGAATGTAATCTTTGTTTTCTTATTTTTGATCCAATGACAAAACAAGCAATTTTACAATTATCCTTAGAGAAGGTAAATCACCGCATGAAGGAGTTGGAGATCCTATTGGATGAATTACATGTATCTATGGAGGACGAAACCAAAAGCTCTGCAGGAGACAAGCATGAAACAGCTCGAGCAATGGTTCAATTGGAACAAGAAAAACTCAGCAAACAATTGCATGAATTTGTTCAAATGCGAGCGATTTTGACTCAAATTAATCCGTCATTGAAGCATATCCAAGTGGGTATGGGTAGTTTAGTCGAAACATCGGAGGGATGGTATTTTCTTTCGGTTGGGTTGGGACAACTTTCAGTCGATGATAAACCCGTTTTTGCATTAAATCCACAAGCTCCTATTGGGCAACAATTGAAGGGAAAAAAAGTGGGCGATGAGGTTGCGTTTGGTGGGAGGAAGATGATTGTTTTATCTATTTTTTAATAGGAGATTAGAGGTAATTTTTCCCATTAAATTACTATTTGGTAAAATAGAGGTTGAGAAATTTAGTCAATAAATGATTGTTTTTACTTAAAGTACCTATATTTATGCAAATAAAAAAAGTAATCTTAAATTAGTAAATTAAAATAATTTTTTATGAGAAATGTAAATGCGTTTATTGGTGCTTTGGCAATAGCATCCAGTTTTGTTATCGGTTCAGGAATACCCTTTGGTGGAATTGTTTTAGCCGTAGGTTTAGGAATAGCTTTGCCTTTGTTTTTATTAATTCAATTTATCACCGATATTAAAGATAAAAATGGTTTTTGGTTGTTAAATCTTTTGACTAGTTTGGGACTTTGGACTTTTGGAACTGGAGCCCTTTTTAAAATCATGCACTGGCCAGGATCCGGAATTCTATTGACTGCAGCTCTTTTTATGTTTTTTCCTCTAGCTATTTTAATTGCTGTTTTTAGAGGGTTTGTAGCAAGTAAAAACAAACTAGCGCGTATCTTTGCGGGTTTTGGTGGCTATGCATTGTCAATGGGTATACTATTCAAAATAATGCATTGGCCAGGATCAACAGAAATTTTATCATTTTCGCTTCCTGCATTTGCATTAGGATTATTATCAATAGCTATTTTATGGAAAAATATGGATAAGGCAAGTTCAGTTTTGAATTCAGGCTTTATTTTAAAGTCACTAATGCTTCCTGTTTTATTAATGACATTATTCCTAGGTTTACGTGTATCTAAAAGTATTCTAGATTCATTTGTAGCAATTGAAGACAACACCCAAAAATCAGCAATCGTGCAACTTGACAGAGGCAATGTGTATGTGTCTGAAATGAAAGCCGGTTTCATTGAAAACAAAAGTGAAAATAAAGCCAAAGCAGCTAAAATTAACTATTACAATGTTAAAATTGCCAATATTGATGCAAAAACTGCCGAATTAATCAAATTTATTGATGAAATTAAAATCGATATAATAAAAAAGAGTGGAGAATTTGTAGATGGTGAAAAAATGTATGACAAAGAGACAATTGTTTGGAAAAAATACGATACAAAAGATCCTTTACGCCCAAGTAGATTAAATTTAGTTGCCATTATGGCAAAAGACCAATACGATGTACCGATGCACGAAATAATTGGCGAGGAAATTAATAATCCAGCGCCAAATAAGCATGGATTGAAATTGTGGAAAATGTTAAATAATTACAGAAGTTTTGTAGTTGAAGAAGTAGGCACTTTCCATACATCCATTGATTCAACCACTGAAAAAGGAGTGGGTGCTCCAAATTTCTCTCTTAAAACAAAACTAATTAATAATTTCAGAGATAATATGGACCTTGACAAACAAGTGTATGCTATGCTAAAAGGGTCAAATGTAAGTCCAGAAGATCTAAATATTTTGAAACAAATCTACATGGAACTTACCAAGCAAGAACGTTTTGAAGAGGTGAATGATGTGAAAAACGTACATTGGATTGGTAAAACTTTTGACCATTCGCCATTAGTTGGTGCCCTAGCATCTTTGACAACCTTACAATCTGAAATTTTAAACGCTCGAGCCACAGCGGTTGGGCATTTGAGATCGAAGATTGCGTTGAAGTAAGTTTGTTTTTATTCTGAATGCCAACCAAATATTTTAGTTGGCATTTTTTACTATCATCGATTTGTTTTTAAATTCACGAAATTTTTATAAAATAATTATATGAAACGTTTAGTATTTTTCTCAATTAGTTTTCTTTTTTGTCTTCAATTGCAAGCGCAGTGGTCTGTTTTTCATTCAGGGAAATACCACAATTTGAATTTATCTTCAGCCACCAAACAAGTTGCCATCTATAAAGGAGTGGCGTGCGAGGTGCAGCTTGACTCTAAGAAAAACAAGGAGTTGAAACTAACCTCATCAAACGCAACGATTAAACAGAATTCAGCAGGTAGCTATACCATTACCACCAATGAAAGTGCTGCAATAGTTCAAATTTATTCGGTGAAAAAATCCAAAATGAAATTATTGGCTGAAGTATCAATTCCATCCGTTGATGTACCTGTAATGACAGATTTGAACCTGTATGGAAATGAAATTCAAGTGGCATATAATATGGCAGACTTTGTAAATGAGAATTACACCATGACTCTTTATGATTCTTTGGTTTACAACCAACCAAGAGAAATTTATTCTTGGAGCATTGATTTTGGCACTAACTTAAACTCATCTCAGTCATTAAAATCCTTCAATGGAAGTGGAAGTTTTTTGTCAGAGGAAGTGATGAACTACCTAAAGTTAGCCCCAGAAGGGACTGAATACAGAATTACCGCAAGTTATACAGGTTTCAACACGGATCCCTATGGTAACCAACCTTGGCCTTCTAGAATTTTTACCATCGGGGCGCAACAACTCCCTGCTGCTAAATACGTGATACTAAACAACACCCCTCAAAACAAGGCATGGTTTGACGAAAAAGACCAGAATAGTTTGATTGGGATGTTGAATAATAATTATGGGATTCAACCAGATTTGAGTAAAGGTATTTTTAATGAATTGAAAACTTCTTCGAAATATGGGGATTTTAACGGCCCAATTGAAGATGGTATGGATTCTCGATCTATTAGAGACTTAAAGTATGATGCAAATCTAAAATATAGAGAAGAAGTTGATCCAACTAGAAGTGAAAAAATTATTATTTCTAAAGATGGAATGGCTGTTCCAGTATATGTTAAGAAAGGAGCAAATACAGATATAAAATACTATTTTAATTGGGATCCCATGATGGAGCAATTAGATCCTTCAACGGAAACAATAGACCCAAGTGAGGCCGAAATTATCCCAGGAACAGAAAATGACCCAATCCCTTTTAATGTTGAATATAGAGTTAAATCAGTGAATTTTGCATACACGACCGACAGCATCCAACAAATTATTATTCGATATGATTCAGTTTTGAATATTGCATCAGGCGCAATTGAAATTCAGCCTACTCGAATCAGTTTAGCACGAAAATTTGGTAAAAACGAATTAGCCGATGTAGTGTTCTCCATGAAAGTGAAAGACTTGGTTAAATTTCAAAGTTATGCCCCAACAATTCAACTAAAGAACGATAAATCAAATGCTTCTTACTTTGACCTTGAAAATCCAAAATCTTTGTTAGGATATTTAAACACCAAAAAAGCACGTGAATCCGGTATTGCTAATTTTTCTATGTTAAACCAAAGAGGTCCTGCAGAATTTGGAGATGATTGTGATCCTAATGGAAAAACGGATAGTAAGTTAATTGAGACAGAAACTGAAATCGGACAAGTTTTTGAAAAGTACGTTATTGAACCTTCAAATGGTAATGCAGTAAATGTTTATCACAAAAAAGGTTTACCAACTGACATCAAGAGATTTAATCAATTCAATTCATATGACGCAGAAATTTTAGATACAAATACCGAAACCTTAAATCCTGAAGAAGCTGAGCTAGATCTTAATGGTTTCCCATATCAGGTTAGTTGCAGAGTCGATAATTTAAAGAACTCTCAATATAAGGGGTTTACTGATCTTTTAGTCAAGCGAAAATATTTATATGATCCAATATACGGCGTATATATTGCAAAACCAATATCAATCGGTTACGCACAACAAATGCCTGGTCAGTCAAAACCTACGTTAATATTGAAGGTAGATTTGAATAGCGATCCAAAACTGATGAGTATGCTTCCTAAAATGCAATCACAATTATTTTTAGGTCAACCGTGGGCATTGTCTCTTATACAAAATGACCTTGAAGCAATGGGAGAAACCATTGATGCATCAAATATAAAGGCTCTTCAAAAGAAATTTCAATTTAGAAAAAAGATGGTTTCTATTTTGGGAGATATGGAGGTATCAAATGAACCTCATTTTTAATAAATGTTTTAAGATTGATATAAATAAGTAATACAAAAGTATAGTTGATAACTAAAAAATAGATATGAGAAAAAGAATTTTAATGATAGGTCTTTTGATAGGTTCCTTCGTGGGGAATGCACAAAAAGCAGATAAAGAGGCAACGATTGAAACGCCTGATTTGCACGTCCTTTATGAAGGTATCCCGATTGAGTTAAAAGCTTCTGCCAATGGCGATTATAAAAAAGTTACCATGAGTGTTCCTTCTCCTTTTACAGCTGCTCAGGGAACAGCGGGTCAAACCATTGTGGTTACTCTAACAGGAACGGATTCAAAAGGAAATGCAGTTTCCTTGGGTTCTAAAAAATTCATGGTTAAGAAAGCTCCAAAACCTGAATTATTTTGGAATGGAATAGGTGAAGGAGGACGTGCAATGAAGTTAGGTGGATCTCTAGCTTGTAGATACGGAAATAATGTTCCTTTTTCACCCTCGAAAGGTATGTTTTCTATAATTAGTTATTCCATTGCGATTCAAGGGGTTAAAGGTTCATTAGATGGTGCTGGTTCTACAATTTCTTCAGCACACCAACAAGTATTAAAATCCATAACAGACGCGAAAATTCATGTTCAAGTGAAGTATACTGGATCAGGTTCCGGTACAACGAGTGCAACATTTAATTAAACAGAGAAAAATGAAGAATGTAATAATAGTTGGCTTTATGACAATTTCTTTTTTGTCATATTCTCAAAGCGAATTCAATTCCAAAGAAGGGGTTATTGAAACTCCTGAAATGCAGGTTTTTTATGAAGGAATCCCAATAGAAATTAATGCGCAGGCAATCGGTTACAGGGAAGTGCAATTGAGTGTTCCAAATCCTTATACCGCCTCAGCAGAAAGTGTTGGTTCAATCATCACAGTGCAATGCACAGGTATAACCTTGAAAGGGAAAGAGGTGCCGCTCGGAGCCAAAAATTTTACGGTAAAAAAAGCACCGAAACCTAGATTATATTGGAATGATGTAACAGATGGAGAAGTTGCAGATAAACTAGCAGGGTCATTAGTTGTTCGGTATGATGACAATATTCCATTTTCACCAAGTAAAGGAAGTTTTACAGTGGAAAGCTATATTATTTCAGTATCAGGAATAAAAGGAACTCTTGTTGGAGAAGGAAGTGAAATTTCAGAATTGCATTTAGAAGCGTTGAAGAATATTACGAAAGGCAGTAAAGTTGCTATTCAAGTAAAATATTCTGGGACTTCAAGTGGAATGCTATCAGCTATGTTTGAATTGTAACGTAAGTTTTTATTCAGTATAATCAACTACGGCTGCTTTCGTTGTTAATTCAGTCCTAAAACTACTCGACAACTAGTGTAAACATAGAATTTGCTTTATATAAATTGAAATAGCGGTATAGGAATTAATGGATGATAAAATCGGTGTTTTTCCGATGTATCTTAAAAAAGCCGTTTGTTTTAATTCAACACAAGTCTATTACCACAATCCCAGCTCTAGGATTGATTTTTGAGTCAGAAATGCCCTGAGTGTAAGCGAGACCAATTTCTTATTTTACCCACATGAGTTTTTCGCGCTCCACTTTTAAGCGCATGAACCCAAAGGTTACTGTTATCAAATGGCGGTTAATTTCTTCTACTGTTCCACTCTGTCTTGTTTCAATCATTTTGACGGTGGAACCCACTACAATTTTGTCACGTTGATACGTGTCCACTTGTGGAATTGGTTTTTTTACTTTTTTAATTGGTTGAGTGGCTGCACTCATTAGCTCTAATTTCCGTTTAGACTCTTCGATTTTTGATTTCTCAACCAATAAATATTTTCGTACATCCTCAAACAACTGCTTATTTGGGTCTTTTTTACGGGTGATAGTCACATACCGATCGATAAAGGCTTTCATCTTCTTGCCGGAATTCAAAAAAACATTATTGCGCTCAATGAAATCTTGTTGGGTTTTGAGTCGCTCCTCAAATTTATCTTTTTTCTCCAAGAATACTTGTTCTGCTTCTTGGGCATTCTTTTTGGCTTTTTCATGTTCATGATTCATCCGTTGTAAACGCATTTTCTCCTTATTCAATTCACTCAGCAGTTTATCCATGTTAATCCGCTCTCCATCTAATTTGCCTTTCGCTTTTTCTATCAAGTCCAATGAAATGCCATTCATTTGGGCCACTTCAAACGTAAATGAACTTCCCGGCTGACCCATCGAAAAACGATAAAGCGGAGCTAAGTTTGCCGTATTGAAGAGCATACATCCGTTTACGGCATTCACCAATCGATCTGCCAATAGTTTGATGGTTGCATAATGGGTGGTAATTACAGCGTACGATTTTTTTTGGTACAATTCTTCAAAAAACACTTCTGCCAATGCCCCTCCCAATTCTGGATCAGAACCGGTACCAAATTCGTCCAATAATAATAAGGTTCGTTTATTGGCAACGAGTAAGAAATGTTTCATTCTTTTTAGGCGGTACGAATAGGTGCTGAGTTCATTTTCAATGGATTGATTGTCGCCAATGTCCGTTAATATTTGTTGAAAAAAGCACAATTTACTGTTCTCATGCACCGGAATTAATAAACCCGATTGAAGCATGATTTGTAATAGTCCAATGGTTTTGAGTGTTATTGATTTTCCTCCGGCATTAGGACCTGAAATCACCAGCATGCGGTTATTGGCATCCAGTGTGAGTGTTTGTGACAAAGTTGTTTTTCCGTTCGCTTTATTATTTCTCCATAGAATTGGATGGAAAGCATCAATTAATTCAATGCGTGTAGAGCGCACAATTCCCGGCAAATTTGCTTGAAGTTCAATTGCTAATTTGGTTTTGGCGTGTATAAAATCCAACTCAACAAGCAAGATTTGATACGCTTCAATGAGGGGCAAATGGTGGGCTATTTCGCGTGTTAGATCCTGTAGAATTCTAAAAATTTCTTTGCGCTCATCATCCATCAACAATTCCAATTCGTTGTTTAACGGAACATTAATGGCAGGTTCAATAAAGGTCAAACTTCCTGTTTTGGAAGAGCCAACAACTGCGCCGCCAATTTTTCGTTTATGGGTAGATTGAACCGTCAATACACGTCGTTCGTTCACAAAAGCTTCCTTGGTTTCACCCAAAAAACCTTCTTTTAAAAATTTACGCAGTTCTTTTTCAAAATTCTTATTGATTTGATTGCGAACCCTGTTAATTTTTTGTCGTATCGTCGCTAGTTCCGGTGATGCATCATCCTTAATATTACCTCTTCTATCAAAGATTTTTTCAATAGATTCAATCAGTTCGCGTGTAAAATAAACGGATTTTAATAGCTTGAACAAATAGGGATAATCTTGGGTGCGTTTATTAAAAAAAACGAGAATACTATTCACTAATTCCGAGGCGCGTGTAATGCGCACAAACCCTTCTTGGGGCAATACCGCATTACTTACGGGGAGTAATTTCAGTTCGGTTTGCAATTCTTCGAAATCAAGGGCAGGAAAAGATTCACCGATGGTTCGAATTTGCTTGAATTCGTACAGGCGCATCAATTCAATTTCAATGGCATCAAAGTCATTTGAGGGGGAGAGGTTTTCCAGTCGTTGTTTGGCACTTGACCCAATGGCAAAATTTATTAACCAATTTCGAATTTCTTGAAATTCTAAGTCGTGCACTGTTTGTTGATCAAAACCACTCATTCTGTAAAAATAACATTTAGAAGACTGAACAATTGAAAACAGAAAGAGTTTTTGTTAAGCAAAATCATGGTGGTCACCCTCCTCAATTTTCCTTCACTAATTTTCGATCTTCAAAAGCGATGCTTTTTTTCTCAATGGATGAAGCTTTGATTCCTACTTTTAGTTGCGAAGCATCCGAGGAAATCTCTGCCTACCGCTTATCTATGGAAACATTTCTCCCTCAAACCCGAATATCTGAGGTTATAAAGGGAAATCGAAGTATTACAGCAGATACGGCATTGCGTTGTTCTAAATTTTTTGGAACAAGTGCTAAGTTTTGGCTGGGTCTACAAGATGATTATGACCTGGAGGAAGAAAAAAACCGAAAGGAATCGGAGTTAGATAACATTAAACCAATAGATGATAGGGCTGTATAATTGCGAAAAATAGTAGAAGGCAATCTACACTATTCCCCCAAACACTCCATCGCTTTTTCCACCATCAATTTAGATCCGGTGTAATAAGGCACGCGTTGGTGTAAGCACTCAGGTTTTATTTCCAAAACACGTTGGCGACCCGTAGTAGCCAATCCACCTGCTTGTTCGGCAATGAAAGCCAAAGGGTTGCACTCATACAACAAACGCAATTTCCCTTCAGGAGCACTCAACACGTCCGGGTAAATGTAAATTCCGCCCTTGATGAGGTTTCGGTGAAAATCAGCTACCAAAGATCCAATATACCGACCTGAATAAGGCATTCCGGTTTGGTTCTCGCGACTTTGGCAGTAATTAATGTAGGTGCGTAATCCTTCTTCGCACTCAAAAATATTTCCTTCGTTCATCGCATACAAGCGACCGTTTTCAGGCATTTTCATGTTCGGATGAGATAAACAATATTCGCCAATGGACGGATCCAAGGTAAAGCCATTCACGCCATTTCCGGTGGTATAAACCAACATGGTTGAAGAACCATATAATACATATCCGGCTACAATTTGCTGAGTACCGGGCTGTAACATATCTTCCAGCGTAGCCTCAGTTCCAATTGGCGATACACGACGATAAATGGAGAAAATTGTACCAATAGAAACATTTACGTCTATGTTACTCGAACCATCAAGCGGATCAAAAAGTACTACGTATTTTCCGTTTTTCGCCGATTCAGATTGAAATGCCACAAAATCATCGTTTTCTTCGGATGCAATTCCGCACACTTCACCTCCTTGCTCAAACGCCCGAATGAACGCTTCATCTGCCACAACATCCAATTTCTGCTGTTCCTCGCCTTGCACGTTCACCTCTCCTTGTGCTCCCAAGATATGATCTACCAATCCGGCTTGACGCACATCGCGACTCACAATTTTTGAAGCAATGACAATGTCATTCAATATGCGAGAAAGTTCGCCAGTTGCATAGGGAAAATCCGCTTGATTTTGAAGAATAAATTCGGTGAGGGTGACAATACGAGACATAGGGGTAAATTATTTACTGCAAATATCGTAAAATGCCGTCTGAATTCTTCTATTTATGAATTATTTTGGCTCAAGCTGGTAATTTTCAATGATTTTGATTTTTTCTTCAATCGATGGCACCAATTTTAATTCGTTTTCTAAGTCTTTCTTTTTTATATCAGCAAGCTGAACCAGTTTACCATTTACTTTAGTATGTTTTGCGCCTAATTCTACAATTTCCGAATATATATTTTTTCTTGTTGACAATTCATCAAAATCTAGCGCTATTTTATCTTTATTCGATCGATATTGATTATAGCTTTTGTTGTCTTCCACTTTTCTTAAATTTTCTCGATCTTTAAGCTTTAATGCAGATACCCTTTCTTCAAATTCGTCGTGTATGGCAACGATTTCAATATATAAATTTGGTTTTTTCTTTAACCATTTAGAATGATGTAAAATACCAGCTGTTTGAAACAGATTCTTTTCATTTACACAAATAGAATCAGCCTTTATAATTAAAATTTGTAATTCTGCTATATCTCTTTTTTCTTTGGCTAATTTTTCTTCTTGTGCCTTTATTTCTTTTTCAATGCGTTCTTTTTCAGTACGTTCAGCTTCTTTTTTTGATTCTGTAGCTTTTTCTCTTGTTTCATCCTCGTTAACTTCATTTATTAAAACGCCATTTGCATCGTAATTTTTCCAAATACCCGTTTTTATACTTTGGGCATTTTCAATTTTATATTGACCTTCTGATTTAGTTTTTCCATTTTCATGAAATGATCGATAAGATCCTTTTACCTGTTTGTTTTTGCCGCAAAGAAACCAAATTCCACTGTAGTTATAGCTACTAGGAAATTCAAGAGAAATTACTTGGACAGAATCTCTTAATTTTCCTGAAAGGTAATAGGACTTAGACACATAGTTTGTATCAAGATTCCCAGCATTGTCAAATTTAATTTTTTGAGTATATGTACACTCTTCCGTATTATTTTTATCTGGTGATGTTCCATCTTCCTTTCTTGGAATAGTCCATTCACCAATCATTTTACCTTTTTCCCCAATGGTTCCCTTAATAATTAAATTGTTTTTGGAATTATAGGCTAAATA
>CALQIX020000031.1 GCA_943330745.2 Lishizhenia tianjinensis
ATTAATTGAGGTATCAATGGAGCAAGCCAACCCATTATAAGTAATCGATAAGAAATACGTTCCACTCGCTAAAGTAGTAGCATTTGGAATTGAAGGATTTTGAACGTTAGAAGTGAAGCCATTTGGTCCAGTCCAATTGTAAATACCTGAAAGCGACAAAGAAGAGGTTAAGTTTAACGTTGCACCAATACAAATTGGGCCATTTGAACCAATATTAGGAGGAGGGCATGAGGTAATATTTATTAATAGTTCATTGCTTGCTACCAACGGGCATCCATTTGCATCTAGTATGTCGGAAACACCATCATTATCGTAGGTATTACCAGAGATATTACCTTCGCCAAATATATAAGCAACATTGTCTAAGGTATTGTCACAAAGAAAAACCAAACAATCATTGTTTACGGTAACTTTAAATTTAACGACTGTACTATCGGCACCGGTAAAGCTATTCGTTACTTGTCCTCCGGTTGTGGCATTTGCGCCTGTTCCGATGCGTACTTTAACAACTTTAGACGCAGCAATATATTCCGCTTGGTCATCACCAGAAACATCTGTTTTCACACCACTGTTAGGGCCAAAAGTAACCTGAATGGAACTAGGCAAATAGGTAACCCTTGGATCAAGTGTGTCCGTCATGAAACTTCCGATGGAAATATCAGACCCAATATTCTTACCAACCATCGTATATTCCAAAATATCACCCGGATTAACCAATCCACCATTTAGGTCTTTAATTCTAACAGACGCCCGTAAATCTGGTTCATACACATCAATTGCCGAGGTGATAACACGCGTTAAAATATTTTCTGAGGATGTTGTAACCCGGACAGTTGCATTGGTAGCACCATTATTAATATACTGGTATGAATTATTAATTGGGGAAAAAATACCAGCGTCATACCCCAAGGAGTTTGAATAATTTGGGTTTCTGTAGGGGGTAATTACACCATTTTCAGCAATCATGCTATTGAAGAAATTATTGGTTCCATGCAATGCATCAGATACATTAACATAAGAACCCGCTCCGTTAAACTGCAATTGATCCCCTTGAGAATCTCTATCGCCATCCATTGCAATAACTCCCAGTTCAAATGAAACTGGTCCTGAAAGAGGAGTAACAAAACCAGAAATAGGAATATCTAATGAATTTCCTGAACTAATATTAGCAAAGCCATCATAAACAGTTAAGTTTCTCATGGATTTAAACACATTTTTATAAACAACAACAATAGACCACCCTCCCCATAAATTGGTGGACCCTGTTTGAGTAACTAAATCAGCAACCGTATACCGACCCTTAATGCCATTTGCACTAACAATTGAAGTGATGTTTTTGAAACAAAAATAACTAGGGTGAGACCACGAGGCCCCGCCAATTGTTGGAACATCTAATAAGTTATCTGCTGTAAGTGTTTGGTATGCACCGGAATTAACTTTTAATTTTATGTTGTTTCGCGTGCTATAGTTTGCTGTGGTTGATGTTATTCTTCCGCTCCAGTATAGACCCGCAAATAGTATTTCACTACAATTCGTAAGGTTTAAACTATCGCTTGATGACATGAAAGTAGATGAATTACCATCCACATCCACATAAGATTGCGTGTAGGCACCATTTGAATTTCCGCCAGTAATTACTGTTTGCCCTTGAGCAGAAGAACATCCAGATGCGGACCCACAAGACACCGAAACATTGGAAATAATAGTAATACCTCCTTTTTGATTCGCTTGAAATCTAGGTAAAAAGGACTGAACAATTTGGGAGTGAAGTGATTGAGATAAAAAAACAAGTAGTAAAACAATTAACTGATTTTTATTTAAAGATGATTTTTTTATACCTAGCATTGTTTATTTAACCTTTGAGAAACTTTAACGAGACCAATCCTTTTTTAGTTGCCTAAAATTATTTAATATTCCGTTAATAACGAAATAATTTAATAATTAATCGTGAACAGCTCTAAAAATTTGCAAGTAAATAGCTTTTTTTTGGTGAATTTTTGTGGTTTTTAGCTCTATTTTCACAAATTCATTCACAATTATGAGTCCAATAAAAAACCCAGTAAACAATTAATTTACTGGGTTTTTACTGTGGGAGTTGAGGGATTCGAACCCCCGACCCTCTGCTTGTAAGGCAGATGCTCTAAACCAACTGAGCTAAACTCCCCAAATTAGGACTGCAAAGATATATAAAAAAAATAAACCACCAAGCGTATTCAGGAAATATTTACCTAATAAATCATTGATTAGCTAATTCAATAGGATCTTTTGATTGAAATTATTGCTTTTTAAGCTAAATCGTGGTGCTTTTACTATGAATTTCTCTATTTTTGTTTTAATGATTTCACTACCAACTAAAACGATTATTGGCAGAAGAGAATGGGCATCCCTGCCTATCTTTGGTTTGAAGAAGGTTGAGGTGAAAATTGATACCGGAGCGTATACATCAAGTGTTCACGTGTCAAAAATTGAAGAAACCGATGGGCTTTTACATGTTGTTTTTTTAGATGCTGCACATCCAGAATTTCAACAAATTACGCATACGTTTTCAGATTTTAGAAAGAAAAATGTGAAAAGCTCCAATGGTCATATTCAAGAACGTTATTTTATACGAACCAAGATAATTCTCGCAGGTAGAATATTGAATACTGAGTTTTCCCTCACGGAACGCAAAGCAATGCGTTATCCTATTCTAATAGGCAGAAAAACATTAAAAAAACGATTTATTGTTGACCCAAGTTTGAAATACACACATTAATTATTTTGTTACATGAAAATTGCAATTCTTTCACGAAATCAGAATTTATATTCCACAAGACGGTTATATGAATCAGCCATAGATCATGGTCATGAGGCCCACATAATAGACCATTTGAAATGCAACATTGAAATAGAACAAAAGGGTCCAGCGTTATATTATGGAGAAGAATACTTAACTGGTTTTGACGCAGTGATTCCTCGTATTGGCGCTTCAGTTACTTTTTTTGGTACCGCTGTCGTTCGTCAATTTGAAATGATGAACGTTTTCACGGCCGTAAACTCAAGAGGAATAATTCATTCGCGGGATAAATTACGCTGTTTACAAGTTCTTTCTAAGGAGGGGATTGGGTTACCAAAAACAGTTTTCACTAATTATTCCAAAAACGTTAAACATGTTGTTGAATCTGCTGGAGGGGCACCTGTCGTTTTAAAACTTTTGGAGGGCACACAAGGCTTAGGGGTTGTATTAGCTGATAATATGAATGCGGCGCAATCTGTTTTGGAAGCGTTTAACGGACTCAAAGCGCGCGTAATTGTTCAAGAATTTATTCGAGAAGCTAAAGGAGCCGATATTCGTGCATTTGTAGTTGATGGTGAAGTCGTGGGTGCAATGAAGCGACAAGGGAAACCTGGTGAATTTCGATCTAATTTACATCGTGGTGGTAGCTCCCAAGTCATTGAATTAACGGTTGAGGAAAAATATACTGCCATCCTTGCCGCTAAAGCAGTAGGATTGGGAATTGCTGGGGTGGATATGTTACAATCGGAAAGAGGTCCATTGGTTCTAGAAGTTAACTCTTCTCCTGGTTTAGCAGGGATTGAAAAAACAACACAAGAAGATATTGCTGGAAAAATAATCAAATACATAGAAAGGAATGTCAACCGTTAAACAAGGACATAAAAAAATGGTTATTTTGGGCAAAGAAATTTTGCCCGGTAAAGGAGCTCAACTCAATTTGGATGTCGCTCGCTTGCACACACGAACTCCCATTTTGGTTCCGGTAATTGTAGAACGGGCCAAAGAAGATGGGCCAACTGTACTTTTAATGGCGGGCTTGCATGGAGATGAAATCAACGGGGTAGAAATTATCCGCCGATTTTTACGTAAAAAACTACACAAACCAACCCGTGGGACTATTATTTGTTTACCTGTATTTAATATTTTTGGTTTTCTGAATATAAAACGAGAATTACCTGACGGACGAGACCTAAACAGAAGCTTTCCAGGAAGTGCAAAGGGTTCATTAGCAAGTCAATTTGCCTATCATTTTATGAAGGAAATTGCTCCTCATTGTGATTATATTATTGACTTTCATACTGGTGCGGCTCAACGAAACAATTTTCCACAAATAAGATGCGTAATGTCTGATCCGGAAAGTATGGAATTAGCTAGAGTATTCAATCCCCCATTTATTTTAAACTCATCTTTGATCTCTAAGACTATTCGGGAATCGATGATAAAAATGAAAAAAAACATACTTTTATTCGAGGGTGGGATGGCTAATAGTATAGAAGAAATGGTGGTGGAAGAAGGGCTAAATGGAACAAAAAGAATAATTTCTCACTTGGGCATGCGTAATTATAAAATTGACATTAGCAAAGATCGTGAAGCAGTTGTTTTGAATGAATCTCGTTGGTTAAGGGCCCCTAATTCTGGAATGTTTCAAGCCTTGGTGAAAAATGGTTCACAAGTAGAGAAAGGTACCGTGCTTGCGATTGTTACAGATCCGTATGGGAATTTTGAAAAAAAAATCAAGTCACCCACTTCCGGTTACGTAATTTGTGCTAACGAATCACCCGTGGTTTTTAAAGGAGACGCTATTATTAATCTTGGAATGGCACATTAAAACTCCAAATTATCAATAAGTCGCACGGCACCACAATGAGCAGCTATGCAACAGGTTGTTTTCGTAGACCATTCTGTTACTAACGGTTTGAGCGTTTCCGAATCTACCAATGTTAGGTATTCTAATTTTAAATTACTTTGGTTGAAAAACCAGATACATTTTCTTGCCGCTTCAGCTGGAGACAATCCATTATCTTTCAATTCTTTTATTAAATAAAGCGAATCAATAATTACAAGGGCATCATTTTTCTCCACATCGCTTAGGCGTACATTTCTACTGCTCATTGCTAGACCGGTTGTTTCTCTAATTGTTTCACATGCAACAATTTCAACAGGAAAATGAAAATATGAATTCATAAAGCGGATAATGGCCAATTGCTGAAAGTCCTTTTTCCCAAAATACGCTTTGCTTGGAAGAACGATGTTAAACAAATTATGAACAACATGAACAACCCCTTGAAAATGGCCGGGTCTAAATTCACCCTCCATCGTAGCATCAAGTCCTTGAAGATGAATGGGTTTATACGGATCGTTTTCAGGGTAAACATCAATAATTGAAGGAGTAAAAACGAAGCAAGAACCTATTTTTGAGAGCAATAATAAGTCATTTTCCAAGGTCCGTGGATACAAACTTAAATCAGCTGGATTATTGAATTGGGTGGGGTTTACAAAGATACTTACCACCACAAAATCATTTTCTTGTATGGCTTTTTCAACTAATGATAAATGTCCTTCGTGAAGTGCGCCCATGGTTGGAACAAACCCTACCGTACAAGATGGATTTGTTTTCCATATTGCTATTCGTTGCTTCAAGTCTGAAGCAGATGAAATTACATTTATTTTGTCTGGGTTTTCCATTAAGATGACAAAACTAGGCCTTTTTTTGAAAATCAGTAATTTTTACGTAATTTTGCAATCTAAATTAGCATTTTACATTGCATGGAAAAAAAGAAAATTCTTTTTATTTCCCAGGAAATATTCCCTTTCTTACCGAAAACTGAAATCTCCTCAACAGCTAGAAGGCTGCCTCAAGTGATTCAAGAAATAGGTAAAGAAATTAGAGTCTTTATGCCTAGATATGGTTGTATCAACGAAAGAAGACACCAACTCCATGAAGTGATTCGACTATCCGGACAAAATTTAACAATTGACGATCATGATCACCCATTAATTATCAAAGTTGCTTCAGTTTCTGCAGCCAGAATGCAAGTATATTTTATTGATAATGATGAGTATTTCAAGCGAAAAGACACCTTGAAGGATGATTCGGGTAATTTCTATTCAGATAATGATGAACGCTCTATTTTCTTTTGTAGAGGTGTTTTAGAGACCGTTAAAAAATTAGGGTGGCAGCCGGACATTATTCATTGTAACGGTTGGTTAACTTCCTTGATGGCCTTGTATATCAAGTTTGTTTATAATAAAGACCCTCATTTTGCCAACACAAAAGTGGTCTATAGTATTTATGAAGACACCTTTGACGCACCTTGGGATAGCAGATTACCTGAGAAATTAATGTTTGATGGAATTTCGAAAGATATTGCAGATACATTTTCAGATACAAGCTGTGCCGGTCTAACGCGATCAATCGCACAATATGTGGATGGAATTAACGTTGGAACAGAAATGATTTCTCCTGAAATGAAAAGTATTTTTGATGAGGCATCTTGTTTGAAGTTAGATTATGTCCCCGAAGAAAATCAGGCGAAGGAATTATCGGCATTTTTTGACAAAATAATTGATGAATCTGTTTTAGCATAATTAAAATGACACACAAAATTGTTTCTAATAAAAACGAGTTAGTCAAACTATTGGCGTTGTTTTTTGTTACGACAATTTTATTCGTATCGTGTAATAAAAAAGATTCTACTATCGGTAAAGATACTATTGATCCCAACGAACTATTAGGAGGTATCACCACTGATACGTTTAATTTGGAAACGTATACCCTAGAAGAAGATTCAATAATAACAGATAATGGTCCGAATGGTCTTTTGGGTAGTTATAACGATCCGAAGTTTGGGGAGTTCAATGCTTCTGTTTATACTCAAATCAGGTTGGCAAACATTAATCCAAACTTTGGCGACATTTCTACTATTGTTATGGATTCTGTTGTATTGGCTTTGGAATATGCCGGATATTATGGAGATTTGAGTCCGCAAACGTTTGAGGTATATGAATTGAATGACGATTTGTATATTGACTCAACCTATTATTCATTTTCAACTAAGTCAACCAAAACTACTAATTTGGTTCCCGTAGGAAAAGGCACGATAACGCCCGCACCAAATCAAGGTACAATTTTGGCGGGAGATACTGTTGAAGCCCAATTGCGGATTCATTTAGACACAAATTTTGCAAAAACATTAATTGCTGAAGCGGCAAGCGGAAGTACAACATTTGCGAGCAACGAAAATTTCTTAACCTATTTCAAGGGCTTACATATTAAAACAAATAATGGGCCTCAAAGCGCGGGCACAGGAGCTGCATTGTATGTTAAGTTAAACGATCCAGCCTCAAAATTAACTATGTATTTTCATCAAGAGGGCGTCTTTAAGTCATATGATTTATTATTGAATGCTAGTTGTGCAGATTTCACTAATGTTTCCATCACTACAAGTCCAAATGTGACAGCGGTTATTCAGAACAATGCACTTGGCCAAAGTGAGTTTTATGCACAGGCATTTAAACACCGTGCAATTGTGAAAATTCCGGGCTTAGTAAATTTGCCCAAAAACACGGTTATTCATCGGGCAGAATTAACCTTGCCAATACAATATCAAACAGGATACAGATTCAAGCCGGGAAGTGGCGTTTCCGTTTCTACAAAGGTGAAAAGCACTGATAACTACTACACCAGTTTATCTACTTTAGGAGAATACAGCGATTTTAAAAAACAATTTTTTGTGGATATTCGTGATTACGTTCAGGCGCTCACAAAAGGCGAATTAGAAAATACTGGCTTAGTGATTTCTCCACGTTATTTTATCAATTCAGCGGAACGAATAGTCTTTAATGGACTAAATTCGACCAATAAAATAAAACCTAAATTAATTCTCACTTACACAACCTACTAAATTATGTGTGGAATTGTTGCCTACATCGGGAAAAAGGAAGCTTTCCCAATCGTCCTGAAAGGGCTTAAAAGACTTGAATACAGAGGATATGATAGCGCTGGTGTAGCCTTGTTATCTGCAGGGGAATTGTCGGTATATAAACGAGCAGGAAAAGTATCAAACCTAGAAGACTTTGCCACCCAACACAATATCTCTGGTCATGCCGGGATTGGTCACACAAGATGGGCAACTCATGGCCTTCCTAATGACACAAATGCACATCCTCATGTTTCCATGGATGGATCGATTGCACTTATTCATAATGGAATTATTGAAAATTACGATTCGTTACGTAAGGAATTGATTAGTGAGGGTTATGTTTTTAAAAGTGAAACAGACACCGAGGTATTGGTTCATTTGGTGGATAATATTTCGAAAAAAGAAAATGTGTGGTTTGGTGAAGCCTTGCGCATTGCCTTACATCACGTGGTTGGAGCGTATGCTATTGTAGCAATATCAAAGAATTATCCGAACAGATTGGTTGCCGCTCGAAAAAGTAGCCCATTAGTTCTTGGAATTGGCACTGACGGAGATTTTTATTTGGCCTCAGATGCAACTCCAATTGTAGAATATACCAAACAAGTGGTGTATATGGAAGATGAGGAAATTGCTGTAATTGATTTAGAAGAAGGGTTAAAATTATACAACATTGGTGATCAGCAAAAAACACCCTATATTCAACAATTAGAATTAGAATTGGAAGCCTTGGAAAAAGGCGGGTATGAGCATTTCATGCTGAAAGAGATTTATGAGCAGCCGCGTTCCATTTTGGATTGTTTTAGAGGAAGATTAAACACGGATGAAGGATGGGTTTCTCTGCGAGGAATTCGTGAGTATGAAGACAAAATGATTCAGGCAAACCGACTAATTATCGTTGCTTGTGGAACTTCTTGGCATGCAGGATTGGTTGGAGAATATTTAATCGAAGATTTAGCACGAATCAATGTTGAGGTTGAATACGCAAGCGAATTCAGGTACCGAAATCCAATTATTCATGAAAATGATGTAGTAATTGCGATCTCTCAATCTGGTGAAACGGCAGACACTCTGGCGGCTTTGGAGCTTGCGAAATCAAAAGGGGCAACTATTCTAGGTATTTGTAATGTGGTTGGATCGTCTATTTCTCGCATTACTGATGCAGGTTCGTATACGCATGCTGGACCGGAAATTGGAGTGGCATCAACTAAAGCTTTTACGGGGCAAGTTACTATTTTAACGTTATTAGCGCTGACATTAGCCCACAAAAAAGGAACGATTACCACTTCCGTTTTGCATACCATGCTTGCTGAATTGGAAGCAATTCCTAATAAGGTAAAACGCGTTTTGGAAACCAACGCACACATTGAAAAAATAGCTAACACCTATAAAGACGCAACAAATGCATTATACTTGGGAAGAGGAAGTTCATTCCCGGTTGCATTAGAAGGAGCGTTGAAATTGAAAGAGATTTCTTACATACATGCAGAAGGATATCCAGCGGCAGAAATGAAACACGGACCAATTGCATTAATCGATGAAAACATGCCCATTTTTGTGATTGCTACTCAAGGCAATTCGTATGAAAAGGTTGTTTCAAACATCCAAGAGGTTAAGGCGCGTAAAGGTAAAATCATTGCCATTGTTACAGAAGGTGATGTTCATGTGAGGGAGTTGGCTGACGAGGTTATCGAAATTCCTGAAACCAATGAATATTTAGTCCCTTTATTAGCAACTGTTCCATTTCAGTTATTATCCTACCACATTGCGGTAATGAGAGGATGTAACGTGGACCAACCACGGAATTTAGCGAAAAGCGTAACGGTGGAGTAAGGAGTTCATTGTGAATCTGTTTCGCTATTTTGTTGAAATTTCCTATGATGGCACCCCATTTTTTGGATGGCAGCGTCAATTGGGTCAAATTTCGGTGCAAGAAGCTATTGAAACCGAACTTCAAAAATTGTTTTCCGGTCAAGAGATAGCAATTGTTGGTTGTGGACGCACGGATGCTGGAGTTCATGCCAAACAATACTTTTTTCATGTTGATTTTGAGAATGAGATAAACACCAATCAACTGTCTTACAAACTCAATAGTATGTTTCCACAAGCAATTTCGGTTCAATCCGTTTTTCTTGTTGATTCAACTTTACATGCGCGCTTTAGTGCTATCAAACGAACCTATCGGTATTTTATTCATCAACAAAAAAATCCATTTTTGCTGGGTAAAAGCACTTATTTCGCTAAAGAAGTGGAAATTAACAAAATGCAAGAAGCGTGTGGGTTTTTATTGGGCACACAAGATTTTAGTTCATTTGCTAAGGTTCATACAGATGTTAAAACACATATTTGTACCGTATATTCAGCAAGTTGGCACGAAGAAAACGGTCAATTAGTATTTGAAATTTCAGCAGATCGATTTTTGCGTAATATGGTGCGGTCGATTGTGGGGACATTGTTGGATATTGGCACGGGAAAGATACTGTTGACTGATATGCCGGGTATTATTGAACAAAAAAATCGAAGTGCCGCCTCTCAATCCATAGCAGCTTGTGGACTGTATCTTTGGAAAATTGAATACCCCATTGTATGAGGTTAATTCTTACGTTGTTTTTCGTGTTTTATGGTTATGCTGTTGTGCGTTATCATTTTGGAAAACAATTAGATATAAGTTATTTTTTGTTTGTTTTTAATAAGGCAGTTGCTTGGTCTGCTGCTGCTTTTTTAGGATTATCTTTGATGCATTTTTCCAAAAAATTACCCTCTCGAAAATTGTTTGGATTGAGTGCGTTTGGATGTGGGCTCATTCATATTGCTTTATCCATTTATTTGGGATTGCAAGGCAATTTTCCGGAGTTATATGTTCAGGACAGTTTGTCTGAAAAAGGTGTTTTAGTGCTAGTTTCAGGCTTATTATCTATAGCGATCATGATGTTTCCTTTTTTAACGTCAATTTGGCCAAATAAATTTCCTCAAAAGTGGTTTCACTATGGGAAATGGGCCTTGCTAGTTAATCTGTTGCACCCACTGATTATTGGTGTTAGCAATTGGTGGACGCCTTTAAAATGGCCTTATTTTTTACCTCCAATCACGCTATTAATTGTTCTAATGAACGGAATTTTATTTTCGATTTATTGGAACAAAAAAAAGGAGAGTTAATAACCCTCCTTTCCAATCATTTCATTTATTATTAGCTAAACAAGATACTTTGTCCGTATCCACCTGTTTCAATTGGATTAACGATCAATGCAGGAATTTTAGCGTCATTCGTGATAATATATTGTTCATAATTTGCCGTAATTGCGGATAAGAAACTGGTTTTATTAATATTCATGATGGCAATTAAATCTGCATCAATGCCAACCGCGTATTTAACAACTTCTTTATCAAATCCACTACGTGGAACAATAGAAGATTCCATTTCTATATTGCGTTCAGCAAAAAAGCGTTTTGCAAATTGAATATTGGCTTGTACGTGATGTTTCAAGAATTCATCTGTCTCGTCCGGCGTAACTACGTGCACCTTAGAATTAAAATACGCAGCAAGATTTGCAACCATGGCTAATTTTTGCTTTGTTTCTTTATGTAAATCCATTGGAACAACGATGTTTTTGTATCCTTCCAATTTAATTTTTTTGTCTTGTACAATTACAAAAGGCACATCTGAATTAGTAACTACTTTCAAGGCATGACTACCGGTGATGTGTTGCCAACCATGGGCACCATGAGTTCCCATGAAAATTAATTCAGCCTGATGCTCTTTCGCAAAGTCACCGATATCCTCAAATATACTTCCTATTCTCACACTTGGAATTAAGTCTACTCCCAAATGGTCGAATTTTTTTACTACATGATCTAAACTCTCTTCAGCTTCAGAAATGCTCTTTTCTTTCGAAACAACGTGTAAAACATAAATTTGTGCACCAAGCGGAGCAGCGGTTCGGATGGCATGATCTAATGCATTGTCTGCAACTGGAGTAAAATCATGAGGAACAATAAAGGTTTTCTTTTTCATACAACTACCTAATTAGAGAATATACTTTTGTGTTTTGTAAAATCAAATTTAGTTATTTATTCCAATAACAGCGCAAATAAAGCCACATAAAGTATTTAAAATAACTTGAATTTTAGCATTCAAACTTTATCTTTACCAAAAAATCGCTTATGTATCAAAATATCCTTTTTGAAGAAAAAGATCAATTAGCAATAATTACAATAAATCGACCGGCCCAATTAAATGCCTTGAACAAAGAAACTATTTCTGAGTTGCACGAATGTTTATCTGTTGCACATGCGTCTCAATCTATTCGTGTAATAATTATTACCGGTTCGGGTGAAAAAGCGTTTGTTGCAGGAGCAGACATCAAGGAATTTGCTTCGTTTTCTGTGGAAGAAGGACAACTATTAGCTGCACAAGGCCAAGCACTTCTATTTAGTTACATTGAAAACATGTCCAAACCTGTAATTGCAGCTGTGAATGGATTTGCACTCGGTGGTGGTTTAGAATTAGCCATGGCTTCACACATACGATTAGCATCTACGAATGCAAGAATGGGTCTACCCGAAGTTTCTTTGGGTGTAATTCCAGGATACGGAGGGACTCAACGATTGGCACAACTAGTTGGAAGAGGTAAAGCAAATGAAATGGTATTCTCTGCTGGAATGATTCAAGCCAGTGATGCCTTACAATGGGGACTTGTAAATTATGTGGTTGAACCCGAACAATTACTCGAAAAAGCAGAAGAAATTGCGCGCAAAATCATACAAAATTCTGGGACTGCTATATCAGCTGCCATTCGTTCTGTTAATGCCAATTTTACAGATGGTGTTAACGGTTATGATACAGAAATAAATGAGTTCGGAAAATGTTTTGGAACGGCAGATTTTAAAGAAGGAACCACCGCATTTTTAGAAAAAAGAAAAGCAAATTTTAAAGGGGAATGAGTAACCCTATCCGGAAATTAGCCGGACAAACGGCCATTTATGGTTTATCGAGTATTGCCGGGCGGTTATTAAATTACCTGCTCGTTCCATTATACACCTACAAATTCACCAACGCAGCAGATTATGGCGTTGTTTCCGAATTGTATGCATGGGTGGCTTTTCTTGTTGTGTTACTGACCTTTGGGATGGAAACCGCTTATTTTCGATTTCGAAAGGAAAACACAAATGAAAAAGAAGTGTTTGCTAGTGGGTTTTTTATACTCACCATAATTAATTTGTTTTTTTTAGCAGCAATTTTCTTGTTTAATCAGTCCATTGCCAATGCCTTATTATTCAATGAACATCCGGAGTATATTTTGCTCTTAGGGATAATTGTTGTTTTAGATGGAATATCGGCACTACCATTGGCTCGTTTGCGAGCAGAAGAAAAAGCACTTCAATTTGCCGGAATTAACTTTGCTTCTATATTCATAAATATCCTATTGAATTTAGTGTTTATGCTTGTTTTATTCGATCCGAATAATCCAGGAAAAGGGGTGTTTTACATTTTGCTGGCCAATCTAATTTCTTCTGCTATTAAACCCGTTTTGTTGTATAAAGATTTTCTGCAGGTTTCTTTCAAGCCGAATGGACACTTGGTGCGTTCTATGTTGGTATATGCTGCACCATTGGTAATCGCTGGTTTTGCAGGGATTATTAATGAAACACTGGATCGCATTCTATTAAAACACATATTATATGATGCATCCGATCCGTCTACATTAACCCATGCGGAAGCTCAAGTAGGAATCTATAGTGCGTGTTACAAATTGGCCATGCTCGTAACCATCATCATTCAGGCATTTCGTTATGCTGCCGAACCCTTTTTTTTCGCCCAACATAAGAGTGAAAACAAGAATCAAATCTATGTGAAAGTGATGAATTATTTCCTTGCATTTCTTTGTTTGATCTTTCTCGGCGTTTCATTGAATATAGATATTTTGAAACACTTTATTCAAAACGAAGCGTATTGGGTAGGGCTAGGTGTTGTTCCGATTTTGTTGCTCGCTAATATTTTTCTTGGGGTGTATTACAACCAGAGTATTTGGTATAAATTGTCAAACAAAACAAAATTTGGTGCCTACATAGCCATTTTTGGGGCCATTCTCACAATAGTAATAAACGTAATATTCATTCCAATTTATGGTTATTGGGCAAGTGCATGGGCCACCTTAATCGTTTATGCTTTTCAGATGGTTTTATCCTATTTTTGGGGACAAGTTCATTACCCCATCCCCTATAATTTGAAAAAATTTGGAATATACTTAGTTTCCACTATATTAATTTATTGGTTGTTTTCAATGATACAATTCAACTCCTTAGCTGGAACACTTTTGTTAAAAAATGGAGGTGTTATTTTGTTTGGTTTCCTGTTCATAATTATTGAAAAGCCACTAAGTAGAAAATAAAAAGTTGATGAGCCTGATTGTAAGATCCAATTCAGCTCCTCTTTCTATTCTGGTTTACTTTTTCAACAACAACTGTAAAGCTTTGGCGAATTCATTATCACCCGCGTTATACACTTTATAAAATCCAAAATCATCAAATAATTGTTGCGCTATTTGTGCTTTCAGTAAGCGCGCTATTTGTTTTTTGCTTTGGATGAAAGAAGTTCGGTCAAAAGGAATTTTGAATTCTCTTTGCACATAGGCTGCGAATTGAGCCAATAGCATGTCATCCACCACAAACCGAGTGATAAAATCATCTACGTTTTTCCATTGGGCGCGTTTGTTTTCTACATAGTCAAATGAAAATGCTTGAAATGCTGGAGACATTCTTAAGGCAGCATAATACATATTATTTCCGGTTGAATCAAAAGGCACAAATACATCCGGCATGATTCCACCACCACCATAAACGATTTTTCCTTTTGGTGTTTTGAATTTCAAGGAATCAACAAAGATTGTACTATCTGGATGGTATAATTCCGCATCATTTTCTCCTCCACGATCTTGGTAGTACTCGTCATATTTCCCGTTGTAAGGTCGCTGAATGCATCGTCCAGTTGGAGTATAATACCGCGCAATTGTGAGTCGAATAATGCTCCCGTCCCGCAATTTAGTGTCTTCTTGTACAAGTCCTTTTCCAAAAGACCTGCGACCAACCACAATTCCACGGTCATTGTCTTGAATAGCACCTGCCACGATTTCACTTGCTGAAGCTGAATTCGCATTGATTAAAATGGCCAAAGGCATGTTTTCTAATTCACCAGCAGAGGTTGCTTTGTAGTATTTAGTTCCGATTTTTTTACCAATGGTTTTTAAGATGGTTTGTCCGTCTTTCAAAAATTCGTCTGCTATTTCTGTTGCAGAACCTAAAACCCCACCCCCATTGTTGCGAAGATCTAGAATAAGTTTCTGCATTCCCTTTCCTTTGAGTGCGTTGGCAGCTGATCTAAATTCCTCGGCCGTATTTACCGAAAATTGTTCAATTTTTATGTATCCAATGTTTCCGGTTAAGTAAGCGGATGTGACAGATTCAATTGGAATTGTTCCCCGTGTAATACTGAAAGACATTTTTTTCTTTTGTCTTACAATTTGAACATTCACCTTGGTTCCTTCCGCTCCTTTCAGCATAGACATAACCTTGTCTGTTTCAATTTTTACTTTGGCTACATTTTTTCCGTCAATGGTTACAATTTTATCCCCTGCTTTAACTCCTATTTTTTCTGAAGGGGAACCTTTTATCACATGGGTAATACAAATTGTGTCACGCAACATAAAGTAGCGCAGACCAACACCACCAAACTTGCCTTCAATCATTTCTGCAGCACGTTGTTGTTCGCTGGCCGGAATATAATTGGAGTGTGGATCCAACTTGTGTAACATTTCAACAATGCTTTCCTCAAAAACCTTATCTGGATTAACATTATCAACGTAATTTTTATCAATCAAATTAAGGATGTCTTGTAGCTTTTGAATTCGGTTTCCATCATAGCCGTTTCCCGAAAACACGCCATTGCGCGTAACTACATGTCCCAAGATTAAACCTACGCACAAGGTAATTGAAACCACAAGTGGAAGCCACCATTTATTTTTCTCCATCTTCAATGTTTTCAATTTGTTCTACATCTATCCCCGCTTGAACTAAAAAATTTATTCCTTCCGGATCTTTGTATCCGTTTTGAAAAACAACTCTTTTTATTCCGGATTGAATCACCAATTTACTGCAATCTTTACAAGGAGACAACGTTAAATATAAGGTCGCTCCGCTGCAATTATTCGTTGATTTTGCTACTTTTAATATCGCATTCGCTTCCGCATGCAAAACATACCATTGTGTTTCGCCTAACTCATTTTCACAACAATTATCAAAACCTGAAGGGGTGCCATTGTATCCATCCGAAATAATCATTCCGTCCTTAACAATAATTGCGCCCACTTTTTTACGCATGCAATGGGATAACCCAGCCCATGAAGCGGCTAAACGAAGGTATGCCCGATCGTATTTTAATTGCTTTTCTGATGAAACAGATGCCATATTTTAATTCACTTTTATAAATTTATATCCCACTCCTCGAATGGATTGGAAAAATTGAGGGTTTCTCTGGTCAACCTCAAATAATTTCCGAAACCCAACAATGAAATTATCAACAGTTCTACTCGAAGGAAATTGATCTTGACCCCAAACGGAGTCCAATATTTCATCGCGAGAAATTACTTGACCCGCTTTTGAATCAAACAAACGCAATAACTCTATTTCTTTTTTGGTCAGTGTTACCACTAATTGATTCCACGTATCCCTAACTTCAAAGGTAACGAAATCAACTATTTTATCATTGATAACTACTTTTGTTTGCTCTTGCTTTGCTTTAGTTGAGCGCACTAAAATTGAAACTTTCAATAATAACTCCTCTAAATCAAAGGGTTTTACAAGGTAATCCGTACCCCCTTTTTTTAATCCAATGATTCGATCTGAAGTAGTTCCTTTGGCAGACAAAAAAAGAATCGGTACTTCACTGTTTTTTCGAATTGCTTCACAAATATCAAGACCGCTCACATTCGGTAACATAATGTCTAAAATCACCAAATCTGCTTTTGCGCTTTGATTAAGATTTTTCATGGCTTCATTTCCGGTAAAAAATGAGGTAACGATGTGCCCATCAAGCTCTAAATTAAGTTTAATTAACTCATGCAAGCTCGTTTCATCTTCCACTAAAACAATATGGGGCATATCAACTGTCTTTGTACAAAATTACGTTTTATAATGGATTTAGCTGCGGAATCCGTTTCTTTGTGGCCGTAAATCAAAGAATCATGTCAATTTCCCACGAACAACTTCAGCAGTACGTCCATAATTTAGGTTTTGAAAATTTAAATGAACTTCAACACCGTATGCTGAAAACAGCGAATCAGAAAAATAGAATCTTGTTGTCACAAACAGGTTCTGGAAAAACTGTTGGGTTTTTGTTGCCTTTGATCGAAAGCATTGATACCGAAAAACTAGAATTACAGGCGTTGATAATTGCACCAACGCGCGAATTGGCTGTTCAAATTGAACAAGTTTTCAAATCCATAAAAACGGGATTGAAAGTGACAACATGTTATGGTGGGCATTCAGTTCAGGTAGAACGCAAAAGCCTCGAAGGGAAATGTCACCTAGTTATTGGAACCCCCGGGCGTTTGTGTGATCACATTGATAGAGGTAGGCTCGAATTGAAACATGTTAAATCGCTTGTGATTGACGAATACGATAAATGTTTGGAGTTTGGATTTTATGACCAATTGGATTTTATTACCCAAGAATTAGTTCAATTAGAAGGTGTCACCTTGGTTTCTGCCACTGAATTGCAGGAAATCCCTTCCTTTTTTCCGGTTCAAGATTTTGAGACACTTTATTTTTTAGATCGTTCCACTGAGCCTGATTTTGTGAAATGGAAGGTAACCGTTAAACCCGATGCTAAATTTGAAGGATTATTGAAACTTCTATGTTCTTTCAAAGGAGAACAAGCAATCGTTTTTTGCAATTTCAGAGAAGCCACCGAAAAAATGGTGGAATTTCTAGATGAGAATGGTTATCCTGCCGTGTTTTACCATGGCGGCATGGAGCAAGATGATCGGGAACGTGCTTTATTGAAATTCAGAAATGGAAGTGAACACACCTTAGTTTGCACGGATTTGGGCTCTCGGGGATTGGATATTCCAGAAATTAAACATGTCGTTCATTTTCAATATCCACATTCCGAAGAGGCATTTACGCACAGAAACGGAAGAACTGCTCGGATTCAAAAACAAGGAAATATTTATTTGATGGTTAATACCGGCGAGGCTGTGCCTGATTACGTAGAGGTTCCAGCAACGGAATTTATTATGCCGACTGATCGAATATATCCAGTTGATTCTGAATGGATTACACTTTATTTTAGCGGAGGTAAAAAAAATAAAATAAACAAGATCGATTTTGTCGGCTTTTTATCGCAAAAAGGAGGCTTATCAAAAGATGATATGGGATTGATCACAGTCTTGGATTTCACGTCTTATGTCGCTGTGAAAAGATCAAAAGTGAAGTTGCTTTTACAAGCAATTCAAGGTGAAAAAGTAAAAGGGCAGAAATTAAAGATATCGATTGCACGATAAGGAATCTCTCTAGCACTTTTTACTATTCAAGAAAATCTTATCTTTGTTGCGAAATTTCAACTATGAGTTACAAAAGAATCCTTTTAAAACTAAGTGGCGAATCCTTAATGGGAAAAAAGCAATTTGGTATTGATAACGAACGTTTGGCCGAATATTCCACTCAAATCAAAGAAGTGTTGGAACTAGGAATTGAGGTTGCTATTGTAATTGGAGGAGGTAATATTTTCAGAGGCGTGCAAGCCGAAGAAGGTGGAATGGACCGGACGCATGGTGATTACATGGGAATGTTAGCAACTATGATCAATTCCATGGCGCTGCAAGCGTCTTTGGAGGCTGCTGGAGTTAAAACACGTTTATTGTCGGCCATTGAAATGAAAGAAATTTCAGAACCTTTTATTCGCCGAAGAGCCGTAAGGCATTTGGAAAAAGGGCGTGTGGTTATTTTTGGCGCAGGAACTGGAAATCCATTTTTTACAACCGATTCCGCTGCATCACTTCGCGCGATTGAAATAAACGCAGATGTTATATTGAAAGGAACACGTGTGGATGGAATTTATACCGCAGATCCTGAAAAAGATAAAACAGCCACCAAATTTGATTTTATAACCTTTGATGATGCTTATTCAAGAGGATTGAAAGTAATGGATATGACGGCCTTTACGCTGTGTAAAGAGAATGACTTGCCAATTATCGTATTTGACATGGATACTCCTGGAAATTTACGCCGATTAATTGAAGGAGAGCAAGTTGGAACAATTGTAAGAAATTAAAAAGCTGAAAAATGACTGAAGATTTAGAGTTAATTTTTGACGAGTTTAAAAGTTCAAATTCAAAAACCCTTGTGCATTTAGAAAATGAGTTGTCTCGTGTGCGCGCTGGAAAAGCTTCACCTGCTATGTTGAACGGAGTAATGGTTGATTATTATGGTTGCCCAACGCCAATTCAGCAGGTTGCCAATGTTTCAACGATGGATGCGCGAACAATTACTGTTCAGCCTTGGGAAAAAAACATGTTGAATGAAATCGCAAAAGGCATTATGAATGCCAATTTGGGATTAAATCCGCAAAACAATGGTGAGGTTCTTTTAATTGCCGTTCCACCTTTAACAGAAGAAAGAAGACGTGATTTAGTGAAAAAAGCCAAAGCGGAGGGAGAACATGCAAAAGTAGGTGTCCGAAATAATCGTAAAGATTCCATGGACATGATTAAAGACTTAAAAAGTGAAGGCCTATCAGAAGATTTGGCAAAGGATTCAGAAGAACAAATACAACAAATCACGAATGGATTCATCAAGAAAATAGATGAATTACTTGAGGTGAAGGAAAAAGATATTATGACGGTTTAAAGCTTGATAGATTAATCATCAAAACGTCACTATCAAAACCCTCGGTATTTTTATCTTTGCGCTCCAGATTTTCCGATTCCATTGAGCGTATTTCTTGCCGTTTCCTTTTATAAGGTTGGAATCCGTTTGACTTTCTTTTTATTTATTTTTGGGGTATATTTCAAGAAAAATAGATTAAAACCAAGCCATTTTTAATTTATGCAATTTCGGAAAAAAGTCTATGTAATTTCGGAATATTCTTTATGTAATTTCGGAATATTTTGTTTTAACTAATTGTTTTTTAAGCTATTAGACTGTTTATTTTTTCTTTAACATTTCACGCAAAAAATCCAATTCTTTTTCAAGGGATTCTATCCTTGATTCGTATTGTGAATATAACCTATAAATAATTAAGGCATTAAGTTCTACTCAAACAAATTACAGAATCAAATGAGCACGATAAAGTTCCTTTCCCTATCAAGGCTTCTCTAAATTCATTTCTTTTATGCAACTTCTTTCCCGATAAAAAACACTAAATTTGTAGTGATGAGGGTATTGCTGTTTGCTTTTTTACTAATTGGGTGTTCTGGGTTTTCTCAGTTATACGAGCCTGAAAATGAATTGCTTTGGGAAGTTTCGGGTAATGGATTAAAAGAAAAATCATACCTCTTTGGCACCTTTCACAACAACCACAAAGATTTATTTCGCTTTCCGGACACCCTGTATTATGCGCTCAACAAAGCAAAAACAATTGCCCTTGAAACCGACCTCTTTAGCCTATTCAAAAAAGTGGACGTTAGGGAATCAAACGTGAACCTTCAGTTTGACATGTATGGCGATCCATACACCACAACCGATCGAGCTACCAATACCGTATATGGAAATGAAGATGGAATGCCTCAATTTATTGATGCTTATTTTCAACAGTATGCCGGTAACACTTCTAAATCACTTTTTTTCTTTGAGTCTTATGAAGATCAACTCAAGGTTTTTACCGGAATTAAAAAAAGCAAACAACCGTATTTGCAGGAAAATTTACTTGGCATTGGTGAACTGAGAGAAGAAGTGGTGTTTAATCTTTATTTGAAAGGACAAATTAATAAAATTGAGGAATTTACCCGAAAAAGCTTACGCTATTCCAAAAATGGATACATTGATTTAATCGTTAATCGGAATGGCATTATGGCTGAAGGATTGGATTCCATCCTAAAAAAAGGAAGTGTTTTTTGTGCGGTTGGAGCTTCGCATTTGGGAGGTGCCACCGGAATTATTTCTCAATTGCGAAAAAAAGGATATACAGTTCGCAAAGTTGCGGCTACATTTAGTGAACTGCCACAGCCTGAAAAAAGAAAAGTAAGAGAAGCCAATTTTTATCGCTATCAAAACGAGGAAGCTGATGTAGTTGCTATGTTTCCGGGCAAACCAGTAGAAACTGTGCGAGAAGATGGATCTATTGAACTTTTATATTGCGAATTGGGACAAGGAAACACCTACAGGGTTGAGATTATTCCAATCACAGATACCTTGTCACTCGAAGATTACGCAAATATTCATATCGCAAGCTCCACCATTTTAGAACCAACCAAAGTGCAATTGGATGATGGAACAATCGTTATGGAAGGTCTTTCCGATACATATCCTGAAGGGTATAATTGGGTTCGCGTAATGAAAAATGATACTACTCTTGTGGTAATGAAAGCATATGGCGGAAATAAGTTCATGGTGTCAAATCGCCAAAAGAACTTTTTTGCCAAAGTTTGGTTAGGGCAGTAAATTTAGCCTCGCCACAACAGAATCTTCTTGGCAGCTGCCAATCCAATGGATTTTTCCAACTCCTGTTGCTCTGCGGATTTTATGCGGGTTACACTTTTAAAATCTTTCAATAATTTCTCCTTTGTTTTTGGCCCGATGCCTGGAATTGCATCTAATTCTGAATGTATACTCGATTTACTCCGTTTGTTACGATGATGGGTGATGCCAAATCGATGCGCTTCATCGCGTAATTGCTGCAACACCTTTAAGGTTTCCGACCTACGATCCAAAATTATTGCTTTCGTGTCGCCTGGATAAAACACTTCTTCTATGCGTTTCGCTAAGCCGATTATGGCAATTTTACCCCGAAGATTTAGTTCGTCCAACACTTCCAAAGCCGCGCTTAACTGTCCTTTACCCCCATCAATAACGATCAACTGGGGCAAGGGTTTTTCTTCATTTAATAAGCGTGAATACCGGCGAAAAACCACTTCTTTCATCGTAGCAAAATCATCAGGTCCTTCCACTGTTTTTACATTAAAATGGCGGTAATCGGCTTTACTAGCTTTCGCATTTTTGAATACCACACATGCAGAAACGGCATCTGTTCCCTGAAAATTGGAATTATCAAAACACTCTATATGGACAGGAATCTCAGCTAATTTGAGGTCTTGCTGCATTTGGTTTAAAATATCCTCGTATTTTTTTTCTGGGGTTTGCAAAAACGCTCGTTTCTTCTTCTCTTGCTGATAATAGAAAATATTACGCTTGGACAATTCGAGCAACTGTTTTTTATCGCCTCTAAGTGGAATAGAAAATTGATATGCATTCTCTGAAACCAACGGGATTTCTTCCACTAAAATCTCTTTAGACGAACTGTTATATAACTCCTTGAGTTTGGGAATCATTTTTTCAATTACTTCTGCTTGGGTTTCATCGTGGTAACAGTTTACCTCTGCCGTATAAGCATGTATAATTGCACCATGTTGAATAACTAAATAATTAAAATAAGCTGTAGTTTCTATTATCAAACACGTAAAGACATCCAGGGCCTCTATGGAAGTAGATACCACCGTTGATTTTGATTGATAGCCTTCCAATAAACTCAATTTCTCTTTATAGACTTGTGCTTGCTCAAAATCATAGTTTTCAGCAGATTCCTGCATGCGGCGTTTAAGGAGTGTTTTTACTGCATTCACATTCCCTTTTAGCAATTGCTTTATTTGGTTAATCGATTCTAAATAATCTTGTTCGGATTGCTTTTGCGCGCAGGGCCCCAAACAGTTTCCAATATGGTATTCAAGACAAACACTGAATTTTCCCGCCTTAATTTTTGATTCTTTAAGGTCCAATTTGCAGGATCTCAAAGGAAACAATTCCTTAATCAGCTTTAATAAAATATACATCACCTTGGCTTCCGGATATGGACCATAATAGGTTGATCCGTCTTTAATAATTCTACGGGTTGAAAAAATCCGCGGATAGGGCTCGTTTTTAATGCAAATCCATGGAAATGTTTTATCGTCTTTTAATTGGATGTTGTATTTAGGTTGATACTCTTTGATTAAATTGTTTTCAAGTATTAAGGCATCTAATTCCGTTTCCACAACAATGAAGCGAATATCCTGAATTTGTTTAACCAAAATCGCTGTTTTCGCATTATCATGATTCTTTGTAAAATAAGAGGTAACACGCTTTTTTAGGTTCTTTGCTTTACCAACATAAATTATTTTCCCAGTTACATCGAAATATTGATATACTCCAGGTAACTCGGGCAAGGATTTAATTCTAGTTTCAATGGCGTTTTCACTCATTTCTTAACGCAACAAGGAAACGTGACCCGTTATTTTTTTAGCATTGTACGGATTTGCACAAGAGCGATAGGTGAGCACATAGGCATACAACCCATCTTGACTTGGATATCCATTGAATGTGCCGTCCCAACCATCCCCGTATTGGGTAGATTCAAATACAAGTTGTCCCCAACGATTAAAAATTTGAAAGGTCCAATCTATAATTTCAAAGTCTGTTACAGGCTGAAAAATATCATTGACCTCATCATTATCGGGAATAAAGGCATTGGGAATATACAGTGAAAATGGTTCAATAATTACCGTACGACGAGCCGTATCCTTGCAGCCAAATTGATTGGAAACAACTTGAATAGGATAATCCGTTCCTTCTATGGTGTAATTGTGCACAAAATCAGATTCAGTACTTGTAAATGAATTATGATCAAAGAAATAAAAATACTCGTATCCCCCAATAGATTCATTGATAAAACGAACGGCCGGGTGGCAAATATCTGTTTTCTCTGGATTTACAGAGAACTTGGCTTCCGGACTGGGGTGAACTACCACTAAATCTTGCTTCATCAGATACAATGTGTCGATGCATCCAGCCAAGGTAATCATGGTTAACCCTACGCTGTAACTTCCAATTTCCGAATAAACATGACTTGGACTAAACGCTGTGGATGTTCCCGAATCACCAAAATCCCATGAATAAATCGCTGGTGAACTAGACGTACTTAAATTAACAAACTGGGCTGTAGAAGGAGCGCACTGCAAAGAATTAACGAATAGAAAATCGATTTCTGGTTCGCTATATACAAAGACGTTCGAAAATACGGTATCTGCACACACATCGTATGAACCAATAAGCATAACGGGATGATTGCCCGGGGTCAAATATTGAACATTAGAAACATCAATGGTATTGGCAGTGGTTGGGTTCGCATTCGCTCCAAAATTCCATGTGTAATTCGAGAAACTTGGACCGGAAACGGTTGCGTCAAAATCATATAATCCATCCGTAATGCACAACGAATCGGAATGGGTAAAAGACATAATCAATGGTTCATTGACCGTAATAGTAGTCGTTGATGTATCTGAACATCCAACAGTTGAGCTTGAAATTAATTGAACCGTATATGTACCCGGATTTTGGAAAGAATAAACAGGTTCAAATTGAGTGCTTTGATCTGAGGATGTGCCCGGAATACCAAAATCCCATTGAAAATTAAAAGCATTGGTGGAATTATTGATAAATGGAACCGTTAATCCAATACATTGCACCAAAGGAGGAACATCAATGCTACTAATAGGTAGATCAAAAATATAAACGGAGTCCGTGTAACTGGTCACACAATCCCCATCGTCCCCATTTATCGTGATTGTCTGAAAACCAGATGTAGCAAAAGAAACATTATTAACAGTAAGGTTGGTTGAAGTTAATACAGAAGCATCGGGGTCAAAATTCCATGAAAAATTAGCCCCCGGATTACTAGTTTGACAAACAAAATCAAATGAATTGTTGATAATACACAAGGAATCCTGACTTGTCCATGAAACCGAAAAAGGATTGTTAACAATCAACGACATATATGCGGTATCAGTGCAGGGCTGACCGGGGTTTACAATGACTCGTGCCACATAAGATCCAGGAGTCGGATAGGTAAAAGTGGGTTCATATATTGAACTTACATCCGCATTTGTGCCAGAAACACCAAAATCCCATGCATAATTACTTCCGCCATACGAATTGTTTTCAAAATTAACGGTCAATCCTTGGCAATAAGAAACAAACGAAGCCAATTGCTCCTGTGTTGGTAGAAGGGCCTGTAAGGTAATATTGCAATCGAATACTTTGAAAACAAAATCACGTACTGTTTGACCCACCAACACCCCATTTCGATATTCACGTACCATGACACCAACAACAAACAACCCAATCATATTTGGGTTAACAGTTAGTATACCAGTATTAGGGTCTATCACCGTGCTTGACCCTGGTCCAAGCGGGGTTTGGGAACCAAAAGGACCGATCCACTGCACCGGAAAATAGGGCGGGGCGGGAGCTTGAGAAGGTGCAGGGTTAGCCGAGGAAGCGCCAGAAAAAGGAGTAACGAGCGAATAGACCAACACATCACCATCAGGATCCGTTGCTGAATGATCAAACACCAATTCATCATTGTTACACAACAAAATTGGTGGGTAATTCGTAAATCGTGGACTACTATTCACCGTAAACCCCGTTTCTGAACCAGGAACATTTGTAGTCAAAGTTAAACCAGTTTCATCCGGGTTTATTAAATTAGAAATATTTGGTCCACGACAACAACGCTGATAAGAAACGGTATAGCCTCCCGGAATAGGAGGGAGATTAACGACAATGGTATAAATGGCTCTTTCCACACAAATATTTGTTGGTGGAGTGGCACAAGGATTTGTAAAAACCAAAGGCAGTACAACGCTTCCCGGAAATGGAACACTGAGATCTTGGACAATTGAACCGGAAGAATTGTAAATAGTTAATTTCAGCGGGTTATCATATTCTGCACCGGTAGAATTACAATCTCTATAAAGCGTAATAAAAAAACGATATTGATTATTGCCTAAATAATTATAATAAATATCCCCGCCGATGATGTGCGAAGCATGAGACTGAAAGCTCAAAAAAAACAAGAAAATAATCAATCGCACGCGCATACGTGAAGTTAGACGTAAAAAAAGCACTTTTGTTATGCTTTTACCCAGAAAAATTTCATTTACAACTCTCAAAATGATAGATAGAAACAGAAAAGGTATTCGGAAATAATCGTACCAATTTTGACGAATCAACTATTTTTCCTTTTTCGGAATTGGATTTTTCAAATAAGATGGGTCCCAATCCAACTGCTTCAGCAGCCTGATTATAATAATCAATACGAGTAGAATGCTCCGACGAACAAACATTGAAAACACCAAAAAAAGGTGTTTGTACCATCGCTTTAATCACCCGAATAACATCTTCTTGATGCACTAAATTTACTACTTGATCTGGGTTTACATTCTGATTTCTTTTTGCTAAAAAATGTACTGGGTGTCTCTTTGGACCAATTAATCCACCTAAACGCAAAATAGTTAAATTGTCTGATTTAGCTACTGAAATTATCTTTTCAAATTGTGCCACAGCATGAGTTTCATCAATGGGAGAATTTTCATCAACCAATCCTGATGTTGGAAGATAAACCCCAATTGAACTAGTATAAATTAAATGCGCATTAGCTGGCAAAAGCTGAACGGTCTTTTTCATCTGCTCTAGAAAATCACTATCTTTAGTAGGTGGCAACGCAATTATAAATGTGGAACAAGTTGAAACAAGTGGTCCGTTTTGCTGAAAAACTTCAAGCGTTGAGGCATGAATTCCATGGGACGCTAAAAACGCCTTTTTTTCCTCATTTCGTGTAATGCACCAAACAGAATTTCTTGCTTTTTGTAAAGATTGAGCTAAAGGAATTCCCAGCCATCCTACCCCCCATAAAACAATCGAGTTTTTCATCTTAGCCTAACAGTAAAAAAGAGATAAAGTTTAATGCGTTCGAGTCATTGACTCTGGAACACAAATGATAAAATCTGCTTTTTGTAGGTTTTCTTTATCGAGTTTATCCATTTCAACTTGTGTAACAGTTGTGATTGTTAGGGTCTTAGCATTTGGCTTTTCCTTTTTTAAGTACCACAGAATTCCTTGGTGATAATCTGAATGAAAAGCGCCGTTAAAATGAATAAACTGAAAGTTTAAATTCAAGTATTTGACTATGTGCATTGCCATGGTTGCATCTTTAAACGCTTGTGCCTCCATCATATTACCGCCCATTTCATGCCCACCCATTTCACGAACGGATCGATATTGCGATAAGGTGGAGTCAATTACAAAATCAAGCGGAGCAAACTGGTTTTTTTCTATTTCGGTTAAGGTGTCTAAAGCTGCCCGCCCCTTTTTAAATAGAAGGGATGCGTATTTTCTTTTAACATTTGTGGCAACGCAGGCAAGATTTTTGCTTTTTGCCAAATCAAGTAATGGTTTGTAATCAGTATCGTAATTTGGCCACAAACGACAACTATCCTTAAACTGTTTTTCGTCTAATTTTCCTGCCAGATATAGATCTAAAATGCGTTGTTGATCAGATTCAAACATTTCAAAACCTAAAACTAGATTTGTTGAGGCAATAACATTCGTCAATTCAAGTTGAAGCCAATGCGTAATTGGGTTGTCGTGATATTCTCCAAACAAGATGCAATCCGCTTTCTTTGCTTGTTCTACTACTCTTTTAAAACTCGTTTTTTTACCTTTTGAAGTGTAAAGAATATAAGCCGGTTTATCTTGTGAAACAACACCAGTAAAGATTAGCAGAAAGGAGAAAGTTAGGTAAATGATTTTCATTGATTTTATATTTTTCAATCTATTTTTCTAAAAATAACAGCGCTAAATTGATTTTTGTTATATTTGAAGAGTATCCGTTGTGCCAATGAAACAAATTTACATATTCTCCTGCATTCTTTCTTTATTTTTTCTTCCGAAGTTAAGCTATGCTCAAGGATTTCAAGTGAATTTCCAAGGACAAAAGCAACAAGGGATGGGTTGCGCAGGGACCGCACTTTTTCAAGATGGTGCAAGTATCTTTTATAATCCGGGATCTGTTGCTTTTTCGAACGAAAACTCTATCAATATTGCTAGTACGCCGATTTTTTCCAATGTCTTATATGTAGATTCTGCCACACAGCAAGCATACAGAACCAAAAATCCGGTCGGAACACCATTTTCAGCATATGGAATTTTTCAAGCGCATAAACACGATAAATTAAAATTTGGAATTGCTGCATACACACCTTTCGGTAGCACCGTTCAATGGGAAGAAAATTGGATTGGTCGGTTTGCTCTGACACGATTAGAATTAAAAGCCATTTACATTCAACCTACTTTATCCTATCGCATTGCGGATGTAATCGGAATTGGAGCAGGTTTTATTATTTCCACTGGAAATGTGAATTTACAAAAAGATGTTCCCGTGCAGGACAGCCTTGGAAATTATGGTCACGCCGAATTAGCTGGTAAAGCACTCGGTTTTGGATTTAATGCAGGCATACATTATGATTTGAATAAAAAGCTATCTGTTGGTATCACCTATCGATCGCAAATAAACATGAAAGTGAAAAATGGAGTTGCAACCTTTACTGTACCCCCATCACTAAATACGAATTTTCCAGACGGAGCATTTACAGGTGCTTTGCCGTTGCCTAATGTTACCACTCTTGGGTGGGCATACAAAGCAACTAAAAAATGGCACTTTGTCTTAGATATTAATTACGTTGGATGGAAAGCATATGATACATTAGCATTTGATTATGAGAAAAATACAACGTCTCTATTAGACACAAAGTCGGCGCGGAATTATAAAAGCATTTTTGCTTTTAGAGGTGGGGCAATGTTTAAGGCAAATGGGAAATTAGATCTGCGATTGGGTTCGGGATTTGGTTTTTCTCCTGTACCGGATGCCAGTGTTACACCAGAAACACCAGATGCCAATCGCTTTTATTTCACTGGTGGACTTTCTTATCGCTTTACAGAAAAATTCTCGATAGACGCGTCCATTTATTATACCCAATTAAAACGAACTGCACAAAATGCAGAAACAAATTTATACGGTACTTATAGAACAAAAGCAGTTGCTCCGGGATTTTCATTAATTTATAAATGGTAAGATGAATCGAATAATTACCTCCATAAGTATAGCGGCATTTACGGCCTTAGCAGTTTTTTCTTGTAAACCAAAATACGAAGAACCTACTTTTTCCAAAGGTGAAATAGATCCATCTCGCTTCGTCATGATTGGAGGAGGGCATGTAGCAGGATACATGAATGACGGTTTATATTTCGAAGGGCAGGAAAATTCGCTAGCCAATATTATCGCTCGTCAATTAGCAAAAGTCGGAGGAGGAAATTTCAATCAGCCTCTGGTTGATCAGTCATCCATTGGAATTAGTTCAAACTTGCTTTCACCGATGAAATTAGGCTACAAGACAGATTGTAAAGGAGTATCATCCCTCTCGCCTATTCGGATTGCTGCACAGGGAGACTTAGGCATTTTCAATCAAAACATTTATTCAACCAACGCTCTTTTTGGAAATTATGGAATCCCTGGATTAAAGCTAGCGGATGTTTTTAGCTCTAATTCCAATCCGTTTTTTACTCGAATGGCTTCTTCGATTAGTGCCAGTATTATGGATGATGCATTTGCTTCCCAACCCACTTTTTTCTCTTTATTTTTAGGATTGGAGGAGGTTTTGTCGTACGCAAAATCAGGAGGTACAACTGAATATATCCAACCGAATATTTTGTTTGAGTATTTTTATGACCAAGTTTTGCTAACAGCTACGGCAAATGGAGCAAAAGGAGTGCTTGCGACTATTCCAGATGTTAGTGAAATGCCTTATTTCACCACTATTCCTTGGAACGGATTAACTTTAGATGCAGCAAGTAATACCACATTGAATTCAATTTATAATCCATTGGGATACTATTTCACTGTTGGCAGTAATCCGTTTATGATTGTAGATTCAACTGCTAATGCTTTTGCAGTGAGACAAATACTTCCAACGGAATTACTTACTTTGAGCCTTCCTTTGGATTCAGTTAAGTGCAATCAAATGGGTGTTTTATTTCCCATTCGTGACGAATTTGTTTTGGATGCTGGTGAATTACAATATTTGCGAGGTGTAATCGCCGAATACAACCAAGTTATCAGAGATTTAGCGGCTAAATATAACCTTGCTGTTGTTGATGTATATGATTTTTCAAAGAATCTCAAATCAGGTTTTGTATACAATGGAGTAACAATGAGTTCTAAGTTTGTTTCAGGAGGAGCCTATTCTTTGGATGGTATTCATTTTAATGCAAAAGGTAATGCCTTATTGGCCAATGAATTTATAAAAGCCATAAATTTAAACTATAAATCGCGCATTCCGCAAGTGGATGCAAATGCCTTTAATTCAACTTTGTTCCCTTAATTAATTATTAACTATGAAAAAAATTACTTTATTTTTCGGTTTACTACTTACTGGTGCCGCTTTTTCACAATCCCCATGTGCCACAGGAAGATATGCATCCGATGTGTTTGCAAACTTCACCACAACGAGTGATGTCACTTATGGACAAAATTCTTCTTGGAATGGAGCTGCAACAACCTTAAAACTTGATGTTTACCAACCAACAGGAGATACCGAAACAAACAGACCCTTAATTCTTTTGGTTCACGGCGGTAGTTTTATAGGTGGAACAAAAACAGACGGAGATGTTGTAACGATGTGTCAAAAATTCGCCAAAAAAGGATATGTAACTGCATCCATTGATTATCGTTTAGGGTTTTTCCCGTTCGATTCAGCGAATGCTGTCAAAGCGGTTGTTCGTGCAACGCAAGATTTAAGAGCGGCCATCCGATTTTTCTACAAAGACAAACAAACAACAGACACCTATAAAATTGACACGAACCACATTTTTATTGGTGGTAGTTCGGCTGGTGCAATTACAGCTCTACATGTTGCTTATTTAGATCAAGAATGCGAGATTGCTGATTATTTAAGCCCGAGTGTTATTACTAGCCTAGGAGGATTAGACGGAACAAGCGGAAATCCAGGTTATTCATCAAAAGTACATGGTGTATTAAACGGATGTGGTGCTTTGGCGAGATATAGCTGGTTAGAAGCAGGAGATATTCCACTTGCATCTGTTCATGGAACCAATGATGGAACTGTAAAATACAATCGCGGGATAGTTAATCCGGGTACACCATTAATGTATTTAGACGGTAGTCGAATGGTACATGAAAGAGCTTGTGCAGTTGGGGTAGAAAATCAATTTTATACTTTCCCAGGTGCGCCTCACGTTCCATATGCCGGAAACGCTGCATATATGGATACAACGGTTAATTTCTTTAGGGATTTTTTAATTAAACAATTGGGTTGTACAGATAATATATTACAGCCAGAAAATGATCGCATGCAAGCTGCAGTTTTATATCCAATAAATTATTGTGATGGAACACCGGTTGATGAAGTTTGTCCGCTTTCATTAATTAACGTAATTACCTCTGAAAACATGGTTGTTTTTCCAAACCCAGCTGCGGATGAGGTTACGGTAACATTACATGATAACGCCATTCATTCTGTTAGTATCAAAGATATGATGGGTAGAGTTGTTTTAGAAAACAATGAAGTAACTGGTTCAACAATAATCAATTTATCTATTTTGAAATCAGGAAATTACTTAGTGATTGTAGATGAACTTCATACTACAAAATTGATAAAAAACTAAAATTAATTCAGATGAAACACGTGTTTATTTCAATCTTATTTTTTTCTATTGCTAGTTTGTCAATCGGTCAAACGATTCAACCCTCAAAAGAGGTAAAAACTAAGACCACCCCTAAAGATGAAAAAGGAATTGAAACATCAGCAAAACCGATTAGCGAATCGAATACCATTCAAATGACACGTCCAATTGACAAGGTAAGAGTTAAAAAATTACCCATTAGAAAAGAAGTAGAAATTGGTAAACCGTTAAAAAATGATTAGTCGCGTTATACCTTTAGCACTCTTTTTTTTCCTGTTTGGAAGACTATATAGTCAATCTTTTACCGAGGGATTTGAGAATATAGCTACCTTAACTGATTGGTACATTCAAAATAACAGCGATTCTCCTGATTTAGATTGGGGTGCAGGAGATATAACTGTTTTTCCGGCTCAAGCGGGCACAACCGGATCGTATTTATCGGTGAATTATCAAAGTTCGTTATCTTCTTTGCCAGCCACACTTAGTAATTGGTTATTTGCTCCAACGCGAACCTTGAACAATGGAGACATAATTTCATTTTATACCCGAACAACGGGTGGAACTCCCGTATATCCTGATCGTTTAGAGGTGCGATTAAGCACTGCTGGAAATGGAACAAATCCTGGAACAACAGCAACTTCAGTAGGAACGTTTACGACATTATTACTTTCCGTGAATCCGAATTTAACAACTACTGCATACCCAATCGGCTGGACTCAATATTCGGTAACAATTTCTGGACTTCCAGGACCCACAAATGGTCGAGTTGCTTTTCGTTATTTTGTAACCAACGGGGGGCCAGGAGGAGCAAACTCAAATTACATTGGGATTGATAGTTATAGTTATACTTCAGTAGCAACTCCTCCTAGTAATGATGCTTGCGCTAATGCAATCAATCTAACTCAGGGAACAACTTGTGTAGCCACTTCAGGTTCTGTAATGAATGCAACTCAATCAGCCATAGGGTGTTCAGGCACGGCAAATAATGATGTTTGGTATAAATTTATAGCAAATACTACAGGAGCAATTATAAACGTAGTTGGTTCAACTGAATTTGATGCAGTGTTTGAGGTGTTTAATGGTAGTTCTTGTGCTAACCTTACTTCTTTAACTTGCGTCGATAATACATTTGAAGGCGCTACCGAATCAACCACATTAACTAATTTGGTTCCCGGTCAAATGTATTACATTCGCGTACACGATTGGTTAGACGGTATTCCCAACACCATGGGTTTTACTATTTGTGTTATAAATTTCACCCCTTGTTTACTTTCCCCGCCTGCTGGATCAATAGTTGAAAATGAACTATGTGGAACAGACGGAAATGGAGGTTGTAACGCTACTCCAAACGTATATCAACCAATCTCTTGCGGTCAAACAGTGTTTGGTAATGCTTGGGCAACAAATGGAAGTCGAGATTTAGATTGGTATCAATTTCAATTAGTTGAACCAGGAGTTGTTACATGGTCGGCAACAGCTGAATTTCCTTATAATTTATACATTGTAGATATATCTAATTGTGCAAACCCAGCAATACTAGCGACGGCCAGTTTTATGGCGTGTCAAAATGGGTCAATTTCATATCCAATTACTAATCCTTCAAATTATGCAGTTTTAATCGCGCCAAATACGTTTGATGGATATGCTTGCGGGACATCTAATGATTATTTTGCCACCTTAAACTTACCGGTTACGAACCCCTCATTATCTAGTTCTCCTTCTTTTATTTGTGCCAATGATTCATCTTTGGTTTCAGGAAACCTTTCGGGGGTTTATGAATGGTTCCAAGTCGGTAATCAAACAAGTTTAGGGCTGGGGAACTCATTTTTTATTCCAGATGCTCAATCGTATTATGCAAAATATACCAATGGCAATGGATGTATTGGTTATAGTGATACAATATCTGTAACCGTTGTTCCATTGGACGATGCTACTTTTTATTATCCAACAAACACCGTGTGTGTGAATTCGTTAAATCTTGTTCCAACCATTGTGATGGTTCCTCCGTTTGGTTATTTCACCTCAGAACCGGCAAACATACAATTCGTTGATAACTTTTTAGGGGAAATAGACATGACACAAGCGCTAGAGGGCAACTATACGATCACGTTTCACACTGAAGGGATTTGCCCCAACACCTATTCTCAGAACCTAACGATAACATCGAATCCTTCTGCGGAATTTTCCTATTCTAATCTACTAATTTGTAGTTCAGATTCTATTCAATCCGTTGTTCTTAGTCCAAATTCCTCCATTGGATTTTTTAGTGCAAACTCTTCATTAATCGATGTTGCGCCTAATTCGGGTGATATTAATCCCTTGAATAGCTCAAATGGAACATTTGTAATTTATAACACTATTGCGGCCTCCGGTTCATGCTCAACTGTTATTGATTCTTTCCTTGTGCAAATTGATGGGCCTGTAATCAACTTCCCTCTAATTGACACACTTTGTCCAAACGCACCCATTTTAGATTTAATTGCAACCCCTGTTGGAGGAGTTTTCTCAGGCCTTTCTGTAACTAACAATCAATTTGATGCATCAATTGGCTCTTGTATTGTTACTTATACAGTTGTCGATGCAAATAATTGCACTAGTTCCACAAATCAGCCTTTTACTGTTGAACCTTCAACCCCCCTTAGTTTTGGGGCATATCCAGACCAATGTGCAGATTCAGACCCTTTGACATTAAATCTCGGGACACCCACTGGTGGCTTTTATTCAGGATTAAATATTCAAAACAATTCTTTGCTGGTATCTAATGCAGCGGTTGGAGGCAATTCATTTTATTATGTTTACACTTCGAATAATGGTTGTACAGACTCTATTCAAGGTTTAGTGATAGTGCGTGAAAATCCAACAATTATTTTTGATCCACTTCCGTCAACGTGTGATACAATTTCGAGTATTGTTCTTGGGGGGGTGAGTCCTGTTGGTGGAGTTTTTACCGGGAACGGTGTGACTAATGGCAGTTTCTTCCCTTCTTCTGTGGGTTCCGGATCCTATGTTGTTTCTTATTCTATTACAATCAATGGTTGTAGTTCAATAGCCGATCAAAACATAACGGTTGACAACTGTGCCGGATTAATTGAAAATCCCGTGCATTTTAGCATTTCACCGAACCCATCTACAGGTACTATTTTAATTGAAAGCACAATTATTTTGGATCAAATTCAAATTCTCACAATTGATGGGAGAATTATACATGAAATATCTCAGATTGAATCACAATCAGTATTAATTAATGACTTAGCTCCGGCTTCTTATTTTATACTTTTGAAAAGTGGTGAATTATTTTATCATTATCAATTGATTGTTCAGTAACTATGCCGCTGTTTTTAATAAAAAAGACGAAGATTTTAATTTTATTCGTTTTTACTTCTGTTTTTTCTTGTTTTGGACAACTTAAGCAAATTGATTATCATGCTTATGATGGATGGAAAAAACTAGAAAAACAACAAGTATCTGCAAATGGATTGTGGATAAGCTATGAAATCAATCCTCTGAAAGGAGATGGGTATTTATACTTCTATAATCAGAAAACAGCGAAATTAGATTCTATAAAGAGAGGAAAAGATGCTAGTATTTCCTTGCAAGAGGACGTTATTGCTTATACACTTACCCCTGGTTTTGACACATTGCGAACAAGTGAATTAAAAAAACTGGATAAAAAAAAGTGGCCTAAAGATACCTTGTGTATTTTCCTTCCACAAAAAGATACAACAATAAAAATACCGAAATTAAAGCGCGTTTCTATATCGGAAGAATCGAATGTAGTAGCCTTCACCACTGAAAAGGAAAGCGCTAAGCCCCCGTCCAAGAAGAAAAAGCGAGTATTTAAAAAGAAGAAACTAACTAAAGAAATTGCATCGGATGGTTATCCTTTTTTTATTTTCACTTCCAATAACGAATTTGTAGTAAAGGAGATTAATGTTACGGATTATTCAATTTCAAAAAAAGGAAATTACGTTGCCTATATTCAACACCAAAAAGATAAAGTCGATTCTTGTAAACTAGTAATTTATAGTGTAAAAGACGGGTCAAAAA
>CALQIX020000032.1 GCA_943330745.2 Lishizhenia tianjinensis
CCAGGTGGTACATATGCGTGGACTCCTGCTGGTTCTAGTTCTTCGTTAACCATTACACCTACTCTTTCTAACACAACAGCTCAACAAACATTTACGTACTCTGTGATTTATACCCTAAACGGTTGTCCAAGCTTACCTAGCTCTTCTACTGTAACTGTAAATCCTAAGCCTACTGTAAGTGTAAATAACATAGTTATCTGCAGTGGTTCTAGCGGAACAATTGAAGCTAATCCCAACCTAAGTGGCGGAGTTTTTAATTGGTCTACTGGCCTAAGCGGAACTATCGATAGCCTATTAACTATCTCTCATCTAGCAAACCCTGTGAATCAGGTAACATTATATAGTTATAATTCTTGGTATATATTAAATGGTTGCAGTTCAGATACAGTTACTTCAACGATTACAGTTAATCCAATACCTACTTTAACAAGCCCCAATTCTGCAAACATCTGTTCCGGAGGGACACTTAATTCACCATTAACCTCTGATGTTAGTTCATCGAATTTTAATTGGGTTGCATTAGATAATACCAATGTAACAGGTGAAAGTTTAGTTGTTCAATCATCTGCTACGATTAATAACACACTAATCAATTTGAATACCTCACAGGAAAATGTTTTTTATTCTGTAACTCCAACTTTTGGTAATTGTGCTGGTATCCCACAAACTATTATGGTTGTGGTTAATCCTAATCCGTTTATCAATACAATTAATGAGATAATTTGTAGTGGAGGTTCATTTGATACTATACCAAATCCAACTACCCAAGGGAATATTATTCCTTCAAATACACTTTATACTTGGAGTGCAACTACCAACAATTCAGTGACTGGAGAGGCAAATAATTCGATTGCTAGTACTAATATTTTTGGAGGGCCTCTATATAACACTTTGCCATCCAATGCAACTGTTTTATATACTGTTACACCAATTGCAGGCCCATGTATCGGGTCCAATTTCAATGTCAATATAACAATTACCCCTACCCCTGAGATTGCAGATAATTCCATTTCAATTTGCAGTGGAAATTATCCAACAATTCCGACAAATTCAAGTGATATTATTCCATCAACCACACTTTATTCTTGGATTATTTCTACTGACAATTCAAGTATCACGGGTCAGTCCGCACAATCCAATTCAGTATCGAGTTTTAACAACCAAATACTGGTAAACACTACTTCAAGTGCACAAACAATAATTTACGAAATAACACCCCAATCTGGTCCTTGTACAGGTCAGCCATTTTTTTTAAATGTTACAGTTAATCCTGGGCCAAATTTATCCAATTCAATGTACGAAATTTGTAGTAACACAAGTTTGTCTTCATTAAACTTAGGTTCTCCTGGTGACATAATTCCGAACGGTACTCAGTATACATGGACGGTTGCTAATAACACGAGTGTAACTGGAGAGGCCAGCAATAATACACCTTCTTCAACTTTTAACACAGGATTATTATTGAATACTACCAATGTTGATCAAACAGTAATTTACAACATTACACCGATTGGCCCAACAAATTTGCAACCACAATGTAATGGAGTTCCATTCCAATTAAATGTTGTGGTACATCCAACCCCTGTATTTCCAAACGTTACACTCCCCAACATTTGCAGTGGGACAAGTTTCACTTTCGATCCTTCGACTAATCCTCCTTCAGGATCTATTTTTAATACCAACACCATTTTTAACTGGACTGTTACACCAAATACTAATGTTTCTGGGTATAGCGATTACTCTGGCACAAATAATTCGAATATAACTCAAATTTTAACAAATAACACAGATGTTGTTCAAACTATAGTGTACAATGTTACAGCAATAGACAACGTGTCTAGTTGCTCAAGTACAGTTTTCACACTAACAATAAACGTTTATCCAACACCAACAATTCAAAACCAAAGTACATCTGTATGTACAGGAACTCCTTTTAATGTTACTCCAACAAGTGCTTTACCTTCTCAGATTGTACCAAATGGTATAAGTTATTCTTGGATCAATCCAGTCTCAAATCCAATTGGAGTTATAACGGGTGGGGCAGGACAAAGTAATCAGCCTTCAATTAGTCAAGTATTAACAAATAATACAACAAGCGATGCAACACTTGTTTATACAGTCACGCCTTCCTTAGTTGTATCTTCAAGCTTAACTTGTATTGGTTCTGATTTCACGGTTTCTGTAATTGTAAGGCCTATACCAACTGTAACTGCTTCGGCAACTGATCCCGTTATTTGTGCAGGATCCTCAACTACATTAAATGCACAAGGAAATCCTAGCGTTAATTCATCAAATATTCCAGGATCTTATAATTGGACACCTATTACTCAAATAACAGGCTCCTCTACGTCATCAACAATAACCGCTCAACCGACATTCACAACTACATATATAGTTGTTTATACTCTTTCAGGATGTCCGAGCCAAGCTGTTCCCGTTACAGTAACAGTTCAAAATCCACCGAACATATCAACCTTCACAGCTTTGGAATCAACTATTTGTGTTGGCGGATGCACTCAACTTTCAGCGAATTTTACAGGAAATATCACTGTTGATTACGTAATATGGAGTACAGGTCAAACAACTACAACTGCGCCACATACGATTACTGTTTGTCCAACTTCCACAACGCAGTATTCAGCAACTGCTTACTTATTAGATTGTGCTGGTGCACCATCAAATATTACGATTAATGTGAATCCTGATCCATCAATCCTAACTCAGCCATTGAATGACACAACAATTTGTGTTGGGGGAAGTTATCCTTTAAATGTTGCTGTTACAAATGGTGCTGGAACACCTCAATATCAATGGTATCAAAATACAAACTATTCAAATATCGGAGGAGTTATTATTCCAGGAGCGACAAATTCTAATTATACGCCTCCTTCTTTTAATAATTCTGGGGATTATTTCTTCTATTGTGTAATAACATACACACCAAATGGTTGTGGAAGTATTTCCTCTAATCCATCGAGGATTAGGGTTATAAATGATCCACAAGTTCAAATTATCGGTGAAAATCAAAACTTATGCATTGGTGGTTCTACAACTTGCTTAAATGCTGTGGTTACTGGAGGTATCGGAATTACAACTTATTCATGGAATCCTATCACTGGAAGTAATTCGGTATATTGTCCACCAAATAGTCCTGTAGGGTCTACTAATTATAGTGTTGGAGTTGTTCAAACTGGTATTGGTTGTAGTTCAAATTCTATAAATTCAATAACTGTTAATATTGTACCGGATCCAATTGTAACAATAACTGGAATTACGGATGCATGTATTGGCGCAATAATACCATTGTCTACAACTGTTACAGGTGGAATTGGAAGCGTTATCAATTATCAATGGCAATCTTCAAACCCAATAGGGTCGCCATTTTTACCAATAATTAATTCCAATTTCTATAATTACACAACCTTATCTTTGTTAAATGATATTGGTTATAGTGTTTCAATAAATCAAGAAGGTAATGGATGTAATGCAACTGACAACCATACAATTATAATTTACGATGACCCGCAATTAGAATTAATTAGTTCAGAATTTTCTTGCTTAGGTGATCAAACTTCCATTACAGCAAATATTGTAGGTGGAACACCAGGCTCAACAAATTCATTAACTTGGTATGCTTCAAACCCAACAGGAGCTATAAATCCTCTTGTGGTACAAGGGCCCAATAATGATTTGACATATGACTATTTATCAACTGGGGATACTACTATTATTGTGGAATCAGTGAATTCAGGTTTTGGATGTAATTTAGTGACACAATCCATAACTATACAAGGCTTAGCGCCTGCGATTTCATCATTTGAAGTGAATAATCCCATTCAATCATTTTTTGATCCAACATTTAACTTTATCAACACATCAATTAATTCAACAGAATATAATTGGGATTTAGGAGAATGTAATCCTTTGTTGAGTTTTTCAGAACTCTATGCAACTCCAACATTTTCATACAATCCGTCCTCGGAGGATATTTTAGATTACACATATGGATGCCCTCCTGGTATGTATACCGTTCAATTAATAGCAACTAATCAAGGATATTGTCCAGACACATCGATACAAATAATTAAAATAGAACCCGATGCCTTGCTTTATGTGCCAAACACTTTTACCCCTGATGAGGATAATTTTAATAATTTGTTTTATCCTGTTTTTAGTTCCAAAATTGAGGAAGATAATGGTTATGTTTTTAGAATCTATAATAGATGGGGAGAAATTGTTTTTGAAACAAAAGAAGCACCATTTACACCAACATTTTTTAATAATACAAAAGGGGCTTGGAATGGAACTTATAAAGGAGAAAAATGTCAAGATGGGACATATATTTGGGAAATATATTATAAAGAAATTAATGAAGATGAGCGCAAACGCAAGATTGGTCACGTTAATTTAATTCGATAGAAATAATGAAAAAATTTAGTCTAATATTTTGGTCACTGTTTATTTTTTTGAATTCATGTGGCATAATAAAAAAGAATCCTAATAATTCCTCACCAGTAACTAAGAAAGGAAGTCCAATTCATCTTGTTAACGGAAAAAAGGCGGAAAAAGCTATAGTGGATGATGCTATACCACCAAGAGGTTATACGGCCTGTAAATCGTTGCAAGAAATCAAAGCAAAGGATAGTAAAAGTATTGATCTAAAATCTATCATGCTAGAATCTTTTGACGCTAGAATTAGTGCAAATGAAGGTAGTATTTCTTTTACTTTTTACGAACCTTATACGAACTCATATCTAACAGAAATTAGTAAGAATGCCATTCAAGGTATTCGAATTGTAAAAGACACACTTTCATGTAAAGTCATGAATTTTAAACTAACACAAACTATTGATGCTAAGAGAAATCCTCAATCAATTGTTTTTTTAATGGATCACAGTGGATCTATGGGGGACGAAAGAGCTAATATTTTACAGGCTGCCATAGATGAGGCAATCAATAAAAAGCACCAAGAGGATGAAATTACACTTATAAAATTTGACGACAAAGTGTCGAAACTAATTACCTCTAAAAATAAAACAGCAATACAAAGCACCTTAAGACCTACAAATGGATTAACAGGTTATGGTTACACCACTGCCATTCAGGATGCCTTGGGAACAGGAATTGAAAGTTTGAAGTTATCCACTTTAAAGGAAAAAACGATTGTATTACTCACAGATGGATGCGAAAATTCATCAATAATTTCTACTGATTTATTTGGTTTACTAACTGAAGCCAAAAAAAACAAAATTGTTGTAAATACTATTGGATTTGGTCAATACATAGACGAACCTTATTTAAGTACAATAAGTCAAGAGACTGGTGGTTATTTCAAACAATTATTTTCTAGAAATGAGGTTAGTGAGGTTTTTAATCATGTAATGTATCGTATTAATAACAATATAAAAATCAGTTTCAGTCCGTGTATGTTTGGTGATAGTTTAAAATTAATTTCTACTATTAAACTAAATGACAGCATTTATACGAACGAACGAATTATTTATAGTCCTTTTAGTCTAGGTGAAAAAATTGAACTAAATGTATTGTTTGATAAAGAGAAATTTAACATTAAGAAGGAATACGAAGTTGAATTAAATAGTTTTGTCAATTTTTTGAAATTTAAACCTAGTGTTTCAGTAGAAATTGCTGGTCATACAGATTCAAATGGAGATGAAAAAGATAATTTGAAATTATCACAAAGTCGTGCCATTGAAATTAAGAAATATCTTGTTTCCAAAGGAATAGACGCAAGTAGAATAACCACATTAGGCCAAGGTGAAACGAGCCCCAAGTATCCAAATGATTCCGATGAAAACAAGTCATTAAATAGACGTATTGAGGCAAAAATAATTGGGAATTAATTTGATAATCTAAAATTTATTTTTGAAAATAACACCTTCATTTTACATCTTCTCCACCAATATCTTACACTTTTTTTGGCAATGCCGAAGCGTTAGCGTAAATTAGCACTCCAAAAACGGACTTTTTGCACACAACTACGTATAAATCCTCTTTACGATTAACCCTTTTATTTGCTATCTTCCTAGTGGTGAGTAAGATTGGTTGGGGGCAGGTTGCCGATTTTAATACAAACCCAACCCATATTCCTGGCGATACACTTAAAGTGTGTGCAGGCTCATCAATTTTATTTACTCTACAGTCTGGTTCTGGCAATTTATCTTCATCATCAACAATAAATTGGTCTTTTACTACGGTTTCTGGAAGTAATTCTTCGATTTCTAACACACAAAACCGAAGTCCCTTTTATGTTACCTTTCCAAATGGAATTTATAAATGTACTTTATCGGTGAATAATGGTCAATCATTAAAAGTATTAATAATAAAAGCAACATCAAGTAGTTTATATCAACCAAATTTATCTTTGAATGGTGTATCACCCTGGGTTGAAACAGCAATAGATAATATAGTAACCTTCAGAATTTGTCCCAGTAATTACAGCTTAAATATTCCGTTATCTTTAAGTGTAAATACAAACGTAAATACATCCAATTGTTCATTTTCATTATCAGGAAGTCCAAATTTAACCTGGACATTAAATACACCGCCTAACATTTCAACAATTAATTCAACACTTCCAGCTCCAAGTAATCCATCGAATAGGTTTTATTACTTAATGAACCGATCACAATTTTCAAATTGTATATTAACAAATGGCTATTATATTCAGGTAGGTGCACCAAGTATTTCAAAAACAGATGGTTCAAATTTTGTTTGTGATCCTGGTGGATATCAATTTTTATTTAATGAACAACAACCTGGTGTCACTTATGAACTTGATTGGAATTTTGATGGTTCCACTTTCAATTCAATGAATACATATGCTTATCCAAATTTACCATTAAATCCCCAATTTTTAAATTTTAATTATCCTTTTATACCTTGTACCAGTGGTAATGCACCCCAAAGAAAAATAAGAATTAAAGCAACAAATCAATGTACATCTGGAAATGTTTCAATTAGTGATATATCAAATATTTTTGTAAGTAAGGGTCCTACTGCAAAATTTACATGTAATTCCGATCCAACTTTTACTTCACAATGCGATTCAGTCTTTTGTCAAAACAATATAGTTAATTTATTTAATCATTCAATACCCGGTGTAGCAACAAATTTTGATGGCACGAATGCCACTTGCACTAATGATTATAATAGATATTGGACTATTTCACCATCCACAGGATTTACTATTATTTCAGGGAATTTAGGTGATGCTTTTGGGACGAACGGATCGGATAATTTAAACATTCAATTTAATCAGCCCGGAACCTTTTCAGTTTCATTACATGCATTTAATGCTCAATGTAGCGAAAATATAAAGTCAAAAACTTTTTGTATCATTCCAACCGTTACAGCTAATTTCACTCCAGAGGCCTTAACAGGTTGTGCAGGGGTAAAATTGGATATGGATAACCAAACAAGTGGCGTTGGTTGTTCGACTTCCCAAATGCAATATCAATGGACAGTTTCTTCAACTAATCCAGAAGCTTGTGGTACACCTAGTAACCAATACACTACTGGAAATTCAACATCTTTTGAGCCTGAAATTCAATTTAATGGACCCGGTGTTTATTCTGTTCAATTACAAGCACAGCTTTCGCCCGCTGTAACTGGTTGTACGGCTAATTCAATAATAAAAACAATTACAATAGGTGCTCCACCAACTGTTTCTGCTATTACGGCTCCAGCTGTAGTTTGTCAAAATCAGGCAGCTAGTTTTTCAGCCAATGTTAATGCATGCTATGGTTCGCCTGTAAATTACTCATGGACTTTTCCATCGGTTTTAGGTGCAACCCCACCAGGTCCAATTACCGGCACTTTCAGTCAAACGACAACGCTTTCGACAAACACAACATTTGGGAATTACGGAACAGGTACGATTCAACTTACTGCATCCAATAATTGTGGGACGACGACAGCTACACATAACATTACAGTAAACCAAGCTGCCATTACCAATGTTAGTCCTATTCTTGCAGTTTGTAACACGCAATTGGTTAACTTATCCGGGTCAATAACAGGTGGTACTACACAAGGTGCCGTTCCAGTGGCTTGGTCCCTCAGTCCATCTAATGCAGGATCATTATCGAATAATAATTATCCCCCGTCCCAAAACACATTAACATTGAATTCTAGCTTTAGTGGAAATGTAACTGTAACGCTTACTTCCTCTGATCCAGATGGAACTGGGCCCTGTCCTGCAACCAATGATTCAGAAATTTTTAACGTAAGCTCAGGGGCAACTGTCAATGCTGGAGTGGATCAAGCGGTTTGTGCTGGTCAAAATATATCATTAGCTGGCACCATTGGATTACCTGCAACCATTGGTACTTGGACAACATTAACTGCTGCACCAAACAAAGGAACCTTTTCCAATGCTTCATCACTATCTACCACATATACACCAAGTACTTGGGAAATTAATAATGGTAGTGTTACATTGACGCTTACAACAAATGATCCTGACGGTCCTTGTACAGCTGCTCAAGACCAAGTAACAGTTACCATCAAACCATTACCTAATGTGGTTGCATCCGTTCCCAATAAGGCTTGTTCGGAATCAGCATACATTGTTTCACTCACACCAAATAGTACTACTTTCCCTGCAACCTACGCATGGACTGTTGTAAGTCCTTCACCATTACCTTCAAACTTTACAACTACCACTTCAGGAACAGTAACAACCGGAAATTCATTCACAACAACTGCTACCAACAACACAAACAATCCCGTTACATTAACTTATTCTGTTGTGGCAACTGTAAATGGTTGTAGTGGTCCAGCTGATACGGCTAATATTACAATTTATACATATACAACACCTCAGTTTTCTCAATTAGGTCCATATTGTCAAGGAGCAACTCCAGGTACATTACCAACCACGTCAAACAACAGTATTTCAGGTACTTGGTCGCCTGCAACTTTTAATACAAGCACGGTAGGGACTCAAAACTTCACCTTTACTCCTACATCTTATTCTTCTCCGAAATGTGCTGTTAATACTACTATGGCTATTGTTGTCGTAAATATACCAACAGCGACAATAAATGGCACGACAAATGTTTGTCAAAATGCATCTCAACCTAACGTAACATTTACTGGTGCAACTGGAGCAACCACGACACCACCCTATACTTTTACTTACACAATTAATGGAGGAACAGCACAGACGATTACCACGACATCAACTAGTAGTTCTGTAACACTTCCAGTTCCAACAGGCACACCAGGAACTTATACATACACATTAACAAATGTATCTATTGGGAATTGCTCAAACACAATATCAGGACAGACCGCAATAATTACTGTAACGGCGAATCAAACACCAACGTTTACAGCTTTAGGACCATTTTGTAGTGGTGCAACAATTACCCTTCCTACAATATCAAATAATGGTTTTACTGGAACTTGGTTACCTGCGGTAAATAATATAGCAACAAGTGCCGCTATAACCACCCAATATACTTTCACACCATCGGCTGGAAGTGTTTGTGCTACAACGGCAGTAATGTCAATATTAGTAAATCCAAACGTTACCCCAACTTTCAACCCCATGGGGCCATATTGTCAGAATACTACGCCAGGTACATTACCATCATCTTCAAATAATGGTATTGCAGGATCTTGGTCGCCAGCTACGATTACATCTAATACAATAGGAGCACAGACGTATAATTTTACTCCATCAAGTATTGGAGCACCCGGTTGTGCTCAGAATGCTTCATTAACGATTCAAACAACAACACTACCCACCGCAACAATAACAGGAGGAACAATTATTTGTCAAAATGCATCTCAACCTAACGTAACATTTACTGGTTTCAGTTCAACACCACCGTATACCTTCACATATAATGTCAATGGAGGAACAGCACAGACGATTACCACAATATCAGCTAGTAGTTCAGTGACGTTACCAGTTCCAACAGGAACCCCTGGAGTATATACATATACATTGACTAATGTGTCGATTGGAAGTTGTTCAAATACAGCAAGTGGAACAGCAACGATAACAGTTACTGCCAATCAAACACCAACTTTTGCAGCCTTAGGACCATTTTGCAGTGGAGCAACTATTTCTTTACCTACCGTTTCAACTAATGGTTTTACTGGAACTTGGTTACCTGCGGTAAATAATATAGCAACAAGTGCGGCTGTAACTACCCAATATACTTTCACTCCATCGGCTGGAAGTGTTTGTGCGACCACAACTACGATGGCAATTACAGTTCAACCTAATACAACTCCACAATTTACTTTGTTAGGACCATATTGTCAAGGGGCTACTCCTGATGCTTTTCCTACTACGTCAAACAATGGAATAGCTGGTTCTTGGTCGCCTGCTACAATTAGTACAACTTCAGCAGGAAGTACTCAATATACTTTTACTCCAACATCTGCTGCGCCTGCTACTTGTGCTGTTCCATCGAACATGACCATTGTTGTAACAACATTACCAATGGCGGTTATTTCAGGAACTGCTACAGTATGTGAGAATGGAGGACAACCAAACGTTACATTCACTGGTTCAAACTCAACTCCACCATATACTTTTACCTACACGATCAATGGTAGTGCAAACCAAACAATTACTACCTCAGGATCAAGTTCTACTGTTACATTACCTGCACCGACGTCTACCACAGGAACTTTTATCTATGCTCTTACATCTGTTTCGATTGGAAGTTGTTCAAATCCAGTAACTGGATCTGCAACAATCACAGTTAGTCCAAATCTTACTCCAACATTCAATCAAGTTGGTCCTTATTGTAATGGTCAAAGTATTCCTGCTTTACCTACCACTTCAACAAATAGTATATCTGGAACTTGGGCCCCTACAGCTTTAAATAATAGTGCAATTTCTAGTGCGGTAACATCAAATTATACCTTTACTCCAACTTCTGGACCTGGAATCTGTGCAACCACGGCAAATATGCCGATCGTTGTAAATCCAAACACCACTCCACTATTTACTCAACTTGGACCGTATTGTCAGGGGGCTACTCCTGATGCTTTTCCTACTACGTCAAACAATGGAATAGCTGGTTCTTGGTCGCCTGCTACGATTAGTACCGCTTCACCTGGTTCAACACCATACACTTTTACACCAACATCTGCTGCGCCTGCTACTTGTGCTGTTCTAACGAACATGACCATTGTTGTAACAACATTACCAATGGCGGTTATTTCAGGAACTGCTACAGTATGTGAGAATGGTGCTCAACCAAACATTACATTTACTGGTTCAAACTCAACTCCACCATATACTTTCACCTACACGATCAATGGAGGTACACCTCAAACAATTACTACCTCAGGAACTAGTTCAACTGTTACATTACCTGCACCGACATCAACAATAGGTGCCTTTACCTATACGCTAACGAGTGTAGCAGTAGGTAGTTGTTCAAATCCAATTTCAAACAATAATACAGCAACCATAACGGTTAGTCCGAACATAACTCCAACATTCAATCAAGTTGGTCCTTATTGTAATGGTCAAAGTATTCCTGCTTTACCTACCACTTCAACAAATAGTATATCTGGAACTTGGGCCCCTACAGCTTTAAATAATATTGCTATTTCTAGTGCGGTAACAACAAATTATACCTTTACTCCAACTTCTGGACCTGGAATCTGTGCAACCACGGCAAATATGCCTATCGTTGTAAATCCAAACACTACTCCATTATTTACTCAACTTGGACCGTATTGTCAAGGGGCTACTCCTGATGCTTTTCCTACTACGTCAAACAATGGAATAGCTGGTTCTTGGTCGCCTGCTACGATTAGTACCGCTTCACCCGGTTCAACACCATACACTTTTACACCAACATCTGCTGCGCCAGCTACTTGCGCTACAATTGCAAATATGTCGATAGCAGTGACAATACTTCCAATGGCGACAATCGGGGGTTCAACTTCATTATGTCAAAATTCAACACCCCCTTCTATTACATTTACGGGATCAAATTCAGCACCACCTTACTCATTTACATATAACATTAATGGTGGGGCAAATCAAACAATAACCTCTTCCAATCTAAGTTCTACTGTTACGATTCCTGTGCCTACGTCTAATCCAGGAATTTATACGTTTAATTTAATTTCAGTAACAGTTGGAAACTGTTCAAACCCAATTAATACAAATAACACGGCAACAATAACTGTTTTTGAAAATCCAACTATTGTAATGCCCGATCAAACAATTTGTGGTGGTAATCCAATTACAATAAATCCCAACGTCACCCCCGTTGGAGGACAATATTTATGGACAGGTCCGCTTGTTAATAATTTAACCAGTAATTCAATTACTGTAAGTCCAACTAATAATTCATCTTATTCATTAAATTATACGTTGAACGGTTGTTCGACAAATCAGTCTGTTACAATTAATGTCATTCAAAATCCAGCTGCTTCTGTAAGTCCTCAAACTATTTGTTTTGGAGATACAGTTGTACTTGTTGCTGGGCCAAATGGTGCTAGCTATTCATGGACAGGGAATAACATTATAGGACCAACTAATCTGCAACAAATTCAAGTAAATCCTAGCTCAACAACAACGTATACCGTTACAACACAAATAGGCGGTTGTGCCACATCTTCAACTACAGCTCAAGTTACTGTAAACCCGATACCATCTGTTGATGCTGCACCAGAAACACAAAATATTTGTAATGGAGAAATAGCAACAATTAGTTCTACAGTAAGTCCGGGTGGAGGAACTTATCAATGGCAAGGAAGTACGGTGAATGGTCAATCGACAGCTACCATTTCTGTAAATCCCGTTTTAGTTAATCCCACTGCAACGGAGACTTTTCAATACATTTTAACTTACTCAGTAAATGGTTGTACCGGAGTTAAAGATACGGTAGAGGTTGAGGTTAAGCCTAAACCTGTTATTTCTGTTAATGATTTAATTATTTGTAGCGGAATTTCTGATACAATTGAGGCAAATCCAAATATTCTTGGTGGAACATATTATTGGTCAACGGGATTGACAGGAAATACTGATACACTATTAATTGTATCCCCACCGGCAAATCCAATTGATCAAATAACTAATTATTATTACGATTCTTGGTATATCCTGAATGGTTGTAGTAGTGATACCGCAGTTTCTCATGTAACGGTAAATCCAATACCAACAATTATTGTCACCGATGCGACTATTTGTGCCAATCTTTCCGCGACCCTTACTGCGACCCCTTCCTCTACAGGTGGGTCATTTGCCTGGTCAGGCCCCACAATATCAAGTTCCGCTCCTACAACACAATCAATTACAGTATCACCTGCCCTGGACAATCCGGTAATAAGTCAAAACTTTGTTTATTCTGTGACTTATACTGATTTAGGTTGTACGAGTGCACCTGTTCCTTCTAACGTTACCGTAAACCCAACGCCAGTAATCCAACCAATTAACGAGATTATCTGTAGTGGTGGATCATTTGACACAATTCCTAATCCATCAGCTTTGGGGAATATTATTCCGGCGGGCACAACGTACACCTGGACCTATGCTGATAATCCGGATATCTTGAATGAGGCAAACAACGCCATTTCAAGTACCACTATTTCAGGGGGCCCATTAACGAGTAATGTAAATGTGACAACGGGTGTAAACTATACAATAACACCTACATCAGGTGCAGCAGGAGCTTGTGTTGGAACACCATTTAATTTTAATGTAACCATTACAGCAACGCCAACAATTGGCAATAAAATAGATAGTATTTGCAGTGGTTCGTTTCCAGTGCTAAGTTTTATTCCGACGGATGTCGTTCCTCCCGGAACACAATATGCATGGGAGATTTTATTTGACAACCCATTGATTTCGGGCCAATCGAATCAGAGCACCTTTGTTGGTGATTTCTCTAACCAAATTCTCCTGAATAATGACCCACTAGCGCAGGCACAAACCCTTACCTACCTAGTTACGCCAAAATCAGGACCTTGTGATGGAGCCACTTTCCAATTCCAAGTGACTGTTCTACCTGCACCAATACTTGCAGATAACACCATTACCATTTGTAGTGATGACAATATTACAAACCATACTTTAGGAACACCAGGAGATATTATTCCAGCAGGGACAAACTATACATGGGTTGTTATTCCAACTGGTGTTGTAACTGGTGAGCAAAGTAATGCGGTTCCAGCCCCAACATTTAGCACTGCTTTATTACATAACACAACGAATGTAGATCAAACGGTTCACTATGTGGTTACACCCATTGCTTCAGCATTAAACCCACCGTGCGTAGGACAATCTTTTGACTTGTTTGTACTTGTTAAACCAACTCCCGTATTACAGAATATTACGTTGGCTGCAATTTGCAGTGGAACAAGCTTTTCGTACAGCCCTACTGATGCGAGTCCAACAACTATTTGGCCAATTAATGGAGCCTTCACTTGGACGGTAGCAACAAATGTTAACGTATCTGGGCAATCCGATAATAGTGGAACCCCCCTTTCAACGTTAAGTCAAACGCTTACCAACTTGTCGAACGTGGTGCAAAATGTTATTTATACCATATCGCCAATAGATACCCTATCAGGATGTAATGGAGCCAACTATACAGTTACAGTGCCGGTTAATCCAAGACCTCAAATTCCAAATCAATTGCTTTCAATTTGCAGTGGACTATCATTTACGTTCAATCCTTCCAATGCGGCACCTGCGGTAATTGTTCCAATTGGAACAACCTATACTTGGCCAACTCCAATTGATAATCCCTTGGGTTCAATATCTGGAGAAAGCGCTGGAAACAATCAGCCTATTATCAGTCAAACGCTAACAAATATCAATTCCATTATTTGTGATACCATGTTCTACACGGTTACTCCTTCCGTTGGAACTGCACCAGGCTTAGTTTGTGTTGGGGATTCTTTTATTCTGGCGGTTAGCGTTAAACCCGTTCCAACGGTAACAGTACAAACCCCAAGTACGTTAATTTGTCCAAATACCTGTATTCAATTAACTGCTACACCTTCTCACCCTCTTGATTGCAACGGGAACCCGGGTACTTATTCGTGGTCTCCGGTAGGAACATTAACACCTACTCCGCCAAATACAGCGGTTGTTACGGCTTGTCCTGCTGGGAATACTACCTATAACGTTACGTACAATTTAGACGGGTGTTCAGCAACAGCATCGGTATCCATCAATGTGGTAAATCCACCAAATGTCGGTACCATTTCTGCGCTAGAACAGACCATTTGCGAAGGAGGATGTACAGTTTTAACAGCCAATATTCAAAATCAAAATATTGTTCCGGAATATGTTGAATGGAGTAACGGAGAGTTCGATTATACTAGTCCTTTTACAATAGTAGTTTGTCCAACAGATACATTAACCTATACGGCGACAGCCTATTTAGCGGGATGCTTTGGTAACAGTGCTTCGACAACCGTGAATGTGAATTATGACCCTGTAATTACGACGCAACCAAATGCAGATACTACGATTTGTGTTGGAGGAACCTATCCATTGAGTGTCAACCTACAATTTGGAGCGGGCACGGCCAATTATCAATGGTACATTTCGAATAATGGTTCAAACATTGGAGGAACTATGATTCCGGGGGCATCGGGTACTGTTGTAACAAATATATCGGGATATTCAGTTTTATTTTCGCCTCAGATTTTCAATACTCCAGGAACTTACACGTATTATTGTATCATTACTTATGGACCAAATGGTTGTGGGTCTTTGACTACGGCGGTAGCAAATATCCACGTTATTGCTGATCCGATTGTTTCCATTTTGCCAAATACCACCCAAAACTTATGCGTTGGCGGTACAACAACTTGTTTAAATACAAGTGTTTCTGGTGGAATAGGTACGAATTATTATTTATGGAACCCAGGAGGGGCGTCAACGTCTACATTCTGCCCACCTTCGGATAGTTCAGGAACATTTAATTATAGTGTAACGGTAAGTCAATCAGGTATTGCATGTGCCTCACTACCATCCAATGTGGTTGTTATCAATATTGTTCCGGATCCAATAATCACAATAAGTGGTGAAATCGAAGTGTGCGATGGAGCAGAAGTTCCACTAACCACTTCAGTTACTGGAGGAATTGGAAATATTACCAGCTATACATGGTATCAATCTCAACCAGTTGGAAGTCCATACTCCCTCATGTCTTGGACAAGTGCAGGAGGCACCACTGTTCCACTTTTCGATGATATTACTTATCAAGTTCAAATTACTCAAGAAGGAAATGGATGTAATGCAATAGATACCCATTATATTCATGTAGTGCCAGATCCAATTGTAACTGTTGATTTCGAAGAATTGGTTTGTGTGAATACACCAACTGTATTAACAGCCAATATTACCGGTGGAACAGGCATTGCTTATTTTGATTGGTACCAAGTAGATAGTTTACTAACTGTTGGCGGAACACCTATTCCTACGGATGGTCCTTCAGACAACTCTATAACTCAAACGATTTATGAATCCTACTATAATTTCTATTATGTAGCCTTGGAAATGACTGGCTTGGGTTGTGATCTTGATACAAGTGAACTGGTTATAATTGAAGCGTTGGATTGGGCTATAGCCAATTTTGATGTACTTCCAGACTCATTAGAACAAAGTTTCCTTGATCCAACCTTCTCTTTTCTGAATCAAAGTGAACATGCGACCAATTACTGGTGGGATCTAGATGAATGTGCGCCGCAACTACCAAATAGTTCGCTCTATCAAATTCCAACCTCTTATTATAATCCAACCTCTGAAAATGTGATAGACTATACGTATGGATGTGAACCGGGAATTTATACAGTTCAACTAATTGCTTACAACCAAGGGATTTGTCCAGATACAGCTTGGCAACAGATTGCCATTCGGGATGTGTTGATCGTTTATGTTCCAAATACATTTACACCAAATGGTGATGGAATCAATGACATTTTTATCCCTGTAATAACCCATTACGATGAATTGGCTTATTATTCTTTTGAGATTTATGATCGTTGGGGAGAAATTATTTTTAGGACAGATAATTCCGAACAAGGATGGGACGGAATTGCAGGAAGACCTTTGCCTTTTATGGAAGGAACACAATCACCACCCAACAAGCTTGATCAAAGTCCTCAAGATGGAACCTATACCTGGACGCTTAGTGCTCGATTAAAAAATTCATCTGATTTTATAAATGAAAGAGGTCATGTCAATATATTAAGGTAATAAAAATGAAAATTTTTCTATCAATTTTTTTAATGCTAATAACCGGTGTTAATTCCTTTAGTCAAGATTGGCTATATTTCATCCAAGCAAAAGGAATATTGAATTCTACTTTTATTATAAATAACGCTGTAATATCTGATAAAAATCAATCCAATGCATTTGCACTTGGAGGGAATGGCGGAATTGGCGCCTCTATCATCTATGACAATACAGTAGGAGCTTCGGTAGATGTCCTTTTCGGAACGCATACAGCCAATTATACGGGTAAATACAATGTTGGTCCAATCGAAAGCTCCTATACTTCCAAAGTAAAGTTAACCACCGTTCAAATCCCTATTTTATTTCGACTGGATAGCGAGGAGGGGTATTTGGAAATTGGTCCTCAATTGAATGTCATAACCAGCGCGAATTATTCGAGTAACTCACCCATTTTTATGGATAATCATGTAATGGATGCCTATAAAAAAACAAGTTGGTCTGGTGTTCTTGGAGTTGGGTCATTTCGTGAACTTGGTAAAAGAAGTCCATTATCTTTGTCATTTGGTTTACGTATTCATTATGGGTTAACAACAATTGAAGGTGTAACTCCCTCGGGTAGTTTAGTGGTAAATCTGCCTAACAAAGAAAAATCCATGTTATTTGCGGGAGGATTTTGTTTGGGAATTATCTACCAATTAAACTATCGCTAATCAAAACCAGTTAGAAACCGAAGGAATTATTCATAGAAATTCAAACTTTTTGATCTTCAAACATCCAAATTAAATCAACTCAAGGAAGTACATCTACCACACAGCGGACAGAAAACCCGTTGCCTTTGGCGTTTAAGATACTTTCAGCTGAGCCATCCATATCATCGATCAAATAATCGACATCGTAAGCCAAGCCCATTCGATGTGCATGTTCTGAATTGATATCGTTATAAATGGATGAAGTAGTCCAAAAATTAGTGTATTTTCCTTTGCTCTTTCCATCCAACCAATTGGCGGAAGCGTCCAAATAAATGTATCGACTGCCAACAGGTTTTGCATTGAACGTATTGGCTGGATCTGCAATAAGATGTTGACTGGTTTCCCAACCGGTTTTTGATTTCAGTATTCCTCCCGCAACTTCTATTCCTCCTAAATTTTTCGCAAGCGCTGACCATTCTCCGAAACTTGGAATGTGTGTTCCTGCTGGAGCCAACCCTCTTTTGTCCGAAACAGCATACCAGTTGTATAAAATTGTAGTCATATCAACTCCCGTTTCGTCGGCATAATAACACCACGCGGCAATTCTGTTGGCTGCCGCATACTTCCACTCTTCTTGAGACTGGGCTTGCATAATTTTATCACCATTCTTAAACCGTTTTACCGCCAAATTGGTAGTCATCCATTGGGAACCTTTGATCGTTGCAATTGAATACGATTTACCATCTACATCAGTTAGTTTTTGTCCAAATAACATGGATTGAAAAAGAAGTCCACACAAAAACGATATTTTTATTACCTTCATACGATTAAATTAGTATGCTTATAATCTATCAATTCTAAAACGTTACATGCTCAACAAAATCGTCTTTACACTTATCGGATTCATTGTTCCTACGATGAGTGTATTCTCTCAAATAACTGATCTGAACGTTTCACAGTATCTTATTAATCTAACTGTATCAGACCGAAACGATTCAATTTATGTTCAGGAAACAGTAACATTTACGTGGAAAAATAACAACCAAAAACCCTTTCTAAATCTAACTTCTGTTAAAAAAAATGGAAAAGGAATGCACGTAAAACGTGTTTCGTTTCAACAAAAAGGACAATCTTTCACCCACCAAAATGACACATTATTCATATTATCTCTCCCTTTTCAAGAAGCCCAAATGGAGATTTTCATTGAGTATGCGGGAATCCCAGCTGATGGCTTGGTAATCGGTCAAAATAAATATGGTAACCGAACGTTTTTCGGCGACAACTGGCCAACTCGAGCACAAAATTGGATTGCGTGCAATGACCATCCTTCAGACAAGGCTAAAGTAACTTTCTCTGTTCAAGCACCCAGTCATTATCAAGTAATTGCCAATGGGATTTATCAATCAACCGTTGCTGTAAATGCGAATGAAAAAAGATGGTGTTATGCATCTGAAATAGAACTTCCTATGAAAGTGGTGGTGGTTGGAATCGCTGATTTTGAAGTGAAGTGGGACAAAGAAAATAGAGTTTCCAGCTGGGTGTATCCAGAAAACAAAGTAGCAGGATTTTATGATTTCGATCTCGCACCGTCAATTGTTTCGTTTTTTGAAAATTACATTGCTCCTTACGAATTTTATACCCTGGCAAACGTACAATCTACCACCCGATTTGGAGGAATGGAAAATGCCGGTTGTATTTTTTACGATGAAAATTCGATTGATGGGACACGCAGTTGTGAAGCGCTACTAGCACATGAAATTGCGCATCAATGGTTTGGGAATTCTGCATCAGAAAGCGATTGGCCACACCTTTGGTTGAGTGAAGGATTTACCACTTATTTGACCCTACTTTATCAAGAAAAAACCAAAGGAAAATCCCTCTTTCTCCAAGAATTGCAACAAGATCGAAAACAAATCAGATCATTTGTAAAAAGCTATCCAAATCCGGTGATTGACCTTGCCCAACAAGACTTAATGAAACTGCTCAATGCTAATTCCTACCAAAAAGGTAGTTGGGTGTTGCATATGCTACGTGTAAAAGTAGGCGATGCTGTTTTTCAAAAAATACTTCAAGCATATTACGGAGAATTTCGCCTTTCAAATGCAACGAGCACCGACTTTGAGCGTGTTGCCGAAAAAATATCTGGATTTGAACTATCTCAATTTTTTAATCAATGGTTGAGAAAACCAGGGATTCCTCAACTATCCATACAATCAACTGGCAAGCGAAATCACCTAGATTTAACGGTATTTCAAAATCAAAAGAACCTTTCATTTCAATTTCCACTACAAGTAAAAATCCTATTTACAGACGGAACTTCTGTAATTGAAACTATTGATGTGAAAGGACAGGCAACTCGTTTCAAAAAAACGTACACTAAAAAAGTAAGCTCTTTTGAAGTAGATCCAAACACTGAATTGTTATATGAACAACTGAATTAATATGAGTGAATTAAACTATACCCAAGCTTTTGAGGAGCTTCAATCCATTGTTGGTGAAATGGAAAACGGAAAAATTTCTGTAGATGAATTAGCCATTAAAGTAAAGCGCGCATCGGAACTTATTCGGGTATGCAAAAACAAACTAACCGAAACAGAAGGAGACGTTCAAAAAATTCTAAGTGATTTGCAGGAAAATCAATAAATTTCGCATAGTACAGAAGATGAAAACGACTTCAAAACATGATGAACGATTTGCAAAAATGAAATTTGCTACTGTATATCCGCTTTACGTCAATAAAATTGAAAAAAAAGGAAGATTAATTCAAGAATTGCATCAAGTAATTGAATGGCTAACCGGTTATAATGAAGAGACCATGCACCAATTAATTGAACAGCAGGTTACGTTTGAAGCGTTTTTTGGACAATGTACCCTACATCCAAATGCTCACTTGATAAACGGCCTCATTTGTGGTTACCGTATTGAAGAAATTGAAAACCCCTTGACAAAACAAGTGCGCTATTTAGACAAGTTGGTGGATGAATTAGCAAAGGGAAAGGCGATGGGAAAAATTCTTCGAACTGCTGTGTAAATGAATTCAGGTAACGTTACTGAAGTAGCTTTTCGATCAACTCTTTCATCTCTTTGGTGTAGTTTTCATATGCCTCTCCAGTTGCGGGACCATTAAATCCGGTGTGAACGTAGACAATTTTTCCGGTTCGATCTACTACCACAGCAGTAGGAAAACTCATGATACCATTCAACATTGGAAATTGCGAGGAGGCGACTTCTTTGCTAGATGTTCCAGCAAGTAAAATTTCATAAGGAATGGAAAGACGCTTTTTAAATGCCTTCAAGCGTTTGATTTGACTCTTTGCATCATTACCAACTTCATATGACATCCCAATTATTTCAAGTCCTTGATTGTGATATTTTTGATATAATTCTTTAAAATAATGAATTTCATCGATGCAATTCGGACACCACGTTCCCATGATTTGATAGATAACTACTTTGTTTTTAACTCGTTTTTCAAGGCCAACCGATTTCCCTTTCAAGGATTTTAAAGCAGCAAAATTAAAATCAGCTGATTTGTCCACATACGTCAATTTGGACGGATCTCTCAGCGTGGCACTGGCATCTTTGACAGCAACCCAATCCGTTTGATAACTTGCACCACTATAGAACTTCCCGTAAATGGAGTCATTTACAATTCTGCCTTCAACCAAAAATGCCCATGATCCATTGAAGGTTGACATGGAAAATATACTATCCCCAACCGTGCCTGCTAAAAAGCGATAGTCACCCGTCTCCGTTAAAAATGTTCCCTGAATCAATCCCGCTTTTTGCTTAAAAACACCAACTGTAACTTCAGGCTCTTTAGAATTAGGACTAAAAGTCGCTTTCCATTTTCCGTCAATAACTGAGGTGTTTGGTCCCAATTCAGTTATTGTTTTATCAACCGATGCATTCAACGGAATTTTAGTGAGCGCTTTTTTATTCATGTTCAACCAATAGCCTCGAATTGCATTACCTGATTCGGCAAGTGAAAATTTGATGTAGGCATCCACCTCAGGAAAACGCCCAATTACACTGTCTTTTTCTAGGGATAAATCTAGTGGAATACGCTCTTCACCATTGACAATTTCAATAATAAGCTTTGATTTTTGTTCACTCATTTCCATCCGAAAAGGAACAAATAATCGATCGTTCATAGCCAATTGACCCTGCCATTTCCCTACATTGGGTTGGTGGGATGTTTGAGCAAAAAACCCAAAACTGGACAACAAAATCACAAAAAATAGTAGACGCATTGAATTATTTAGGATTTCTCAAAGATAAGTAATTATTTAAGTAGATTTTACGGTGAATATGTTGATTAATAATTCCTCTATTTCTGCATTTCTGCACTGATTTTTTTACTTTTGCATTCAACAAATTATATGTCTGACACCCGATACAACCTCCGTGGCGTTTCTGCCGGAAAAGAAGATGTTCATCAAGCAATTCAAAAAGTGGACAAAGGATTGTTTCCAAAGGCCTTTTGCAAAATTGTTCCCGACTCCCTCACCGGAGATGATAATTATTGCATTGTAATGCATGCTGATGGAGCAGGTACAAAGTCTTCATTGGCTTACATGTATTGGAAAAAAACAGGTGATTTGTCTGTTTGGAAAGGAATTGCACAAGATGCGTTGATCATGAATTTAGATGATTTACTGTGCGTAGGTGCTACGGGTCCGATCCTTCTTTCTTCTACGATTGGAAGAAATAAAAACTTGATTCCGGGTGAAGTAATTTCAGCTATTATTAACGGAACAGAGGAATTGTTGGTTGATTTACGGAATTATGGAATTGATATCCATTCTACCGGCGGTGAAACGGCCGATGTAGGTGACCTTATACGAACAATTATTGTTGATTCGACCGTTGTTTGTAGAATGAAAAAATCAGACGTGATTTCTAATCATACCATTCAACCGGGAGATGTAATTGTAGGTCTATCTTCTTGCGGACAAGCAAACTATGAAACAAGTTACAACGGCGGAATGGGAAGCAACGGCCTCACCTCTGCCAGACATGATGTGTTTTCGAATGAATTAGCTCAAGAGTTTCCGGAAAGCTACGATCATTTAGTTCCAGCCGAATTGGTTTATGCCGGCAGTAAAACATTAACAGAACACCTTACAGATGTACCTGTTGATGCTGGTAAATTGGTGTTATCACCAACCAGAACGTATGCACCAATTATCAAAGCGATTTTGGATAAGTACAGAGATTCAATTCATGGAATGGTTCACTGTTCGGGAGGCGCGCAAACAAAAGTGCTTCATTTCATTGATGAGTTACACATTATAAAAGACAATTTATTTCCTGTCCCACCCTTATTTAAAATGATACAAGAAGAGTCTGGAACAGAATGGCAGGAAATGTATAAAGTATTTAACATGGGGCATCGTATGGAATTATATGTTCCTCAAGAGATTGCCAATGAAATCATTCAAATTTCCGAATCGTTTGGTGTAGAAGCACAAGTTGTTGGACGCGTAGAAGAATCTCAAACGAAAAAATTAACCATTCAATCTGAATTCGGAACTTTTACATACTAAAATAGAAGCATGCAAGATTTATATTCCAGATTGGAAGCCATTCATTATCGATTCGAAGAAGTAGGGAAACTTATCGTTGACCCGGATATTATTTCGGATATGGATCGATATGTGAAATTAAATAAAGAATACCGTGACTTGGAGGTGATTGATGCTATATTCAAAGATTACCACAATTTAATAGGAAACATAAAAAATACACGCGAACTATTGGAAACTGAAACCGATGGGGAAATGCGTGAAATGGCCAAAATGGAAATCGATGAATTGGAAACACGTCGCCCATTGATGGAGGAAGAAATAAAATTATTGTTAATTCCAAAAGATCCAGAAGATGACAAAAACGCCATCATGGAATTACGGGCAGGCACGGGAGGCGATGAAGCATGTATATTTGTGGAAGATTGTTTCCGAATGTACACCATGTTTTTTAAAAATATGGGCTGGACCTATGAGATTTTGAATTCTTCTGAGGGAACAGTAAAAGGATACAAAGAGATTTCCTTGGATATATCCGGTGACGGAATTTATGGAATGTTGAAATTTGAATCAGGGGTGCATCGTGTACAACGAGTTCCGGAAACAGAATCACAAGGACGGGTTCACACTTCGGCAATAACGGTGGCTGTTTTACCAGAAGCGGAAGAAGTTGACTTTGAACTGGACATGAATGATGTAAGAAAAGACACATTTCGAGCGTCTGGCGCGGGTGGACAGCACATCAACAAAACAGAATCGGCGATTCGACTAACGCATATTCCAACGAATACTGTTGTTGAATGTCAAGACGGTCGATCACAACACAAAAATTTAGAAAAAGCTATTTCTGTACTTCGTTCTAGGTTATATCAAGCTGAATTAGACCGAGTGCATAACGAAAGAGCAGCTCAACGAAAAACCTTGGTGTCATCCGGAGATAGGTCGGCAAAAATTCGTACCTACAATTATCCTCAAGGAAGAATAACCGATCACCGCATTAATAAAACCATGTATAATCTAAATGTTTTCATGAATGGAGACGTTCAAGAAATGATTGACGCATTAAAAATGGCCGAAAATGCCGAAAAACTCAAAGGGGAATAAGATGACAAGAGAAGAACTAATTGATCAAATTAAACGGAAAAAGAGTTTTTTATGCATTGGCTTAGATCCTGATTTATCGAAAATACCGACTCATTTATTAAGCGAAGAAGATCCTATTTTTACGTTTAATAAAGCAATCATAGATGCTACTCATGACTTAGCCGTAGCCTATAAACCTAATACCGCTTTTTATGAGTGTCATGGGGCAAAAGGATGGGAAACGCTTCAAAAAACCATTGAATATTTGCCTCCAGATGTCCTGTGTATCGCAGATGCTAAAAGAGGAGACATTGGAAATACATCGACCTATTACGCCAAAACATTTTTTGAAACATTGAATTGTGATGCTGTTACTGTCGCTCCATACATGGGTGAAGATAGCGTTAAACCCTTTTTAGAATTCCAAAATAAATGGGTTGTGCTATTGGCACTAACTTCCAACAAAGGTGCATTTGATTTTCAAATGATTGAATCTCAAGATGAAAAAAAACTATATCAACACGTTATTGAAAGAAGCCAAGAATGGGGAAATGAATCCAATTTAATGTATGTAGTGGGCGCTACAAAAACGGAGCAATTGGCACATGTTAGATCCTTGGCACCCAATTACTTTTTCTTGGTACCTGGCGTTGGTGCTCAAGGAGGAACATTAGAGGAAGTGGTGGAATTTGGTTGGGCGAAAGAGTGTGGATTACTCATCAATTCTTCTCGCGGAATTCTATATGCTTCAAACAAAGTTGATTTTGCAGAAGCCGCCCGAAAAGAATGTTTGCTGTTGCAACAGGAAATGGAAACTATTCTAAACAAAAAAGGGCTCGTTAACTAACGAACCCTCGAATTTCTTTTAATCAGTTGATTATTTTGAAGCTAAATCAGCGTTTTGTTTGATTTTAGCTTGACCGTAAGCATCACATCCAGCTTTTCCACCTGCACCGCAAGAAGAAACTAGGCCAGCAACGAATAATAAACCGAAAATTGTTAAAGTGATTTTTGTTTTCATAATAGTTGTTTTATTGTTTGTTTGTTGCTTTCTTCAAACGGAAGAAATAAAATTAGGTTACAATTATTTGATAAAAATAAAAAAATATTTTTAATAAACCTAAAAATTCCATTTTAAATTTCGATCATCTAAAAGTGCAAAGGAAACTTTCCAAGTGGCGCGAAGTGGAATATGATTACCATCAGACAAAACACCATAAACTCCCAAGCGTAATCTTCGTCTGGAAATCTTGAAGTTTCGCTCTAAGCCCACTACCCCTTCGTAATGCAGCCAATTGTATTGTTTAACATATAGAATTCCTCCACCCATGATTAATCCAATGCGTGTTTTTTTCATAAAAGGAATTTTATTGATGATTGCACCGTTATCGTGATGAACGATATGCGCCTCCATGGAATAATCGATTGTTGGTAAGGTTGAATCCAATCCTTGGAAAGAAAAGAGCGGATTAGAGAACCAAATTGGATCACTTCTTCGTTGAAATTTATAATCTGGATTTCTCAAGTTACGAGCACTGATAAATTTCCCAATCGCTCCGCGATAACTTGTTGTTCCAAGAGTACCAATTTTAAATGTTTGCGCTAAGCTGAATTGCAAATATTCGTGGTCAATATCTGAACCAAATATTTTTGGAATTCCTCGTTCATAATTCAAGTAAAACGTAGGCCAAGCAGAGCCCAATAATACTTTTCTATTTGGTTCGCGCATGTACTTTTGACGGGGCGTGTAGCTAAAGGTTAGGTCTGAAACCATCGCTTGGTACGTTTGAAATTCCGTAGGATCATTATTCGGAATGGCATTATCCAGCCAAGTCAAAAACTTGTAATCTTTGAGCGACCTTCTTTCTGAAAATTCAGTATCAAAATCCACATAGAACCCATTAAAAAGCTCATATTCGCAAGCCACCCTCATACGCGTTGCCTCAATAAAATTATCTCGTTTGTAAATTTGAGTAATGGCATCATAGCCTCGAATTACGTCAAAATTATGATTAAGCGACCACCGAACGGTTCCAAAATGGAATGGATCAAACCGATATTTCCACCACGTGTCACCCTTAATGTCTTTGTTTAAAAACCCATAAGAAATTTGAGTGTATGAATCAAGGGTGCGTTCATTTTTCCATTTTTTGAAATAATCTACCCAAGGTGCTACTCGCGGACCTCCTATAAAAAGTGGTTGAATAAGAGAGGCCGCTGAGGCAAATGTAAATTGTGTCTTTTTTGCTCTATTTCGGTGGTCTATACCAAACCAAATAACTTTCAAAAAGGTGACTTTATTAAAAATGGAATCAACAGAATCCAAATATTCTTTTCGGTTTTGTGCCTGGAAAATGCTGTCCTTCACTAAAATGAACTTGCGCTCTTCATCCGTTAAAATTCCTTGTCGTTTTTCGGACCAATAGGCAGTATCTTTCTCGTATGCTTCTTTTTCTGTAATGGCCACTTCCGTTCCAAAAAACTTGTTCCCAAATTTGGGTTGGAAATTATAATTTGAAAAAACTGCCTGTGTGGATGCCTGGCTCGTCTCATTTTTATATTTGACACCGTATTTTAAATCTTGAAATTTTAATACGCAGATACTGTCTCCGGGGTGCTCAAATTCTTGATAAACCGTAAAATAATCATACATCAATAAATTTCCTTTTTCCATGGTTAATTCCAGTTTTTGTATCAACCACAGCGAATCAATTACGTAGATATATCCTTCCAAGGTGGATGTTGCCACATTTCGTGGTGAGATTTTAATTTTAGAAATAGTTTTTCCATTTTCCTGATATTTGGTCTCAATACGGTATTTGTAGGATAAAATTCCCGGACTCGAAATGGGAGACATGATTGGATTTTGGTGTAAATCATCCAGACGCAATAAGTTTTCAAAGAAATTGAAATTGGCCTTAGCGGTGGTGGTATAATATAAATTTCGATCGGAACCTCTTAATTCATAAGCATTTCTAATTTCCTTAACCTTATCAATTGGCGCATAATTTCGAGTGATCTGTGCTTCTGCCAAATTCATATTTGCAGCCAATAAATCCGCCATTTTTTTTGCTTCAGAATCAGCAAATGGCTCATCTGTTTCGGGTTTTTTTGCTTCTTTTTTGGGTTGGTTTTTTCGGTCTAGTTTTTCGGTTGCCTTAATATATACCTCCACTGAGTGAGGGTAATTCCACAAGCTGATTTTGTCTCTTTTCTCCACTACCTTCAACATAATTTCACGACCTGGATTGGTTCTTTTCGAATTGATATCCATATCAGAAAAATCTTTCACCGTGGAGGGAAACAATTGTATGTCTTTTTGAACTGGTTTATCTACAACAGTTACATACGATTCTCTGTCTTGAAATCCGGTGGAGGTAACTACTAAAAAGTACTCGCCGGGCATCAATCGTATTTCGTAATATCCATTAGCATCACACAAGGTACGCTGATCCGACATGTTTTTTATAAAGATTTTCGCATATGGAATTGGATCATTTCGTTCGTCAGTAACTTTTCCATTAACTAACAATTGAGCAAATAATTGGGAGCTAAAAAATAGAAAGCCGAGTAAAAAAAATGTTTTCAACGGGGCAAAAAGTTTTTTCATTGAGAATTAGACGGAATTTTATGGGATTAGTTACCTAAACGGTTGAAACAAATTACTTGTTTTCGATTTCGTCTTTTTTCACCGTTTTCAAATAATCTAGGTGTTTTTCCATGCGTCTCATCATCATTCGTTTGAAATAAAACATAAGAAAAGCAATTGCTGGCATGCTAAAATAAAACGCCCATTTATCGACTCCAATAGTAATGCAATTAAAAGTTACCACGATGAGTGAAACGATTCCTGCCACTAACCAAAAATAGAGCATTATTTTATTATACGTTTGCATAGCTGTGTTATTTCCTTCAAAGTTAACCAATTCAATTTACTTTTCATTTCAATAAAATAGTTAAATTTGTTTAAACTGAATTGCTATGACACCAACACGAGACGCACAAATCAATTACCTCAATATGGGCCTTATGTTTTTGAGTGCTTTGGGTGCTTTTTTTCTACCATTTGAAGTGTTTTTATTTGCCTATGCTTTTTTAGGGCCCCTGCATTATTTAACGGAGATTAGCTGGCTGCACGATCGAAATTATTTCTCGAAAGGAAAATATGATTTCATTGTTCTTGTGGTAATTGGCGTGTTACTTTCCTACGCAGCGTTCGCAAAAGATTTTGGAGTTAACACCGATTTTTATGATGCTTTTGTTGAAGCAAATTTATTTGATAAATTGTTGGTATTGGCCTTATTTAGCGCCATCTTGTTTGCCTTGGTTGAAAACCTCATCGTTAAAATTGTTGCGATATCATTTTTGTTTGTCTTTATTTCGGGATGGCTTTCGCCCGAAAATAGTGCTGAAAACAACTCCAGCACGACGATTTTTGCCTTAACCTCGTTGGTTCCAACTTTGATTCATGTGTATGCTTTCACTGGCTTGTTTATGTTGTATGGCGCACTAAAATCCAGAAGTAAAACAGGATTAATCTCTGTCGCAACGTTCATTATTATCCCCATCATATTGGTGTTTTACACGCCTGTAAATCCCAAAACAAATTTCTTATCCGATTTCGGAAAAAAAGCCTATTACGCAGATGGAGACGGGTTTTTCTATACCAACGTTAGCATTTTGGACCATTTTAAACTAATTGATGAACCGCTTTTAACAAACAAACAATACTTAGATTCCGTGGTGAACAAAAAATCGGTAGATAATCAAATTCCGGTTGCTGAGCGGGCGCGCATCACTGATTCTTTAAAAAATAAGTTATCCGAAAACTTCATCGTTCCCAATCAGGAAAGTGAATACTATAACAAACCCATTCCGGTGAAATTTGCCATTCCAATTAACACAAAAGAGTATTATTGGAATACCATTTTCTTTTCCACCTTCGGTATCATGCTGATGCGTTTTATTGCGTTCGCCTATTTGTATCATTACCTCAATTGGTTTAGTAAAACAGAAGTAATTCGCTGGCACAAAGTACCAAAATTAAGGTTTGCACTAGTAATTGGATTGTGGTTAACAGCTTGTGGGCTGTACGCGTATGATTATGCACTTGGACTTAGTTTCTTATTCTTCTTGAGTTTTACACACGTTTTGTTAGAATTTCCTTTGAACATTGTTTCCATTGTTGGCATTGGAAAAGAAACATTGAGTATTGTTAAAAATGGATTTACCTTGACCCCTAAAAAATAAGTTTTATGAAAGTTTTATTGTCTTCATTCGTAGTGTTTTTACTTGTTAATTCTTTCACAGCTACAGAATTAGTTTACAAATGGAAAGCGAATACCAGTTATTCATTTTCTTCTCTTCAAAAAGATGATGTAACTACTTCTGCTATGGGAATGAACATTCAAGAGAAGTTTGTTACAACCATTGATTTTGTATTATTTATTCAATCCGTGGATCCTACTGGTCTTGCCAAAGGGAAATTGTATTTGGTGAATTATACCGTTAAAGATTCGAAAGGGACTATCATGGCCAGTTTAGCAACCTTACCAAAAAATGCGGTTCAAAGTGATATCACAGTAGATAAAAAAGGACACTTCACGTTTCCCAAAAAAGTGAGCTTAGTTACAACAGCAACCGGAAATTATTTAGTGTATGGCAAGGCAGATGAAAATGGAGCAAGTGCGGGTGTAGAAACAGGGAATGAAAAAGTGGATGTATATGCGGAATTTGATACAAAAACGGGGAAATTAAAAGCAGGATACACCGTTCAGACGATTAGCACGACAAAAAAGGCATCGGTAAAAGAAACGGAGGAGAGTGATCATTTAGATGTCTTTCCGTATGATTTTTTAGAAATGATGGTGTTGCCTGATGGAAACGTCGCACAAGGGGATAAATACAGCGCGACAGCGGGAATGTACACCGTTGATGTGTTAGTAAAATCAATGGTAAATGGATTGGCTAATTTGGAAGAAAAAATTGGCACGAATAAAAATGCAGATATGTTTCAAGGAGCAGCGAGTGGTCAAACAGAAGAAGGATCGTTTAACATGGGTAGTTTTGGCGGAACCGACGGAATGGAACTAGATGCAGAAGATCAAGCAGCTTTGGGAATGGCAAAAGGCATGGCTCCTGAAATGAACGGAACCATTACTGCTAATTTTGATTATACCAACGGAATGTTTGTTGGAATTGGAGGAACACTAAACACAACGATAGACATGATGGGTATGAAAATGACCGTAAAATCAGTGTTGGAAATGAAGAAAAAAATGTAACTATTCACTACTTTGACTTCAATGATTTTCATTTTACATCAATTCGTGCAATGAAAAGAAATTTATTGATTATTTTCAAAGTCTTGAAAAATTACAAAAACTATATATTCAGCTATCTATTTAATGTTCACTTCAAATTATGGCTTAAGTAATATGATTGTTCATGCCTAAAACTCTATTAATAATTACTTTTTTAAATCCCTGAAATATGCTTCAATTTCCATTAACCTTTAAATTCAAGGTTGGAACCTTGTCTAATGATTTTTCTATAACAGATGCTAATAATACCACTGTTAGTTACGTACGTCAAAAAATGTTCAAATTAAAAGAGGATATCCTTTGTTATAGCGATGAATCTAAAGCGAATTTGATCTATCGTATCAAAGCAAATAAATGGATTGACTATTCAGCCACTTACACATTTTCTGATGCAAATGACCTTGAATTAGGACGGGTTGCACGAAAAGGGCGCGCATCACTTTGGAAAGCTACCTATGAAATATTCAATTTAAATCAAGAACACGAATTCACGATTAAAGAAGTAAATCCATGGGCAAAATTAATTGATGCCTTATTGAGTGAAATTCCAATTGTAGGGATTTTTACAGGGTATATGTTCAATCCGAAATACCAAATTACTGACAAAAATGGGCAACCAATAATGAGACTTACGAAAAACAAGTCCTTTCTAGGAAAAACATTTACAGTTGATAAAATTGCCGATGTTTCAGAAAAAGAACAAGAACGAATAATTCTATCCCTCATGATGATGATTTTGTTGGAACGCAGAAGAGGATAAAGCCAGTGAAAATCTCCAGTCTAAATCACTAAAAACGTTTGCAGATAAATACCCAGATATTTTCTGTTACAGAACTTCCCTCTACGATTTCCACCAAGAAACATGGATGACCAATGTTCCGTTGTATGGGGTGAATGAGATTGGTTGAATTTAGTGAATAAGGGTTAGATCTATTATCTCCTCATTAGAAAATGTTTAAGGCAAATTTTCAAGTGTTGTAATACTTTGTTTTTATTAAGCATGCAACGTGGATTTAATTCAAAAACACGAAATAAATGAATTGATTGTATGTTTTAATCTTCCCCTACTGATTACCGAATTCAATTGCTATCAATTATCCAAAGCCAATATCAAAAAGGTTTCGTCGCCTTCGATAATCGTTGTAATGTAATACCTACTTATGGTTAAGGGCAAATCGAGCGATTCTAAATAATCGAAGCGCTCATTATAAATTTCAATAAGTGTTTCGTTTCTTGGTAGCCCATCTTTTGAGCTCACAACAATTGGGTAGTGTGCTTCACCCGGAACAAATGGAATCTTAATGTTTTGTGTTTTTTCTTTTACGTAATTCACACAACCAATATGAAAACCTTTATCAATCCGCATTTCAGGGCCAAATCGTTGTTTTACCAATGAATCTACGATATCTATTTTTTCTTGATACATCATATTTGTTATATTGCGGGAGGCCTCCATCATGGATTCATAGGTGATATTATTGTCAACTAGTAAACCATAACGAATCAAACCACCATATTGCTTGGTTGCCACAGCCGAAAAATCTTTGTAATATTTCCTCAGTGCTTTTTCCCCGAAATACGGACTATTAAAAAGATAATCCTGGTAGTTTTGAACAAGTTTTTTTGCTTCAACCAACTCATCATTTTTCGTGTCTACCATTCCACCTTGCTTGGATCCATAACAAATAGGCGACCCAGCTTCTTTTTGAGAAGTTGCTCTTGCGGCAAAATTATTGGTTGTATCCTCCGTCATCCAAGGAAAAGCAAGAAGCATTTCTTGTGTCAGGTGCTGTTGAAATAAGCTCACATCAAATCCATTACTCAAATCAAAACCATCAGCATCGCTATAGTTTCTGAATCCGGAATCTTGCGCGTGCAAAGCAATTTGCAACAGGATTGTTGCACCAACAATTAAACATTTCATCTGGTAAAAATTAGGTGGTTAAAGAAAGAACTACAACACTTTAAACGGTTACAAAAAAGATAGTAAAGTTGAACACTTAATAATCAATACCAAGTACCATATAACTTTTACCGGCATACTCACCAAACACGACGGTATAACTTGTAAATTCCCAATCTTTCAAATCACGACCTGAAATGGCTTGTTTTACCCCCTCAACAATATCATTTTTCGGTAAATCACAATAAGATAATTGATTATTATTAAATGAAATAGAACTAACAAATTTCCAATGAATCCCATTGTACTTCTGATCGTCTTGTTTCAAAATATATTTCTGAGCCATATCATGACAAATACTGTCAAATTCGTGTTTCACCTTTAAATTTCCTAATTCAGACTTAATTAATGAGTCAATAGAAAATGAAATCTCAATTATTTTCTGAGTTTTAACCTTGTCTGTTTTCACTGAAGTTTGCGAGTGAGCCAAAACACTAATGTGAAGGACAAACAATACGAGAAATATCTTCATACAAAATTAATTAGGGGGTTACAGAAGAAACCCGACGCTCCAGTTTGGTTACAAATAACAAATTATATGATCAACTATTTTCAATAATTCTCAAATTTTAATGTGAGCAATAATAAAATTGCCAATGTTGATATCAAATCACAAACAAACAACTACCAAGACGAATACAAAGACAAGTACATCAAGCTACTGGAAGCAGAGGTGGAGCGATTGAAAAAAGAGGAAAAAGGATAAAATGTCCTGAAAAGTGGCACCTCGACAGGCTATTAGATTAGCATCTTTAAATAAGTAGTGTTAAATTAGACATACTGAAGAACCAGAGAAGTTGAGGTGAACTAGTTCGACAAATAAGCTTAAGACTTCTACCGAGCATTAGTCCTCAACTCCTCCGGGTTCATGTACCATTTAGAA
>CALQIX020000033.1 GCA_943330745.2 Lishizhenia tianjinensis
TGATTGAAAATAATAAAGTTGTAAATAATGTCAGGGCAGATACCGATTTTAAAACGGGAAGTTATACGCTTTCAAAAAATGGAAAAAATACCGTTCAAAAAATTGTAGATGAAATAATTGTTGACGTTTTGTCTTGGCAAAAGTATATGGATCATCATAACGAGGCAGTATTTAAGACTGGAAAATTTAAAACTAAAATAATAATAAATGGGTATGCTGATCTACAAGGGTCTAGTTCGAATAATTTAGAACTTTCAGAGAAGCGAGCTGAAAGTGTCGAAACTGAAATCAGAGCAAAATTAGATTTAATTAGTGAAAAGTATAATTTATATTTCGATATTGATGCTATTGGACTGGGAGAAACTGTTCCTCCCGGGGTTATTCCTAATGGTAAAAATGATGATTCTGCCAGAAGAATTACAACGATTATTTGCGTTACCGGTCCATCATTGTTAATCAAGTAAATAAAAAGGATTAATAATATGTTTTTTGAAGGAGAATTTACCCAAGTTGAAAAATCAGAATCGAAGAGTGAGTTTATTCAATCTCTGAAAAATCCATTTTCAGAAAATCCAATTCAATGTAATTTTTTTGAATTAGGTGCTAAGGTACTTCAATCCGTTCAATCGCCTTCAATTTTGAGTTTTTCTAGGATAGAACGGACAGCAGGTAATGTTCAAGTTTTCACGGCCACACAACGCGGTCAAAGTTTACCTGAATACCTAAATACCTTATCTACCTTTACAGATGAGCGATTTACTGAAATTATTACTCAAATTATAGATGGAATATTAGCTATTCATAGTGAAGGGTTTTATCATCAAGCAATTAATCCAACTAGTTTTTGGGTAAAAGAAGATGGCTCAATTCAACTTACATTGTTTGAAACGCTTGAAATGAGGTTTTGCCAACAAAACCAAGAAGTGATGGAGTCTCAATCTAGCCTTCATCGTATTAAAGAATTTTTAAGTCCTGAGCGCAAAAAGGACTTAAAAACACTTTCTTTTTCTGATGAGTATTATTCATTTGGGCTAGTTGCTTGGTATATTTGGTGTTTGAAGTCCGGGAGGTTATCTCAGCAATCAACGACACAGCCTTTGCCTCCGTTTGAATCAACAGGCACTCCTTGGGATACTTTAATTAAAGCTTGTTTAAACCCAATTGCTAGCTCAAGACCAAATTCGCTTGGAGCTATTCGTGCACTTCAATCTCAAATAGAAAATGAAATAGGGCAGAATAAGGATGAAATTCGGAATGCAGGAAATAAGGTAAAACCAAAGGAAGAATCAAATCCTGTTAATTCGGATATCGCTTTAGTCGTTGAGAATTATTATTCAGACGATTACCAGATTTGGTGCAATAACCGTCCGATTACCAATTTGTTTCAAAAATTACAAGGCTCAACATTAACGGTTAATGTTCCAGCCAATGCCTTAATCGAGATCTATTTAAACTCAAATGGATCTGTATTGCATTCATTTAATTCTAGTGACCAAACAACATATAGATTACCCGATAGAAATATTAATCAAACTGAATTACTTAACAACAAAAAATCATCGAGTAATGCAATAAATGTAGGATTAATTTTGGGCGGAATAATAATCTTTTTTGGTGTTTTGATATACTTGAAAATAGATCAGAAACCACCACCTACCAAACCTACCGAATCTATCGATGGGCCAGCTTTTGCAATGATTCCACCAGAAGGTTATGTTATTTTAGATACGATATATAATAACTTATTGCGCAATATAGGATTGGTTGTAGATGGGGTGAAGTGGAGATTCAAAGAAGAGAATTGGGAACGATTTATACCTGATGCTTCAAACTCTGCTAGTGGTAAATGGATGAAAGACAATTCACAAAAAGTGAAATTACTAGAAGCCTATTTTGAAAAAATTGAGGTAATAGAATCAGAAGGAGAATTGCCACCTAATCAAGAATTAATTGCGGGAAATGATTCCTTGTTATATCATTATGGTAAAAAAGCATTGGATGGTAATTTTTATCGATTTGTAAATAATCGATGGTATAGAAAAGAAGGAGAAAGATGGAAAAAATTGGTTTCTTTTGACGATTATAAAGATGTTCTCGAAACCTATTTTGTTGGTTATGATTTAACGCAACTCGATGTTATGGATTATGGCTATGTGCAAGGTGAAGGAGTGAGGTATCGCTCAGAACCTTCTGACCGATATAATAAAACAATTTTAGGATATTTTAAAAATTTTAAAACAGATCCGGATGGTTCACCTATTGAAAAATATTTAAATACAACTCCTGACCGTGTATCTGTTCTTTTTGAAAAAAATGGGTGGTATTTAGTTCAAATATCTGAAAATAGTAAAACCGTTTGGATGTCCAAAAATCAATTTGTATCAGATCGTTATTCAGATGAAGATGAAAACCCATAAAAAAAATACCTTCACCGATATATACGTACAACAAACCGTTGGTATTTCTGGCGAAATTCAAGTTTTTAAGCAAAAATTAAAGGATGAGTATGCCGAAAACAAACCCTTGCGCGTTCACTTTATTTCAAGTGCCAAAGCGTTAAAAACGTATTCTGGTAAACAGTTTCTTACTTTTTTGCAACTCATCGATAACGAACAAGAAGCTGCTATTCTTTTTCAAACGAAAATAGCGAAGTCACTACCCGAATACCTTGCGGAGAAAGAAAATTTATCGGACGCGCAATTGGTTCGTCTTTTTGAAAAAATGGCACAGAGTATAGGAGCATTGCATCAAGGTATGTTGTTTTATCCAGCCTTACAACCCAATTCCTTCTATGTTGATTCTGATGGACAGGTGCAACTCAGCTTTTTTGATATTCTTGAATTCAGGATGTATCAATATCAGCAGATAACACCAGATTCAAAACTCGGATTCATGAACTATTTGAGTCCGGAGCGAAGAGGCAATTTTTTCTCGATTAGTTTAGAATCCGATATCTATTCGCTTGGTTTAATCTATTGGCACATTTTTCTATTCGCAAAGTCACCGGTTAAGAATTGGAAGTTAATCACTGAAAACACCTATTTTTCACCAACAGAAACCGTTTGGGACGATTTTTTTGAAACTTGTTTGCAAGAAGATGTAGCGAAGAGATACAAGAATATAAATGCCTTGGTAAAAGCTTTGCCGCGTATTGGGAATGCAGCTAATACATCTGAGAATAACCAAACACAAAAAACAACTCCACCAATTACGATTGAAAAAGTGGAACCAACCGATACTACTTCTCAAAACACGTTTGAAACCAGACAACCCAAACAAAACTTTCTGGAGATAGAAAAGTTGAAGGCAATGTTGATTAAACGAAAAGTTGCAATTGCTGTTGTTTTAATTCTTGTAATAGTAGGGTTGTTTAAATTTTGCAATCCAGCAGGAACTATTATCGACCCTCCTAAACCCGAAGCTACGGTAAATGCTACTTCAAATGAGGAGGTTTCAGTTAATTCAGAGGAGGAAAAGACAGATAAATTAATCAATCCGGAAGGATATACAGTAAAGCTGGGAAAAGAGGAGATCCTCACTCGTAAAGGTCTTTTAAATACACCGAATAATCGATTTTACAGATTTTTTGATAGTAAGTGGGAGTTCAGTGAAAAATCAACGAGTGATCAGTGGAAAAAAGTTTCTACAAGTGATGTCGCCGTTTTACTAGCAAAATATTTCACTAACAATTATGCAGAAAAAAATCAATTACCATTGGAAACAAGTTTGCCAGAAACTCCAAAAAAAATAAAAATTCCTCAACCACCAGTTCCTCAGCCATCAAAACCTACTAAAGATCCAAATGAGTGTGCGGTGAATCAAATAAAATTGTATCAAATAAAAGCAGATGCAGGAAAGGCAAAAACATTAAATCCTCAACTTAGAAAAAAGAAGGCTGATGAACTTCTAAACCAAGTAAAATCAATTAAAAATTCAACTTCATGCCCATTAGATTTTTCATCTGTTGTATTAGCAATCAGTAATTTGAATTAACCATTTCTTTCAAATGAGACGATAATATATTTTGATTTCAATGAAAACCACTTATAACGGCACATATACCCAAGTAGATGAACTTCAAAATCCAGAGGGCAAGTTCATGCTTAGGCAGAAGTTAAAAGAAAATGTACTTAAAGACTCCTTTGTGCGTTCTAATTTTTTATCTGGCGCTCGGTTTTTACAAAACTTGAAAGATTCAAGCCTTTTAACAATTGATGAAGTTATTGACACATCAGAAGAGGTTAGCATTGTATGTAAAAATGATGGTTTTCAGCAATTGGGAGTATATCTGGAAACCCAGAGTCAACTTTCAGATGCATTCATTCTGGAGTTGATACAAAAAATGCTGCGCTGTCTAGACTACTTACATCAAAACAGTTTATTCCATCAAGGATTAAACCCAAATAGTTTTGTTGTAAATAAACAGGGAGAGGTTAAGCTAACGCTATTTGGCACCCTCGAGCATCGATTATATCATCATTTGCCAGCAATTGGAGACGAAAATCCGTCCATTCAAAATGCCATGCGCTTTTACAGTCCTGAACGCAAGATAAATTACGGAGCAATCAATTTGGCTAGTGAAAATTATAGTTTTGGACTAATCATTTGGTACTTAAAATGCGTGCAACTCAAGTTGGCCAACACAACTGATTTCGTATTGAACTTTCCGGAGTATTCCAGCACAGGTTCTGTTTGGGATAAAGTGATTGAAGCTTGTCTGCAGGACGATCCTAAAAAAAGGCCAAAATCGACGACGGAAATAGCAGGATTTTTACCTAAAGTAGATTTTCCAAAACTTTTTATTATTCGAAATTTTGATCGTTCTCGGTATCGGGTGACAGTCAATCAACAAGAACAGCCAACTTCATACATTACAGATAGTGAATTAAAAGTGGCAATTTCTACTGAATTTGTAGTTGTAGAAATTATAGATAAACAAACAAATTCAGTAGTTCAAACTCACGATACCAGACTGAGTAAGACGCATGTTATGTCGATTAAAGGAGGTAGCATCCTCACCAATGGAATCCCCCTTACAGGAAGCAGTATCATAGGTGGTAATCTTGGTGGATCATCGAATCGTGAGCCACATAAACCTAAAATGAGATCAAATAAAGTTATTCTTTTAATTTTAAGTAGTTTACTACTATTGGTTGGAGTAGGTATATCCGCCCGGAAATTCGGTTGGTTTGGAGGTGAAGACGCAAAAACACCAATAGGAGTAGTTAGCACTGATAATGCTTCGACAAAGAATGAAATCACCGATACTTCCAAAGTTGTTAAACCGAAAGTTGGAATTACATTACCTTCTGAACCTAAACCGATAAAACCTCCCTCACCTAAACCACCAGATCCAACAAGACCAAATTCAGATTCTGTTGAAATAAGCGCCTTTAAACCTGTATTATATTGGTGCGGTAGGACTGGAGGAATGGCTCATAAAGGCTGTTCTCAGTTAATACTTAGATACGGTAATGAAGTTCCTAAAAAATATCAAAAAAATGGCTTTACTATTTTTAGTTATACAATAGTGGCAACAGGGTTAAAAACTTCCTTAGAAGGGAGAGGTTCCTATATTTCCGCCGCTCATTTAAATATTTTGAGATCTTTGACTTCAGGAAAATGTTCGATATCAGTAAGATATATGGGATCTGCCCAAGGAATAGTTACTGCAATGTTTTATCTATAAATGGTGCCACTTCTTATTTAGTGCAAATATTGATAGTTATTTAATATTCACCTGATTTAATCAAAATATTAAAAGCGATCTTTCCTTCGCTATCTTTAAATTCATGGATAAAATTAATTTTACTTTTTCTCCATGAATTTAAGGTTTTATTATCAAAGCTTTTAAAACGTTCCATTAATACTTTTTTATATTCAGATTTTATTTCTTGTGATTCAATACTATCAGTAGAATATTGAATTTTATATTCGTATTTTAAGGTGTTTGAATTAACAGCATTTACATCAATAATAGAATCTCCATTCCCTAAATCCATTGGTAATGATGTCTTCGCCTTATTTGCTAATTCACGAAGGAAGTCTTTTTTAGATGAATCATTACTTCCAGAATTTTGAATTCGTAGCAGAAAAATAATAATAAATAAACAAATTGTTGACGCTGTTACTATTAAAATTATTTTTATCGGTTTAAATCTCCACATTGATGTGTCTTTAACAAAGCCATTTTGCCAAACAAAATAAATTCCTAATGCAAAAAATACACTTGTTTTGATATCAAAACCTTTAGTGAAAATAGTAATGCCATAAACTAAAATAAAGAATAATCCAATTCCGAAACTAAACTTATTACCCTTTTTAGATTTTAATTCATCATCATTTATTTTATTGCTCTCAACTACTTTTATGTCTTCATCGTAATTTTCACAATTTTCTTCGAAATCAGCTATTTGGTTCGTTAAACTACAAGTAAAGCCTACTTTTGAGTTAAAAGATCTGTTTTTACATACTGAACAAAATAATAAATGTTCTTCTCTTTTCATTTTGTTTTATTATTATATTCTATTTATAATGAGCAAATTAAGGTCTGTATTAAATTGTTGTTTTAGTTAATTATTTTTTTCTCGAGCATTATCTATACCATAAATTAACCAAGAAATAATTATTATTTTCAAAATAAGTCCTCTGAAAATTGTTGCTGGATCAATAATTGCTAAAATAATATTTAATACAATATACAAAATTAATCCTACAATCAATGATAAATAAGGTTTGGAAATTGAACAAATAGCTAATAATAAGAAGCTTACACCAATGATCCAATCAATTACTCCAAAAATAATGTGATGAAACTCTATATAAAATGCTTCTAAAAAACCTACGAACACGTAAAGGCCAGAAAGGATATATAAAGCTGCTCTTCCTTTATTAATTGACTTATTTTTATTGGATATAAATGAATCATTTCTTCTTTCAATTTTCTCAATTTCTTTTGAGTCTTCCGCATAGTTCACACAATTACCTTCAAAAACCGCAATTTGTTTTGTCAAACCACAAGTAATACCGAATTTTGAGTCAAAAGATTGGTTTGTACATATTGAACAAAATTTTAAATGCTCTTCTCTTTTCATTATGATAATTTATTTAGATTTTACAGTTTTCGTATTGATTTATAATTTATTTAGGGTTCATTTAATTAAAATTTAATAATTGATTTAAACTGTTTGTGGATATTAAATTCAAGTGATAAAAGCAATTTTTAAATTTCAAACAATTTTTTTATTTCAGTTGAGTTTGATTTTTTGTGTTTTATTATTATGGTTTTATTTACATCAATAGTTAATTCTTCTTGATGTGTATATACTTCATTATTTTTAACAGTAATACTAACTAATTTTACCTTTTGACCTACAGGAATATTTGCGAAAACAGAATTATCTATCGTGTTTCTTGTTATATAATAATTTTTAATAACACTTTTAATATCCTTAAAGACAAGGAATAACATAGCACTTTCTATTTCGTCTTTTTTATCAAAAGAAATAGTCAAATTAGTTATGTTCTGCATTTCATAAAATCTATCACAATTTATCCAACCTAATTGTGTTAATTTCATTGCTTTGTACAAGGTATTATTGATTTCTTTATTTTTTACTCCTTTCTCGATAAATTCCTGTTCATTATTTGTAGTGCTCATTCTCCCGTTCATCTCATTATTTTCCCAATCTATAATTATACAACTATCTAAATATTTGTCTTTAGATCTAATTCTGGCATTGTATTCTCCTGCCGTCATTTTTATAACCTGACCTGATTTCAGCCTTAATCTATAGCATTGTCGAGAAGGAGGGGCGGCTATCGTGTTTATAATCATGCCAGATTCTTTAGAATCGTTAAACAGATTACCTGATTCTTTCCAATTCATATTCCCTATAGAATCTGATTTACCATAAAATAATGCCATGTTTTTAGTCGATATTTTTGGGAATTCCACCTTGATCGTTTTACCCTTTCTGATTTTAAGTGTTTTTCCTTTTGATGATAAGTTTATGAAATACGCACCACCCGACTCGAGTAGTTTATCGCCAGAGACTGTTTGTGCGTTCGATAATGCGATCTCACTCTGAGAATGCAATTCTTTTAATTCGATAGTTATACTGTCGGATACATTTAATCCTTTTTCCGTTTCAAGATCACTAGGGACAATAAATAAAATCGTACCTTTTCGGCCAACTATTTTTGTTGGGTTTTTTCCAGAAACCACATAAAATTGAGAGGAACTATCGTTCACATTGATGAACTTATCAATGATAGCTAATTCTAACTTCAAATCACTTTTTTGAACGCACAAAGAATTTTGTTTTTGAGCCGATAGATCTTCATTATTACAACCTAATAATAGGATTGATAAAAAAAATAAAATTCCAAAAGTCCAATCGATTTTCTTAGTTTCAATTTTCATCTGTAGTTTTTAATTAAATAATAAATTTCAGTCTCAGATTATCAGATCTTAATTTACTCTTAAAGGTATAAAATTAAAGCAACAAATCACAACTTTTATATTTTACGGTAAAATAAATATATCAAAATATAGAGTGACCAATTAGTTGGTCAGTAATGTGTGTTTTCCGGAGGTAATTGTGCCCCCCATTCCGTTAAAACTGTGCCACTCATTCCGGAGGTCATTGTGCCACTTTTCATGATATTAGGTTGTCGCAAAAAAGTAGCCCTTTTCATTGCTGCAGCCTTCTTTTAATTCAGACATAGTATGAATATAATTAATTTCAGTTAAGTTCATTAAACATTATATAACTATTTTTTCAAAACACATTGGTAAAATCTTTTCTAGAATAAGGATTTCTAGTTAGTTCTGGCTACATTTTTTCGGCTTCCTTTTTTAGTTGTTTTAAAGCCTGTAAATTTTAAATCAGAGATTTTCATTGTTGGAATGATTAATAGAAATCTCTTTCTTCCTATCTTGATTCGTAATATCAACTGAATAATTCTCAGAAATTTCAGCAACTTTAATTTCAGTTTCATTCTCGTTATTGTTGAAATTAAATTGAAAGTATGAAATTAGAAAAAGTTCACTTATTCCAATTATTGATAAAAATGTTGTTGTTTTTATAGTTGGTTAATTTAGTTGCCATTAAAATTAAGCTTTCAGTTTTGGTTGCAAAATTGAATTCATTGTTATCAGAAATAAGTAGTCGAACATCTTATTTAATTGATAAAAAAATGTAAATTTACCTCCCTATGAAAACCACCTATAACGGCACATATACCCAAGTAGATGAACTTCAAAATCCAGAGGGCAAGTTCATGCTTAGGCAGAAGTTAAAAGAAAATGTACTTAAAGACTCCTTTGTGCGAGCTAATTTTTTGTCAGGTGCTCGTTTTTTACAAAGCTTGAAAGATTCAAGCCTATTAACAATTGATGAAGTTATTGAAACATCAGAAGAGGTTAGCATTGTATGTAAAAATGGTGGTTTTCAGCAATTGGGAGTATATCTGGAAACCCAGAGTCAACTTTCAGATGCATTCATCGTGGAGTTGATACAAAAAATGCTGCGCTGTCTAGACTACTTACATCAAAACAGTTTATTCCATCAAGGATTAAACCCAAATAGTTTTGTTGTAAATAAGCAGGGAGAGGTTAAGCTAACGCTATTTGGCACCCTGGAGCATCGGTTATATCATCATTTGCCAGCAATTGGTAACGAAAATCCGTCCATTCAAAATGCCATGCGCTTTTACAGTCCTGAACGCAAAGTAAATTACGGAGCAATCAATTTGGCTAGTGAAAATTACAGTTTTGGACTAATTATTTGGTATTTAAAATGCGTTCAACTCAATTTGGCCATCACAACTGATTTAGTATTGAACTTTCCGGAGTATTCAAGCACAGGATCTGTTTGGGATAAAGTAATAGAAGCTTGTCTGCAGGAGGATCCTAAAAAACGACCAAAATCAGCGAAGGAATTGTTATCATTATTACCCCCTATCGAAAATATTGAGCAGCATTTAAAAAAGAAGAAATCTATCAATGATGAACCTCAGCAGCCTCAAAAAAAAGTTCTTATTAGTTTATTTAATTACAATTCATTTCATCATCAAATAAAAGTAGATGGCAAAGGATTAGAGTCTTTTTCTAATTGGACTGAGGATCGGAAATTAGTAATTCAAGTTTGCGAGGGAAATGAAATTCAAATATTTTCACTGGAGAATGGTTTTTTGATTCATTCTGCAAAATGTATAAATGAATATCAATTTTACTTACCAGTATTGAATGATAAAAAAAATGTTACAACCCAAATTCCAATCAATACCTATAGAAAAACAATCGGAAAAGTAGCAATTGTTATAATCATCCTTATTTTGGGCGTTTTTTTTTACCAATCGGGAAATTATACAAAGTATAATGACACTCATTCGGGTAATATTATGGAAATTCCAGATGGTTTTATTTTATCAGATACATTGTTTACTTCTGTTTTGACAAAAGAGGGGTATCAACTAAAAAGTGGTGAGCGATGGAGGTATAATAAAGGAGAATGGGAAAAATGTGAGTTGGTGAAATCACAATGTGAATGGAAAAAAATTCAAGATGAATCATTTAAGAAATATTTAGATGATTTTTTCTTCATGAAGATTAATACAAATGGTTATGGTTTTTCTCAAAAAGAAGTTGAAGATTTTATTCGAAAATATTACACAAATGTTGAAGATGAACAAAATTTGGATAAACTAAATAATTATTATGAACCTCAAATTACTAGATATTACAATGTTTATAACACAAACTTACAATTTGTAAAAACAACAATGATACAGTCATTTAACTCCTTCAAATTAACACACGATATTGATTATAAATCAATAAAATTTAAGTTTTATCCTGACTCATCTGAAATTGTTTTTAACATGGTTTTTAAACGAATTAATAAATTTGATGGTTCTCTTAAAAACATGGATGTTACAGCACATTTAACGCTTAGTAAAAACCTCAAAATTTCAAGTATTTATTAGAATAAATCAATAAACGCTATCTCTTATAAATTCAATGTTATGCAGCAAATTATTAAAATTCTCTCTTCCATAATTTTATTTCTAATTGTTGGATGTGACAATAGTTTAGAGATTCCAAATAAAACAAAAAGTTCAAGAGAGGTTAAACCTTCAATGATTCAAACCGACACAATTAAGACTATTGACTCTAAGGTTAATGATACTGTTTTTAAAAAAAAGGATGTTTACAATGAAAGCACTAAGCTATTGAAATGCTATTATCAATCTATTAGTCCCAATGATTCATTAAAATTCACGAATTATAAAAAGACATTTAATTTAGGTTCTGGATCAATTTCCAATTATTCTGAACCATTTACTTTTTCAGGTAAAATAGTTAATGTTCAACAAATTACTTGGAGAATGGGCCCAGAATTATATTATACCCTCAAAAATAATAGAGGTGACTCAATTGAGATAAACTGTAAATTAAAAGGGCGTATAAATGGAGTAAATCTTGATGAATTAACTTCAATGGATTTTAACAACCAAACTATAGTTACTGAAACGATAAATAAACTAAGATCCAAAAAATTAAAAATCACCTTCATACGCGAAGAAATATTTAGTGAGACAATTATTGGTTATTCCCGTGATGAACTTGTTTCATTAGAAGTTTTGAAATAAAGGAAACAACTTTCTATGTATGCTTTCATCCTGATTTTATAATTAATCCTATTGGTAATTCTAATTTAATTAACTATTTACAGACAATCAACCAAGAATGTTGATTTTCATTTTTTTGTTTCATCAAAAAGAATTTATTTTACGTAAAAAATATAATTTACACAGAATGAGAATCCTTTTTACATTAATTTTATTATTTCATGCAGTTTTTTCCTTTAGCCAAAACAATAAGGAAAAGTTTAACGTAACCTCAGAGAAAATTGAAACCTTGTTGAAATACAAGGATAAAAGTCCATCGCAGCTTCGTAGTTTATTAAAAGAACTTGAAAGTTATTCCAACAACAATGTAAATGAATTTAATCAAATTAAGAAAAGGGTAAATAGTTATTTGTTACCGATGGAGATTAAATTAATTCGATCCGATGTCTACAATAAAAAATATAGAAATGCAGTTGATCAGACCAAACAAATTAAGATAAATTATTCATATTCATCCGAAATAGAAAAACTAGATAAATACCTTGATAGGAAATTATATGGTTATCATAAAAATTTGATGATTCAACAAAAGTCATCGTGGTTTTCATTAGAACCTTCTCTTTCATTTTACACCCAAGAAAAATTGTTGAACGACATTACAGAAATTAGCAATTTGAATCCTGTTTATGGATTGGGTTTTTACGTTAAATTCAACAAGAAGAAAAAGGAAAATTCTGGAAGAATCGCACGATTTTCATTTTCACAAATTGGAATAAAATTAGATTATAGAGATAATGGTTATAACCTATTGAAAGACTCTACTTATATCGCTGTCAATCCATATATAAATTCACAGATTAGTTTTTTGTACAGGAAGACTTTAGGACTTGATGCCGGAGTTTTACAATATGTTAATTCACTTGGGAACGTAAAAACGAATTATTCCTTAACAGCATCTTTTTTTATTCCAATTCGATTTGTTAGTCTTGGAGCACATGCTAGAATTATTTCAGATTTAACATCAACTCAACCAACTGTTCAACTTGGGGCATCAGTAAAATTTAATATCGGAATCTATAAACCGTATTCTCTTCGAGATAAAGAGGAGATCAAATCGCAAGTATTTAAGTTTAAAGAAAACAAATGAAGTATTTTGGTATAGCAATTTTTATATTTTCATTCTCCACCGCTTATTCCCAGGATTATTCTAATTTAATTGAGAATGGAAAATATGCTAAAGTGATAAAAAAATCATTAAAAGCCTTAAAAAAATCACCGAATAGCCTTGAAGATTTATATTTTGCATCAGTTGTTACGAGTAGGGTTCTGGCTGGAAAAGAGTATGCTCCCAAACAAGCTTATGATTATTACATAAAGGCTAAGGCGGAATATGTAAAAGAAATTGATGATAAAAAATTAGCGAAGCTTGATAAAATACCTATAAATTACACCTCGTTTCGGATTTTGTCGGATAGTATATATGCTGGAGGATTAACTAGTGCAATTAACTCAAATACGGAGGAGGGTTTTATTGAGTTCTTAAGTTATTTTACTGAAGCAACAGAAACCTATAAAAATAGAGCGATTATTGAAAGAAATCGTTTGGCATTTGAAAATTCTAAAACCATCAATACCGTTTCCTCTTTTCAGAACTTCATTGATAAGTATCCTGATGCAAATGAGGTTCCACAAGCTATTAAAGAACGAAATAAGTTAGCATACCGTATTGCACAAGAAATTAATACTATTGAAGGATATAGAGATTTTATAAAGAACTATGCAAATGCTACAGAGGTAGCAGAAGCTTGGAAAGGAATACATCTGTTATCTTTTCAAGAGGCATTGACTTTGAATACCATTGAAGGGTACGAAGAATTTATTTCAAAATTCCCCTCAGCAGTGCAAGTTTCAGAAGCATCAGAGAAAATTCATATGTTGTCGTTTGAGAGCGCATTGAAAGAAAGTAATTCGATTGCATTTAAATCTTTTATTGAAAAATATCCCAACAGCAAGCAATTATCAAAAGCAAAAGAGTTATTTTATTTATATGAATTTAAGGAAAATACGGTTCAAGGATCATGGGAGAGTTACCGCGATTTTTATGAGAATTTTGAAGGGCCATTCGCGGAAATTGCAAAGGATAGTTTAGTAGGGCTCGCAATTAATGCCCAAAATGCTAAGACTTTATATTATTGTTTAAGTAACGGAATAGGTGATAAAACAACATTGATTCAAAAATATTATGATGAAATTTCCAAAGATGGAGAGCTTGCTACATTAAATTTTTTCAAAGAAAATTTCTCTAGTTATCTACCTTTAATTGAGAAATTTGATCAGGATTATGAACTAGCTCAGATAGCCTATTCTATCGGTTTAACCTCTGAATCTTATGCGCCAAGCATTAATTCAGAAATGGAGAAGAGATTAAAGCGGGAAGGGGCCAAAACAGGTGCAATTACCATCAGTTTAATGTGGGATAATTATAATGACATTGATTTACATTGTATAGATCCTAATGGAGAAGAAATATTTTTTAGCCATAAAAATTCACGATCTGGCGGTGAATTGGATGTAGATATGAATGCAGGTGGCCCAAATTCAAATGAACCAGTAGAGAATATTTATTGGGAAAATCGAAAAGCAAAAAAGGGTAAATATTCAGTGTACATAAATCATTTTGCTAATCATAATTGTTATGGTTGCACCGATCCCACCAATTATACTGTAGTTGTTAAACAAAATAACATTGTTAAAGAATTTAAAGGAAAAATATCCTTCGGAGATTACAAGAGTTTAATTTATACGTTTGATTTTAACGATAAAAATTATGGAGAGATTGAACTTTCTCAAGATAATTTAGTGAAAATGGATCAATATATTAAAAATGCCACTGGAAAAGAATTGGCATATGTGGCGCTTCAAAAATTAATTAATAATGATCTTGCGACAAAAAACTGGCTAAATGCACTAAGTGTTTTAAATAAATATGAATCCTATTTCAAGGATGATTTAAAATTCAAACATTTAAAAGAAACGTTAAAGGAACAAAGAAGCATTTCAATTAAGGTGGAACAATTAGCTTCCATAAATACAGAAAGTGGTGAAGAATATTCACCTGTTATTTCAGGTGATTCGAAAAGTTTATTTTTTTGCGGATACAACCGAATGGATAATATAGGTGGTGAAGATGTTTACGTTTCAAGAAAAGAAAATACCGAATGGGGTGCACCAGAAGTCCTTGAAGGACTCTCAAATGAAGTTTCGAATGATGCAATTATGGCAGTTAGTACAGATGGATCCAAAGCTGTTTTGTTTCATAACGGTAAACTCGCATATAGTGAGAAGTTTTTAGAAGGTTGGTCTGAATTGGCATATTTCCCGGATAATATTAATAACTGCTCTTGGAATGGAGATGCTATGATCAGTAGTGATGGGAATGCTCTGATTTTTTCCTCTGTTAGGGAGCAAGATGGGAATGGAATAGATTTTTCTCATAATGAATTTTATCATGCAACACAAGCCTATTTTTCAGATTTATATGTAAGTATTCAATCAGAAAATGGTTGGTCTAATCCTATCAATCTTGGAAATGCCATAAATACAAATTTTATTGAACGTTCCCCTTTTCTTCATCCAGACATGAAAACTCTGTATTTTTCAAGTGATGGTCATGGTGGTTTAGGTAAATTAGATGTTTATATGACAACACGTTTAGCTGATTCATGCTGGAATTGTTGGAGTGAGCCTGTTAATTTGGGAAAAGAAATTAATACGGTGTCTGATGATTGGGGGTATAGAATTACGACGGATGGATCAATGGCGTATTTTTCTAAGAAAAAAAATTCAACTAGCACGGATGATTTATTTAGGTTGAATCTTCCAGCACACCTTCGTCCGGATATTGTTGCGCGTATTGAGGGAGAATTAAAAAATTCAAAGAATCAACCCATTTCTGCAACGATTCGTTGGGAAGATTTGGAATCTAATAAAGTTATTGGAACCTCAAAATCTGACCCGCAAGATGGTTCTTATTTCATTGTTCTTCCTATGGGCAAGAATTATGGGTATTTTGTAGAAGATAGTTCCTATTTTCCAATGGCTCAAAATTTAGATTTGCGAAACACAACCAATGCCGTAGAGGTGAAGAAAGATATTGTTGCTATTTCGTTTACTGATATGATCAATGAAAAAATTGCCGTTCCCATGAATAACTTATTTTTTGAGAAACTTAAGAGCAATTTACTCATCGCTTCCTATCCTGAGTTAAATAGAATTGCTACAATCCTAAAAGAAAAGAAATATAAGGTTGAAATCAGTGGACATACAGATAATGTTGGTTCAGAATCAATGAATCAAAAGCTTTCGGAGGAAAGAGCAAATAGTGTTAAGAATTTCCTGATTTCAAAAGGTGTAAATCCCTCTTTCATTCAATCGATTGGCTTTGGATTTTCAAAACCTAAAACCACCAACGAAACCGAGGAAGGAAAAGCGGAGAATCGCAGGGTTGAAATTCGATTTATTTCAGAATAAGGTTGTCAATCAAACAAGTTAATCATGTACATGCACATAATTGAACGCATCAAGTTTGATCCCAAAGTCTTTTTTTCTAAACACATACAAAAATTCATTTTAGTTACAGGCTTTGTTTTTTTTCTAATAAAAATCTCTTTTTCACAAGTTGAACCAAGGTTGGTATTGCCGGTGGGGCATACTGGTACTTTAATGAATATGGATATTTCTTACGATGAAAAGTATATAATTTTTTCAAGTTTTGATGGGTCAATTTCATTGTGGGATTATCAAAGTCAAAAGATACTTAAAAAGTTTATTCATTCATCGGGTAAATCGGTAAAATGTAAGTTTATCAAAAATTCATATGATATCATTACTTTCAGTGATGCTATTTATGGAGGTAAAATTGATAACACAATAAAAATATGGTCTATAAACCAAGAAGATAGGCCTATCAAGGTAATTGATTTGTCATCTCATGTCGCTAAAAATATTGATGATTTAACGTTTACCCAAAATAAAGATTTGATTATTGTAGAAACGCCAAATAGATTTAATGATTCTCTTATTTTTTTGAATATAAAAACGGATGAAGTTCGAAAAATACCGAGAATAGAAGGTTTTTCAGAGATAATAAGTGTATTGAATAATAGAATTATAATAGAAACTTTATTAACTGATAAATATGGTGTTAAAATAGAAAATGATCAAATTAAATCGGGTTTATCATTACTTGATTTTGATGGTAATTTAATTGATTTTTATGAATACGGGAGGTTAAATGAAAATTTTATCAGTACACAAGTAAATGAAAGAATAAGTTCAAAATTTTTTAAGAGAATATTAATATATAGCAATGAGCGAGGTGATTTTTTTATTGATAGCTTATTCTTACTGAAAATTGAAAAGGATCGATTTAAGAAGGATTTCCTCCTAGAGAATAAGTATTCAAAAAATGATTCGTGTTACTATTTTAATGTAGTTCATGAAAATCAATTTTTTTATACTCTTCAATCAAATCAAGGTCAAAAACACTTTTTGTATAAAAATGGAAAGTTACAAGAAGTTTTTAAGGATGACGGGTTAAAAGTACTAATGAAATATCAAAACACAGATTTTGGTGATGTTTTTACCCACTTTTTTTATTCAAATGATTCTGTAAATTATTTTTTATATCAAAACAAGCTATTCACTGAGGGAAAAGGCTTTGCAGAATTAGAATCATCAAATGAAGAAAGTGGAGGGGAATTTAAGTGGTACTTAAAAAATGGTTACTATTATTTTGGAAATGGTAAGTTCTTTTACAATGACAATTCAAACATTAAATTGCTAGATTTTAATATTGGGAAAGTCACAAAAGAATTTTCGAATAAGGCTATCTTCCAAACATTAAATAGGATAGGAGAAAATTACTTTCTATATACAAGTTATTTATCATACGATTCAAAAAAGCAATATAAACTTTTGAAAAATGATTTTTCACCGATCAATTTGACGTTATCATTTCTCGGGGAAGATTTTCAAGATGAAATAGTTCAATTAAATGATAGTATTTTAATTGCGGTTGATTCCAATGTAATATATAGAATTAATATTAATAATGTGAGTGTAAAAAACAATCGATTTTCTTCATTTTACAACCAATTAGATCAATCTAATTCAAAATTATTCATTTATAAAGACCTTATTTTTTATTCATCAAATCTATTCGAAAATGATACAATTCTTGTTTTCAACGAAAATAATCTTCATATTTTTAAATCCTTCCAAGGAAAAATAGTTGAGTTTAATGAGGATCAAGGAGTTTTCATTATTCAATCAATTGAGGGGATTTTTTACTTGGGACTGCCTGATTTAAAAGTCATTAAACAATATCCAAATTATGAATATAAAAGCCATTTGAATCCATATATTATTGAAAACAATTCTCATATTATAGTTCCGGAATTCGATCAACAAGGATTTTATTTTCAAAGTAAAAATTTTGAAGATTTGACTAAAAATGAAAATCCACCAACTTTCATAAAGCCAGACATTGAAATTCAAGATCAACTTGCGATTAAAGCTTCGAATAAGGATTGGATTTATTATCAAATTAATTCAAATGAGTTAAAAGGTTGGAATCGAAAAACTCAAAAATATGTTTCTATTTCAAATAAAGAGTTGGAATTTGTCACCCAACTAAAAAATGAAGTTTATTTTATCAGTAGAAATGAAGATTACAAGTATGATTCAATCTTCGTTTTTAAACAATCAAAAAATAAAATTAAGTTTTCTAAGTCGTTTCCAATTCCTTTATTCAATGATTCTAGTATTTATTATTCATTTTACAATACTCCTCAAGGATTGGTCTTGATTTCGGATCACCAGATTTCATTGATGAAAATGCATGATTATTCCATCACTTGGTCAAAACCCTTGAAAGATATTGAAAATAGAGCATTTAATTCAACTGTGTTATACCTCACTCAACGTATTTCAACGAACAACATTATCGTAAGTTATTTGGATTTTGGCTTCGAAAATTCACTAGAATTTAAAGAATTATGTTCAATGAATATTCCGAAAAATACATTTATTTCATTTGTTCCATTCAACCAATCTATAGGAGGGATTCTTTCATATTCATCAAACAACGAAAATGGAATTTGGAAATTGCAAAAACAATATTGGGCATCATATAATGGAATCGCTGATTTTAATTCTACAGATGAAGTGATTAGTTTTTCTAAAAGTGACAACTTCTTACTGCTCAAAAATTCAACTTATAACTGCTCTAAAAAGATTTTTACTAGTTTACCTGTTAAGTGGAATGTTGTGGGTGGAGAATTATCATTCATTAATGATACTTTATTGACGGATGGACATTCATTGGCTTCTATTTTGGACACTAATTTTTTTTATTACACTCGGAAAACAGCTTGCAAACCAAAGTCATTCTATCCTGCCCAATTTATTTATTTGAATAGAGACTCTTTTTTACAATATCAAAAAAACAATAACTCAACAGTTTTTTATCGCATTGATAATTCAAAAGCCAAAATTCATAGATTAATAGACGGTAAAATGGTTTATTGTTTTTTTTATAAAGATACAGCTTATGCAATTTTTAGAGACTTAGAAAAAGATAATAATAAATTTGGTTTTCAAAAAAAGACTTACCTAAGTTTGGTAAATCTCAATTCTGGAAATCTAGTAAATAGAATTGAAATAGAAGTTTTTGAAGATTTTAATACAAGTTTTTTCAAATTTGATTCTAAAAATCAAACCATTTATTATCATCCATTCAATGGGAAAATCTATGAATTTAATTTCAGTACTTTTCATGTTAATAAGGTCTACCAGGGACACCGTGATTGGATTAACAGCTTCAATTTTTACAACGATTCCATGTTTGTTACCACCTCCTCAGATTATAACCTACATGTATGGAAAAATAATAAAACCAAACCTTTATACAGTAGAATTCAAGTAGGAGAAAACGATTATTTGTACTACGACGAACACTACCGCTTCGACGGAACCCCTGGCGCTATCGAAAAACTCTATTTTGTTTGTGGGTTGGAAGTCGTGGAACTCAACCAAGTAAAAGATTCCTTATACGTTCCCAACCTAGTGCAGCGCATCATGAACGGTGAAAACTTGGATCATTTGCCTAAGTTGAGCGATTTGAATATCTGTGGGGTAACACCAATCGTTGAACCAATAGACAAAGGAGATAAAGGTTACCATTATGAAATCACACCACGAACGGGTGGAGCAGGAGACATTGAGATTTACCTCAACGGCGTGGTACGTCAAACGGAAAATGCCAAGCGCTTAAAACTCAAAAATGGAAAATATTCCATTCAAGTGGATCCAAAGTTAATTGAGCGTTATCAAATTCCGGGAGAGTCCTTACAGGTGAAAGTAATTGCCAAAACAGCGAATAATAGCATCAGTTCACGTGGAGTTGTGCTTGATCTAGAATCTGATGAGCCTACTACTTTAAGAAAACCTTCCCTACATGCTGTGATGATTGGCGTGGATGATTACAAAGACGATAACTTGGATTTGAACTACGCAGCGAAAGATGCCAACGACCTACATCAAGCATTGGAACAAGCCTCCAAAAAGTTCTTCAACGTGGACGATACAAACCGCGTATTTTTCTACAATTTGACTAGAAATCGAGAGGGAAAAATAGGAACGGATAAAATCAAGGGAAAGACACCGGACAAAGCAAATATTATTCAAACTTTGGAAGAAATCGAGAAGAAAAGTAAACCCGAAGACATTCTTTTGGTGTTTTTTGCTGGCCACGGTGAAATCGTTGATAAAGACCAATTGCTATTGCTCACCACCGAAGCAACGAGTGCCAATTTTGAAGGTATTCGCATGCGGGAATTGCTCGAGCAATTGAATAAAATACCAGCAGGAAAAAGAGTCTTGATTTTAGATGCGTGTCATTCCGGTGCTGCGATAAATAACATGGACATGGCTCAATTAACAGGAAAGCGCGATGTAAAAGATGCCGAGCGCCAATCACAGCGTTTGAAAGAATTGGATAAACTCGCAAGCAAATCCGGATTTGCTATCATTACGGCTTCCAGTTCCGATCAAAAAGCTCTAGAATTACCACAGTACGAACACGGTTTGATGACTTACGCCTTGCTCAATGCAATGTTGAACAACAAAAGTTCTTTAGACGAAAATAATCAGCTCCAATTGGATAAATGGTTGATAGCAACGGAAGAAGAAGTAAAAAAACTCAACCAAAACCAAAGTGCCGAGCGCATGGTTCCTGTTACGTTCACTCTTGGCAAAATCGATGAAGAAGTGCGCTCAAGCATTGTATTGAAAGAGATTCCGACGGTTTTTGTGGATAATGTTTTGAACAAGAATACATTTAATGACAACTTAAAAATTAAATACATGCTTTCTTCTGCTTTTCAAGAAATGAGTAGAGGTTCAGATTCACAGATTATGGTGGCGGACTTCCCAAATGCGGTCAAGGTAAATATTCTTTACGAAGAAAAAGGAGATGAACTGAAAGCAAATATCTCACTTTACAAGGAAAACTTTGAACAGAAATTTGAGCTCACAGGCAAAAAAGCCAATATTTCAGCATTTGTGCAAGAATTAATGAACCAAATACGAACGAAAATTCAGAAGTAAACATGAAAAAAAAGGTTCTAATTTCTCTGATACTGTTATTGATTAGCAAATTAGCACTGGCGCAGAAGCAGGAGCCGAGATTGGTATTGCCGGTGGGGCATACGAATGTTATCAATTCTGCTGTATTCAGTCCTGATGGAAAACTAGTATTGACTTCATCAGATGATGGAACTGCGCGAATATTTGAATCCAAAAGTGGTAAGGAGATTTATGTAAAAAAGGATTTGAGCACAATGTTTTCTAAAGCTTTATTTTGTCTTAATGGTGATTTTATTTTGTGTAATTCAGATTCCGCTATTTTATTGATTGATTATCAAAATAATAAGATAATTAAAGAATTTAATATTAGTGATAATTTCGATGAATTTTATCTAAGTCATGATAGAACAAAATTCATTTTTAACACACAAAATACTCTTGAAATTTGGGATTTAGTATTGATTAAACGAATTTGGTATTCTTCAAATTTTAAATCATCGTTTAATTCGATTGAATTTAGCCAAGATGATGAATTAGTTTTGATAAACGATCATGACAATGTAAATGTTATTAAATATCAAGAGGATAAAATACTTTATTCTCAAAAATCTAATTACTACAATACAACAGCATCATTAAGTAAAAAAAACAATAAAAAAGATGATCAATTTTTGGTTATTACTAATCCTAATGATAGCACTGTTAAAGTAATAAATCTTTTCAATCAGAATAAAGTATTAGCTAAAAAAATCAATCGAAAAATTGTAAGTTCATTTTTTAGTCCAGATAACCAATCCATTTTTGTTATGTCGGATTCAATCATTTCTCTTAATCTTAAAACGCACGAGCAGAAATGTATTTATGAGAATAAAGGATTCGAAAGAATACTTTTTCGCAAGAACAATTCATTATTAATACTCCTTGGAAGTTTTGAATATAAAATATTTAATTACTCTAGCTCATTTTTAACGGAAGTACCCCTTGAGACTAATTCATGGAGTCAAACATCAATAATTGATTTTAGTCCAGAACAAGAAAATTTTGTTACTATTGAAATGGAGGGTTTTCTTATTCAAAAGTCCTACATTCGAATTTATAATATTAAATCAGGTAAGAGGACAACTGAAATGACAGGTTCAGCTGTCGGGTTATATTCAAGTGTTAATTCTAAAAATAATTTAGTTTTAACAAATACGAACTTTGCCTATCCGGTTCTTTGGGATTATATAACGGCGAAATCAAAATACATTATAGATACAACTTTTTTTTCTAATATTTTCTTTCGGGGTGATTCAATAATTGGTATTGAGCATGAATTTCAAATAGACGGAGTACCTTCTGGAGGTAAAACATTTGTGCTTAATTCCGTTACTGGAGAAGTAATTGATACCGCTTCAAAGATTCTTGAAATGGTATTTAATTATGATTTAGAAACTAATCTTCTTGGAGATAAATATTTGAAAAACACGGATGATAGAATCTTTATTTGGCAAAAATCATTAAAAGGCTCTGAGGATATTCTATTAGATTCAATTTCTTTAAATTCTGGAAGGATTCAAAAAGTAAAGTTTTTATCTGATGATAAACTTGTTGTTTTAACAAGTAATGAGTTAATAATCTATGATAAAGATTTTAGAAAAATTTACAAGTCGTTCAAATTAGATACAACCTTTGTTCCTCAATATATTAGTATTAGTCCTGATGAGCAATTTATCTCAGTGGAATCCCCTTATAAAAAACTTCAAAATGGATCATTATCTATGGGTAATTCAAGAATAGATATTTTCAATCTTCAAAATAATTCAAAAAGAACATTTCTTGCTGGTGCAAGAATTTTCGGAATAATCTTTACACAAGATTCAAAAAAAGTTATTTGGACTGACAGAATTAAAACGAATATTATTGACTTATATTCCGAAAGTCAAGGTTATGAATTAAAAGGAGCATTTTCAGAATTAGACAATATATTAGGACGGATTTTAACTTGTGCGCCAAATAAAATTTATTACTACGAAATTTCGACTGGTAAACTATTAAAAGAAATTGATGTTGAAATTAGATATCCCTTTTTCTCAATAATTCAAGGAACGGACATAATGATTATAGAAGGTGATAACAAAACCATTTTATGGGATTTAAAAAACGACAAAGTTTTATATACGCGAATTCAATTAGAAGGTCTTGACTGGTTGGCCTACGACGAACATTACCGCTTCGACGGAACCCCGGGCGCTATCGAAAAACTCTATTTTGTTTGTGGGTTGGAAGTCGTGGAACTCAACCAAGTAAAAGATTCCTTGTACGTTCCCAATTTGGTGCAGCGCATTATGAACGGTGAGAACTTGGATCGTTTACCTAAGTTGAGCGATTTGAATATATGTGGGGTAACACCAATCGTTGAACCAATAGACAAAGGAGATAAAGGTTACCATTATGAAATCACACCACGAACGGGTGGAGTAGGAGACATTGAGATTTACCTCAATGGCGTTGTGCGTCAAACGGAAAATGCCAAGCGCTTAAAACTCAAAAATGGCAAGTATTCCATTCAAGTAGATCCGAAATTAATTGAGCGTTATCAAATTCCGGGAGAGGCCTTGCAAGTGAAAGTAATTGCAAAAACAGCTAATAATAGTATCAGTTCACGTGGAGTTGTACTTGATCTGGAATCCGATGAACCAACTTCTATAAGAAAACCTTCGTTGCATGCCGTTATGATTGGCGTGGATGATTATAAAGACGATAACTTGGATTTGAACTACGCTGCTAAAGATGCAAATGATCTCCACCAAGCATTGGAACAAGCCTCCAAAAAGTTCTTCAACGTGGACGATACCAACCGCGTGTTTTTCTACAATCTAACTAGAAACCGAGAGGGAAAATTAGGAACGGATAAAATTAAGGGAAAGACACCAGATAAGGCAAATATCAATCAGACTTTGGAAGAAATCGAGAAGAAAAGCAAGCCTGAAGACATTCTTTTGGTATTCTTTGCTGGACATGGAGAAATTGTGGATAAAGATCAATTGCTTTTGCTCACCACCGAAGCGACAAGTGCCAATTTTGAAGGCATTCGCATGCGAGAACTGCTCGAGCAATTGAATAAAATCCCGGCAGGAAAACGCGTTTTGATTTTAGATGCCTGTCATTCCGGTGCTGCGATAAATAACATGGACATGGCTCAATTAACAGGAAAGCGCGATGTGAAAGATGCCGAGCGACAATCGCAGCGTTTGAAAGAATTGGACAAACTGGCGAGTAAATCCGGTTTTGCTATAATCACTGCATCCAGTTCGGATCAAAAAGCGTTAGAATTGCCGCAGTACGAACACGGATTGATGACCTACGCCTTGCTCAATGCGATGTTGAACAACAAAAGTTCCCTCGATGAAAATAACCAACTCCAATTAGAAAAATGGCTGATAGCAACGGAAGAAGAAGTGAAAAAACTCAACCAAAACCAAAGTACCGAACGCATGGTGCCTGTAAACTTTGCCCTTGGAAAAATTGACGATGAGGTGCGTTCGAGCATTGTTTTGAAAGAAATTCCGACGGTTTTTGTTGAAAATGTTTTGAATAGAAATAGTGGAAAAGACAACTTGAATATCAAATCAAGTTTATCAGCGGCATTTCAAGAAATGAGCAGAGGTTCAGATTCACAAATCATGGTGGCGGACTTTCCAAATGCGGTTAAGGTAAACATCCTCTACGAAGAAAAAGGCGATGAAGTGAAAGCGAGTATCATTCTATACAAAGAAAACTTTGAACAGAAATTTGAGCTCACAGGCAAAAAAGCAAATATTTCAGTATTTGTGCAAGAATTAATGAACCAAATACGAACGAAAATTCAGAAATAAACATGAAAAAAAGAATTTTAATTTCTCTGATGCTCTTATTGATTAGCAATTTGGTAATGGCCCAGAAGCAGGAGCCGATGTTGATGTTGCCGAATGGGATTAACATGGAGGGTTATTCTTGGCTTGGAGAAGATTTGCGGATTAATGCTGATGGCTCACTAATTTTTACACAAGGCAGAAAAGAAGGTAAATGTATTGTTTGGGATGCAAAAACTCGAAATAAACTTAAAGAATTCAAATCTCTGAAATCTGTAATGTTTCAAAAAAATAATTTTATTGGAATAATTAATGCCCATGAAGAAATTGATTCTTTATTTGAGATAATAGTCTATAAAACCGATGATTTGACTAATGTACAACATCACGAAATTTCAATAGAAGAAATTGGAATGATGAAGGTTAAGGATATTGAGGAAATTGAGGAAATCTTTATTTCAAATAAAATTGTTTTACGTGATAGTTTCAATTTTAAAATTATAAATCTATTAACGGGTGAAAAGGAAATAATTAGGACAAATTTATTAGCAGATGAGAAGGTTCATCTATTCGCAATTTCGAATGATATATTTTTTTGTGGCAAAAATAAGGTACATTGTTTTAATGAAATATCGAAGGAGGTGAAAGATCTATATGCTCTAAAAGAGGACGATAAATATAAAGAGTTAAATGATTTTGTGGTTGACTCAATTAATAGTCGTTTATACTTTGAAGAAATATCATCTGATAAGGAAGGGAATACGCTATCAATTGAATTAAAAGTTATTAATTTAAAAAATGTAAATATTCTAAATAACAAACTAAACTTTTCCGTTGATTTAGCCAAAAACCTTGGAATTAATGAAGGTGGGATCTATTATGAAACTTCTTATAGTTCTAAAGAAAACGTATCCTATGGAAATGGTGGAATAGATGAATATTTCGCGAAAAATAAAGATAACCATAAGGTATTTTTTTGGGATATAAATCAAAATGAAATAATTACTTTGGTTGATTCCACTGGAGGAAATCAATCGGATGATTCAAAAGCATTTTTGATAATAAATTCAATGCTTTATCGTATTTCCGATAATTTGATTGAAATTATAAATTTTGATAAAACAGTTGTAAAAATAGATCTAGATTCAAATACTATAATCAAAACTAGTAGTAGAGCAGATAATCATAATATGATTGTTCTTTACAGCAGGAAGAGTATTATTTCAAAAGGAATAACATCGAAATTGGAAAATAATGCGAAGGATTCAACGAACCTAATCATTTTTTGTAAAAAGGGAATTAAATTGTTTACTTTAAAAGAGTTATCTTCTTTCTCAATCTTGATCAATAATGATTCTACCGTTGTTGTTGAAAATTATAATAATGGAGATATTTATCCAAAATGGAATATATTAAATATCAATACGAATGATTTTAAGAAGAACTTTGAATTCTTAGGAACTTCTTATAGTTTATCCAATTCTACAGAGGGTTATAAGTTTTCAGAGGATCATAAAAGCTTAAAATCAATGAATCCTTTTTTTGAAGGAATACAGTTAAGTTTGACAGGAATTAATTTTAAAAAACACTTGACATTAAATAACATATTTATTTTAAATACATCTGACGAGGTTACTAATTATGAAGAAGAATTAGTTGATGATTCAATAATCATTGTGCGTGATTCCCATGATAAAATTATTTACGACTTAACTATTGATAATAATTTTAAAGGAGTAAAAATTTCAAAAAGTAAGCGATTTTTGATTTTTGAACATTCAATAATAGACTTAAAGACAAAAAATACACTTTTTTTAAAAAACGCAATACCATGCATACAGATATTAAAATATAGTGAAATCGGATCAAAAGTATTAGAGGATACGGTTAACAATTTGTTATATAGTATTGAACAAATTCCTCGAAAAAAAAGAAAGCAGAAATATATTTATTTTAATTTAAAGGAATTGAGTGTTGATAAAATCATACATTCTTTTAGAATTAAAAATACGTACATTGATACTGAGACAGCTAAAGACTGGAGAGAAAATTACACGCTTAGTCAAGATTTTAATGTTGATTTTAAGAATAATAGAATTTACTTGAATGAAGGGCGTGAAAATGATTTTTTTTCCAGTTATAATTTCAAATCTCCTGACCCATTATGGTCAATCAAAGGATTTGAGTTTTTTAAACTAGATAGTGATGGAAATATTTTAGCTAAGAAAGAACATGGAATGAATAATAGTGAATTTTACAAAGTAAATGCTTATACTGGAGAAATTTTATTCAAAAGAGAATTTAATGAGATCAATGATTTTGTAACATTTTTAGATGACCCGAAAAATAATCAAATATTAATTTATCAAAATTTAGGCTCAATCATTTCCTTAAATCGGATAACAGGAGAAGTAAATAAAGACTACAAGATTGAAGGGGTAGCACGAAATAAATCTTCGAATAAATCATTAGTAAAATTTTTACTTTCAAACGATTTATTAATAACTGATGGGCTAGACGAGTCAACTCAAATTAGGAGAGCATCAGACGGAAAGTTACTTTATTCATTCTATGATATTCCTACTCTAAACACGAACAAAGAATCAGCTGATCGTTACGTAAATAACAGGTTATTTTTTGACCCCAATTACCGCTTCGACGGAAGCCCTGGCGCCATCGAAAAACTCTATTTTGTTTGCGGGTTAGAAGTTGTGGAACTCAACCAAGTAAAAGATTCCTTATACGTTCCCAACTTGGTGCAGCGCATCATGAACGGAGAGAACTTGGATCATTTACCTAAGTTGAGCGATTTGAATATCTGTGGAGTTACTCCAATCGTTGAGCCCATTGAAAAAGGAAATAAAGGTTACCATTATGAAATTACGCCACGAACGGGTGGGGTAGGAGACATTGAGATTTACCTCAATGGCGTGGTGCGTCAAACGGAAAGTGCCAAGCGTTTAAAACTCAAAAATGGAAAATATTCCATTCAAGTAGATCCAAAGTTAATTGAGCGTTATCAAGTTCCGGGTGAGGCCTTGCAGGTGAAAGTAATTGCCAAAACAGCGAATAATAGTATTAGCTCTCGCAGTGTTATACTTAATCTCACATCTGAGGAACCGACTTCTTTAAGAAAACCTTCCCTACATGCTGTGATGATTGGCGTGGATGATTACAAAGACGATAACTTGGATTTGAACTACGCAGCCAAGGATGCTAACGACCTCCACCAAGCCTTAGAACAAGCCTCAAAAAAGTTCTTCAACGTGGACGATACCAATCGCGTTTTTTTCTACAATCTAACCATAAACCGAGAGGGAAAATTAGGAACGGATAAAATCAAGGGAAAGACACCAGATAAAGCAAATATCAATCAAACTTTGGAAGAAATCGAGAAGAAAAGCAAGCCCGAAGACATTCTATTGGTATTCTTTGCTGGACATGGTGAAATCGTTGACAAAGATCAGTTGCTATTGCTCACCACCGAAGCAACGAGTACCAATTTTGAAGGTATTCGCATGCGAGAATTACTCGAGCAATTGAATAAAATACCGGCAGGAAAACGAGTCTTGATTCTAGATGCGTGTCATTCTGGTGCAGCGATAAATAACATGGATTTGGCCAAATATACTGGAAAGCGCGATGTGAAAGATGCCGAACGTCAATCGCAGCGTTTGAAAGAATTGGACAAACTGGCGAGTAAATCCGGTTTTGCTATCATTACGGCTTCCAGTTCCGATCAAAAAGCATTGGAATTACCACAGTACGAGCACGGATTGATGACTTACGCCTTACTCAATGCGATGCTGAACAATAAAAGTTCCCTCGATGAAAACAACCAACTCCAATTGGATAAATGGTTGATGGCAACGGAAGAAGAAGTAAAGAAACTCAACCAAAACCAAAGTGCCGAACGCATGGTACCTGTAACGTTCACTCTGGGCAAAATCGACGATGAGGTGCGCTCAAGTATTGTATTGAAAGAGATTCCGACGGTTTATGTGAGTAATGTTCTTAATATTGATCTCGGTTATGATGATAAAAAAATCAAAGGTCAACTGCTTAACTATTTCTCGGAGAAAAGCCGCGGTGCTGAAAAAACACTTTTTGTTTCAGAAATAGAACAACCCAATTCAGTTCAGGTGAATGTTGTTTACACCATTTCAACCAATCAAATTATTTTCAAAGCAACCTTGCTCAAAAACAATGAGGTCGTTAAGCGCATCGAAAAGTCGGGAAATATAACTACTCAATCTTCGCTGTTAAATGAGTTGATGGTTTTGATTGAGAAGGAGGTGGAGTGAGTATGATTTAATTAGCATTCATTTTTTTTATTATATATTGTGGTATATTTGTTGTAAAATGTTGCGTTTTTTAATTTACATATCAATTTCAACTACATAAATTTCTATTTATTTTAATTTACTTATGCTCATGAAAAAAAAATACTTTTTGCTTTTATTTTTAAACGTCTTTGTTTTTAACACAATAATTTTCTCCCAAACCAAGCACGCAATCATAGTTGCAATCGCCGATTATCCAACCAATGAAAAAGGGGAAACGGTTTGGAAAGATTTAAGTTCGAATAACGACATTGACTTGGTTAAGTCCATGCTAACTGAGCAGCAGTTTTCAGAAAGTAATTGCACGTATTTAGTGGATAAAGATGCAACTCCTGAAAATTTAGACAAGGCATTTGAAAGTCTAATTGGGAAGTTGAAAGAAGGTGATGTCTTTTATTTTCATTATTCAGGTCATGGACAACAAGTAGCGGATATTAAACCTAAAAAGCGAAAAGGTATAGTAGGAGGTGATGAAAAAGATGGATATGACGAAGCTTTTGCTTTGTATAATGCACCCATGAAATTTGATAAAAAAGGAGAATATGAAATGGAGCATCACTATGTGGATGATCAAA
>CALQIX020000034.1 GCA_943330745.2 Lishizhenia tianjinensis
CAAATTCGTCCTGGCTTAATAAATAACATTCATTTTCAATTAGTGGTAGTTCCTTTATACCTTGCTTAAATTCAAATTTATCAATATAACCAAACAAACTAACTTTAAGAATTCTATTAATTCTCTCTTTTTCTCTTCTATAGTTTTTCCCCAAAAATTCTTTATCCTCGGTTATAAATTCTTCTTCAATTTTACCAACTAACTCCTCAAATCCTTTACCTATTTTCACAAAGCTACCAACAGAAACATTTCTAATAATTTGCCCATTATAAAGTAGATGTGAAGCATTCTTGGCTTTGTCAACTAGAACCTCAATCAGCCGTCCTTTAACCGATAAAACTTTTCCAATTCTTAAAATGCTATCAGGAGTCATATTAGTGAAATTAAGGTTTCGGATTAATTAATTCATCAGATAATTTTCTAAAGTACTTTTCGTTTATCCTATCAAGTGAATATTTGATTTTATCATCTTTGTCAAAAACATAAATTATATTATCCCGCACTGATAATTCTTTTAAAATTGATTCTTGAGAAGTTTTGTCAAAAGCAAAAATCACAATTAATAAAGTTGGATTAGCTTTAGCAACTCTTAATGTTATTTCTCTTATATGTTCATCTGCAAATGAAAAACCAAAAACAAAAAGTACTGAATTTTCTTTTTCAAGATTATTGGAATACATTCTTAATAATTCATAAAAAGTTAACTTTCTAGTAGTTGTTTCAAACTTTTCTTTAGTAGGATTAATCATGATTAGTTTATCATATACTTCTAAAAAATCTTCATGATCTTTCTCTTTTTTAATTTTTTTTGTTGCTATTTGAGCTTCTAACTCATCAATTGTGTACGATTCCCATATATCGACTCCCTTTGTTGATTTCTTATATTCAATATCTAATAAATTTGCTTTATCAATTTTAATAGATTCAATCGTTCTTAATATGTCAAGATTATTATCATATTTAATTTTACCATCACTATTTAATAACCAATTGACACTTCCATGAAGTTTAAATAAATTAAACAATGGTAGTTCTGATTGATATTCAAAATGACTACTAGTTTTTCTAATAGAATTATTAAAGTTTTCTGTGCCAAAAATGGTATTCAATCTTCCAGTGAAACCATCATTATAAGTTAAACCACCATTTTCAAGGGCGTCTTCATTAAACAAATCCATGTTGGTAGTGAAAATGTTAACTTGCTTGCTAATTAGATTGGTCTTTCTTTTATTTAAAATGGAATTAAGTGATAAATAGAACTCAGAATATGCTTTTTTTGTTTTATCAAGAATGGCAATGCCTGTATTATTAATTTCTAAATTTCCTTTAATAGCAACATCCCAATAATGTTTTTTTATGGAAGCATCGATAATAGTTTTATTTTCATCTGATATGTTGCTTCTAGCTAATTCAGTTAATAAATTTTCGATACTACCTAAAGTACCTAAAAAAGGTCTTGATGCTCCTGAGCCAATTAAAAAGTTTAAATGACAACTTTCGATTATTTTCTTAATATTATCGTACTCCATATTTATTAATTTTCATCTGTTGTCATTTTTGAGAGAATCAAATCTTTTGTTTGAAAAAGTATATTGTTTTGTTTGCTATAATTTTCAATGTTTTTATCTAATTCTCTAGTAATTTTTTCGTACTCTAAAACGATATTGTCATTTGGCTTTATTACTTGAATATCATTCAGACCATCTTTTGTAATTGAGCCATAAATAGTTCCTTCTCCATTTGAAACATCAAATTGTTGTTTGATACTTTGAATAGAATAAAAAAGGAAAGAATTGCATTTTATCTTACTTTTTAGTGATGCTACACCTCGACCAATTGAACAATCTTGATTTGCAATATTCAAATCTCCAACTGGTGCTCTAACACTCATAAGAATATCTCCAGATTTTGCTTTTCTTTTTGGCTCTGACGTGAAATTTTTTATCGCAGGAAATCTATAACCAAATTCAGTTCTTCCTTGATAAAATACCATACCATTTCCATCAGTATTATAACTTTCAGTTGTTGGAGATTGCCCCATAATTATAATTGCTAAATCTCCTAATTTTCCGTTTCGCCAACCAACAGGAATCTCCTTATCTAATTCTTCACAAAACTCCATTTCCCCACCATTACTTTTATAAGGCAAGCCATTTTCATTAGGAAACTCAAAATCAACAAACCATTGTTTATAAATTGCTTGAGCGGTTTCTTCAAGTTTAGAAATAAGCTGGTTATTTAATGCAATTCGATTTTGAATAATATGGTATTCTTTTACTATTTCTTGTTGCTTTTCTATTGATGGAATTGGTAATTGCATACCGCAAAAATCTTCCCATTCTAAACTTCCTCTAACACCACCAACGGCATGAAAACAAGCTTCCCTATCAAATTCTGAACGAGTAAACCACATCATTAAATATTCAGGCAATAATTGCGAGGTGTCATTTATTTCAAAAACAGGGTATGCCTGAGAAATAATAGCTGGTTCGTTATCCGTATAAAGCGCAAGTGGCATTTTTTTATCTCTTCGCACTTGCATGGTGCTACACGCAAATTGATTTTTTCGAATAATCTTATAATTCTCCATATCCGTTCCAATTGTATTAGCAACGGATTTAATAAATTGTTTAGAAATACTAAGTCCAACAAGATTGGTAACTTTTAATCCCTTGTTCCGTTCATCAACTAATTTAATGAAATCTCCTATGTTTCTATAATTCGATTTCATATCCCAATTCTTTGAAAACGTTCAATAATTCAGTTTTTGATTGCTGCTCTGATTTCAATAACTCAGAAAATTCAGATTTGAGATTTTGCATTTTGTCATCAAAATCAATATTTTCATCACGGTTTACAAACGCTATGTATTTGCTCGGTACTAATGAAAAATCTTTCGCTACAAGTTCATCAATAGAAGCTGCATAACAAAACTCTGGAACATCTTGATATTTTGTCAAATCAGTTTGCCAATTGTGGTAAGCTTCTGTAATATCAATAATATTTTCAGGCGAAAATTGGATAAACTTTTTTTCAAAAGGAATTCCAACTTCTCTTAAATCCATAAACAATATTTCGTGCTGTCTGTCACGATAGCTTCTTACCATATCAGGTAATTGTACTGTTCTAGCTTTTTTGTTTTTGTTTAAAATCCAAAGAGTAACACTAATGTTAGTGGTATAAAACATATTTTGCGGCAAAATCACTATCGCTTCTACTATGTCATTTTCAATAAGCTTTCTTCTAATTTTATATTCTTCACCACCGCCAGAAAGGGCGCCATTGGCCAAGATGAAACCAGCTACACCATTGTCCGAGAGTTTACTCACCATATTTAAAATCCAAGCATAGTTGGCATTACTCGTGGGTGGCACATCATAACCTCTCCAGCGTGGGTCGTCTTTCAATTCATCAGTTGCTCTCCAATCTTTTTGGTTAAACGGAGGATTTGCCATGATATAATCGGCTTTCAAATCAGGATGCTGGTCTTTACCAAAAGTATCCGCAGCTACATCGCCTAAGTTGGCAGCAATACCGCGAATAGCCAAGTTCATTTTTGCTAGTTTATAAGTCGTAGCCGTATATTCCTGTCCGTAAATAGAAATCTCCTTTTTGTTCCCGTGGTGGTTTTCAATAAACTTAATACTTTGCACAAACATCCCACCCGATCCACAAGCAGGGTCATAAATAACACCTTTGTAGGGTTCAATCATTTCGGCAATTAAGTTAACAATGCTTTTTGGGGTGTAGAATTCGCCTTTTCCTTTTCCTTCTGCTAAAGCAAACTTGCTTAAAAAATATTCGTACACACGCCCCACAATGTCGGTTTGTTTGTCTTTTAGGGTGTCAATGTTGTTGATGGTATCTAACAAAGCCGCTAGCTTGCTCACGTCCATATTCAAACGAGAGAAGTAATTATCAGGCAAAGCGCCTTTCAATGCAGGATTGTTTTTTTCTATGGTGTGTAAAGCGGTATCAATTTTCAACGCAATATCCGCTTGTTTGGAATTTTCAATAATAAACGACCAACGTGATTCCTCAGGTAAATAAAAGATATTGGACATGTTATAAAATTCCTTCATCTCTAGGAATTTCTCTTTGTTGTCGGCAATGAGTTCTTTTCTGCGTTCTTCAAACTTATCACTCGCAAATTTTAAGAAAATCAACCCTAATACTACGTGCTTATACTCCGATGATTCCACGGTTCCACGCAACTTATTAGCGGAATCCCAAAGTGTTTCTTCGATGGTTTTTTCTTTTTTTGGTTTTGTAGTTTGTTTTACCATGTGAAGTGATCGTTTTTAATTAAGTTTTTGTAAACAAATGAAATAATCATGTAAAGTTAAGTCTAAATTGAAAGATTTTCTCCAATAGCATAGGCTTGTTATTCACACCATGTATTATTGAACTCAAAATTTAAAATTGTCTTTTTATTTCTTTCATGCTAAAGTAAGATTCATTCTCGGCATAAAGCGTAATCTCTCTTTTTTCAAAAGATTTTATTACTACTCAATAAAAATGGTTTCAAGTTTTTTTAGAATGAGCTCAGCATCATTCTGGCTCATCAAGGTATATCCATCCAATAAATTAAAGTAAATCAAGGTTGAAAATTTTGTCACTTCAAAATCACCCACTATTCCCGCCAAATTAGTTTGCCGATTTCTAATGATTTCTTTTAAATCATTCACTAGAATCTTTGTGTCTTCTTTAGAGGACACATTTACTTTCAATTCTTTATCATCGACCGAATAGAAACAAAAACCTACCATCGGTTCTGTAGCTTCCGGATATTCCACCAATACAACTGAGCCAAATTGATGTTGTATCTTTTTTTGTCTATCCGCAATTGTTTCAGACAAGCTTTCATCCGTATCAATCCTAATCTCACCAATTTTAGTGATTAGTTTGGAAGAGCCATCTTCATAAACCAATGTAATATTTTTTAATATTAGGGTTTCGATCACATCAGAAAACCAGGCACTTTCAAAATTCCAAACCCCCTCACTTCCAGGTTCAATAAATCCAATTCCTTTAAAGGATTTTTCATATTCTACCGGATCATCCACTGAATTTTTTGGCTGGAGTTTAAATGTTGCATATTTAATGCGTTTTTTTCCAATATTCTGAATTCCCAACGTGAGATCAACCACACCGTATTCACTTGTTGAAAAACTAAATTGAGAAATTAAAATGCCACCATTTTCTTTCCCTGTTTTTATTTTAGCATCAATGCTTAAGTCTTGTTTTGTAATTTGCTCAACTAGTTTGATGGTTTTTAATTTTAATTCTTCAGTCGTAATGCTGTCTTGTTCTGCTTTACGAATTGAGTTGGCTATTTCATCTGCTTTAATTTTTGCTAATCTTTCCTCTTCCAATCGTTTTTTTTCTTCTTCCTTTCGTTTTTTTTCTTCCTGTTCCAATCTTTTCTTTTCCTCCATCTTTCTAGTTTCCTCTCTTATGTTATCATAATAATCTAGGTTAAGTTGAAGATTTGTGTTTTCCAAAATTGTCTTGGCTGTTTTATCTAGCTTTTTGTAATCTTTAAGGAAAGTTTCTTTGTAAAAGAAAAAAGTATTTGCTGCCTCTAAAGATATATTGTAGAGCGTGTCATCAATTACTATAACCCCGTAAATTATTCCTTTTAATTTAGATTTATCCTCAAGGCATGATTCAAAACGAATAAAATGAGCGATTTTGTTCGTGCAATTAAGCATAACTTCATTCTGAATTTCACAAGGATTATTGGGGAAATGGCTTAATAGGCTTAATTGTTTTTTTAATTCCGTTTTTTCGGTAAGCAATTGACTAAAAATTTGATTGGTGGAAGAAAAAAGTAAGATCGCTGTCACAAAAGATAAACCGTTAACTAAAATTTTTCTAAGGATTAGATTTGCCAAATTGTTATGATTCATATATTTAAAATTTATTTTTTATTATATCAATTTTCTTCCATCCCCCTCATAAACCGTTCGATGGGTTTTAAATCATTCACCTGAACCTTGAGTTCATAGGAGTTCTTTCGTTGGTTGTAATGGATAAATGGAGCGGTTGAAGGGTATTGTTCTTTTAGAAGTAAAACTTGTTTTAGATCCAGTTCCAACTGAACAGGATAGATTTCACCTGAATAACTAAATCCAAAGACATCTGGTATTTGTTTTACGAACTTCTTACTATTCTTAAATGGTTTTCCAGCGAAGTCCACATAAGCAATTCTATCAATGTGAAAAGTCTTGTTCTTTTTGGATGAAATCTCATACGCCATCACAGTGGTATAGTCGTCCGTAAATCCAAATGGTTCAACGAGCCTATCAGAGATGGTTCCAGAATTTATAGATTGGTATTTCTTCAAATACACCTGTTCTTGATTTCCAATGGATAAAGCCAGTCGTTCAATCACCTTACTGTTTTTGGCATTCACCAAATGACTGGCAACCATTGTTAGTTCAGAACCCAAATAGATTTTGGTCAAGATGGAATCTTTGAGTTTATTATTCTTTCCATTGGTTAAAACAAGTTCCTTCAAAAAGGTAGCTTCTTCATCCGTGAACCGAATACCATTGGATCGTTCATCCACAATGAAATAGCGGTTATGTCCATCTCGTTTGAGATCAAACCCACATTCTCTTATCAAATCAAAATAGCGATACACCGTTCTTTCGGTAGAATCCAGTAATTCAGCCAGGTGTAAAATGGTTTTTGACGGACTTTGTTCAAGGTAAGAAATGAGTTGCAACACCCGTAAAATCTTATGTTGATTTAGCATTTAATCAATTTTGTGGCACAAAGTAGAATAAAAAATACAAGTGTGCAACAAATTGACCTCAGTTGTCTGAAAACTTTCGTTGGTTTGCTGAAATATAAAATAAACGATATGAAAAAGATGATTAGTGTATTAATTTCGGGTGTTTTAGTGACATCATGTGGAAGTAATTCAAAAGAAAAAAAATATGATACAGCCAGAGGAAAGATTTATGTTGATTTAACAAGTTTTAAGGACAGTGTTGATTTTATAAACACAGCTGCAAATGTTAAAACAGAAAAATCTATTAAAAGAATAATGGATCTGTCTTGTTCAAGAGCTAAATTTTCATGCAGTAATATCGCTACATTTAAGCCCGTTAAGTTAAGTATATACGGCCAAGATACAATTTTTTGTTCTTTAGACTTTATGGCATCAAACACATATGGTACGCCAGGAGAAATTACTGGTTTAGGTACATTCTTAGTTAAAAAAGATACAATTCAATGCCTTGATTTTGTTACAATAGAAAAATAATCAATTCACATAAAAATAAACGATTGACCTCTGTTGTCTGAAGTCTTTTGTTGATTTGCTAAAATTTAAAATAAACGATATGAAAAAATTATTCTTAGTTATTGGATTAATTGCAAGTTTGGGGTTAATTAGTTGTAAAAAGGAAGTGGATGCAAATGAAAATGGACCATGTAATTGTGGTTTAGTATTATCAGACAATGTTCAGGATTACTCGGTAAGCATTAGAAACAATTGTAGTAATAATGTTCAAACATTTATTTTACAACCAGGTGATTGGATGAATGCTTATGTTGGAGAAGATTATTGTATAACCAATGTAACGTCTTGGTAAGGTTCTTAACAAATATTTAGTGGCAAGGATGAGGCAAAACTATACGATAACAATTAGAAAGATTGTCTTGCAATAAAAACAAAGTTAGTTGAATTAAAACCGAAACTGGAGAAATCTGGTTTCGGTTTTTTTTGAAGATTTAAATGTCAAGTTTAGAGATCAAAAACCTTAATTCTAATCCAATCACAAGTTTTATTATATATAAAAGCATATAAAACCAACAGAACACACTGAAATACATGCTAAAGCATATAATATTGAATTCATTTGATTGCTTACTCTTTATTTAGTTGGATCATTTGAATTTCAAGAATAAAATACACAACCCCTTTTTATGGAAAACATAGCAAATACAGAAGGCAATTAATTGATGGATAAGTACCATCTTTTTTCTGTCTGCGCTTGTCTAAAACTAAGCTTAATGTTGCCATAGATTACATTTTATGGCATCCAAAATTTGCAAGTAAATTTGCAAGTAAACAGCTTTTTTAGGTCAACTTTAGTGGTTCTTAGCCCAAAATTCAGCTATTCCTAACCTAACTAAAATCCAACAAAAAACCCAGTAAAGCGTTAACTATACTGGGTTTCACCCTGCTCCCCCTTCAGGACTTGAACCTGAGACCCTCTGATTAACAGTCAGATGCTCTAACCAGCTGAGCTAAGGAGGAATATGTTTCTCAAAAATTGAGAGTGCAAATATAATAAAACTTTTTATTTCCAAAAGCAATCAAAAAAAAATTGTTGCTTTTTTTTAGTGACTATATTTGTAAAAAGAATTTGCATGAGATCAATTATTGAGGCAGCCTGGGAAAACCGTGAGTTACTAAAAGAAAATCAGACAGTTGAGGCAATCAATCACGTCATTGAAGAGCTAGATAAAGGAATTATTCGTGTGGCGGAACCAACTGATTCTGGCGATTGGATCGTAAATGAATGGGTGAAAAAAGCGGTTGTGATGTATTTTCCAATTCGAAAAATGGAAACCATTGAAGTTGGCCCTTTCGAATTCCACGATAAAATGGCCCTCAAAAAAGGGTTTGCTGCTCTAGGTGTTCGTGTTGTTCCTCATGGAATTGCGCGCTACGGTTCGTTCATTGCGCCTGGGGTAATCATGATGCCTTCGTATGTGAATATTGGGGCGTATGTTGATTCGGGAACGATGGTGGATACTTGGGCAACCGTTGGATCGTGTGCGCAAATTGGTAAAAATGTCCATTTGAGTGGTGGAGTTGGTATTGGTGGTGTGTTGGAACCGCTTCAAGCAGCACCCGTTGTCATTGAAGATGATGCATTCATTGGTTCGCGTGCTATCGTAGTTGAAGGTGTGCGTGTCGGAAAACAAGCTGTTCTAGGGGCCAATGTAGTATTAACCAAGTCTACTAAAATTATTGATGTTTCGGGTCCTGAACCGGTTGAATACCGAGGGTATGTTCCTGAAAGAAGTGTGGTAATTCCTGGCTCTATACCAAAATCGTTCCCTGCTGGCGAATACCAAGTGCCTTGTGCTTTGATTATTGGTAAACGAAAAGAATCTACCGATATCAAAACATCTTTGAATGATGCCTTGCGCGAATTTGACGTAGCGGTTTAAGCTCATCGAATGAACGAATGGTAAAATCGTTCGATTATTGTATTTTTGGAAATCAAATAATACCGAATGAAATTTTACCCATACGTTGCGCTTGTACTACTGCTCAGTTTGCAGGAAACTATTCTTGCTCAAGATCCGGTTATCAACAAACTCAAATCAAACGCGGATAGCGCACAAGCCATATTTTTTGGAAATTCATCTTCCAATTATTCACCTTCTATTTTTGTGGATCCATTCATCGGTACCGGTGGACACGGGCATACTTTTCCGGGAGCCTCTGCCCCATTTGGCATGATTCAATTAAGTCCGGACACGCGCTACGATGGGTGGGATGGTTGTTCAGGGTATCATTACAGCGATTCCATTATTTATGGTTTTTCTCATACGCATTTGAGCGGTACAGGCGTTCCAGATTACTGTGATTTGCTGCTAGTTCCCCAATCTAAAAAAGCAAAAACAATCCCAGGGTATGTATCCAAAAGCGGTTACGGATCTGTTTTCTCGCATTCAACCGAAAAAGCAAGTCCTGGGTATTATGAAGTAGTATTGAAAGATCCCAATATCAAGGTGAGGCTTGCGACAACTGAGCGAGCAGGCATGCACGAATATTCCTTTTTAACCAAAAATGAAAAACGCTTTGTTTTAATTGACTTAGACCATCGGGACAAATTATTGAACTATTCCATTAATCAGCTCAATAAAACCACCATTCAAGGATCACGCATTTCTGAAAGCTGGGCAAGCAACCAACATTTTTACTTTCATTTAGAAACCTCAATACCCTACAAAAAAGCAAAATTAATTACCAAAAACGGTCAGCATAAATTGTTGTTGGAATTTGCAAAAAACGCAGACCTCATCAAAATACGCGTTGGAATTTCAGCCACAAGTTGCGAAGGAGCCAAAACCAATTTAACATCAGAAATTACTTCATGGAATTTAGATGAAACCCGAGCAAGCACAACAAAAAAATGGAACAATGAATTGGGTAAAATAAAAATCTCATTAGAAGACAAAGAAAAAGCAACTATTTTTTACACAGCACTTTACCACAGTTTTCTGGCACCCAATCTTTTCACAGACGTATACGGAAACAAATACCGCGGCAGGGATAATTATTTGCATGATCTATCAAAAGGTCAACAGCAATTTACCGTTTTTTCCTTGTGGGACACCTATCGCGCGGCCCATCCTTTGTTTACATTGACACAACAAAAAAGAACGGTTGATTTTATTCAAACTTTTTTACGCCAATACAAAGAAGGAAAAGACCTGCCAGTTTGGGAATTGGCTGCAAATGAAACGGAATGTATGATAGGTTATCACAGTGTTTCGGTCATGGCAGATGCTTATGTAAAAGGAATTCGAGATTTTGATACCACGCTTGCTTTAGAAGCCATGGTAGCTACTGCAAAATTGGATGAATACGGCAAAAAGCACTTTGGCGAACAAGGATTTATTGCCGCGGACCAAGAACCGGAATCAGTTTCACGAACCTTAGAATATGCCTATGATGATTTTTGTATCGCTGAAATGGCCAAAAAAATGGGAAACTCCCCTATTGAAGATGAATTTCGGAAACGGTCTTTCAATTTCCTAAATATGTATGATCCAAAAACAAAATTCATGCGGGCAAAACGCGGAGCACAATGGTACTCCCCTTTCGACCCTAGCGAAGTGAATTTTAATTATACGGAGGCAAATAGTTGGCAATATTCGATGGCTGCTCCTCATGCCATTCAAGAAATTATCCATCAACTTGGCGGCAAAGATTCTTTGGAATCATGGCTTGATCGCTTATTTACTACTTCCAGTTCGCTGTCCGGAAGAGAACAAGCGGATATTACCGGTTTAATGGGTCAATATGCCCACGGAAACGAGCCATCGCATCACATGGCTTATCTATACAACTACACCAATTCTCCCTACAAAACGCAAGTTTATGTGGATCGTATTCTAAACGAAATGTACTCCACCAAACCTGACGGACTATCTGGTAATGAAGATTGTGGTCAAATGTCGGCGTGGTATGTATTGTCAAGTCTTGGCTTTTATCAAGTTGCGCCCGGAAAACCGTATTATGAATTAGGAAAACCTTCTTTCAAACAAACCGAATTAAAATTTGAAAATGGTGCCATTTTATTCATTTCTGCGCCCAATATTTCGAATGAAAACAAATACGTTCAGTCGGTTAAATTAAATGGTCAACCACTTTATCGTAGTTATATTTCGCACGAAGAGTTAACCTATGGTGGATTATTGGAATTTGAAATGGGAAGCCAACCCAGATTAGAATATGATAAATGGATTTCGGGATCTCCGGAGGATGAAGTGCCTGAAAATTTTGTGCCTACTCCTTTTTTAGTAAACGAAGAACGCATTTTTGAAGATAAAATAAAAGTGGGTATCGGTTTTGTTCCGCTTAATGACCGAGACGATTTCATTCCTTTTTATAGCCTGAATGAAGGAGAATGGGTGGTATTTGAAAAACCCTTTTTTATCGATAAAACAGCAACGATTGAACTGAAGCTACAACGCAGAATTAACCCAAGAAAAATCTTTCATAGCGCCATCGTTCGCAGCACATTAATCAAAAAAGACCCAACGGTTCATTTGACACTCAAAACACCTTATGCGAACCAATACGCCGCATCAGGTCCAAATTCATTAATTGACGGAATCAAAGGTGGAAATGAATTCAGAACAGGCAATTGGCAAGGCTTTTACGGAACAGATATCCAAGCCGAGGTGCGTTTTGATGAACCTAGAAATTTGAGTTCATTTGGAGTATCAGCCATTCGGGATCAAAAATCATGGATATTTTACCCTGCTCAAGTTGACATTGAGATTTCTACCGATGGCAGTTCATTTGAGAAATTATCACCTATATCCATCAAATCAGCCGATCCGACAGATAAAAATCCAGACAACATGCAGTTTATCCTAGAAAGCAATAAATCAACAACAGTAAAAGCTATTCGCTACACGATTAAAAACCCAGGTGTTTGTCCTGATTGGCATTTAGGAAAAGGAAATAAAACGTGGGTGTTTTTGGATGAATTGATTTTTAGGTAAACTACAACGCACCCTCTTTCAAGGCATACGGAGATAAATACGTTTGTGTAATTCCTAATTTATTGATTACCCATTTGGTTTTGATTGCTGCATAAGGTGCCATTTTCTTTCGAATAGGAACAATCCAAGGATTCACATCGCGTTGTGCTTGGGTAGAGAAAATTAAGGTATCCAATTCGGCATAAAAATTATCAAACGGCAATTCAATAGATGCATCCATCGACGGTATAGTTTCGTTGTGTATCAACTCATAAAACGTTTCAAAACTACCGGAAGCACCTATTAATCGCGTAACCGTTAATTGATCAAAGAAACCCTTTGATTGTTCTTCTAACCAATTTTCAAGCTCAACCACTTGCTCCGGCCGAATGGGATCATCAAATTGAAATAATTGAAAAATACGCGAAACACCAATATTCAAACTTATCTTTTCTACAATACCCGACCGATCAGCCAAAATGAACTCCGTGCTGCCGCCGCCAATATCCATGATTAAGGATGGAATATCAAAGTCTATCGTTTTACGCACTCCCTGATAAATATAGTCCGCTTCCTCATCGCCAGTTATAACGGTAATCGAAATGCCTACATCTTTTCGAATACGTTCCACAAATGCTTGTTGGTTCTTAGCATCTCGAATGGCACTCGTACCGATGGCCGTAATTTCAAAAGCGCCCAAGGATTCTGAAACTTTTTTGAAATGTGTCAATGCTTTTTCTGCTCGTAAAATCGCATCTTCTGCAATCATTTTTTGATTGATTCCTCCCATACCCAGAGCCACTCCGTCTTTTTCAGCATGAATGCGTCTCCACTTTCCTTCAATCAATTCGGCAACCAATAAATTAAATGTATTAGTACCAAGATCAATAACCGCTTTCCGCACTATATTTTTTTCATCCATTTCCAAAAATGTTTAAACGATAACCGATGACCAAATTGTAAAATACCGTTTTTGTAAATTCGAGATGCTAGTTGCACTGCAATTATCGTTGAAATAAGTAAAACCAATAAAGACATGAACAGGGTGTAGGATTGACCGGCAGCAAATCCTTGTGACACTTTGACCAAAGCGACCATTGGAGAGGTAAAAGGCAAATAAAACAAATACGTTACCAAGTCGCTTTCTGGAAATTGAACAGCCAAGTATCCCGCGTATATGGATAGCCCAAATAATCCTATTAAAGGCAAAATAAACTGTTGGCCATCACTTTCCGATCCTGAACTCGCACCAATAGACGCAAAAAAAGCAGCGTAAAAAAAGTATCCAACCGTGAAAAACACCAAAAATATGGGAATCATTACCGAATAATTGATGCGATCATACACCAATTCTACAATTTTATTTAAGTGCATTCCTTCCGCAACGAATGTGTCTTGTGAGCCCATACCGTTCAATCCTAAATTTGCGGGATCATAGATGTCCGGGAACAAGTTTTCCCTGAAAAAATACAGTCCAATCACTACAAATATTGTCCAAACTAAAAATTGTAAAAAGGCAACAACTCCAATACCCACAATCTTTCCGACCATAAAATGAAACGACTTTACGGAAGCCAAAATCACCTCAACAATTCGATTACTTTTGTCGCGTGATGTACTTCTCAAGATTGTCATACCAAACAGAAAGATAAAAATCATTGTCAACAAACCAAACGCAAACCCAGACCATCCGGCGAGGTGATCAATTTCTTGTTTCGGATCATATACATTGCGATAAACGACATTGAGCGGTTGCTTTATTTTCCTGTAGTCACTGATACTCATTTTTGAAGTTTCATTGACTAAAATTTCTTCAATGCGTTTTTCCAATTGAAAACGGATGCCAATTTGCCTTTCCACCGCTGGTTTATCGCGGTAAAAAACCATACACATTTTATTTTCCAACACTTTGTGATTTACATCCAACAGCGCATCATATTGTTGGTATTCTGGCTTGCTTCGAAACGTTTCAAAAGAAACATAATCACGTGAGATTTGATATTGAATGGGACTGTTTTTTTGCGTGTGTAAAATCCCTTCTAACAAATTCCCTTCATCGGAAACCAAAATTTTCAATTGACTTTTTCCCTCATCTCCTGCCTGAAACAATAAAAACAAGGCGAGTAATACGAGAACGGGACCAATAAATAAAAACATCAAAAACGACTTAGAATTCAGTCTTTCAGCTATTTCGCGTTTCGCAATTATCCAACTATTCTTCATGCTTCTAGTTTTTGATTGGTATCCTCTTCTTGCACTTGTTGTAAAAACACATCTTGCATGCTTGGCATAATTTCCCACGCAGCTTCCAATTTTACTTGTCCAAGCATCGATTTTAATAAATCTTCGAAATCTGCAGCAGATCGCATCGCCACGACAGCTTCAAAACGATTGTCACTTAATTCTCGTTTATCTATGAGTTCAAAATCAGTCCAAAGTGCATTGACAAATGCGATCATGTTTCCTTTAAAACGTAATCCATAATGTCCTTTTTTAATTGCTTCACGCAACTCTAGGACACTGCCCTCACATACTTTTTTAGCATTGTAAATCAACGCAGCACGATCACAAATTTCCTCCACACTTTTCATGTTATGGGTAGAAAGTATAATTGTTTTTCCTTGCTCTTTCAGTTCCTTTAGCGTACTTAAAATTAATTCAACATTCAAGGGATCAAAACCACTCAAGGGTTCATCCAGAATGAGCAATTTTGGATTGTGAAGCACCGAACCAATAAACTGAACTTTCTGAGCCATTCCTTTGGACAGTTCCTCAATCCTTTTCCTTTTCCAATCCACTATATCAAATTTGGCTAACCAGTATTCAATTTGGACCGTTGCTTCGGATTTTGATAATCCACGTAATTGCGCTAAAAAAAGCAACTGCTCAAAAACCCGCATAGATCGATATAGGCCTCTTTCTTCTGGCAAATACCCAATTTGAGCCAAATGACGTTGTTTGAGGGGTTCATTGTCAAAAAAAATGGTGCCACTATCTGGCGTTAAAATTTGATTTATTATGCGAATCAACGTTGTTTTACCCGCACCATTTGGACCTAATAAGCCATAAATCTCTCCTGAATTAACCGCTAACGAAACGTCATTCAACGCTTGTTTCTCGAAAAATCGCTTGGAAATATTTTCAATCTTTAAAATTGCCACATGAATAGTTTAATAATTCAAATGTACACCTATAATCAAGACTACACTTTACAAGAAAAAATAAGTATTAACAGTGAACTCTTAGAAAACCGAATGACTTCAATTTGTCATTCAATACTTTCTTTAAAATTAGATTTTCACTAAACCAATTTTGATACTATGGTAAAAAACCGCTCCTTCTTTTGTCCTTTACTTCAAAGACTATTCGTAATTTTAACCAAAATTGAACGATGCAAAGTATTTTAAATCATCAACAAATTGAGCAAAAAATCATGCGTTTAGCGCATCAAATCATTGAAAATAGTTTTGGTGAGTCAAGCATTTTTTTGGGTGGGATTTGCGGAAATGGTCTTGTATTAGCTGAAAAATTAAAAACCATCATTGAAGCAGAGGGAAGAACAGAAATTATTTTGTTTGAAATTATTATAGACAAAGAAAATCCATTGACACATCCCATTCAACTTTCCATACCAGAAGAAATGCTCGCTCACGCCTATGTAGTTTTAGTGGATGATGTTATAAATTCTGGTAAAACGATGCAATATGCACTAACCAAAATACTTGAAAATTCAGCGAAAGCAATCAAGACAGTTGCGTTGGTAGATCGCATGCATCGTCGATTTCCCATAAAGGCAGATTTCGTTGGACTAAGCCTATCAACCACATTAAAAGAACGCGTTGAAGTGTTTTTTGAAGATCAATCATCCAAAGCTGTTTTAATCTAATCAACATGAATCGCATCACTGAAACGGATTCACTTTATGATGGACTTGAAAATATGTCCACACAAGATCTTCTTAACGGAATTAATCAAGAAGACCAAAAAGTAGCATTGGCTATCGAAAAAATCCTTCCTGAAATCGCTTTCTTTATTGATGAAGCCATTGGTAACATGCAAAAAGGAGGCAGATTGTTTTATCTTGGAGCCGGCACAAGCGGTAGACTTGGAATAGTTGATGCTAGCGAATGTCCTCCAACATTTGGTGTTGAACATGGATTGGTTGTTGGCATTATTGCAGGGGGAGATCAGGCCATTCGAAAAGCGGTAGAATTTGCTGAAGATGACACCCAACAAGGATGGAAGGATTTGGAAACTCATTCAATTAATGAAAACGATATTGTGGTGGGAATAGCGGCATCCGGAACTACACCGTATGTGCTAGGAGCAATCAACGAAGCAAATACCCGAGGAATTTTAACTGCTGGCATCACGTGCAACCCAGGAAGTCCTTTAGCCACACACCCCACTCATGGTTTAGTCGCCGAAGTTGGACCCGAGTTTGTGACCGGTAGCACACGCATGAAATCAGGCACGGCCCAAAAGCTAATCCTAAATATGATTTCTACCAGCCTAATGATCAAATTAGGAAGGGTAAAAGGAAATAAGATGGTGGACATGCAATTGAGTAACGTGAAACTCATTGGCAGAGGTACTCGAATGATAATGAATGAATTAAAAATAGAAGAACCTGAAGCAGCTCAACTATTGAAAGAATTTGGATCAGTGAGAAATGCGGTGGAAAACTACCGAAAAAATCAATAAGTATCCACTCCTTTTAAATCTATCTTAATGAACTTTTTAGGGTCGATTTTCTCACCTTCTTTTTCAATTTCATAGTGTAAATGTGGGCCGGTGGATCGTCCGGAACTACCAACCAACCCAATTAAATCTCCTTTTTTCACCTCATCTCCTTCTTTTACTTTGAATCCACTGAGATGCGCGTAACGCGAAACAAAGCCAAAGCCATGATCAATGACAATGCAATTGCCGTATCCATCCTCGGAACTCGCAATACGAATAATTTTACCTGAACCAGCGGCATATACTTTTGTTCCAATTTCCGCAGAAATATCGATGCCTTTATGCATTTTCATGGTGGAATCAATCGGATCTTTACGCATTCCAAATCCAGAACTTACGCGCTCCATATCTGAAACGTAAATGGGACAAACTGCCGGAATACTTTCCATCATATTTTCTTTGTCTCTTGCCACAGCCAAAAATGTTTGAAGAAATTGTTGCTGCTTGGATAACTTCTTTGCCAAATAAGTTGTACGCAATTCAATTTCACCAAAAACGGAAGCGCCTTGCAATTTTGGTTTCGCTACAAAATCTGGTTTAAATGCTTCTCCTTGAGGCAAATCTTCTATGTCCACAATTGCATTAAATAAAGAAGAATGGGTTTTATCAAAAGCCTCTACCACTTTTTCCACTTTGCTTATATCAATTTCAAGTTTTTGTGCCGCAATCAATTGCATAGAAAGTTGATTTTTCAACTCCCTCTCGGCAGTGTTTAATTCGTCTATTTTTTGATTAAAATAAAGTTGAGTAAAAAAGAATGTAAATGCCAATGACAAAGGAAACAAAGCGATTTTAAGAAACTTTTTAGGAAATTTAATTGCTGTTTTGGATTGATTTTCTGTAAATTCTTCCATGATAAGGTTACGTACATTTTAAAGTTGCAATCCAATACGCAACTCAACTCATGCGGGTTACATATCTTATCGTTTTAATGCCCGATCCATCTCACGACGATCATCTTTCTCCTTTAAATCATCGCGTTTATCATGCAATTTTTTACCTTTAGCACACGCAATTTGAACTTTTAACCAGCCCTTTTCTGACAAAAATAATTTTAGCGGAATAATGGTATTCCCCTTAACTTTTAAGAATTTTTCAATGCGATTTAATTCCTTTCGGTTCAACAACAATTTTCTATCTCCACGAGTTTTATGCTCATAGAATGAAGCATTTGCATAGGGCGCAATGTACATGTTCCGAATCCACAACTCTCCATCTTGCCAAACACAATATGCTTCCATGATACTTGCCTTTCCGCTGCGTATACTTTTTATCTCTGTACCGGCCAGTTTTAGTCCAGCAGTAAATTCTTCCTCAATGAAAAACTCAAAGCGAGCACGTTTATTTTTAATATTTACTTCGTTGGATGCCAAGAATTCATTTTATAACACAAAAGTAAGGAACAAAACAGTATATTTATCAAGTAAAAAATATAATCAATGAATTCAATTTATATAGTTGCTCAATTCTTATCTTATTTCCGAAAAGTTGAAAAACAGAGAAGTCGAACAACGTGGGTGCAATGGAGAGAAATAGTTGAAGAAATCTACCGTGAAAAATATTTTCAAGGAAAGATAAAAACCATAATTAATTCAGGTACAGCCGATAGTTCAAAGATTCAATCAACAGCAAATTTCATCTCCTTATTAAGTAACTTGACAGAAAGTGAAAAAACGGAAACGTTGCAATTGATTCATTTATACTTGGAACTCTTAAAGAAGGATAAAGATTTAATTCTTGCTGAAAAATTAGACACCCAATTAAAAGAATTTTATGTTGCTACTGAAAATAACGATTCAGAAATACAAAACACGGTACACAAATGGATTTCAGATAAAGAAGAAGATAAGTTTTACTTTAAAATAAAATTGGACGGTACATTATTATTGGTTTTACTAGACTTTTTGCTGCGTTGGATAAGCCTATGGAACTACAAAACCAATAGCATTACCTCAAGTGAAATAAACGAAACACCTGGTTTTTTTCTTATCAGTCAATTACTAATCATCCCTTTGATTATTTTCTTAATTAGTTATTTTCGAGACAAAAACATCATTCATAAAACGCAAGAAATATTTAAAAATATTGGTAGAAAAGACCTAAAAATAATTAATAATCATAGTCCTTGGAATTACCTGATTTGTTTTTTGATTTTAATTATTGGCACCTTGGTTTCAGTTATTTCATTAAATATTGCAGAAGAAGAATATCCAGTTCTTATTCCGATTTTCGCAATTGTCTACGGATTATATTTAATCGTCATTTTATCATTTTTCTCCAAAAAAAGACCGTCTATTTCTTTAATAATGACTCAGTTAGAGAAAATTAATTTAAATCAGGTTAAGAACAATTTAAACCACAACGAGAATGATGAAGAGATAATTGAATTGGATGTTAGTCTGAGATCTGCCAATGACAAAATGGAAGCATATGTGCTTGAAGCGGCACTATTCGGCGCTTTAGCATTCAGTGGTTTTCTTCAACTTATCTCTTCAAGCAATGTTTCAATTGAAAGCCTAGGTGCTTTTTCAACGAATATTTATACCATTTTTGAAGGGCTTGTAAATTTCTCTCTCGATTCAACGTTCAAATCATTAGAGTTTCTATTAAGTAAAGACGGTATTTTATCGCTAATGGCATTTTTAACCTTGTTTTGTTCCGTTTTTTTCTTGGCGGTTATTGCATCCAGATTACGTTTCAATGATCTTGCTGATTCTATTGACCGTTCGCTTCAACTTTCCAAAATCTATAATGAGAAAGAAGAAAATACGATCAATACTAATTCAGGTATGACCAATGAATCTTCAAATTTCTTCACCAACTTGATAAGAAAACATTTAATTCAAGGAAATTTGAGTCTAGAGCAAACTTTTCCAATTATGGAATTTATGCGTTTCTTCAGAACGCTGGGTATTTTTACATTCTTTGTGATCGTTGTAGCGGGTGGACTTTTCGTTTCTGCACAACTATCCTTGGTGTTGGCATTTATTATGTTCATCTCTTTTTTATTTTTCAAACTGAAATTGATTGTTCAATTCCTAAAGAACGTTACTACCCAATTTCAAGAATTTTATTTTAGGGTTGAAAAAAAGGTTTTTTACTTTATTATTGGATCGGTAATATTGTGTTTAGTTTTGAGATCGTTTAGTTTCAATGGCAAATTAACCCAGGTTTTTATTTTCATTTCCTTCTTCATTATTTTCATTCATTATTTACTAAGCCTGTTTATTCCTGAAAAATTAGAGGATTCAGAAATCACTGAGAGTATCTTCATAAGTGGAAACCGAAATAAAATTGCTTTAAAAAAATTGTATAAGATTTCACTAGCTGTTTTGTTTTTAGGTTTAATGTTCAAAATCATGCATTTCCCTGGTGCTGGATTACTTTTGATGGTCGGAGTTTTTCTACTTGCCGTCTATTTCATTTTCGGACAGAAAACTAAAAACAACATCAAGTTTTTAGGATTCATTTATCGCACTTGTTTTTCTCTAACCATCATTGGCGGAATCTTTTTCATGATGCATTGGCCAGGTGCTGAATTAATAAGAATTATAAGTCTTGTTTCTCTAGTACTTAGTTTTATATTACTATTCATTTATAAAAAACAACTGTTACAAACAACAAAAAACATCACTATTACTTTTGTTATTTTAGCATGCTTACTTCAATTTCCATTATTTCGCTTTGCGCTAACAACCTTGTCATTTAATTATCCTATTTATTTAGAAAAAATGGAAATCGCTGAGATTCGGACAAAAATTACTGGAACGATTGATTTAGGATACGTCAATGCTAAAACAAAGCCTGAACTCGATTCTCTTAAGTATTATATGAACCTCAACGATAAGATAATTGACAAAATAAATCCTCATGAGTTAAATGATTATTGTTACCTTATTTTGGAAAATCAAAGCGATACATCGGTCCTCAATCATGGGTTAAAATGGTCAAACTGGATTATTAAACAGGACCAATACTATACGCATTATCTGATAAATATTCAATTTCTAATCAAATTAAAAGAGTACAATTCAGCGTTAAATCAGCTTAAAATTCTAGAAAAATTAAAATTTGATGAGGACGAAAAAAGTGTTCTTAAAGAAATAAAAGAGTTAAAAGAAATCTGTTATAAGAACTTAAAAGTTTCCAAGTAGAAAATCATTCATTCAAACTAGATATTGAACTTTAAATTTTGACCCTAGTTCAAATTGTTTTCTGATCTATATATTACGGTATATGCAATCCTTCTATTTTCGATGCTTTGATAATTTACGATGATCTCACTTTACTTACAACTAATTCCAGTACCCATTGCAATTGCTCTTCGCGTGTCATGGTTGAATTATCCAATAAAACAGCATCTTCAGCCTGAACTAATGGACTTTCTTTGCGATTTGAGTCGATAAAATCACGCTCAACCAAATTATCTTTCACCTCCTCTAAGGTTATTTCAATTCCTTTTTGAGTTAATTCCAAAAAACGCCGTTGGGTTCTTACTTCAATGGAAGCGGTTACAAATAACTTTAGGTCTGCATGGGGAAAAACTACGGTACCAATGTCTCTTCCATCCATCACAATACCTCCCTTCTCCCCCATTTTCTGTTGTTCAAGAACTAATTTTTCTCGAACCTCCCTAATTTCAGCAATTCTTGAGACTGAACTAGCAACATGTCCTTGGCGAATTTCATTTTCGCAATTCTCGCCATTTAAATAAATTGATTTATTTCCTTGATCATCAATTTTAAATTCAATGCTTATAGATGAAAGTGCGTTGATAATTTCAGTTATTTGGATTTGATCTCCTGAAATCCAATTATTACGCAAACAAAACAAGGTCACCGTGCGATACATGGCACCGGAATCTATAAAAATGTACTGAAGTCGAGAGGCTAGTTCTTTGGCTAGAGTACTTTTTCCGCAGGAAGAAAATCCATCAATGGCAATAGTGAGCTTTTTAGTTTGCATGACACAAAACTACCTTTTTTTCCATTTACCAAGAGAACTTGATAAACTTATCACATTATTTGAACCTGCTTTGGAATAAATCACATATCCATAATCTAACCGAAAACGTTTTGTTTTCACACCTATTCCCAAACTAAATCCCGCCATTCCTGGACGCGTCTCGATTTTCATTTCCTGTCGTCGGTGGTAATTAAAACCCATTCTAAAAAACAAACTCTTGGAGAGAGAAAGTTCTGTGGAAAGCGATACATGTCTTGCCATTTTTTCCACAAAATTTGCTTTCGCAACGGGAATAGTATCACCCGTTAGTGCATCATATGTCGGCAGGGCGTTCGGGTCTCTGTAAGTCAAATCCCATTGATTCAAATGATGCAAAACGAGATAGAATCGAAAAGGGGCATGCGCTAATTTATAAGAAAACCCTATTTGCAAATCAGCAGGAAGGATCCCACGATCATTTGAAGAATAATTAGATAATTTAAAGCCAGCATTTTTAAAAAGAGCTGTTGCTGAAAAGAGCTTATTGGGATGACTAAACGTTCCACTTAAATCCAAGGACATCGCATATGCACTATATGTTTCGAGATTTGAACCAATAAAGTTTAGGTTCCCTCCAACAGAAATAACTGGATTTAATTGCTTACCATACCCAACCCCAATTGCGTATTCAAAAGGTCGAAATGAATTTGTTGGTGTTCCATTTACATCTGTTCCTTGAAATGTTCCGTAATCCACGTATTTTATATTGGCAGAGCATATTCCTTTCAACCCTTTTTGAGCATAGGCAGCCATTCCATAATTGATTCCCCCTGCCAAGAACGCTTGATTAAAGGAAATTGCTTGATGCATTTTATCATTCAATGCAGAAGGGTTTAACACACCTAAATTGATATCATCGTCAATACCAGTGATAAAATATCCTCCCGTTGCAGCCGTTCTCGCATTATAATCCAAATTTAAAAACGGAAAGGAAAAACCACCTCCCGTCTGAGAAAAAGCTTTGGATAAATTAATGATAACCAGAAAAAAAACAAAAATTTTCATGTAAAACAAACGCTTAAAATTGTAATTAATTGTTAAAACCAATAGCTAATTTTAACTATAAAGAAACTGAAGTCAAAAATACAATTTTATTATTCTTTAAAAATTTTAACAAATGCACTAAATGAACGTTATTTTTTTTACGTTTTGTCGTTACTTATTCAAATCCTTAAAACTCTTTATCATGAAAACAACAGCCACACCGAAAGACGTATTATTTGTTACAATGCTTTCAATCACTTGTTTAGTAGGATATTTTGGTTTTTCTCAATCAGCTAAAATAAAATCACAAAAACAGCATTTATCTCACACTGAGATTCAAACCACCCAATCAAATCCGCAAGGAAAATAATTTCCAGACATATCTTTTACCGAGTTAAAGCCCGTCACTGACGGGCTTTTTTTTATCTTTGCAAAAAAAAGACAATCGATGGAAATTCCTAAAACATACGACCCAAGAAGTGCGGAAAACAAATGGTATCAATACTGGATAGAAAAGGGATACTTTTCTTCAACTCCAGATGAGCGGGAAGCATACACCGTTGTTATCCCACCACCCAATGTAACTGGGGTTCTTCACATGGGACATATGTTGAATAACACCATCCAAGATGTCTTGGTTCGCAGGGCCCGAATGTTAGGTAAAAATGCTTGCTGGGTTCCTGGGACAGATCATGCATCTATTGCAACTGAAGCAAAGGTTGTGCAAAAATTACGCGAACAAGGAATTAAAAAATCGGATTTATCACGTGATGAATTCTTGAAACACGCCTTCGAATGGAAAGACAAGCATGGAGGCATCATCCTTGAACAATTAAAAAAACTAGGTGCATCATGCGATTGGGATAGAACCCATTTCACCATGGATAAAGAATATTCTGAGTCCGTGATTTCTGTTTTTATCGATTTATTTGAAAAAGGAAAGATCTATCGAGGCTTACGTATGGTCAATTGGGATCCGGAAGCATTAACGGCACTTTCTGATGAAGAGGTTCTCTATAAGGAAGTAAATTCCAAATTATTTTTCGTTCGCTATAAAATTGAAAATTCAGAAGATGATTGGCTAACCATTGCCACCACTCGGCCTGAAACTATTTTAGGAGATTCTGCCATTTGCGTGAATCCAACCGATGAACGGTATAAAAAATACATCGGGAAAAATGTGATTGTTCCAATTGCAAACAGAGTAATTCCAATCATTGCCGACGAATACGTTGAAATGGATTTTGGTACTGGTTGCTTAAAAGTAACCCCGGCTCATGACACCAATGATTATGATTTAGGTAAAAAATACAACCTAGAAACGATCGATATTTTTAATGCAAATGGAACATTGAATACTTATGGTTTGCATTATGCTGGTCAGGATCGATTTGAAGTTCGGAAATCAATTGAAAAAGAACTAGATGAAAAAGGGTATTTGGTAAAAACAGAAGATCACGTAAATAAGGTTGGTTTTTCCGAAAGGACAAATGCTGTTATAGAACCTCGACTATCATTGCAATGGTTTGTCAGCATGAAAGAATTGGCTGAACCCGCATTAGAGAACGTACAAAATGGAAATATACAATTTTATCCTGAGAAGTTTAAAAACACGTACAGACATTGGATGGAAAACATTAAAGACTGGTGTATTTCCCGGCAACTTTGGTGGGGACATCGAATTCCAGCTTGGTATTATGGCTCCAATACGGAAGATTTTGTAGTAGCAAGAACCCAAGAGGAAGCATTTGAATTAGCTAAGAAAAAATCAGGAAAAGAAATACAGATTTCGGATTTAAAACAAGATGAAGATGTACTAGATACTTGGTTTTCGAGCTGGCTTTGGCCTATTTCTGTTTTCAATGGATTGACTCAACCCGGTAATGAGGAAATAAAATATTATTATCCAACCAATGATTTAGTTACCGCTCCTGAAATCATGTTTTTTTGGGTAGCGCGGATGATTATTGCAGGGTATGAATACTTGGGTGACCTTCCTTTTAAAAATGTTTATTACACAGGTATTGTTCGAGACAAACTAGGAAGAAAAATGTCCAAATCCCTCGGAAACTCACCAGATCCATTGGATTTGATCGAAAATTATGGAGCGGATGGTGTACGCGTTGGGATTTTAATTTCTTCACCCGCTGGAAATGATTTACCGTTTGATAGTTCTCAATGCGAACAAGGAAGAAATTTTACTAATAAAGTATGGAATGCCTATCGACTTGTATCTTCTTGGGAAATACGCGAATTTGAACAAGCTGAATCATCACAAAAAGCAATAGAATGGTTTGAGGCCAAATTCAATAAATCCCTTGCAGAAATAAATGATGCATTCGATAAATTTAGAATTTCAGAAGCATTAATGTCCATTTACAAATTAGTTTGGGACGACTTCTGTTCTTGGTATTTGGAGATGATTAAACCCGGTTACGAGCAACCAATTGACGCTAAAACGATTGCTGTTACGAAATTTTACTTTGGAGAATTACTGAAAATCATGCAACCATTTACACCGTTTGTTTCTGAAGAACTTTGGCATTTACTTGAACAAAGAAATGATGGAGATGACATTGTTATTGCCAAATGGCCATCCCTTAATCCAATTCAGGACGATGTTTTATCACAATTTGATTATATGGAAAAAGTAGTTAGTCAAATTAGAACAATTCGCAAAGATCAAAACATTGCCAATAAAATTAAATTAGAACTATTCATCAAGAAGAACCAAGTTATTGACACTCGATTCGACTCGGTAATTCAAAAAATGGGGAATCTTTCCATTTTAGAATATGTAACAGAAAAAATACCTCAAAGCAATTCATTTATTGTAGACTCCAATGAGTATTTCATTCCGTTCGGTGACACAATAGACTTAGAAGGGGAGAAAGAAAAACTGGTAGCAGACTTGAAATATACCAAAGGGTTTCTGGAAAGTGTCCGAAAAAAATTGACTAACGAAAAATTTATGGCAGGCGCGCCTGATCAAGTAGTTATTGGAGAACGTAAAAAGGAAGCGGATGCGCTCAATAAAATTGCTGTATTGGAGGAGAAAATAGCTGAATTATCGTAATGAAATAGTTTCAAAGAAACTTGATTTCTCTCACATTAAATCTTAGTTCCTGGTTGTTAAAATTTACGCACAACTTCCCGAAAGGGTCAACCCCCTTAATTTCACCCTCGAATTCGCCGAGTGTTTCTGAGTGAAATTTGGATTTCTTATCAAGAAGATACAGATGCGTCAAATAGATTCGATTTAATTCACTAGCATCAAATTGTATCAATGGAAAAAATAGATTCAGTTGATTCAAAACAACAGCAAGAACATCAATTCTATTTTGATCAATTCCTAATTGGGCTTTGATACTTGTTGCGTCTAAATCAGTAAATACCATCTGATTAACATTCAAACCAATCCCAATTATTGAACTAAGTATATGATTGCCTTGTATTTGATTTTCAATCAATATCCCGCCAATTTTCACCCCATCAACTACTAAATCATTGGGCCATTTAACTTGAGCATTTAACCCTAAGTCATTCAAAGCACTACAAACAGAAATAGCTGTGTATTGCATCAGTGTTAATTGATTTGTCACTGACAAATTGTCTAAAGTAATATACACAGAAAAAAGCAAGTTTTTACCAACTTCAGAAACCCATACAGCGTCTCTTTGTCCTCTTCCTTCCGTTTGTTCATCTGCCAGAATGACTTGACCAAACTCCACTTTTTGTTCATTTAACAGCTTGGCAGTATAGTTGTTGGTAGAGTCTATACAATTCAAGTAAATGATTGAGTTACCAATTTTGGTGTTTTTTTTCAATTTGATTGAGATAACAAGAGTTAACGAAAATAATATTACGTAGATTTGTAAGAATCAAAGATACATGAGCAAAACGAAAAAACAAAGCGAATCAAGTAAGTTGTGTGATGCAATAGTTGAGGGAATGCAAGACAACAAAGCAAAAGACATTGTGGTGTTAGATTTAAGAGAAATTGAAAGCGCTGTGTGTGACTTTTTTGTTATTTGCAGTGGAGAATCCTCAACACAAGTAGATGGTATTGCAGAATCAATAAGTCGTCATACCCGAAAAAATTTAAAACAACGACCTTGGCACGTGGAAGGAAAATCCAAAAGCGAGTGGGTATTATTAGATTACTTCGATGTTGTGGCGCACGTTTTTTACAAAGATACACGTTCATTCTTTGACATTGAAGACCTTTGGTCGGATGCAATTCGTACAGAAATTCCAAATTTGAATTAATTAAAATGGCAAATAACAATAAAAAAAGCCCGTTCTCTATTTACTATATTTATGCCATTATTGGTGTTGCAATCATAGCATTCCAACTGTTTATGAATGGTGGTAGCGAAACAAAAATCAACACGAAACAATCATTTTTCACGCTAGTTGAGAAAAAAGGAGTGCAAAAAGTACGGATCATCAATCGAGAGAAGGTGAAATTTGAACTAAATCCAACTGGTATACAATTGGTTTCAACAGGTGCTGATTCAGATTTCAAATCCATGGCAAAAGCGCTTACGAAAGAGTCTCCCAAAAAAGATAAAAAAGTGGTTTTTGTTCTCGAAGAAATTGGTGACTTGGGTAATTTTGAAAATGAGATAAAATCTAGGGACCCGGCCTTATCTTATGAGGCTGATAAAGAAACAGATTGGTTAGGCCAAATTTTATCCTTCTTACTTCCAATACTTATTTTAGTAGCAATCTGGATGTTTGTTATGCGTCGCATGACCGGAGGCGGTGGCGGAGGTGGTGGCGGAAGTCAAATTTTCAACATTGGAAAATCACGCGCTCAAGTATACGAAAAAGGTAAATCTACCAATATAACATTTGCAGATGTAGCCGGACTTGAGGGAGCAAAAGAAGAGATTGTTGAAATCGTTGAATTTCTTAAAAATCCAAAAAAATACACTGAACTTGGGGCAAAAATACCGAAGGGTGCTTTACTCGTTGGTCCTCCTGGAACGGGTAAAACTTTATTAGCCAAGGCTGTTGCAGGCGAAGCAAAAGTTCCTTTTTTCTCACTTTCGGGATCTGACTTTGTCGAAATGTTTGTTGGTGTTGGTGCCTCTCGTGTGCGTGATTTATTCAAACAAGCGA
>CALQIX020000035.1 GCA_943330745.2 Lishizhenia tianjinensis
GCTATTAGATTAGCATCTTTAAATAAGTAGTGTTAAATTAGACATACTGAAGAACCAGAGAAGTTGAGGTGAACTAGTTCGACAAATAAGCTTAAGACTTCTACCGAGCATTAGTCCTCAACTCCTCCGGGTTCATGTACCATTTAGAATGTTAAGCTTGAAGGCTTATTAATAGCGATAGTACGAACCCTTCTGGTCCTCAGATTTTGTTTTCCTAAAAGTAAATGTATGAAAAAATTATTTATTGGTATTGATGTTTCGAAGGATGTTTTTGATGTATGTTCAATGGATGAATCAGGCAATGTTATTGCCTCTAAAGAGGTGTTTTCAAACACAAAGGTTGGTATTGCTAATTTTTGTAAATCATTAAAAAGATGGAGTGATTGTGACATATGGATTTGTATGGAACATACCGGTCATTATGGGTATTTATTAGCTTCTGAATTTTCACAAAGAGATTTCAAATACGCTCTAATAAATCCTTTAGAGATTAAAAACTCCATTGGAATGACCAGGGGTAAAAATGATGCTATCGATGCGTACCGCATTGCATATTATGCACTCACCCATTACCGAAAACTAAAGCCATATGTTCTTCCCATAAAAGAGCTTCAAAAGCTAAAAACATTAGTTAGCATGCGTGACGGGTATGTAAAGATCAATGTTCAACTTAAAAACAGTCTTAAAGCTCTTGAAATCATTCATCAATCATTAAACATCAGATCGCAGTTGAATGATCATAAGTTGGTAATCAAAAGACAAGAGAAATCAATCGAAAAAGTTGAAAAGCAGATCATGGAAATTATACATAATAATGAAGCACTCAATGACACATTTAAAAAAGTAAATACGGTTATTGGTGTCGGCATGCTAACTGCCGTAAAGTGCATCATTGAAACCGACAACTTTGCCAAATTTAAAGACGGTCGAAAGTTCAGCTGTCATTGTGGACTAGCACCTTTCGATTATCAATCTGGGTCGAGTGTGAGAGGACGAACAAGAACTAGTTCATTAAGCAACAAAAGTCTCAAATCCATCCTTTTTAAAGCTGCATCTACAGCAATACAACATGATCCACAACTTAAGAATTACTACTCGCGAAAAGTTGCAGAAGGCAAACATAAACTATCCGTTCTGAACGCCGTGGCAAACAAAATCGTACTTCGGATTTTTGCCGTAGCAAACAGAAATGAACCTTTTGTAAAATTAGTAGCTTAAAAATTTGGTTTTATCTTAGAATGCTCGATGAGCGAGAGAAGCTCGATGAGCGAGAAAAGCTCGATGAGCGAGAAAAGCTCGATGAGCCAGAAAAGATCGATGAGCGAGAGAAGATCGAAGAGTGGGAGAAGATCGAAGAGTGGGAAGTGACACGATGGGCGGGGATTATTTCTATTAATTAGTTCATTTTTCTGTGATAAAAAAACTTGTGTAATAAGGAGGTTTAAAACGAACGTTATTCTTGACTCGAAACTTCAAATGAATGAATTGCTAATGAATATCCTGCCAAGCCAAAACCAATAATTGATCCAGCGCAAACAGGAGTTAGCAAGGAAGTGTGACGAAAACTTTCGCGCGCGGCAATATTTGAAATATGCACCTCCACAGCTGGAGTCTCTATTGCTTCAATGCAATCGCGTATGGAAACACTTGTATGCGTGTAGCCTCCAGCATTGATAACAAATCCATCAACTTTTGTTTCCTGCAAGTAATTAATGATTTCTCCCTCCACATTGGATTGAAAATAAGACAATTCCACAAGTGGATGTTTCAAACGTAATTGATCAAGGTATGATTCAAAGGTTTGAGATCCGTAAATTTGTGTTTCACGCGAACCCAATAAGTTAAGATTGGGACCGTTAATTAGAGCAATTTTCATACTTATGTCAGCTTGGGACCGCTATATTAAGCATTTTGTTTCATACTTGAAAATCGAGCGTGGATTAGCTGAAAATTCAATTTTAGCCTACCAAAACGATGTGATTAAATTGGCCGACTTTGCTATCCCCAGAAAAAAGACAATTCAGGAAATATCTTACGCTGATTTAAAAGAATTTGTTGGTGTATTATATGATCTTGGGTTGAGTGCCCGGAGTCAAGCACGCATCATCAGTGGAATCAAACATTTTTACGGGTTTTTGCTGTTAGAAAATGAAATCACCGATGATCCGAGCGAATTATTGGAACAACCTAAAATTGGACTTAAACTCCCTGTTTACCTAACCATAGAAGAAATTGACGCACTTATTCACGCCATTGACTTAAGTAAAAATGAAGGCCACCGTAACCGAGCCATGCTTGAAACCCTTTACAGTTGCGGTTTGCGGGTAAGTGAACTAGTAAACCTACGATTTTCTGATTTATTTTTTGAGGAGGGATTTATTCGTGTAATTGGAAAAGGAAACAAAGAACGCTTGGTGCCCGTTAGTCCAAGTGTGGAAAAGGAAATTGGGATATACGTGGATTTTTATCGAAAACAGCAGGACGCAAAGCCGGGAAATGAGAATATTGTCTTTTTAAATCGGCGTGGAGCAAAACTAACGCGCGTTATGATTTTTACAATAATCAAAGATTTATCAGAAGCGATTGGTTTAACCAAAAAGATTTCCCCTCATACGTTCAGGCATTCATTTGCAACACATTTAATTGAAGGTGGAGCCAATTTGAGGGCTATTCAGGAGATGCTTGGTCATGAATCCATTACCACCACAGAAATTTACACGCACTTAGATCAACGCTTTTTGCGCGATGCCATACAATCGTTTCATCCAAGAAATGCGAGGTAGGTTAGGGAGATGAGAGTGGAAGCTTCTACAGGCTCAGCTTGAAGAGTGGAGAGTTGAGACTAAAAACACCCTTTACTTTGTGACAAAATATGACAAAAAGAATCCTTATTCTGTTACAAAAAATGATTAAAATAACCCCATCTCTATTACAAAAATAACATCAAGTGATTGCTAATCAATATATTATATTACTTTCTGAGTTTTCTTCGATTTTCTAGCCAATTTGGTACTTTCTTTTCGGGTTTTTGAAGATCACCCAATAGTTTTTCTGCCAAATCAGGTCGCTTTGCTTTGTCTAAACGGGATTTGATCCATTGGTGGTTCTCTCGCTTATACCAAAAGAAAAAGCGATTTTGGTTTTGTTTTTCTTCTTTCGTCTTCGCCGTTTTAATTGGTTTCAAGGTATATGGATGAACGCCCGTGTAATAGATTACCTCCGCCACAGTCATAGGAGTAGGAGTAAAATCTTGTACTTGTTCCAATTGAAAGCCCATGTCTTTGGTTTCAGCGGCTAAATTTGCCATATCTTCCTCTTCACAACCTGGGTGTGACGAAATAAAATAAGGAACTAAGGGCTGATTTAATTTGTGCTTAGCTGAGATTTTATCGTACTTAGCTTTAAACTTATGAAAATAAGAAAACGATGGCTTACGCATTACTCGTAAGGTTGCATCAGAGGTATGTTCGGGCGCCACTTTTAATCGACCGCTGATATGATGCTGAACCAATTGCTCGATATACTCATCGTGGTTGCCATCTTCGTTGTTTTTGTTGAAATCATCTACCAGCAAATCATAACGAATACCAGAACCCACAAATGCTTTCTTCACTTTTGGGTTGGCATCCACTTTTTTATACAACTCAGTCATTGGCTTGTGAGAAGTATCAAGGTTATTACAAATTACGGGATGAATACAACTTGGAGAGGAACAACGAGCACAAATGGCCTCATCTTTTCCTTTCATTTTGTACATATTGGCGGATGGACCTCCCAAATCAGAAATGTACCCTTTAAATTCAGGATGCTGCACCACTTCTTCTACCTCAGCCAAAATCGATTTTTCGCTTCGTGATGCGATGAACTTACCTTGATGCGCTGATATCGTACAAAAACTACATCCACCAAAACAACCGCGGTGCATGTTGATGGAGAACTTAATCATTTCATACGCTGGGATAGCCCCTCGTTTTTTATATTTCGGATGGGGCAACCGTGTATAAGGCAAATCAAATGATCGATCAATTTCCTTTTCAGTCATCGTTTTATAGGGTGGATTAATCACCAACGTTTGATTACCCACATGTTGAATGATTCGGTTTGCATCCCATTTATTGGATTCCACCTCAACCACTTTGAAATTGGCCGCATATTTGATTTTATCCTGCAAGCAATCTTCATGACTAGCTAATTCAACGGTTTCCCAATTTTTATTTTTTGGTAATTCGTTGACTTTATCTTGCACAAAAGCAATCTGTCTGATCGTTTTTATTTGATTAAACGGAATGCCTTTTTTCAATAAATTCAATAATTCACGCAAGGGCTGATCTCCCATTCCATACACCAAAGCATCGGCACCCGAATCAACTAAAATAGAAGGCATCAATTGATCTTTCCAATAATCGTAGTGTGTAACTCGTCTTAATGAAGCTTCGATACCACCAATCAATACAGGTACATCAGGAAAAAGCTCTTTGAGAATTTTAGTATAAACGGTTGTTGCATAATCGGGACGAAAACCGGAAACTCCACCTGGTGTGTAAGCATCTGTTGAACGCAAGCGCTTTCCTGCCGTGTAATGGTTCACCATGGAATCCATGCAACCGGCTGTTACACCAAAAAAAAGTTTGGGTTTACCCATTTTTTTAAAGTCACGCAAATCGTCTTTCCAATTGGGCTGAGCCACAATTCCGATGCGCAATCCTTCGTCTTCAATGATTCGACCAATAACAGCGGTACCAAACGCAGGATGGTCTATGTAGGCATCGCCAGAAATTAAAATCACATCAAATTCTTCCCAGCCGCGTTTTTCGGCTTCTTTGAGAGATAATGGGAGCCAGTCGGATAAAGGTCTTTCGTTTTGCACGATGTAAAATTACGGAAATAAAAAGAGAAGCTTAGAATTAAGAGTGGAAAATTCAAAATGGAAGGTTAAGGGTTGCAAGTGGAAAATTGAAAATGTAAAGTGGAGAATGTAAAGTGAAATATAGCCTGAGTTAGTCCTACTAATTAGTTGATTTGCATCAATTCAACGAATCTCTTAGAATATTTAGTGAAACACAAGCCAAGTAATAAGGGGTTACATCATCAAAAACCTTAATAAAAAAAGGGAAGTAGTAATCACAAAAAACAAATTAACGAAAAGAGAAACATCCTCTACTTTATTTTTTGCTTGAAGGACTAATGTTTCTTTTTCTAACATCGATAATTGGTTGAAATTTTTATTGCGTGAGACAATTAATTTTGTGGCTCGTCGCTCGACTTGCTTTGGAAAGTGGTGTAGGTTATTCATGGCTCATTATTTAATAGAGCAAAGTTGTAATATGAAAACTTAAAGAATCCCAAGTTTTATGGGTAATGCTGATTTTTACACGAGCCTACTCACTTTACTGTACGTGTTTTTACGCTAGGATACGGTTATCTCCCCGCAAAAGCTATTCTGCATGAGTTTTTTAGAAATATCCAAGGATTGCTTTTGAGACAAAACAAACATTGATTTTGTAAGTGCCGCTTCAGAAGTCATATCGAAACCACTAATCACTCCTGCTTTTTGAAAGAAGGAACTGGTTTCATATTTGCCTTGTCGTACAGAACCAGATGAGCATTGACTAACATTAATAATGAGCCCGCCTGATTGTATATAAGCGGTGATTAATGACTGAAAGAGTGGATCGCTTGAGGCATTCCCAGAGCCAAATGTCTCAATCACAATCGCTTTAAAGAGGGAAACATCAAATAAAGACTTATACCCTTCAAAAGGCATTCCTGGAAACAATTTAATTAGACCCACACTCGTTTCCATCTTTTTCCAAAAAGTAGGAGATGTTGCTTGTGAACGAAAAAGTCTATTTGAATCATATTCAATTGTTACGCCAGCAACCGCAAGTGGAGGATAATTAGGTGAGCGAAAGGCTTCAAATTGATTGGCAGAAACTTTAGAGGAACGATTTCCGCGGTAAAGCGAATATTCAAAATACACACATACTTCTTGAACGATAGATTGATTGTGCTCGTCTTTCTGAGCGGCAATTTCAATGGCGGTAATTAAATTTTCCTTTCCATCTGTTCGAATAGTACCAATCGGTAGTTGAGACCCAGTTAAAATGATGGGCTTGGAAATACCCTGAATCATAAAACTCAATGCTGAAGCGGTATACGCCATCGTGTCTGAACCATGAAGAATAACAAACCCATCATATTTAGCGTAATTTTCTTCCAGGATTTCGACCAAATTAATCCAATGAGCGGTTGTTATTTCGGAAGAATCAATTGGTTTTGAAATACTGATAGAATCAATTTCGATGGGCAATCTATTAAGCTCAGGTATTTGATCGTACATATGCTTAAAATCAAAACTTTTTAACTCACCCGTTATTGGATCATTGATCATTCCGATGGTTCCACCGGTGTAAATTAATAAGATTGAACTTTTGTTTTGCATAATACCTAATTAAGAATAAATATCATCCAAGGCTTCGCAAAATAGATGTGTTGCTTCAGCTAAAATTTCGGTTGTATGAGCAGAGGAAATAAAGCCAACTTCATACCCGCTTGGACCAAGATAAACTCCTCGGTTTAATAAAGAAGCATGCAACTCATTGAATTTTGTCATATCCGGATTAATTGCATCTGCATCTTGAATGCGCTTTTTACCATCAAATGAAAGCCAAAAAATGGAACCAATTTGAACGATTTCGAAATTATAATCCTTTGTTTTAGCATGAACGTTTATCGCATCGACCATCAATTTTGTTCGTGCTTCCTGATCTTCATAAAATCCTGGTTGATTGCATACAGTTAATTGTGCTATTCCAGCTGACATAGCAACCGGATTTCCCGATAAGGTTCCAGCTTGATAAACCGGTCCATCGGGAGAAACAAAAGACATGATTTCATTCTTTGCGCCATATGCTCCAACGGGAAGTCCGCCTCCAATAATTTTACCATAGGTTACAATATCAGGGATGATTCCATACACTTCAGTCGCGCCACCAAATGCCACTCTAAATCCAGAAATTACCTCATCAAAAATCAATAGAATCCCTAGTTCCGTGCACCATTCACTTAAATGAGTGAGGAATGTTTTGTCTTGTAGCAACAAGCCATTATTGGCCGGAATGGGTTCGATAATCACACAGGCCAACTCTTCTCGGTATTTGACCAAGGTTTCGCGCAATCTAGTACTATCGTTCAAAGGTAAAACCAATGTTTCATTCGCAAAAGCCTCTGGCACTCCAGCACTGGAAGAAGAGCCAAGGGTTACCAATCCACTTCCTGCCTTCACAAGCAAAGCATCTACGTGCCCATGATAACACCCTTCAAATTTTAGAATTTTAGATTTCCCTGTAACCCCTCTTGCCAAGCGAATGGCAGACATCACCGCTTCCGTTCCAGAACTAACAAATCGCAATTTATCGATAAATGGAATTCGACCTAGAATCAACTCAGCCAATTCATTTTCCAAGCGAGTAGGTGCACCAAAACTTGCTCCATTTGCCATAGTTGACACCACCTTATTGAAAATCTCTGGGTTGTTATGACCCAAAATCAGAGGTCCCCAACTACAACAAAAATCAATAAATTGATTGTCATCTTCATCCCAAATATAGGCTCCATTCCCTTTTTTTATAAAGAGTGGTGTTCCGCCAACTGATTTAAAAGCGCGCACTGGAGAATTTACTCCGCCCGGAAAATAGGTTTTTGATTTTGCAAAAAGTTCTGCTGAAACTGTTCTTTTGATGGTAGTCTTGGTGTCCATAATATGTATCTTTGTCGCTATAGAACAAAGTTAATAATATATTGTGCGCAATGACACCCTTTAAAAATTCACTTGCTTTTGCTCAACAGATGGACGAGAACGATCCATTAAAAGATTTTAGAAATCACTTTCATTTCCCTACGTTTCATGAAAAACCGATTCGTTATTTCACTGGAAATTCATTGGGACTTCAGCCAAAAAAAGCTTCACAATACATTCATGAAGAATTGGAATCTTGGGCGATGTATGGAGTTGAGGGGCATTTCTTGGGGAAACGACCTTGGTTTTCGTATCACGAGAATTTAACTGAATTCGCAGCAGAGATCGCTGGAGCTAAACCGATTGAAGTGGTAGTCACTCATTCGCTCACAACCAATTTGCATTTATTGATGGTTTCTTTTTTTAGACCAAGTGGAAAACGAACCAAAATTTTGTGCGAAGCAAAAGCATTTCCAAGTGATCAATATGCCTTGGAATCTCAAATCAAATTTCATGGATTATCGATGGATCATTTGGTTGAAGTTGCACCGCGAGAGGGAGAGTATTTAATTCGAGAAGAAGATATTTTATCAAAAATCCATGAATTGGGTAATGAGCTCGCTTTGGTGATGATTGGAGGCGTAAATTATTATACCGGTCAATTACTGGACATGGAAAAAATTACACAAGCCGGACATTCCGTTGGAGCCATCGTCGGGTTTGATTTAGCGCATGCTGCAGGGAACATCAATTTGCACTTACATGATTGGGGCGTTGATTTTGCTGCATGGTGTGGATATAAATATTTAAATAGTTCACCAGGAGGTGTATCTGGAATGTTTGTTCATGAAAGACATGCCAATAAACCTGAATTGCCACGATTTGCGGGCTGGTGGGGACACAACAAGGAGTCACGTTTCAAAATGGAACCTGGTTTTTCTCCCATGGAAGGAGCTGAGGGCTGGCAATTGAGTAATGCACCCGTTTTGGGAATGGCAGCACATTTGGCGTCTCTTGAATTATTCCATGAAGCAGGAATGGAACGTATTGGTAATAAAAGAGATGTGATGACCGCTTACTTAGAATTTGTTATTCACGATGTTTCAGAAAGACACAAAGAGCGTTGTACCTTTGAAATCATTACGCCAGCAGATAAAACAAAGAGAGGAGCGCAACTTTCAATCTTGGTTCATGGACAAGGAAAAGCCTTGTTTGATAAATTGAGTGAAGAAGGAGTTGTGGCCGATTGGCGGGAACCAAATGTTATTCGCATTGCCCCTGCCCCACTCTATAATTCATTTGAAGATTGTTTTTGGTTTGGATACCACTTGGAAAAATCTATTCAATAATTCTTCATTTTAGAACAATTAATTACATTTTATTACTAGATTTGATTTAAAACCATTTTTATGATACTTAAATATTTATTTACATTGTTGATTGCTTTAACTTTTTCAACCGTTGCAAAAGCTGATCAATTAGAAATTTTAACTTTAGAACAAGCTGTTGCTGCCACTGAGTATTTACAAAATGAAGAAATGGTGTTGCTTTGGTGTGCATGTTGCGAAGGAGAAGAACCAAGAGCAGTATTAATAACTGAAGTAAATTACCAATCTGTAGGTGAAAACCAATATTCTGTTTACGTTAAAGGTGTTGATCCGGAAGGAAATGAAATAAATGAATACATTGATTTAGCTTACGTTCACGTCGTTATTGAAAATATGGTTTATTGCTTGGGAACAACGCTCGGGTACGAATGTGATCCATGTATTGATCCGTTTAGCATTGAAGAATAAACGCAGTTAATCTATTCTGGTTTACGGCCTTTTTTTTGCAAGTTTTACCTTGTAATTAATAACATACAATCGCTAGTAAAAGCCGTAATTCGTGGTAATACAAAACCATTACCATGAACCATATCCTCAAACTTGTCAAAGACGTAATTTCAGATACATGCATAACCATTATCCTCAACACGCACAGAACTAAGCCTGAAAAACTTCAAGATCCTATTGCATTAAAGAACTTGATACAACAAGCCAAAAGTCGTTTAATGAAGAATGAGGATGAAGAAAAGTCGAATACCCTCTTTGAAAAACTCGAAAAACTTTCAGAATCAATAGATCATACATACAATCAAGAAAGTTTATTGCTTTTTGTAAACGAAACAATTTGTACCTATACCCGATTACCCATTTCAGTTGGAAACCGAGTAGTGATTGACAAAAGTTTTGCTACACGGGATTTAATTCGAGCCATGCACCAAGAGACCAATTATTTTATTTTGGTATTGAGTGAACACCAAGTTCGCTTAATTGAAGCATTAAACGACAAGGTTGTTCAAGAGATTGGTAATCCTTTTCCAATAATCAATACGCACTTATTTCCAACAACAAAAGCAGAAAAGAAAAACGGACATATCCAAACGCAGCTAATTTCGGAGTTTTTTAATCAAGTAGACAAAGCGTATAATGCAATTCATTATATCCATCCATTGCCTTTGTTGATTTGTAGCGAAGCATCCAATTATCATGAATTTAAAAAAATAGCAGATCATCAACACCCTATTTTTCCGGTTTTCATGAAAGGAAATCACTTGATTGAAAAAGGAAATTCAATTACGAAAGAGGCTTGGAAAGTGGTTAAGAAGTATACTATCGAAAGAGAAAACCAGCGATTAGATGAATTGGAAGAGGCTGTTTCGAACGGAAATTACATTTCTGATTTAAATGAAATATGGGCCGCTATTCCAACAGGACAAATTCAAACGCTTTTTTTGGAAGAGAGTTTGTTTCAATCGGCTCAAATCAAGGAAAACAGCTTGTCACTTGTTGGCGACGAAATTCGTGAAAACCGAGATGTTGTGGATGATATTTATGATGAAATCATTGAGGCAAATATGAACCATGGTGGCGAAATTGTTTTTGTACCGGATGGTGCTTTAACAAAACACAACGGATTTGCAGCAATAACGAGGTATTAAGTCAGTCACCGAAGGATATACCAATTATTTTTGCTGCTTGAATTTCAAACCCATCTACTTCTATTTTTTTAGTTGAATTTGTAACCTCCTGAAATGGAATTGAAACGATTTTATTTCCTCGAATCGCTACCATTTTCCCAAAATCTGAGGATTGAACAAGTTCAAACGCTTTGACACCGAACAAAGTGGCCAAATACCTATCAAAAGCTATTGGAATTCCACCTCGTTGAACATGGCCTAACACTGTTTCACGGATTTCGGCCGTACATCCATGTTCTTTCAATTGTTGGGACAGAGCAAACGCAACGCCTCCTAATCGAACATGTTCGGAATGCAGGGATCCCAATGATGAAATTACAGTCCCATTTATTGGCTTTGCTCCTTCGGCAATAACTATTGTAGCAAAACCTTTACCGACAGCATATCGTGCTTGTATTCGTGTCACAATTTTATCAATGGAGTATGGGATTTCTGGAATCAAGCAAACCTCTGCACCACCTGCCATTGCTGTGTGTAAAGCAATCCAACCCGCATCGCGCCCCATTACTTCCATAATCATTACCCGATGATGACTTTCAGCAGTAGAGACCAATTTATCTAAACTATCAGTAGCAGTTTGAACGGCAGTTTGAAACCCAAATGTGTAATCCGTTCCAATTAAATCGTTGTCAATTGTTTTTGGAACACCAATTACCGGAATCCCTTTTTTCGACAGTACATCTGAAATACGCTGAGACCCATCGCCGCCGATATTAATTACCGCATCAAATCCTTTTAACTTTTGAACCAATAAATCAGATATATCTTCATAATGCCACTTTCCATCTACCTGCTTGATGGGATAATTTAATGGGTTTTTTGTATTTGAAGTATGTAAAATGGTTCCGCCTTTCACATGAATTCCGGCCACCTTTTCAAGGGACAATTCAATCAGATTTGGGGGATCAGATAATACCCCTTCGAAAGCCTCCACACTTCCATAAACCTCCCAATTTTCATCAGCAGAGGAGGATTTAACAATTGCTCGAATTACTGCATTTAATCCAGGACAGTCACCGCCTCCGGTTGTAATCAGTAATTTTTTCATGTGGCATTATTTTTCCATTTTGAGGAATTCTTCGAAGGAACAAATTTTAGGTGGTTGAACAGTTGTATTTTTACTTAATTCTTTTTCAAAAGCTTTCAAAGAGCCTGATTTAATTTTGTCAAATTGCTTGTTAGCCTCTTCAAATTGCAGGGTCAACATTTGAATATTATCCAATTGTGTAACCGACGGAGCTCCAAAATAAGAACCCACAGAACTGTAGATATCTCCTAATTTTTCACGTAATTTTGGTTCTCCAGCACCCACATAATTATCGCCTTTAGTTACCACCAGCTTATCACGTAATTCATCCAATTCCTTGTTCAAGGTTTGAACTGACTTGAGCGGGGCAGAATTCTTTGCGTTGAATTGATCAATTGTCGCATCCCAAGAGTCGATTTGAAAGACTAAATAAGCCAATTTTTGAGTAAAATCAAACAACTCTTGTGTTACCTTTTGTTGTGCTGTGCGCTCTTCTATTGTAAAAGGCGATTTTGGGTCATATTGCACTTCAATTTCTTTCTCAAAAACATCGTTTCCTTTAGTAATCCGCACTTTGTACTTTCCAGCTTTCACGCGTGGTGCAAACATAGCAGCTCCGGCGATTGTTTTTCCTTTAGCAACTTTGGGAGCTTGACGATTAAAACCCCATTCTACCGTATTGATTCCCTTTTGTTTACCCGCTTGAAGCGTTGTAATTAAGTTTCCATCCAAATCTAAAATTTCCATGGACATTTTCCCGAAAGTATGACGTTTAGGAAGCACATATTTAATTTGCGCATCTGTTTTAGGATTATCACCTACAAATTGAACTTCGGAACTTGTTCCGCCAAAAGAACTTTTCTCACTCATAGTATAAGGCTTAGAATCAAAGAAATGCAGTGTTTTAGTAGTTATATCTGAATTCAATGCCTGAAGAGGTGTAACATCATCCAAAATTATGATTCCTCGCCCGTGTGTGGCTATAATCAAATCATTTGTTTTCGGATGCATTTCCATGTAATGAATAGCAGCGCTAGGAACATTATTTTCAAATTTCGACCAAGAGATACCACCATCTAAAGTAATGTACAGCCCAAGTTCGGTTCCTAGGAAAAGTAAATTTGGGTTTTTATAGTCTTCCTGAATATTACGAGCAAATGTCGAGATTTCTTTGGTGGTAATTGAATTCCAAGTTTTACCAAAATCAGTTGTTTTAAACACATAGGCATTATAATCATTTTTGGTGTGCCCGTCAAAAACAGCATACGCAACACCTTCGCCAAATACGCTAGGTTCAATATGATAGCACCACGTATTGGCAGGCAAGCCTTTTACATTCAATGTTACATTTGACCAGGTTTTTCCACCATCTTGAGTGACCTGTACATTGCCATCATCCGTACCTACCCAAATCACTTTTTCGTTCAAAGGAGATTCGGCAATGGTAAAAATCGTACAATGATTTTCTGCGCCAGAATTATCCGCGGATAAACCACCTGACTCAACTTGATTTTGTTTGGTTTTATCGTTGGTTGTAAGATCTGGAGAAATTTTTGTCCAAGAATTCCCCATATCATTTGATACATGCAAAAATTGACTCCCAATTAATAATCGATCCGGACTGTGTTTGCTTGTTGTCATAGCTGCATTCCAATTGAATCTCAATTTTGGATCTCCAGACACAGGATAAGGTTTAATGACTTTTAGTTGTTGATCTTTTGTATCAAACCTCCAAACGGCTTCAGCACCTTGCATTTCAGAATAAACAATATGAGGTTTTGTTGGATGCGGGTAAACCCTAAACCCATCTCCTTGCCCCACCAATTCCCAATCGCGTGCTTCAATTCCACCTGGACTTGCAGACGGACCAAACCAAGAGTTATTGTCTTGTAAACCTCCATAAACGAAATAAGGTTCTCTGTCATCGGCACTAACATGATAAAACTGACTCAGCGGTAAATTCTCAATCATTTCCATGGATGTTCCTTTATTTAAACTGCGGTATAATCCTCCATCCGTTGCGACAAAAATTTTATCTGAATTACTTGGATCAAATGCAATATCATGAATATCCGAATGCATAGAACCAAGCCCTTTAAATGTTTTGCCGCCATCACGACTAATTGAACCACTAAGCCCAGCTTTCGTAATAATATCCGGATCTTTAGGATCCACGGTAATGCGCGAGAAATAAAAAGGACGAACTGTTAGTCCAAAATCACCGTTTAAAAATTTCCAATTTTGGCCACCATCATCAGATCGATAGAGCCCTTTTTGTTCGGCTTTTTCAGACTCAATTACGGCATACACAATTTGTGGATTAGATGGGGCAATGGTTACAGCAATTCGACCTAATTTACCAGATGGAAAACCAGTGTGAATTTTATTCCAAGAAGCTCCGCCGTCTGTACTTTTATATAACGCGCTTGATAAACCTCCCGAATTAAATGAGTAAGCCGTTCGACGGAATTCCCAGAAAGAAGCATATAAAATTTGTGAATTTGACGGATCCATAATAAGTTCGGAACAGCCTGTTTTTTCGTTCACAAAGAATACTTTATTCCATGTTTTTCCGCCATCAGTCGTTTTATACACCCCACGTTCCTGGCTATCTCCCCAAAGTGCCCCTAAAACTCCAACATACACGATATTCGAATTCTTGGGATCCACTTGAATAGAAGAAATGCGGTCTGATTTTTCGAGCCCCATTTTGGTCCAATTCTTCCCTCCATCTGCCGTTTTATAGATTCCATCGCCCATGGAAACACTATTCCGAGTCCATACCTCACCCGTACCAACCCAAACGGTATTATCTGGATCAGAAGGATCAACAGTAACTACACCAATTGATTGGCAATATTTATCAAAAATTGAGGTGAAATTCACTCCACCATCAATTGATTTCCATACTCCACCACCGGCAGAACCAAGATATACAATTTGTGAATTTGTGGGATGCATTTCAACATCAGAAACTCGTCCACTCATCAGTGCTGGGCCAATATGGCGCGCTTTTAGATCGCCAAAAAATTCAGATGCAATTAAGGGTTTTTCATTTTGCCCTTGTACACCAAAAGCCATAGCAACACCGAAACAAACAATTATTTGCTTAACCATAATTAGAAAAAATTAAATGAATTAGTTACTTGGAAACGTAAACGTTTTTTCGTTAACCGTTGTATTTATCAAAACCTTGTCGAAGGTAATATTTTGAGACATTCCATCTTTAATACCGCTTGCTTGTGAAAATGCAATCATTACCCCATCAACCTCTTGATAATCACTGTATTTTGTTTGAGCAATCTTACCTTTCATTTCACCCGTTGGAATTTCAGTTTCGGTTAAAATTGGTACAAAGTTTTCGGCATCAATATAATAATACTCAATACTTGGTACTTCTTTTCCTTCTGACAACATTGTTTTTTTATCTAGTTTGATTTTAAAACATTTCACTCCATCAATTGTCTCATCTCCCAATAACGTTGGGGTATATCCTTGAGATTTATAAGTTAAAAGTGCATTAGGAAAACTTTTTGCTCCTCGTTTTGTGTTTTCCGTATCATCAGACTCTGCTTTTTCTGCTTTTTGAGTCATAAAATTGGTGCTCCAAACTGTTTCACCATCAAAAGCACCTTGAATAATTTCTTGTCCTTGGAAATTAATTTTAGTATACATTCTACCATCTGACATCATCACCACTTCAACCGGAATCATCATTCCACCAGCATCAACGTTGGCTGTCATCAACATGTTTTTTACGGATGCCCATTTATCACCACCAATGGCAGTATGGTATTTAGTAATGATTTCTTCAATCGATTGACTAAACAATGAATTAGCCAAAAAAAGAAACGCCATAGAAAGAATTGTATTTTTCATATTTTAGAGTATTTTATTTGAGACGAATATACTGATTAAATGTTACTTCGAAATTGTTCTAATTTCTTTTTCGCTACAATTAAATTGGAATAAAGAAAAAATTAAAATAATTGTAATATTATAACTATTTAATCGGATTAATTTCGTTTTAATTATTTTTAATTTACTTAAATTGTATTATATTTAATGGATAATCGGAAAAAAACCGATAAGTTTGTTGTAAATTAGCAAGATGAATATAAGGAGAAAAATAAAAACATATACAGAGGCGCCTTTATCTCATAATATTGTAATGGAGGCCCTTTCATCCTATGGTCGTCCAAATGATAAAATAAGCGAAATGCTAAAAAGCGGAGAACTTTTGGCACTTCGTCGCGGTTTGTATGTTCCTGGGCCAGAGTTAGATTTACCCCTGCCCAACAATTTTTTAATCGCAAATCATTTGAGAGGGCCTAGCTATATCTCCTTGGAATCAGCATTATCTTATTGGGGGTTGATACCTGAGCGCGTATATGAAATTAGTTCTGTCACAACAAAAACATCTAAAACGTATGAAACAGCTATCGGGAGATTCAGTTATCAACATTTAATGACACCTTATTATTCGTTTGGAATCAAAAGTATTCAACTTACTGAAATGCAAACTGCCATGGTGGCTTCACCTGAAAAAGCACTTTGCGATAAAATCATCTTAACATCCGGAGTTTTATTACGAAGTATTCCTCAAGCATTGGATTTTCTTCTAGAAGATATGCGCCTGGATGAAGATTTACTTCGTGGTTTCGATATAGCTACTATTCACTCATGGATTGAAGACGCCCCGAAAAAAAACAGTTTGCAAATGCTCGTTAATACCTTGGAGCGCATATGATAAAAGAATGGATAGCGGAATATAATCCGCAAAATGAAGAGGAAACATTAGCGGCACTGCGTGAAATCTTACAAGAAATTACGCTTGCCGCTTTGTCCAGAACTGATTTTTTCAAAAAAGCCGCATTTTATGGTGGAACTGCCCTGCGGATATTTCATGGCTTAGATCGTTATTCGGAAGATTTAGATTTTTCCTTACTTGAAACAGATCACAGTTTTTCGTTGACTCCTTACTTTTCAGCTATCACCTCAGAATTTGAAGCACTGGGTATACGTGTAAGTATTCGCGAAAAAGACAAAAGAATCAAATCACCAGTTGAATCAGCATTTTTGAAAACAGAAACCATTTGGCAAGAATTAGTTTTAGAGGATATAGTTAAACAACATGGGATTTCATCGAATAAATCGGTAAAAATCAAAATTGAAATCGACAGAATTCCACCTTCAGGATTTGAAACAGAAGAAAAATTATTATTGCGTCCGTTCTCATTTTATGCCAATTGTTTCGACTTACCGAGTTTATTTGCTGGGAAATTACATGCCTTATTATTTCGCAAATGGAAAAACAGAGTGAAGGGAAGAGATTGGTATGATATGGAATGGTATATCCGAAAAGGAGTACCGTTGAACATGCATCATTTCTTGAATCGCGCGAGGGAGACAAAAGATTGGAAAGAAAACGAAATAAACCAAGAGCAAATACTTCAATTACTGACCGAAAAAATCAAAACTGTTTCAATTGATGCCGTAAAGGAAGATGTAAAACGATTCATTCAAGATGATGAAAAACTCAAAATTTGGAGCTCGGATTACTTCAAAGACTTGATTCAATTGATGAAGTTCGAAAAATAAATTAACCACAAATCAGCTACTCACTTTATTATTGAAACAACATTCTGTACCTTTGTGCTATGTCTGGAAACTCATTTGGAAAAATCTTTACCCTTACCACATTTGGTGAATCTCATGGCGAAGCTATTGGAGGGGTAATTGATGGAGTTCCCGCCAATTTTGCGTTAGATTTAGAACTAATTCAACGCGAATTGGACCGCAGAAAACCGGGACAATCAAATTTGGTTACGCAACGAAAAGAATCGGATACCGTTCAGTTACTATCAGGGATTTTTGAGGGAAAAACGACTGGTTCTCCTATCGGTTTTATGATTCAGAATGAAAACCAAAAATCAACTGATTACGCACACCTCAAAGATGCATTTCGTCCTTCCCATGCTGACTTTACTTATCAACAAAAATACGGTATTCGCGATTATCGCGGAGGTGGAAGAAGTAGCGCGCGAGAAACTGTATCTCGAGTAGTTGCAGGAGCAATCGCCAAACAATTTTTAGCGTCAATTGGAATTCGGTTTTCTACCTATGTAGATCAAATTGGAGCGATTCGATTCGGGAAAGATACTTTTTTTGATACATCATTCATTGAATCGAATGCAGTGCGTTGTCCAAATGAAAAAACAGCTGCAGAAATGGCTGATTTAATCCTTGAAATACGAAAAAACGGAGACACGATTGGAGGAGCCATACGATGTATTATGGAAGGCGTTCCTAGTGGATTGGGCGAACCTGTATTTGATAAATTGCATGCTGAGCTTGGAAAAGCGATGTTATCCATCAACGCTGTTAAAGGATTTGAAATTGGCAGTGGATTCAGTTCAATTTCAATGAACGGATCTAATCACAATGATTTATTTAATCCCGATGGTTCAACAAAAACCAATCATTCGGGCGGAATACAAGGCGGAATCTCCAATGGAATGCCTATTTCATTTCGCGTAGCATTCAAACCAGTTGCGACGATTATTCAAAATCAACCAACAATCGATCAACAGGGAAACACGTTAGAAATTGAAGGAAAAGGTCGACATGACGCATGCGTTGTTCCACGCGCTGTTCCCATAGTTGAAGCAATGGCAGCATTAGTTATTTTGGATTTCTATCTTCGAAATAAGTCCGTACATTTGTAGGTTAAACTCGAGGGTAAAAGTTCAAAACATTTTTATATTAACTGAAATTCAAATCAACATCATTTAAAAAATGTATGGTAAATATAAAAAGTTTTAGCGATAACTCCGGAGATTAGGAATATGAAATTAATCGTGAAACTAGTTGTTTTTTCTGGAATTGTTTTCTTGACAATTTATTTTCCATTTAACTTTTTCTCAAAAAAGTATGTTGACCCATTCTACAAAAAATTTACACTAAATAAAAGCAATAATATAATCTTTGGATCTTCCAGAGCAGCACAAGGATTAAATCCAGAAGCTTTATTTAACGAAAATGGAATTAATTTTTCTTTTACTCATTCAATATCACCATACGGAAAAGCATACTTCGATGCAATTAAGAAAATAACTAAAACAGAAAAAGGAATTGTTTTTCTTGAGGTATGTCCGATGATTTTCATGGAAGACAAAAAAGTTATGGCTAAAAATTTAAATTATCGTGAAGAAAATTTAATTTTAGGAAACATGTTTATGTATGGATTAGATCCGAACTTGGAATACTTTCTGAAAAATTATGAAAAACCCTTATATCAGATTGGAAACAATAAAAACAATAACATTTCATTAAATAATAAAGGATGGTTAACCGTAAAAGACACGAGTGCGGTTAGCTACATCAACAATCTTAAGCACAACGAATTTTATTTCAATGAAACTTTTAAGAGAATGAGCTTTTGTATTTACCGCTACAATTGGTTTTGCAAAACCATTGAATGGTTAAAAAAAAACAATAAAACCGTTTTCATTATACGACTTCCTATTTCAAAAGAACTGCTTAAAATTGAAAATTCTGTTTTTGGTGATTTTGATGTTCTAATTGAAAATTCAGCTAAATATTTTAATATAAAATACCTAAATTTCACCTCAGATAAAAATCTCAGAACTCATGACGGAAATCACTTAAATTATCGATCTGCCACTGAAATTTCGAAAAAAATTAAAACCGAACATTTAGATAAGTAAACTATGTTGTTTAATTCATTTCAGTTTTTAGTTTTCTTTCCCATCGTTACTTGTTTGTATTTCATTTTTCCACAGAAGTACAGATGGGGAATTCTGTTATTCGCATCCTGTTATTTTTACATGGTATTAATCCCAATTTATATACTTGTCATGTTGGCGACAATATTCATTGATTATTTTGCCGCAATTCAAATTGACAATTTTCTCTCCCAAAAAAGGAAGAAAGCAACATTAATTTTCAGCATAATTTCCACCTGCGCGGTATTGTTTATATTTAAATATTTTAACTTTTTTATTGGCAATTTCAATATGTTATTTCAATCCATGAATTGGAATTACTCCATTCCTCTGCTAGAGTGGATATTGCCCGTCGGCTTGTCGTTTCATACTTTTCAAAGTTTGAGCTATGTAATTGAAGTCTATAGAGGGAATCAAAAGGCTGAAAAACATTTGGGTATCTATGCATTATATGTGATGTTTTATCCTCAGTTGGTAGCCGGGCCAATTGAACGCCCTCAAAACTTATTACACCAATTTAGAATTAAGCATAAATTTGATCAAAGTAGAATAATACTTGGATTACGTAGAATTTTATGGGGAATGTTTAAAAAAGTAGTAATAGCTGACCGACTGGGATACTATGTTAATCAGGTTTATGATAATCCCGCAGATTATCACGGAGTAACAATCTATATTGCCACATTCTTTTTTGCTTATCAAATTTATTGTGATTTCTCTGGGTATACTGATATAGCAATTGGAACCGCTAAAGTAATGGGGTTTGATTTGATGGAGAATTTTAAACTCCCCTATTATTCAAGGTCAATTAAAGAATTTTGGAGCCGTTGGCATATATCTCTTTCCACATGGTTCAAAGATTATGTTTATATTCCACTAGGTGGAAATAGAAAATCAGTACCGCGATGGATAATGAATTTGTTTGTTACATTTCTGATAAGTGGTTTATGGCATGGGGCTAATTGGACTTTTGTTGCTTGGGGTTCGCTTCACGGAATTTATTTAATCATTGAAAATTTAATACGACCTATTAAAATTAAAAATCATAATAAATTAATCCAGTTTGTTCAATGGTTTACCACTCTCAATTTGGTGATTTTTGCATGGCTGTTTTTTAGAGCAAACGATTTGAATTCGGCATTACTTCTTATTAAGAATGGATTTAATTTTAGTTTTTCAGAGTCTTGTTACGAACTGAAAAATTTTAGTTGGAATAACCTATACAGCGAATACTGGATTGCTATTATTTCAATAGTTTTTTTGGAGATAGTTCAATTTGCCTCAAGAAAAACAACAATCGAGAAATATCTAGAAAATTGGCCAAAATTTTTTAGATGGAGTTTTTATCTTATTCTAACTGAAATGATTATTTGGATAGGTTACTACGGAATGGAAGCCAAATTCATTTACTTCCAATTTTAATTAAAAGCAAGTAAAAATCACTTTTATCCTTGTGTTCATGATATTCATGAACTCTGAAGGAAATTATTATCGTTTGTCTTCCTTTGATTTTGGATTTCTATCTTCGAAATAAGTCCGTACATTTGTAAAAAAGATTATATGATTCAACGCATTCAGACCGTATATTACATCATTTCAATGTTTTTCTTGGGCATTTTACTTTCAGGAATGGATTTACTGCGATTTGTTACAAAGGACAGTTATTATTCATTCAATGTTCATGGAATAGCTCAACATTTTACTGATTCCAAATTGACACCGGTTCAAACAAAATCAGTACCGCTCTATTTATCCGTAATAGGATTGATTCTCCTTCAATTTGTAGTAATCATGTCGTATAAAAATCTCAATCGTCAGTTTCAATTGGCACGTTCAATTTTCTTTTTGTACTTGTTAATTTTAATTGCCTTTGTTGTTTTTGCTTCTATCGGTTATTCTCCCTCCAAAAGCATTGAAACAACCCGTGAATTAGGGTTAGGATTTATTTTCTTGGTACTCGGTTTTCCTTTTGCATTTTTAGGTCAAATAGCTATCAAACGCGATAAAAAACTATTGGATTCTTTGAATCGACTAAGATAATCAATCACAGTTCCCCCCTACTCCAAAAGAAAAAACTAACTTCGCCACCCAATAAGGATTAATCCAATTTATTTACATGAACTTTCTTTCCGTTGAAAACCTGACCAAATCCTTTGCTGATCGTTTGTTATTTGCTGATTTAACCTTTGGAATTGACCAAGGACAAAAAGTGGCCATCGTCGCCAAAAACGGAAGTGGTAAAACAACATTATTACGTTGTTTGATGGACTTAGAGCAAATTGATTCAGGACGCGTGGTATATCGCAATGATATTCGAGTAGCCTTCATGGAACAAACCGAAAACATGGATGAATCGCAAACGATTTTAGAATCTATTTTCGACCATGATTTACCTGAACTAAAAGCATTAAAAAAATACAACGAAGCGTTAATTGACAATGATCAAGACAAGTTGAATGAATGTTACGAAGAATTAACGGAATTGAACGCTTGGGATTACGAAGTACGTGTAAATCAGATTTTGTCAGTTTTAAAATTGACTGATTCTAGACGTTTAATAAGCAGCCTTTCGGGCGGACAAAAAAAGCGTGTTGCATTGGCCAAGACCTTACTTTCCGAGGCTGATTTCATGATTTTGGATGAACCTACCAATCACTTGGATTTGGATATGATTGAATGGTTGGAATCCTACCTTTCCACCTCAAAATCAACACTTTTGATGGTTACGCACGACCGTTATTTCTTGGAGGTGGTTTGTGATACTATTTTTGAACTATCAGAAGAAACACTGTATCAATACAAAGGAAATTTCTCCTATTATTTGGAGAAAAAAGCGGAGCGAGAGGAACAAATGCAATCTACTATTGATAAAGCAAGAAATACCTTTCGGAAAGAATTGGACTGGATACGGAGACAACCCAAGGCGAGAAGTACAAAATCAAAATCACGGGTAGATGCCTTTGACGATATAAAGAAAACAGCGCACCAGCGAATTGATAAAGATGAAATTGACATTCCTATCAAAATGGAACGTTTGGGAACTAAAATTCTTGAGCTACATCATATGGGCAAATCTTTTGGTGAGACCAAAATTTTGAATGATTTTTCCTACCATTTTAAACGTAAAGAACGTGTTGGCATTGTTGGACAAAACGGTGCTGGTAAAACTACCTTTTTAAATTTAATTCAAGGGAAAGAGTCGTTAGATAAAGGAAAAGTTGTTGTTGGTGAAACCATTGTTTTTGGCTATTACAGCCAGGAATTGATTCAAGTTGACCCAAACAAGCGCGTTATTGAAGTTATCAAAGACATCGCAGAATTTATTCCATTAGAAAAAGGAAAACAGTTATCCGCAGCTCAACTATTGGAACGTTTTTTATTTTCTCGAGATGCGCATTATCAATACGTTCATAAACTAAGTGGAGGAGAAAAACGCAGATTAAAATTGTTAACGGTATTGATGAGTAATCCCAATTTCTTGATTTTAGATGAGCCAACCAATGACCTCGACATTTTTGTAATGAGTGTGTTGGAAGATTACCTGCAACTATTTGAAGGCTGTTTGATTGTGGTATCACACGACCGCTATTTTATGGATAAAATGGTTGATCATTTATTCGTGTTTGAAGGAGATGGAGAGATCAAAGATATCATTGGAAATTATACGGATTATCGAAAAAATCAAAAATTGGAGGCTCGTGAGCTTAAAAATAATCCACCGAAAGAAGTTGTGATAAAAGAGCAACCTGCCTTTGTCGAAAAACCGGTAGAAAAACGCAAACTTAGTTTCAAGGAAAAACAAGAATACGAGAATTTACCCAATGAAATTGAGCAATTGGAAGCGGAAAAAGAGCGTTTAACCATTGAATTATCAGATGGAACAAGAAATAACCAGCAGGTCATGGAAATTGGTACAAAGCTATCAAAAGTTGTTACTGAGCTAGAACAAAAATCTGATCGTTGGTTGGAATTGGCTGAATTTGTTTAATCCCTGATTTTTGGTAACTTGGTGTTATATTTGCTATTCACTCGAAAATATTTGCCATGAAAACACTTTTATTCACTTGTGCAAGCTTACTTATGCTAACTGCATGCGACACCACAAAACGAACAACTAAAATGGAACAATCCTCCAACACCAACCAACCGACTTCTGAACTATTGGTTGCTCAAATCGGTAAGCCAGCAGTTTCAGAGAGTTGCACGATCCAAGGGGCAAGCATTAACGGAAATATTCTAAGAATTACTGTAAGTTATATTGGAGGGTGCGAAGAACATCAGTTCGAATTAATTGGTAATCCAAATATTGCAAAATCCCTCCCCCCTATCCGATCTATTGAGTTAGTCCATAAATCAAATGGTGACGCATGCAAGAAGAAGATAGAAGAAACACTCCGATTTAACCTAGCCAACCTCGCATACAAACAAGAATCAGGTAGCGTAATTAAGCTAAACCTGAACGGATGGAAAGAACAACTTATCTATACCTTTCAATAGATCATTATGAAAATTGGAGTTTTACTTTCTGGTTGTGGAGTCTATGATGGCGCAGAAATTCAAGAAACTGTTTTCGCTTTATTAGCAATCGAAGAATTAGGGGCTGAAGCTGTTTGTTTATCCGTAAATAAAAATCAACACCACGTTGTAAATCATTTGACTGGCGAAGAAATGCCTGAATCCCGAAATATGCTTGTGGAAGCAGCGCGTATTGCTCGTGGAGCTGTTCATGACCTTTCCAGGTTCGATGTTTCTACCCTAGATGCTTTGGTTATTCCGGGTGGATTTGGAAGCGCAAAAAACTTTACGACATGGGCCTTTGAAGGTCCAAATGGCTCCATTCTTCCAGAAATTAAAGAATTGATACAACAATGTATCTCCGATAAAAAACCAATTGCTGCCTTGTGTGTGAGTCCGGTAATAGTAGCTCTTGCGTTAAATCAATCAGATTTACATGCCACCATGACTTTGGGTACAGATAAAGAAAAATCACCTTATGAAATTAACGTATTTTCAAATGGACTTGCTCAAACGGGGGTTAAGGTCGAAATGAAGACTATTCGCGAAATAGCGGTGGATGAAAAACTAAAAATTGTTTCTGCTCCTTGTTACATGATGGATGCATCGATCGTGGAAATCCGAACAAATATCCAACAAGCCATGCAAGCGCTAATCCAATTGATATAAATGGATCAAGAACACAAAGAAGAATGGTTACGCAAACGGAAGGAGCTAAAAGCTTCTCGATCAGCTGAATATCTTTTCGAAGGAATACAAAATCACGATCGTTTTGCATTGAGTGCAGGAATAACACTGATTGAAAGCCAGTTAGAAAGTGACAAACCATTGGCGAATGAATTAATCCGGAAATGCCTACCTTTTGCCGGAAAATCCCGACGAATTGGTATTACAGGTGTTCCTGGAGTTGGAAAAAGCACCTTTATTGAAGCATTTGGGAAAGTGATATTAGAACAAGGATACAAATTGGCTGTATTGACAATTGATCCATCATCCGCAACAACCGGAGGAAGTATTTTAGGCGATAAAACCAGGATGCATACCTTAGTGCAAGAACCCAATGCATATATTCGACCATCGGCGGCCGGAAGTACATTAGGGGGAGTTGCACGAGCCACCCGCGAAAGCATTTATTTGTGTGAGGCAGCAGGATTTGATGTAATTCTTATTGAAACGGTTGGTGTTGGTCAATCTGAAACGATGGTTCATTCCATGGTTGATTTTTTTCTATTATTGATGCTAGCAGGAGCAGGTGATGAATTACAAGGAATCAAACGCGGAATCATGGAATTGGCCGATGCGCTGTTGATTACCAAAGCTGATGGGGAAAACGTGAAAATGGCAAAATTAGCCAAGTCAAGTTATGCAAACGCGTTGCATTTGTTTCCGCCTAAAGAAAATGAATGGATTCCACGAACAGAAATTTGCAGTTCATTGACCGGAAGTAATTTAGACGAAGCATGGAAAATATCGGATGAATTTTTCAGACACAACACCTCCAATGGCTGGATTGAAAAAAATAGGCACGTACAAGACATCGATTGGATGAAAGAAACGCTCAACGAACTTATTTTATCAGGATTCTATTCCCAAAAAGGTTTTGAAGGGAGTGTAAACACCATTAAAGAAGCTGTCTTAACTCAACAAATGAGTGCCTTTGAAGCAGCTGAAAAGCTTTATCAACAATTTTCAAGATGAACAGTTAATATAATGAAAAAATACAAAGCGATCTCTAACAGACGAAATTTCAGGCTAACAGAAGATAACAATCTTCTCGGTGAATTAGTTTACTTAAAATGGGGTTCGCTAAATGCAGACATAAACCTCATTGATAACACCGAAAACAAATTTAAATCAAAAGGGATTTGGAATCAAAAAATTGAGCTGTTTAATAATGATAAAAAATTGTTAGAGCTAAAAATGGGTTGGAAAGGCATAAAAATTCAATCTCAATTTGAAAACAATGTAAGTAATTATCTCCTAAAAAATACTGGTTTTTTTAGTAATAAATTCACTCTGTTGGACTCAGATAAAACTGAATTAGTTGAGATAAAATCTGATTTTCGATGGAAAAAACTTCGTTACGATTATAACATTACGACCACTACTGAATTTGACAAATTAGAAAATGACAAAATATTGTTGTTCGCCATAATTTATGGTATTAATTACCGAAATACATCAATGGCAGCTGCCGGTGGAGCAATATAATTCAAAAGGGAATCAGAAAATTCCAAAACCGATTTCTAGAAATTTGGAAAGAATAAATAAAAACTGGTGTTCACCGAATCTGATAAAAATTCGAGTCAATTCCTCGTTGAATAGTTAGTAAAAACTGGTCAATATCGCCTATCATATCACCATAAGACTTTTCATAAACGTATCCAGAAAATGTTTCTTTTGAGCCAAGGAAGGTTTGGATTGAAACACCGGTCCCTCCCGTTAAGGAAGTTTCACTTTCTGGCTTTTTATTCTTTATTCCACAGGTAAAAAAATCAGCTTTACAATGCCCCCATTTATTTGGAGGTGTTTTTATGCTTGTATCTTGAAGAATCTTATTGTAGGAATCAACAACAAACTGAATACTATCTTTGGTAATAATCCAACTGAAATTTCTTTGATAATCAGGAGAAACCGATGCATCATGAAAACGGTATTCTATTTTATCAAAATCCAACTGTTCCGCTTTATTTGAAGTTGAATTGATTTCCTTTTGATCGGAGCACGAGAAAATATAAAACACACCAAAAACAAGTAGGAATCTTTTCATTATTTAATTTTTTACGAAAATAGTTTAATTGAATCATTAATAGCACAATTAATATTTTGATTATTTTCTAATCTTTATTTTGGTTATTTTTTCGTATATTCATGTAAAAATAGAACGATGGAAATAGAACAAATCAAAAAAAGTATCCTAGAAATCAGAGGTAAGAAAGTAATGCTAGACATGGATTTAGCAATAATCTACGAAGTAGAAACAAGAGTTTTAAAACAAGCAGTCCGCAGAAACATCGATCGATTTCCGGATGATTTTATGTTTGAACTTACGGCAAAAGAACTGAAAAACTTGACATCACAATTTGTGACATCAAGTTGGGGAGGACAAAGACACAAACCTTTCGCCTTTACCGAACAAGGAATAGCTATGTTATCAAGCGTTTTAAAAAGTAAAAAAGCCATTCAAATGAACATAGCAATCATGCGAGCCTTTGTAATGATGCGCCAATTTGCTTTAACTTATCAAGAACTCTCAGAAAAACTCTTAGAACTCGAAAAAAAGCACAATCAAAAGTTTGAGGACATAGAACAAGTGCTCACCTATCTTATGCAAAAAGACAAGCAACAAACGCAGCAGATTACTCGAAAACAAGTGGGTTATAAAAAATAGAACGATGGAAATAGAACAAATCAAAAAAAGCATCCTAGA
>CALQIX020000036.1 GCA_943330745.2 Lishizhenia tianjinensis
GGTGGTTGTTGTGGCACAACACCAGATCATAATAAAGCAATAGCTGAGTTAGCGAAGAATTATGAGCCCAGGAAGATTTAGAGTGAAGAACTTAGAGTTGAAAACTAAAAGTATAATGATAAATAGTCGTGTAAATGAACTTTATCTATCTATTTTTTGATTAACTTAAAGTAAAAGTTAAGTATGAAGGAAAGTATTTTAAAAACAAAAAGCTACAATTTTGCATTGAATGTAATCTCAACTTACAAGAATTTAATATCTGAAAAAGAATTTATTTTGAGCAAGCAACTATTAAGGTCAGGAACCTCCATAGGTGCAAATATTCGTGAAGCGAATAACGCTCAAAGTAAGGCTGATTTTATTCATAAATTATCAATTTCACTCAAAGAAAGTGATGAAACGGAATACTGGTTGGAACTATTAAAAGATTCATCTTATATTGGTTTCGATAATTTTATAAACCTCCAAAATCAAAATCAAGAAATAAATCGAATGTTGATTAGTAATATAAAAACTTAGAAAAGAATTAATAGCAAATGAGTCACAATTTCCTTCAACTTTAATCTATCCGTTTTCAACTTTAATCTTAAACAATAAACATGATATTAAAACTATCCGGCCTAGAACCATTAATCGTAACTCCAGAAAGTAATTTTGTGAATATCGGTGAACGAACCAATGTAACCGGTTCTTTGGCGTTTTTACGCATGATTAAAGAGGGTGATTTTGAAGCTGCCCTTGCCGTAGCTCGCGATCAAGTGGAAGGCGGGGCTCAGATCATAGACGTTAATATGGACGAAGGGATGATCGATGGTAAAGAAGCCATGGTTCGTTTTTTGAATCTTATTGCGTCTGAACCGGATATTTCTCGCGTTCCCATAATGATTGATAGTTCAAAATGGGAAATTATCGAGGCTGGTTTGAAATGCATTCAAGGAAAGGGAGTAGTTAATTCAATTTCATTAAAGGAAGGTGAAGCAAATTTTATTCATCAAGCTAAAACCATAAAACGATATGGAGCTGCCGTAATTGTAATGGCATTTGATGAAAATGGACAAGCAGATTCGTATGAACGTCGCATTCAGATTTGTAAAAGATCTTATGATATTTTAGTTGACATTGTTCAGTTTGCGAAAGAAGATATCATTTTTGACCCAAATATATTTCCGGTTGCAACGGGAATGGAAGAGCATAATAACAATGCCCTAGATTTTTTCAAAGCCACCAAATGGATTCGTGAAAATTTACCTGGAGCGCATGTAAGTGGTGGAGTTTCTAATGTTTCATTCTCATTTAGAGGTAACAATAAGGTTAGAGAGGCAATGCATTCTACTTTTCTGTATCACGCTATTTCGAATGGCATGGACATGGGAATTGTTAACCCAACAATGCTTGAAGTTTATTCTGATATCGACAAGGAATTACTTGAATATGTTGAGGATGTGTTGTTGAATCGAAGATCTGATGCGACTGAAAGACTCTTAGAGTATGCAGTAACAGTAAAAGGAGATGGAAAGAAACGAGAAGTAGATTTGACTTGGCGGAATGTGCCTGTTAAAGAGAGGCTCAGCTATTCCTTGGTGAAAGGATTGGTTGAATTTATTGATGAAGATGTTGAGGAATGCAGGCATTTATTTGAAAGACCTATTGAAGTTATTGAGGGGCCGTTGATGGATGGAATGAATACAGTCGGCGATTTGTTTGGTAGCGGTAAAATGTTCCTTCCTCAAGTGGTTAAATCAGCGCGTGTAATGAAAAAAGCAGTTGCTTATCTTTTGCCTTTTATTGAAGATGAAAAAGATGGTAAAAGCTCCTCTGCTGGCAAAATTTTAATGGCTACAGTAAAAGGAGATGTGCATGATATTGGTAAAAACATTGTGGGGGTAGTTTTGGCTTGTAATAATTATGAAGTGATCGACATCGGTGTAATGGTTCCGGCTGAAAAAATTATTGAAACTGCTATCAAAGAAAATGTTGACGTTATTGGATTAAGTGGATTGATTACTCCCTCATTAGACGAAATGGTTCATGTTGCCAAGGAAATGGAACGTGCTGGTTTATCAATCCCATTATTGATTGGCGGAGCAACAACCTCAAAAGTTCATACAGCGGTAAAAATTGACCAACATTATACAAAGGGACAAACAATTCATGTTTTAGACGCTTCTCGCTCTGTAACCGTTGTTGAAAGTTTATTGGGATATAAAAAAGAAGGTTTTATTTCTGATTTAAAAACTGAATATGTAAGAGTAAGAGAGCATCACGAAAAACACCGCAGTGCTAAAGAAGTTTTATCGCTAAAAGAAGCTCAAGGAAACCAACTAAAATTAGAATTTAATTCTGAAACTATAAGTGCTCCTAATTTTATGGGAACCAAATTGTTAACTAATATTAACTTAGATAGTTTAGTTGAATATATTGATTGGACCCCATTCTTTCAAACCTGGGAATTGCATGGAAGATTTCCTCAAATACTTTCAGATGAGGTCGTGGGAGATGTTGCAACTAAACTCTTTCAAGAAGCTCGAAATATGCTACAACAACTTATAACTGAAAAGTGGTTAGAGGCAAGGGCTATCATTGGTCTCTTTCCAGCAAATTCGGTTGGTGACGATATCGAAATTTATGAGGATTCAGCAAGAAATAATGTTTTAAATATTCAACGAACGTTAAGGCAACAAATAAAGAAAACAGCTGGTCAACCTAATTTAGCGTTGGCTGATTTTATTGCTCCAAAGGAAAGTGGTTTAGTGGATTATATTGGTGGATTTGTTGTTACAGCCGGAATTGGGATTGAGGAGCATGTACAACGATTTGAAGCGAATCACGACGATTATAGTTCGATCATGTTAAAAGCGCTTGCTGATCGTTTAGCAGAGGCCCTAGCCGAGTATATGCATGCCGAAGTAAGAACAAAATATTGGGGATATGCATCTAATGAAGTTTTATCCAATGAAGAAGTAATTGCGGAGAAATACCGTGGAATCAGACCTGCTCCAGGATATCCCGCATGCCCGGATCATCAAGAAAAAATAGGTTTGTTTCGTTTATTGAACGCTACAGAACTAACAGGGGTTAGTCTAACTGAAAGTTTAGCGATGCTGCCTACTGCCTCCGTTAGTGGTTGGTACTTTGCTCATCCTGATGCAAAATATTTTGGTTTAGGTAAAATCACTGACGAACAAGTGGAAAATGTTGCTTCGCGAAAAGGAGTAGAGGTTTCAGAAATTGAAAGGTGGTATTCTAGTATTTTACTCTAATTTTTCATTTATCAAATTCTCCATTAACTTTGTGTGAATGAAAGAGCAACTAGTTGAAACAATTCGATTGTATAATCAAAAAGGATGGTCGCCTGCAACATCAACAAATTATTCGTATCGAGAGGCTAATCAAATTTGGGTAACCCGTTCAGGAGTTGATAAGTCGCAAATTACTCTTGAAGATTTCATTACGGTCAATCAAATCGCTGAATCAATTGGTGAATTCATGGGAATTAAGCCATCAGCAGAAACTCAAATTCATTGCGATATTTATTCACTTTTCCCGGATGCAACGGTGATTTTGCATAGTCATGGTAAATATCCGGTCATAGCTTCTTCTCGATTCGAATATTCAATTGAATTTGAAGGATATGAAATTCAAAAAGGATTTGTTGGTCAAACGACCCATGAAAATAAGGTGATGATTCCGATTTTTGATAATAACCAGGACATGCTTTTTTTTTCAGAACAATTGGAATTCCGAAAAGGCGAATTAGTCAACAACTCCTTTATTATTCGCAAACATGGAATCTACGCTTGGGGGAAAAATTTATTTGAAGCGAAACGACATTTAGAAACATTGGATTATCTCTGTGAATGTTGGTGGGAAGAAAATCGATAATTAGTTTTAAGTATGGCAAAGAAAAATAAAGAGCGCTTAAATGTTGTATATTCAACAAACCCCAATTTTAGTTACGAGGTTGAATCGCAGGAGGAGCAAGACACCTTAGCCCCTCAATTTCAAAAGTTATATGTTTCGATCGATAAAAAACAGCGAGCAGGAAAGGAAGTCACTTTGATAGAGGGTTTTGTAGGAATTGACGAAGATTTAAAGGAATTGGGTAAATTGCTTAAGAATAAATGTGGGGTTGGGGGAACAGTGAAAGATGGCGAGATATTAATTCAAGGAAATTTTAGAGATAAAATCAGTGATATCTTAGTAAAAGAAGGGTATCAGGTAAAAAGAAAAGGAGGATAAGAAATGATAAAAAGGCTCCTAGTAACAATTATTTTTGCGCCAGTATTTTCAGCGTTCTCGCAGACGTGTATTGATTCAAGTTTAATTAACCCAACTATTGAATGCATAGCCTTGCTGCAGCCCGTTTGTGGGTGTGATGGTGTTACCTATGGGAATTCTTGTATTGCCATTAACTATTATGGGGTCACAGAATTTTCGAATGGACCTTGTCCTCTTCAGGAACCTGATACGTGCATGAAAATTCCTGCCGGAATAAATTTTGGCGCGTGCACATCGATTTTAGGTTGGTGCAGAATAGGAGATGAGTGTATTGAATTATCAGGGTGTTCCATGCTTGGTTCCGATGGAATAGATTACTCTAATTATTTTTACGGGAGTTCCTATGCCTGTAACTCTTTGTGCTCAACGGATACTGTTGTGTTTTTGAATTGCATCGATAGTTCATTAATTAATATCGGTGTACAAATTCCGGATATATACCAACCTGTTTGCGGATGTGATTCTGTTACCTATCAGAATTCTTCCTTGGCGATATATTATCATGGAGTTTCAAATTATTACGAGGGTGAATGCGCTACAGCTAGCAATCAAGAAATTAGAGAATCGAACATGATTATTGTGCCAAACCCAATATCAAATTACTTTTCGATTAAACAAACAACGAATCCAATCATGTCAATTAAATTAGTCGCCATAGACGGACGAACAATTCCAATAGTCAACACTCTTGATTATGATTTCTACATACTTGGAGAAACAACTACCGGTATAGCTTTCCTAGAAATAGTGGATTACAAAGGAAAATTCACTCGGTTTAAAATTCTACTAGAAAAATAAAGGATTTGAATTTAGTAAAAGAAGTTCAATTGCTTGTTAGCTCAATTTGTATTTCTTGAAAAACGCATCCCAATTCCAAATAAAATTTGAAATAACTTCATCCATTCGTTTTAAGAAAAGAGGATTTGGTGCTTGCATGCGTTTAAAATAGACATCTTGAAACTCGTTTAATCTGTATTTATGAAAAATAGCTTTTGACATGCCGTAAATCATGTTTTTTGATGGGTGATTCACACGTGAAATAAACGATTGATATTTACGAATTAGATTTTCAAAATCTAGTTCATTCATGTCATAAATCTTTGCAAGTTTTTGAAATATAATTCGTTCTACACGCATTGCTTGCTCGGCCTCAAAAGTACTTTCTAAAAAGGATAAGTTTCCCGTAATAACTATAAGTCCAAATTCCCCACTGTCCTTTGCATTCAAATTTGGCGATTGAACAAAAGCAGGATCTTCGTTTATCATGGAAGAAATTTCATTCCAACCACTATCTACAGAATCAAAAATTGCGTTAATGAAAATATTCGCAACTTGATTGTCAGTTAGTTTTCGTTTCATTATAGCGCTAAACATATGCTTCGGTTTATTCGTGTAAGTTCTTATACAAATTTAACAAGCAAAAAAACTTGTTTCTATGTAAGTAAAAGCGTGTTATCAACTAAGTTATTAACAGAAAAAGGGAAATTCTGGCGATAAGGTGTTAAAAACTGAATATTTTTAGGTTAAGATTCTGTAAACTTGCTTTTAAGAATTGACTAAATCACTTTTCCTTTTTGAATTTGGTATGAATTTCTTCAAGTTCCATAGCATGTTTTATAACCTCTTCGATACAAATAATAGGTATTTGCCATGCTTTTTTCCAAACACGTGTATTAAACTGATTATCCGCAAATTGTTTTCTGTTGCTATCTCCTGATGATAGTTCTACGCAACTTCCAAGCAAACCTAATTTATAGCGCATGTAATTTTCTAATCCTCCTCCATAAGTTGCCGGGTTTGGTGAAACTGGAACAAATGAAAACCCACTGGAATTTAATGCTCGTTCGTTGATTAAACTATCTATTCCATTGAAATAATGATGCGTTTTGGAATCTGCCCAATAAATAATATCACCTTTCGTATGAAAAGATAATGTCATCAAAGGTTTTAGTTCATCCACGAAAGATTGAATTGCTTTCGTTTCCTTAGGCTCTGCCGGATATTTACCCTTGAATCCTTCTGAGCAAGGAACGGGAGAGTAATTGTAACTTCGATTTAGGGAGTGCGTGCTGTCATCAAACGAATCGTTTAAGTCAATTCCAGTTCCGTTCGCTTTCCATTCTGCAAACGTTTCAATTCGCTTTATTTCATTGATTTGAGGTAAATACTTTTCTATTCCAATCCAGTTTTCATGCGCAATTTTTAATCCATCGGGATTTGCAACGGGTAAAAAATATAAATCCACATCGTTTAAATAATCACTCGCTTTTTTATAAATGATGGAGTCTCTGCTAAATGAAAGCAAATAAAGATTGAGAAACTTCATTACAAATTTAGAGCTGTAATCTTCTCTAGCATGCACATTTCCGACAAATAATAAGGATCTTTTTTTAGGGATTGGACTACCGATTCTTAAAACAGTAAGGGGTAGTCCGAATTCTGATTCGCCAATAGTGAATATATTTGTGCGCTCAGGGAATAGTTTATGTAATGAATCCAAATCTTTTTGTATCATTTCGTACGTGTATTTTTCATCGTCCTCGATTAAATAACAAGATTTTTGTGACCAAGAATTGATACTAGTAAAAAATAGGATAACAGAGAATATTAGTCCATTAAAAAAAAATGTCTTCACGTTCAAAAGTTGCATGAATCAAATTTATTCAATAAAATGTGCTCAATTCTAAACTCCTTTTTTTCTAATGCATATTGATTTGTTGAAAACACAAAAAACTCCCTGTTTTTTCAGAACAAGGAGTTTTTCTTTTCAGGTTGGTTTGATAACTAGAAAACGGGGATTTCGCTTGTAGCCTTACTTACGGTTACTTCCTTTTTCGGGATGGAAACATGTAAAATTCCTTTGTCGTATGTTGCATTTATTTTGTCGGTATGACAATTTTCAGGCAAGGCAAAAGAACGTTGAAAGCTGTTGTAGGAATATTCCTTACGCGAGTAATTAGGTTCTTCTTCCGTAGTTTCAACTTCTTTTTCAGACCGGATATGTAATGCTCCTTTTTCTACTTCGACTTTAAAATCCTTTTTCTCGAGTCCAGGCGCAGCCATTTCAATAGAGAATTCTTTCTCGTTTTCGTTGATGTTTACCGATGGAATTCGATCTACATAATCCCAAGGCAGAAATTCCGCATTCAAATCAAGCATTCGAGGACTCAACAATCTTCCGTTATCAAATAAACTACCTGTCCAAGTAGGTAGCAAGGTTTTACTTTTTGTTAGTGTTGTCATTTTATTTTTTTCAATTGTGTATTGAACAAAATTAGGAAAGCTCTTTTTTTAATGCCTTACAAAGAGAACTTGATTTTTTATATTTATTTGAGGCCACTTTTTAGTGATTTAGGCTGCTTGGTGGATTATTTGTAACTTTGCGCCCGAATGGAAAATCATAAATCCGGTTTTGTAAATATTGTTGGTAGTCCGAATGTGGGTAAATCCACACTGATGAATGCGATGTTAGGTGAAAAATTGTCAATCGTAACGTCGAAAGCACAAACAACTAGACATAGAATTTTAGGCATTGTAAATGAACCCGAATACCAAGTTGTGTTTTCTGATACTCCTGGGGTTGTAAATGCGGCTTATAAAATGCATGAAGCGATGATGGGGTATGTGAATTCATCATTAAAGGATGCCGATATTTTGTTGTTTATTACAGATCCTTATGAGTCTGAAATGAACCATAAGGAAACCTTGGCGAAAATTCAAAAAATGACAATTCCTGTGTTTTGTTTAGTGAATAAAATAGATTTGGTGGATCAAGCAATCGTGGAGGAGCGAATGGCTTATTGGAAAGAACAATTGCCTTCAGCTGAAATCGTTCCAATATCTGCGTTGCATGCATTTAATTTAGAAAAAATTTGGGCGCATATTTTAGATTTATTACCCGTTAGTCCACCGTATTACGATAAAGAAGAAATCAGCGATAGACCCGTTCGTTTTTTCGTATCTGAAATTATTCGGGAGAAAATTTTTGAATTATGCAAAAAAGAAATCCCTTACAGCAGCCAAGTTGAGGTAGATACATACTTAGATGAGGGGAATATCATTCGCATTCGAGCAATAATAATTATAGAGCGTGATTCTCAGCGTGGAATTATTATCGGTAAAGGGGGTGAAATGTTAAAAAGAATTGGTACAAATGCGCGAAAAGACCTAGAGAAATTTTTGGATAAAAAAGTTTTTTTGGAAACGTATGTTAAGGTCGATAAAGACTGGCGGACAAGCGATAGCAAATTGAAGAAATACGGATACGGACATTAATCAAAATCAAATAAAATAGTTCAATGGTTAACATTGTTGCAATAGTAGGAAGGCCAAATGTAGGTAAATCAACTCTTTTTAATCGACTTACAGAATCGAGAAATGCTATCGTGAAGGAGGTAAGCGGAGTTACACGCGATCGAATTTACGGAAAAGGTGAATGGAATGGTAAAGTTTTTTCGGTAATCGATACGGGAGGATATGCGGTAAATTCAGATGATATTTTTGAAGCTGAAATTCGTCGACAAGTTGAGTTGGCAATTGAAGAAGCAACTGTAATCATTTTTATGGTAGATGTTATGTCTGGTATAACCGAGATGGATGAATTGGTTGCTAAGAAGCTCAGGAAATCAGGGAAACCTGTAGTTGTGGTTGCCAATAAAGTAGATAATACGCAGCGCATTGGTATGTCTGCCGAATTTTATTCATTTGGGCTTGGTGAAGTTTTTGATTTATCAGCTACAAATGGCACAGGTACGGGAGAAATTTTGGATGCCATCGTGCCTTTTTTCAATTTTGATGAAGATATTTCACGCGAAGAAGATAATTTACCACGAATTGCAGTGGTTGGTCGACCAAATGTTGGTAAATCCTCATTAATTAATGCCCTAACTGGAGAGGAACGAAACATTGTGACTAATATTTCAGGAACAACAAGGGACGCAATTCACACGCGTTACAATTCCTTTGGTTTTGACTTTATTCTTATTGATACTGCCGGAATCAGAAAGAAAGCGAAAGTTCATGAAGACATTGAATATTATTCAGTTTTGCGTTCCATTCGTACCATTGAAAATGCAGATGTCTGTATCGTCATGATTGATGCCTCTGAAGGAATTCAAAAGCAGGATTTGAGCATTTACTATATTGCGGAAAAAAACTCAAAAGGAATTGTTGTGTTGGTGAATAAATGGGATTTAGTTGAAAAAGACCATACAACCATGAAAGCATACGAAACAAAATTGCGCGAACAATTGGCTCCTTTCAATGATGTTCCAATTATTTTCACATCTGTCCTAACGAAGCAACGCATTTACCAATCAATAGAAGCTGCTATTAAGGTGAACCAAAATAGAACTAAAAAAATTGCTACGTCTGTTTTAAATGATGTATTATTGCCAATTATCCATGCTACTCCGCCAGCTGCCGTAAAAGGGAAGTACATCAAAATAAAGTACGTTCAACAACTACCAACTCATTCGCCCGCATTCGCTATTTTTTGTAATTTACCGCAATACGTTCAGGATGCTTACAAACGTTTTATTGAAAATAGGTTGAGGGATGAGTTTGATTTTGAGGGAGTTCCGATAAAAGTCTTTTTCCGAAAAAAGTAATTGCAATCTTTGTTATGTTTCTCGCTTTTTATCTTACAATCTTTTTTGGTTGGAATGAAAAATTAGTTTAATTTAGCCATCTTCAATTGAAGAAAAATACAAACCAATTCGTGCAACACCAGTGGAATCTTTAATAATTACAGCAACATCGTTGACACCTTCTATTCGATTTGAATCTAATGGAAATATGGAAATTCATGGCAAGTCTATTCCTGAAAACAGCGATGATTTTTGGATGCCTATTTTGAATTGGTTCAAAGAATACATTAACGCTCCAGCTAATCAAACGATTGTAAAGTTGGATATTGCTTACTTAAATATTTCTTCCTCTAAGAATATTCTTCATTTACTTTATCAATTAAACGAACTAACCGACCGAAATATTGACGCTCGCGTAGAATGGTTTTATCATGCTGCTGATCAGGATATGTTAGAGGTTGGGAAAGATTATGAACACATGGTGCGTGTTCCTTTTTCATTTAAAATATGGGAAGAAGAATTCCAATTAGCTTAATCTTTCGTTAATAATTCGTTCGTAAACTGTTCATGTTTTCGGCTATTCGTATTATTTTTTTTGCTTTATTTGTATTACAATTAAAAATCATAGCATGAAAAAATTTACGTTTTTATATTTAAGTCTTTCATTTTCTTTTGCACAAGCTCAACAACAAATTGGAAATAGTAATTTGGAGTCTTGGGACAATCTTGGTCAATCAACAGAAGAGCCAACTAATTGGAATGGTTTTAAATCTGCTCAGGGAAGTTTTACCTCCTTTGGTTCACAACAAGTTCAGCGTTCTACAAGTATTCGATCCGGAGCAACCGGTGCCTATTGTGCCCGCGTTTGGTCTAAAAGCACCTTGGGTATTATTGCGAATGGAAATATGACTTTGGGGCGAATTAATATGGGGAGTACAACTGCAAATGATCCCGCCAATTATAATATTTCACTTACTGCAGATGCCAATTATTCTGAAGCATTAACTTCAGCACCTGATTCACTCGTTTTTTGGGTGAAATATACTGCTGCCAATGCTTCCGATTCTGCACGTGTTCATGCCATCATACACGATACATATGATTTACGTGATCCACTTGACGCCAATTCATTACCTCATGTTGTGGCAAGAGCAGAACGAAATTATGCAAAAACAAGTGGTTCTTGGATACGAAAGTCTGTTCCATTTAATTATGTTTCAGGTGCACCGGCACCAACTCCGGCATTTTTACTACTCACGTTTACAACAAATAAAACTCCAGGTGGAGGCTCAGCAAATGATGAGGTTTTAGTAGATGATATAGAGTTGATTTACAATAGTACAATTGGAATCGAGGCGATTGATAGTCAAAAACAATTTACAGCCTATTATTCAACTGAAACGGGTATAGTATTAGTAGGCAACGCGACAAATGTTTCCATCGTAACCATGGAAGGAAAAATTCTCAATCAAGGATCGATTGATAGAGTAAACGGAACCAAATTAAATTCAGGTGTTTATTTTATTCAATCTGACAAGACTTCCATTAAAATTTTAGTTCCATAAATTCAATGAAGGGATTTTTACTCGTTTTTGCATTTTTTGCAACTTCTGTTCTATGGGCACAAAATGGATTTTTAGAAGGCATTGTCTCTGACGAAAAAGGAAATCCAATTGAAGGTGCTGATGTGATTTATCGCAAGGATGTAACACGCGGTGCGGTAACGAATGAAAAAGGATATTATCGTCTCGAACTACCTTCAGGTCAGGCCCGAATTATTTGTCGTTTTTCTGATATGAAAACAGATACATCATCCATTTCAGTTATTTCGAATTCTACGGTTAATCACTCTATTCGACTAAAATCATTAGTTAAAGAATTGGAACAGTTTGAGGTAAAGGTAGGTAAATTTGATAAATCAATTGAAGAGCAAACAGTATCAATGGTGGTGATAAAGCCACAAATGATCGAAAATAAGAATACGAGAAGTATTGAAACAGCATTAGATCAAACGCCTGGATTAAATATCTTGGACGGAGAGCCCCAAATACGAGGCGGAAGCGGTTTTACATTTGGAGTTGGTTCAAAAGTGGCTATAATTGTGGATGATATGCCAATGCTTTCTGGTGATGCTGGAAGACCAGAATGGGGGTTTATCCCAGTTGAAAATATCAGCCAAATAGAGGTTGTTAAAGGGGCCGCATCTGTTCTTTCAGGCAGTTCAGCATTGTCCGGTTCAGTTCATATTCGAACTGCATTTCCTCAACAAAAACCAATATTTAAAGTAAATGTGTATTCAGGTGCATATTCCGCTCCTTCCTCATCTCCTGATGCTAAATGGAATGAACGTTATCCAGGAATACATGGTATGAATTTCTTGTATGCAAAGAAATTTTCAAATTTGGATGTGGTTTTAGGTGGTAATTTTAATTATGATCACGGATACATTGGACCACCCATAACAGATTCAATCGTAGCGACAGTTTTTCCCGATACGATTACGAATTTTACAGAAAAACAACTTATCTCTAAAAGAGCTCGTATCAATTTTAATTTGCGCTATCGTTCCAAAAAATACAAAGGATTAAATTATGGGATGAATGGAAATTTTATGTTAGCCCATTCCAATATGCCTTTGGCTTGGTTAAATGATTCAACTGGATTATACCGTGCATATCCCGGAGCGATCTTTTTGCAAGACCAGGTAATTTTTAATTTAGACCCATACATTCATTTTAATACAGCCACAGACGGTAGGCATTCATTAAGGGCTAGAATTTTGCACGCTGATAATAACATGAGCGCAAATCAATCTAATAATGCAACAACTATTTATGGTGATTACATGTTCCAAAAGAGTTATCCAGAATTAAAAAACATTGATTTTATTGGAGGAATTACGAGTTCTTTTACAAATTCTTTCTCTAATATTTATGTAGGATCAGGAACTCCAAATAATCAACTTTTGAATATTAGTGCTTATACTCAGGTTGAAAGTAAAGTGAGTAAAACGTTCAATCTTTCAGCCGGAGCACGTCTTGAGTATTTCCAATTGAATGATACAATTACGGCGATCAAGCCAATATTTAGGGCTGGCTCAACAATTAAATTATACCAGGAAACCTATTTGCGCGGTTCATACGGACAAGGGTACCGATTTCCAACGATTACTGAACGATTTATTAAAACAGGGGTTGGTAATTTTGGGGTTTTTCCTAATCCAAACTTGAAACCGGAAAGCAGTTGGAATGCCGAAATTGGTATCAAACAAGGATTAAAATTTGGGAAAATTTACGGATATATTGATGTAGCAGCTTTCTGGCAAGAATATCAAAATACGATTGAATACATGTTTGGTATTTGGAGGAGCTTATCCGGTGATCCTCAAACATTGGGTTCAAGTGCTGGTTTTATGTTTCTCAATACAGGTCAATCACGTGTTACAGGAATTGACGCATCATTCATGGGAATGGCTAAGTTGAGTAAAAAAACCAATTTAACATTCATGACGGGTTATAATTATATTGAGCCAAAAACTCTATCGCCTGATTTTGTTTATGCCACAGATTCGTTGAATCGAGTATTTACTTATACTTCAACTTCATTGGATGGTTCAAAAAGAATTTTAAAGTATCGCTTTCTTCACAATATTAAATTAGATGCTGAGCTGATTTATAATAAAAAATTGAGCATTGGTATGAGCGCCAAATACTTCAGCAAGATTGTAAATATGGACGCAATTATCAAAGATTTTGAAGAATTAACCTCAGATACAACCTCTGATATTGGTAATTGGCTTCAAGATTTAAGGTATATGGATTATTACAATGCGCACCGACATGGGAATTGGATTTTTGACGCACGAATTTCATACTCGATCAATGAAACCCACAAAATTGCTTTAATTGGAAGTAATATTTTAAATAGGAGTTATTCTCTGCGTCCACTTAAGATTGAGGCACCGCGAACGATTATGGTTCAATACACCTATAAATTCGATAAAAATTAATTGATTGAAAGTGAGCTTATTATTCTACTGACTTTTTTTCGATCTACCTTGAGAATTGTTTCAGAAAATAGTGATTCCTCATCTAATAAAATCTTTGATGTTCCGGAAAAATGAATGGCATCTGGTTTAATTTCAGTTTCAATTTTACCAACATTATTCGCATTAATTCCACCGCCGGCCATAATTTCGATGCGCCCTTTAGCGTATTTCACCATTTCTCTCAAAACAATAAATCCGGAATCCACGTTCGTTGATACACCTGATGTAAGAATTCGTTTAATCCCCATATTTATTAGTAAATCCATGGATCTTTTCCATTCAATTGTATCATCAAATGCCCGATGAAAGGTGATGTCTATTCCTTGTGCTGCCTCGCTGATTTGTTCGAGTTGCAATCGATTAATTTCATTCGTCTCAGTCAGTAAACCAACTACAATTCCATGAACACCAATTTGCTTGCAATGGGCGATATCAATCAACATTATTTTTAACTCCTCCTCTGAATAACAAAATCCACCTGCTCGAGGGCGAATTAACACATGCGTTTCTATTTGTTTTCTTAAAGCATAGTCAATGATTCCTATGGAGGGAGTAAGTCCTCCTTGTTCTAAGTTTTGACAAAGTTCAATGCGATCTATAGGTAATTCTTGAGCAAGTTGAATAGATTCAAATGAAGCAGCACACAATTCTATTTGCATTGATGAATTTTGAACCAAAAGTACTAATTTAATTAGTTAAACGGTTTAATTTAACTACTTTTGCCGCATGATAACGTTGGAGAATTTAGGGGTTCATCTTCCTCAAGGATATTTATTTAAAGGGGTTAATTTACAAATTAATCGAGGTGAACGCGTTGGCTTAGTTGGAAAAAATGGTGCGGGAAAATCTACATTGCTCAAAATCCTTTCTGGAAAACAGCAAGGATCTGAAGGGAAAATCCACTTATCTAAAGGAACCAACATTGGATTTTTAACACAGGATATTGTAATTGATTCAACAAATAGTGTTTTTGAGTTTTTGAATCAATCGAATGAAAAAATCAATGAAATTAGAACGCGATTAGATGAGATTAATCATTTACTTGTTGTTCGCACTGATTATGAGTCTGATAGTTACATGTCTTTGTTAGATGAGTTATCGGAATTGAATCATGCTTATAGTTTGTTTGAAGGACATACTTGGGAGGAACGAATTGTTACTACCTTAAAAGGCTTAGGTTTTCTTGAAGAGGAATTGGGGAAATCGTTGAATTCGTTTTCAGGTGGTTGGAAAATGCGTGCCGAATTAGCCCGGATTCTTGTGAATCAACCGGAAGTATTGCTGTTGGATGAACCTACAAACCATTTAGATATTATTTCCATTAGTTGGCTGGAATCCTATTTGCAAAAATACGAAGGTATTGTTATATTAATTTCTCACGACCGCCTATTTTTGGATAATGTAACCAAACGTACTTTAGAAATATCTCTTGGTAAAATACTTGATTTTCCCTATAATTATAGTAAATACAAGACATTACGGGAGGAAGATATAGATCGTTTAGAACAAGCCAAAAAGCAACAAGATAAAGATATCAAGCAAACCGAAATGTTGATTGATAAATTTCGAGCAAAAAGTAGTAAAGCTTCATTTGCCCAATCTTTAATGAAAAAGTTAGAGAAAACGGAACGCATCGAAATAGAAAAAGACCCAACTTCTCGTATGCGTTTAACTTTTCCCTTAAGCGTTCAGCCTGGAAAATGGGTATTGGAGTTGGATCAAATGGGTAAAACGTATGGTGAAAAGTTGATTTTTAAGGACATCAATATTACCGTTGGAAGGGGAGAGAAAATAGCATTTTTGGGTGCCAATGGTGTTGGTAAATCAACCTTACTCAAACGTGTAATGAATGAGGTGGATGGCGATGGTTTGGTTAAGTATGGTCATAATGTGAATATTGCCTATTTTGCTCAAAATCAGGCGGAGGAATTAGATACTGAACTTTCCGTTTATGATACCGTAGATGCCATTGCAGTAGGTGAAATTCGGAAAGACTTACGTACAATTTTAGGTACGTTTCTTTTCACGGGAGAAGATGTAAATAAAAAAGTGAAAGTTCTTTCAGGGGGTGAACGAACAAGGTTAGCGTTGTGTCAGCTATTGTTGAGTCCATCCAATTTTTTAATTCTCGATGAGCCCACCAATCATTTAGATATTGCCAGTAAAGAAGTTTTGAAACAAGCTTTGATTAATTACGAAGGAACTTTTATAATTGTATCTCACGACCGCGAATTTTTAGATGGATTAACCAATCGTATTTGGGAGATTTATAATAAAACCTTGAAAATTCACCATTACAGTGTTCAAGAATTTTTAAAGAAGAAAGCAGAAGAGCAGCGAGAAATGAATCAAAATGGTAAAGCAATAAAAGAGGTTGTTGTTCCGAAAGAAACAAGTAAAGAAGTCGCAAATCCTCCCCAATCATCAAATGAGAAGGAAATTAAACGTGTTGAAAAAGAAATTTCTGATTTGGAATCTAAAATAGAGGAAATGAATCTAGTTTTAGCAGATTTAGATTATACTGATGAATCCAAAGCTCAAAAAATAGTGAGAGAATATGAAGGACTTAAAATTCAATTGGATGAAAAGGTCCTCTTTTGGGAAAGTCTTTTAGATTAATTCTCAAAAAAAACTATTAATTTTTCCATTAAACAGTAAATAAAACTATTAATTTTTCCATTACAATAGAAATATTTGTATTAAAATATCCGTTAAACAGGAATTAAAACTATTAATTTTTCCGATATTAAAGAAAAATTAATACATTTGTTTTATGGATTACTATTCAAGAATTTGTTTTGAAGTTATAGAAAAATGGTTGTTTCGAAGAAAAACGCTAGTTTTAATTGGTGCGCGTCAAGTAGGTAAATCAACTTTTTTGAAAGACTTATTGGCTAAATATAGTAACGTTCAGTTTTTTAATGCAGACGAACAACGCATCCGAGATCTATTTGAAGATTTGAGTATTCCTCAACTCGCTGAAGTGGTTGGTGACAATAAACTAATTGTAATTGATGAAATTCAACGGATTGCTAACCCTGGATTAGCATTAAAATTACTACATGATTCTTTCCCTGAATTACAAGTGATAGCAACAGGATCTTCGGCGTTGGAAATTGCTGACCGTATATTTGAACCCCTGACAGGAAGACATTTAGTGTTTTATCTTTACCCTTTTACCTTACAGGAGATTTATTCTAAAAAATCAGCGTTTATCGTGCAGGAAAAGATACCATTTCATTTGGTATATGGAATGTATCCTGAAATTTGTAATAATCCTAAAGACGCTAAGGTTTTAGTCTCAAATCTTACAAATCAATATCTGTATAAAGATGTGTTGATATGGAAAGATATTAGGAGACCGGATTTGTTAGATAAACTATTGAAATTACTTGCTTATCAAATTGGTAGTGAAGTTTCGGTTCATGAATTAGCATTACAACTAAAAGTGAAATCTGAAACGGTTGAAAATTATATTGATTTACTTGAAAAAGCCTTTGTAATTTTTCGATTACATGCATTTAGTAACAATCCCAGAAAAGAAGTTTCCAAAATGACAAAGATTTATTTTTGGGATAATGGAATTCGAAATGCAATTATTGAAGATTTTTCATATACCTCAAACCGTCGAGATATTGGTGCGCTTTGGGAAAATTTTATTATTTCCGAAAGAATGAAAAACAATGCCTTTTTGCAGCGAAATGTGAAAAGTTATTTTTGGCGCAATTACAACCAAGCGGAAGTTGATTACATAGAATTAGTAGGAGATAAAATATCAGCGGTTGAAATAAAATGGAAGCCTATTCGTCAGCCAAAAATTACAAAAGCGTTTACTAATTTATATCCAGATGCTAAAACACACATTATTGACGGACTTAATTTTTTAAAATTTAGTCAAGTAAAAGAGGAATAATTCAACATCGATTGGGATAATGCTCTTCCCATTTTTTTAAAGGGCACATTAAATTTATCCGCAGGGTTATTGCATGAGCGGGTAGAAATCGATTACCACTGTTTAATTTTAGTCCGTACGAATAAAAAATTTCCCCTACAATAAATGAAAATCCGAATGATGGCTTAAAATAATGAACATTGTTGGTTAAATCAAACACATAATCGCCTCGAAAACCAGCCGAAAATGGTGGGTAATAAAAAAAATTATAGCCATAATAAATTCTTGCGTTTTGTGCTATAATTCCTGCTTGTGTTGAGATCCCATATCCAACTCCCCAAGAATTAGTTTGAAAAATGCAACCGCCGCCTCCACAGAAATTGCGTTTATAACTTCTCCCAATGCCAAATTCGAATTCTTGTGAAAGACCGATGGAATACCCAAGTGGAAAATGCCAAGAATTCCCCCACAATTTTGATTTCACCGGGTTGTCAATTACCATATAATGACTATCAAGATGTACACTATCATTTTCAAAATGACTTTGTGAAAAACAACTTGATTGTTGTAATATAAATACCAAACAGACAATTAAATGAAAAAAACGGACATATTGCATAGTTATAAGAGAACCTCTTTCTATTCTCTAATCTAAAATAATGATAATATTAACAATCAATCTCATTTTGTTCAAAAATCAGTTCATGATTTTGAATCAGGTGGTTATTTTTCAATTAAATTTGTGCTCAATTTGCAGCGAACGTTCGCTTCGAAGATTGTAAATTGAAATTATGCCCAAAGATTCTTCCATACGCTCCATTTTAATCATCGGTAGCGGTCCAATTGTTATAGGCCAAGCATGTGAATTTGATTACTCAGGTTCTCAGGCTGCCCGTTCCCTTCGCGAAGAAGGAATTGAAGTTACTTTAATAAATTCCAATCCGGCAACTATCATGACTGATAAAGTGGTTGCTGATAATATTTATTTGCAACCTCTTGAGCCTGAAAGTATCATTGAAATACTTAAAAATCATAAGATTGACGCTGTTTTACCAACAATGGGCGGACAAACTGCACTCAATCTTTGCATCCAATGTGATGAAATGGGAATTTGGGAAGAATATGGGGTGAAAATCGTTGGTGTTGACATTAAAGCAATCGAAATTACTGAAAACAGAGAGGCGTTTCGTGAGTTAATGAATGAAATTGATATTCCGATGGCACCTCAAACGACTGCGAAGTCATTTCTAGAAGGAAAAGAGGTTGCTCAAAAATTCGGTTTCCCACTTTGCATACGTGCGTCTTACACCCTTGGTGGTGCAGGTGCTTCCATTGTCCACGACCCGAAAGATTTCGATGATCTATTGCAACGTGGTTTGCAGCTTTCACCGATTCATGAAGTGATGATTGACAAAGCACTTCTTGGATGGAAAGAGTATGAATTAGAACTTTTGCGCGATGCCAATGATAATGTTGTGATTATTTGTTCTATTGAAAATTTTGATCCTTTGGGGATTCATACAGGTGACTCAATAACAGTTGCACCGGCAATGACCCTTTCAGATACAACTTTTCAAAGGATGCGCGACATGGCAATTAAAATGATGCGCTCAATTGGAAATTTTGCCGGAGGATGTAACGTTCAATTTGCCGTTTCTCCCGATGAAAACGAAGATATAATTGCCATTGAAATTAATCCACGTGTTTCCCGTTCCTCTGCTCTAGCTTCAAAAGCTACCGGATATCCAATTGCAAAAATTGCAGCAAAATTGGCCATTGGTTATCATTTGGATGAGTTAAAAAATCAAATTACAAAAACGACTTCAGCACTTTTTGAACCTACATTGGATTATGTGGTTGTTAAAATTCCTCGTTGGAACTTTAATAAATTCCCAGGTACAAATAGGGAATTAGGGCTGCAAATGAAATCGGTAGGGGAGGTTATGGCAATCGGTAGATCTTTTCAGGAAGCCCTTCAAAAAGCCTGTCAATCCTTAGAAATCAATCGAAATGGTTTGGGAGCAGATGGAAAAGAACTCACGAATCAAGATGAAATTTTACATTCTTTGGGTCACGCGAGTTGGAATCGACTGTTTCATATTTATGACGCCATCAAATTGGGGATTCCATTTAAAAAGATTGTTGAGAAAACGAAGATTGATATTTGGTTCCTCAAGCAAATCGAAGATTTAATTAAGTTGGAACGTAAAATCGAGAAATTTCACATTGAAAATCTACCGAAAGAGTTGCTTTTTGAAGCAAAACAAAAGGGATACGCTGATCGTCAAGTTGCGCATCTTGTACGTTGTTTGGAATCAGAGGTTTATACCAAGCGCAGTAATTTTGGTATTAATCGTGTGTATAAATTAGTAGACACCTGTGCGGCGGAATTCGAAGCTCAAACGCCCTATTATTACTCCACCTTTGAATATGAAAATGAAAGTGTCGTTTCGAATAAGAAAAAAATTGTTGTTTTAGGTTCTGGTCCCAATAGAATTGGACAAGGAATCGAATTTGATTATTCGTGCGTTCATGGTGTATTGGCCGCTAAAGAATGTGGATATGAAACTATAATGATTAATTGTAATCCTGAAACAGTTTCCACTGATTTTGACACGGCGGACAAATTGTATTTCGAACCTGTTTTTTGGGAACATATATACGATATTATTCAGCATGAAAAACCGGAAGGCGTTATCGTTCAGTTAGGCGGACAAACAGCATTGAAATTAGCAGAAAAGCTCAGTCGCTATGGCATAAAAATTCTTGGGACAAGTTACGAATCCTTGGATCTGGCTGAAGACCGCGGTCGATTTTCTAAAACATTGGAAGCGAATAATATCCCTTTTCCTAAATACGGTGTAGTCGAAAGTGCAGAACAGGCATTGGAATTATCAGACGAATTAGGCTTCCCATTATTGGTTCGTCCATCCTATGTTCTTGGTGGACAGAAAATGAAGATTGTTATCAATAAAGAAGAATTGGAGCATCATGTTGTTGATATTATCAATGAAATGGGGAATAATCAAATATTATTAGATCATTTTCTTTCTGGAGCAATTGAGGCAGAAGCTGATGCTATTTGTGATGGCGAAAATGTATATATAATTGGAATCATGCAGCATATTGAGCCTGCAGGAATTCATTCAGGTGATTCATACGCAGTGTTGCCTCCCTATAATTTAGGCGATTTTGTTATGACTCAAATTGAAGACATCACCAAAAAATTGGCCGTTGAATTACATACGGTTGGTTTGATTAACATTCAATTTGCTATTAAAGATGATAAAGTGTATGTAATCGAAGCCAATCCGCGAGCATCCAGAACAGTTCCATTTATCGCTAAGGCATACGATGAACCGTACGTGAACTATGCAACTAAGGTAATGCTGGGAGAAAAAAAAGTAACAGATTTCAATTTCAATCCTAGAAAAGAAGGATATGCGATTAAAATACCTGTCTTTTCTTACGAGAAATTCCCGGATGTCAAAAAAGAATTAGGTCCTGAAATGAAATCAACCGGAGAAGCCATTCGATTTATTAAAAATTTGAAAGATCCATTTTTTACAAAAATATATTCGGAGCGGAATATGCACCTGTCCAAATAAGAATGATTGTAGCTGCTAGTTTTACGGGGGTAGTTAAAACAGTTCTCATTTTAATTGGGGTACTTGTTATTCTTCGTATAATTGGAAGAACTTTAATTGCTAAGAGAAACCTGGAACATGAAAGAGATCTAATCGCGCGCGAACGTGAATTTGAAAAGAAAAAAGATTTTGTTCGGAAAAATCAGGGTAAAACGAGTATTCTATCAAAAGGTAAAATTCAAGCGGAAGACGCAGATTTCGAAGAGGTTAAGTAGGATTAGAATTGATCTTTCAGCTTGTCTGACATGTAATTAAATAGTGCGCTCAATGGTTTTTCCACCATCATTTTTAGAAAAGCGTTTACTTCACCGTTGAATTCAATATGCCCTTTTGTTCCGTTATTGGTTGGTTCTGCGTGAATCGTTAATGAAAAAGGAAACGGAGATTTTTCGCCAGATTTTAAAAAAAGTTTAGCGTTTTCTTCACGGCCATTTTGAACTAAGGTAATGATTATTCCTCCTTGTACTTTGAATGAACACATCGATTCGTCTGATTTAAAATCAGAAATTTTATCTACAGGCAGAATTTTTTCAATATTGGATGGTGTCGAAATAAAATCCAATACCTGTTCAGTATTTGCATGAATTTCTACCTCATTACTAATTAGTTGCATACAATCAAATTAAGGATTCCAACTTTCCGGTTTTTCTCTCCATTTGTGCAAAGAAACAATATCATCTTCAGTAATGTACTTCGTTTTTAATGCTGATTCAACCAAGGTGTCGTAATCGGATAGCGTTAGCACAGGGCAATCTGCTTCAGCGAAATTCTTTGTCGCAATTTCAAAACCGTATGTGAAAATTGCTACTAAGCCTTTGATGTCTAACCCTGCTTCGCGAAGTGATTGTATCGCTTTTAAACTGCTTCCCCCAGTGGAAATTAAATCCTCAATTACAACAACGCGTTGACCTTTTTCAAAATAACCCTCTATGATATTTCCCATTCCGTGTTCCTTTGGAGAACTTCGAACATAAATAAAAGGTATTCCAAGTTCCTGAGCAACAAGTACACCTTGTGGAACACCTCCTGTTGCAATTCCAGCAATTAAATCCGGTTTTCCAAAATAGTCCAAGATCGATTGGGCATATGCTTGCCGAATGAATGTTCGAATATTTGGGAAAGATAACGTAATGCGATTGTCACAATAAATCGGAGATTTCCATCCCGAAGCCCACGTAAAGGGTGATTTTGGTTGTAATTTTACAGCTTTGATTTGTAAAAGGAATTCAGCAATTTTTAAAGCTTTATCTTTGTGATATATCATAGTAACAAATGTACAAAGTTTTTATTGAAAATAGAGAAGTTAATTTTAGTGGCAAGAGTGTTGATTTTGTTTCGGAAAGTATAATATATGCTGATTCTCAGGTTTCTTTTGAAAAGGATATACTTAAATTAATTCGCGAAACGCCTGAAAACAAAAATGTTACGGTGATTTGTGATTCTGTTAAAAAAGTATGGAAGAATTTTAAGTCCGAATGTAAATTTATTCAGGCTGCTGGAGGCATTGTACAACGAGAAGATGAATTCTTGTTCATTGAAAGAAATAATCTTTGGGATATTCCAAAAGGAAAGCATGAAAAAGGTGAGTTAATTGAAGAAACAGCGCTTAGAGAAATTGAAGAAGAGTGTGGGATTAATGAAATGATTTTAAAAGAACTGATCTGCAGAACATTTCACACCTATTTTTTTAAAAACAAATGGCATTTAAAAGAAACGCACTGGTTTCATCTTTCTTATTCAGGAAATAAACAAATTGTTTGCCAAGCCGAGGAAGGAATAACTGATGCGCGCTGGTTTAAGAGAAGTGAATTTTCTGAAATTGAGACAAAAACCTATCAATCAATTCAATTTGTAATTAATCGGTTTGAGCGCTTAATGGATGAAAACGATAAATTGGAGAAAGCCATTCAAGTTCTAACAACCGGCGAATGTGTTGCAATCCCAACGGAAACAGTTTATGGACTTGCCGCAAATGCTTTGTCAATTGATGCGGTTTCAAAAATATTTGAGTTAAAAAATCGTCCTCAGACCAATCCGCTCATCGTTCATTGCGGATCGATCGAACAAGTGGAACAGTATGTTTCTGATTTTCCATTGATAGCAAAGAACCTAGCCAAGCAATTTTGGCCTGGTCCCTTGACTTTATTGCTGCCTAAAAACGACAAAATTCCAGTTCAAATTACGGCAGGAAGTAATCGGGTAGGGGTACGCATTCCAAATCATCCACTAACTTTAAAATTACTGAATAAATTAGATTTTCCAATTGCAGCGCCCAGTGCAAACAAATATGGTTCGGTTAGTCCAACACGCGCTGAGCATGTAAAAATTCAATTTGGAGACCAAGTTCCGCTGATTTTGGATGGGGGAGATTGTAGTGTTGGAATAGAATCGACCATTGTGGGATTTGAAGAAGATAAAGTAATTGTGTATCGATTGGGTCAAATAACGGTTGAACAAATTGAAGAAGTTTGCGGGAAATCAGTTCAAATTCAAAATGAAGCAGGAGAAATCATTTTTGCACCAGGAATGGTTAAGCATCATTATTCACCAAGAACAACATTGAAGATTGTTGACGACATAGTTAATATTGAAAAATCAAATCAAGTGGGAATCATCTTGTTTAATGAGCAAAAAATAAGGGGGATTCCTTCTGAAAATCAGCTAATTCTCTCCGGAAATGATGATTTGGAAGAGGCGTCGCGAAAATTATATGATGCTTTTTATCAATTGGATAAATTGAATTTAGAAGTTATCTACATGAAGGAATTTCCATCTGATGGAATAGGAAAAAGTTTAAATGACCGAATTCATCGCGCCGGAATGAAAGGTTGATAGTTTGGATGTTGAATTATCATTTTGAAAAAGACCTTTCGGTTCGGAAAAACAATGAGGAAGATCTTTTCAATAACTCATTCCAAAATGCCAAAGTGGAATAGTATTCTGATAACCAAACACAATATCATCCTTCACAAGATAGGCTTCTGATAAGCCAGCAATTTGTTTTTTAGTCTTGTTTTTACCGCCAACCTCAAAAATTATATCGTCAATTTGAAAATCTGCGTTACGATGCGTGAAAACAGAATGTTCTAATTTCATTTGATTATAGAAAAAAGTTTCTCTCACATTTCCGATATCCGTTGCATTGGATCCAATGGCATACATTAAGTTGGGATTATCTAAAAATATCTTTTCAACTTTTCCCATCGATCGAATTCCTTCTGTTTTATCTCTTAATTGCATGATAATTCCGGCTTTTTCAAAATAATGCAAGAATTCAACAATTTGATTGCGATGTACATCCACTAATTCTGCAATTTTGGTGAAATTAGGTTTGAACGGAACACTTTTCGCGATGATTGAAAGTAATTGTTTCATTTTTAATGCTGTCCCAATATTCATTTTGGCGTACATCGGAATATCTGTTTCGATGGTCATATTCAAAATGTTATTTAATCGTATTTCATAATCTGGTTCGTTGAAGAAAGGATAATAGCCATTTTTGAGGTAATTTTTGAAGTGCATCAAGGGAAATTCTACTTCTTTAAGCACTACTTCGTTTTTTATAATTTGATCAAACGTATAAGGTTGAATTTCAAAATTGTGAACAAGATTGAGATACTCTCGGAATGACAATCCTTCAAGGCTGTAGCGAATAACTCGTCTGCTCAAATCATCGGTTCCTTTGTATAAATCCAAAATAGATGAACCGGTCATGATAATTTTAAGCTGCGGAAGATTGTCATACATCATTTTGATTTCTTTAGACCAATTGGAATACTTATGAATCTCATCTATGAAAAGAAATTCACCTCCATTCAACTGAAATTGTGTCGCCAAATCAAACAAGGTATTTGATGAAAAATAAAAATCATCGGCACTAACATACAGTGATTTCTGAATAGTGCCATTTAGTTTAATGTGCTGTAATAGGAGAGTTGTTTTTCCCACGCCGCGCGCTCCCATTATAGCAATAATTCTATTTTCCCAATTTATTTTTGAATGCAAATACCGAACAAGTCGTGTATCTGTCTTTTCTATCAATGCCCGAAATTGAGCGATTAACCGTTCCATTTTTCTTATTTTAACACAAATA
>CALQIX020000037.1 GCA_943330745.2 Lishizhenia tianjinensis
AAAAGAGTAGGGGATATAAGTCCTCGTTCAATACGCGAGATGTATTGATAGTCTAAATTCATTAAATCAGCCAGCTCTAATTGAGTTAACCCATTTTCAATTCGCTTTTTGCGAATCAACAATCCTAAGCGCTTATTGAATTCAGACTTGTCCATGTCTGCCAAATTCCTAATGAATTTAGTTTTTTAACTAAACATATATGATTAGTTTATGTTTTTATTTTATATTTGTCTTATTAAAATTTATATTATGAGAAAAATTCTATTTATTCTGTCGATTTGTGTATCGATTCAGCAAGTAAATGCTCAGGCATTTGAAAAGGAAAACAACTTTTTACAAGTCGGTTATGGACTTGGATTGGGGTATGGTAGGTTGCTATCTGGGTACCAAACAAACAGTGGGTATAAATTCTCCGGATTCGGTCCTGCGTATGTTAGTTTTGAGCGTGCAATAACTGATCGCTTTGGACTAGGTTTAGCAGTTTCTTATTCCAGTTATGGTGGGAAGTGGCTTGACGCATCTAATTATGATTATTCTTACAGATGGTCAACTCTTTCTATTATGGCAAGAGGTGCTTACCATTTTTCAGTGCGCAACGATAAATTTGATCCATATTTAGGAGTAGGACTTGGTTTCTTAAAATATGGGTACAAATGGACATCAAGTGATCCTTCATTCAACGAGGCAAATTACAATGTGTCATTGGGAACACCACTAGGATATCAAATTTTTGCTGGTGCACGTTACATGTTCTCTGACAATGTTGGCGGATACGTGGAAGTTGGATACGGTTTATCTGTTGCCAATTTGGGTTTGACGTTTAAGTTGTAGTTAAATATTACCATCAAATTTAAAGTTGTACTTAGTTCATATAAAACATCACTATGAAATTATCACTTCTATTTTTGTTCTGTCTAGTTTATCATTTTACTTTTTCTCAAATTATTAAAACCTACAATGTAGGAGCAGCAAGTTGGGTAGTGCCATCCAATATAGATACATTAACTATTGAATGCTATGGTGGAGGCGGCGGCGGTGGAAATAGTGCAAATACGCAAACAAATGGAGGACATGGCGGCGGCGGCGGTGCTTACTCAAGATCTATTTTCACTGATTGGTCAAACGACACTTGTTTTATTAAAGTAGGAGCGGCAGGTCTAAGAGGCGGAACCTACTCTACTGGTGTCAGTTTTCAACCAACGAGTGGAGGAATCTCATATGTTTCAAAAATAAATTCGGCTCCAACTTCTTTAAATATGGGGGTGAAAGCAACTGGCGGTGTATCAGGTTTAAATAATTATTTACAACAATTAAACAATGGGGGTAATTCAAATCAATGCTTTGGACAAATAATAAATGCAGGAGGAAATGGTAAATCTGCAAGTAGTAATGGTGGTGGTGGTGGTGGGGCATCAGGAAATATTGCGACAATTGGACAAAGTTCAATAAGCCAAACAGGTGGAATTGGGCAAAACGGAGGAGGAAGTGGTGGTAATGGTGCAAGTGTAGGAGGAACCCATGGACAAGCTGGAGCAATACCTGGAGGGGGCGGAGGTGGTTCAGATGATTGGTCGCAGAGTGCTGCTGGAAATGGAGCTGACGGCCTTATAATTGTAACCCTAAATAATTTTTTCATTTCGGGAGTTGTTTACAATGATGCTAATAATAATTGCATTAAAGATCCAGGTGAATTGGGGATCCCAAATGTGAATATCTATCTTGATGAATTAAATTATATCTCAAATACTGATAACAATGGAATTTATTACATACCAAAGTTAGCAATAGGTAATTATAATCTATCAATTTCGGTACCCAATGGATGGCAAAATACATGTTCGAGTCAAATAAATTTTAATGTATTAAATCCTAATGAGGTACTTACTTTAGCAAATTCAGGAATTATTTCACTCAACCCTTGCTCCGACCCTGATGTGAGTATTTACGCACCATTTCTCAGAAGATGTTTTAGCAATCAACTAGTTTATGTTTCTGCTTGCAATCAATCAACTGCAACGGGGATTTTAAATGCTTCCTATGTGGATGTGGAATTAGATCCTTTGTTAACAGTTAATTCTGCAACATTGCCTTTTACTTCTCAAGGAAATAATGTTTTCCGTTTCCAAACAGGAAACTTAAATCCTGGGCAATGCGTGAATTTCAATATTTCAACAACAGTTAGTTGCAACGCATTGAGTGGTCAAACACTTTGTATGGATGCCACATTGTATCCCATTGAATCTTGTGCTTTGGATACCGATCCTTGCGATCCTATAACAGATGATGGTACAGGAGGCACCGTAGATGGTTTGCCTGAACCGTGCTCATTACCTTGGGATCAATCAAGTCTTACAGTAGACGGTTGGTGTCAAAATGATTCGGTTTACTTTTATGTTGAGAATCATGGTTCTGGAGATATGGATTGTTATCTACCCGTAATGGTATATGTTGATGGGGTGTTGACTCAAACAGATTCAATACAATTAGTTAGTGGTCAAGGTATTACCTATGTGTTTCCTGCATATGGAGAAACATGGATTTTAAACGCCGAGCAGCATCCTTTGCATCCCGGTAATTCACATCCAAATGCACATGTGGAAGCATGTGGAGATACCATTAATTTTTCTCGCGATTTCGTGAATGAATTTCCGCAAGATGATGCAGATCCGGTGGTTGATATTTATTGCGGTGTTGTGACCGGTAGCTATGATCCAAATGATAAAACAGGTTATCCCATTGGACAAACTACTCAAAAATACATTCAACCAAATCAACAATTGCAATATGTGATTCGCTTCCAAAATACAGGCACAGATACGGCATTTACAGTTGTGATTCGAGATACATTGGATATTGATTTAAATATATTTACGTTAACTGCTGGTGTTTCCAGTCATCCTTACACGTTCCGTATGTATGGGCCTCGCGTGTTAGAATGGACATTTAATAACATTCTACTTCCTGATAGCACCACAAATTCGGATGGGAGTAATGGATTTGTGACTTTTCATGTAGATCAAGTTCCAAATTTATCCCCAGGAACAGAAATCACCAATGATGCGGATATCTATTTTGATTTTAATGACCCAATAACAACGAATACCACGATACACCGCATCTACGAAGGATTTGTTAGTGTCTTAAACATCGAAGATTTAACACAAGAAGGTAAATCACTTTTGATTTTCCCCAACCCAACCGCACATTCCATCACCATTAAAGGAGAAAAGAACTTGAATCAATCTTTCCAGATCGTCGACCAAATGGGGCGTGAAGTATTCAAAGGAAAATTAACTGGAACCGAAACAGAAGTAAATCTTTCCGCTCTTTCCAAAGGAATTTATACGCTGAAAATTGAAGGAAATTATCAACCTGCACAGATTGTGAAGGAGTAGAGTTTAATATAACATCAGAATTATGAAAAAGAAATTAGTATCCATATTAATTGCAGGTTTTTTGGCTTTTGGGTTTTTTGGGCAACAGTTTGGACCAATCGTAATTGTTCCGGGGTCGAATGGCTCGGAACCTAGAGATTTTAAAAAGTTAAACAACGTATTAATATTTACTGCTTCTGATTCTAGTACATATTGGCCTCGGAAAATTTTTAGATCTGATGGGACTTACGCAGGTACGTATGAATTAAATAGTAATATTATCGTATCGAGCAATGATAGTACATTCGTGAAATTAGATAATTTTTTATATTTCTGTGGGACTCAAAATAGCATTAGCTCTTTATGGAGAACTGACGGATCGGTGAATGGAACAACAATGGTCTATGGAGGTGGCTGTGGCAGAATGGTTGTTTTAAATCAGAATTTATACTTTTTGACAAGTATTACAGACCCTATTTGGGGTACAACTACGACTAAATTAATGAAGCACGAACCATTGAGTAATCTTACAACAGAGGTTTATAATTGGAATAATTCTAATTTATTGAATGGGACTAGTCCTCTTCGAGTTTATAACAATAAAATTTACTTTTATGGCTGGCAAAGTGATGGAACAACTGCTAATACTATTCAAAACAATGTAAATCTCCCCTCATTATCAGAGTCATGTGTCTATAATGGTTTAATTTATTATCGCGGTAACAATGGTAAACTTTGGAGAACGGATGGGACTATTTCAGGAACTTTTCAGGCCGTTGATTTCCCGTTATGGTATAATGGAATAACAGTTTATAATAATTTTATGTATTTTGCAGGAGGTAATGTAGGTGCAGGAATGCAAGGAACAGAATTTTGCAGTAGTGATGGTACTTTAGCAAATACGAATGTTGTTAAAGATATTTACTTTGGATATAATTCTTCTCAACCCTCTGATTTTTCAATTGTTAATGGATCTTTATACTTTTTGGCGGATGATGGAATACATGGGAATGAAATTTATAAATCTGATGGTACATCAAACGGAACTTTCTTACTGAAAGATATTGAGCTTGGTGGAACGAGTAGTTTTTATTCAAATTATTATTCATATAAACAATATAACAGTAAAATTCAACATTTAAATCAATTGTATTTTAATTTAATACCCTACTTAGGAACTTATAATGGTATCTGGAAATCGGATGGAACAACTATTAATACTACTCAAGTTTTTCAAATAGATACAACGAGGTCATTAATGGACGTTAATGGAAAATTATTTTTCGCTGGGTACACTCCAAACGAGGGATGGGAATTATATGCAGAAGGATTGACAGCAGATATAAACGATGGTACAATTTATTCTTCAGTTAAAATTTTTCCAAACCCAACCAAAGACATTATCTCAATCAAAGGCGAAAGGAATATAAATCAATCTTTCTCAATATTCGACCAAATGGGGCGTGAAGTATTCAAAGGAAAATTAACTGGAACAGAAACAGAAGTAAATCTTTCCGCTCTTTCCAAAGGAATGTACACGCTGAAAATTGAAGGAAATTATCAACCTGCACAGATTGTGAAGGAGTAGAAATTAATATAACATCAGAATTATGAAAAAGAAATTAGTATCCATATTAATTGCAGGTTTTTTGGCTTTTGGGTTGTATTCCCAGCAGTTTAGTCAGATAAGTAATATTAATCCATCACCATTACCTTATCCAATTTACAATTTGAATAATTTTTACGAACTAAACAATAAACTTGTTTTTACAAATTCATTGAATTCTTGGACTACACGTCTTTACATAAGTGATGGAACATTGAATGGAACAAATGGTATTTATAGTTGGGGTTCTCCCACACATATGATTATTCCAAATGAAATAAAATTTTGTGGTTATCCCGAGCAGTCATTTATTAAATTGAGTAACCAACTGTATTTTAAATTGAGAAATAATCAATCCGGTTTAGAATTTCTATGGAAAACAAGCGGAGACTCAATAGGTACAACCTTGGTGAAAGATTTAGGAACAAGAAAATTTTGCTCAAACCTAATCGAATTGAACGGGAACTTATTTTTTATGACAACAGATTATGATCCTGTTTGGGGAAATATTACAAAAGAGTTATGGAAGACAGATGGTACGCAAAATGGTACTGTAGTAATTAATAACTGGGTGAACTCTTCAAATTTTAGTAATGATGTTAAAATAGTAAAGTATTATAATAAAATATATTTTTCCGGTTTTGAGTCGGATGGCTCTTCTATCGGAACAATCCAAACAGGATTAGTTTTGCCTCCTGAAAAGGAATCATGTATGTATAATGGCTTTATTTATTATAAAGGGATTGACGGAAAAATTTGGAAGTCAGATGGCACATTGAATGGCACATCACAAGCAGTTGATTTTCCAGTAACTGGTAACTTATATGTTTTTAATGGTTATATTTATTTTTCTGGTGGTTTTTCTGGAGCTGGACAATCTGGAAGTGAACTTTGCAAGACAGATGGTACACTGGTAAACACAATAATTCTAAAAGATATTTATGTCGGTTTTAATTCATCCAATCCGGGTAACTTCATTTCATTAAATAATTATTTATTCTTTATCGCATCTGATGGAATACATGGTAATGAACTTTGGAAGACGGATGGGACATCATTAGGAACTTCTATGGTTAAGGATATTTATAGTTCATCGAGTGGTTTTGAAGGTGCATTTTACAGTTGTTCAACAAGTTACCGTACCCATCAATCCATACATAACAATGAGTTATATTTTAGCATACATACTGCTTGGATAGGGAATCAGAATGGGGTATGGAAAACTGATGGTTCTGAAGTTAATACAATTCTAGTACAACCTTCTGATACCGTTGGTCTAATTCTAGATGTTAATTGTAAGTTATTTACTGTTTTAGATTCAATGAGATACAATCAATTTGGAGAATATGTTCAGGATAATTCAGAATTGTGGTGTTTCATTGATAGTTGTTCTTCTGTTGGTGTGACCCAAAAAGAAGATTATAAGGCATACTCTGTTTTTCCAAACCCAACAAACGATTATATAACAATTCAATCGGAAGAAATTTTATATAAACGCTTTGAAATAGTAGACCAATTTGGTAGAATGATTTTAGAATCAACCATTGACTCTTCTGATGCTAAAATAGATCTAAAATCTCTTCTCCCTGGGATTTATTTTCTTCATTTAGAAGGAGAACCCGAAGCTTTTAAAATAATCAAAAATTAGTTCTTTAAACTTACAAATTGAAGGTATGAAAAAATTGATTTTGTATTGTTTCATAGTTCTGAATTTCTACAATTCCTTCTCTCAAATTGTGAGTTTTGAAGTTGATAATTATATCACAAGTCCAACAACTGGTCAATGGACTGTTCCTCAGAATGTTACTCAAATAAAAGTGCAATGTTGGGGAGCCGGTGGAGGTGGAGGTGGTGCAACTGGTCAAGCAACAGCAGGTGGAGGAGGTAGTGGTGGGGCTTACACAGAAAATAACTTTAATGTTATTAGTGGTCAAATTTTCTCATATTCTGTTGGAAATGGAGGTATAAGTAGTTATTCAAATGGTGGTATCGGGGCAAGTACATGGTTTCAATCACCCACAACCTTATTAGCGAAGGGCGGAAATGGAGGCGCAGGGTCAACTAGTGCCTGTTGTCAAACTGCTTCTGGTGCTCCTGCTATTACAAACGGTAACATTGGCGGTTCGGTTAATTATTATGGTGGAGCAGGCGGCACAGGTACATTCGGGGGAAATGGGTCTCAAGCTGGTGGTGGTGGTGGCGGTGCAGGATCGTTAGGCAATGGAATGAGTGGGGGAGGTGGCCAAGGTGGTAATGGCGGACAAGGAATTAGTGGAAATGGAGCTTGGGCTGGAGCTGTAGGGTGTAATTGTTTTGGTAATAATGGATCAATACCAGGGGGAGGCGGTTCGGGAGCTCAGGCAAGTGGAGTATTAGATAAAATTAGTGGTGCGGGTGGTGGCGGAAGAATAGTCATCTCTTACATTAAACCTGGGATTGGAGGTAAGGTATTTTTAGATCAAAACTTAAATTGTCTGGATGATTCTGAATTAGGACTAAAAGGTGTTCGAGTAATTATCAATCCTGGAAATAGTATTACTGAAACAGATGAAAATGGAAATTTTTCATTTAATGAATTACCAACCGGTACATATGTCGTCGAATTAGATACAAATCGTTTAAACAAATATTATTGTATTAGCCAACAAATAGTTAATTATACGGATAATAATGTTTTTTATCAATGTAATCCATTTGGCATCCAAACTTCAAGTTATTGTACATCTCCCGATATTTCAATTTTCGCACCCACCTTAAGACCTTGTACGAATAACACAAGGATTTATATTTCAGCCTGTAATTTAATTGATGCTACTTCAGATATACAATCGGCATATGTTGATGTGTCTTTTGATACACTTATTTCGATTACAAGTGCAAGTATCCCTTTTGTAGTATTAACTGATAATACATATAGATTTGATTTAAATAATATCTCAATAGATTCATGTATTAATTTTCAATTAATTGCAACTGTTAGTTGCAACGCATTGATGGGTCAAACCATTTGTATGGATGCTTTATTATTTCCTTCCGAGTCTTGTGTATTGGACACCGTTCCTTCAGATCCTATAACTAATGATGGTACTGGAGGTACCGTTGATGGTTTGCCTGTACCGTGTTCATTACCTTGGGATCAGTCAAGTCTTACTGTAGATGGTTGGTGTCAAAATGATTCCGTTTACTTTTATGTTGAGAATCATGGTTCTGGAGATATGGATTGTTATCTACCTGTAATGGTATATGTTGATGGGGTTTTAACTCAAACAGATTCAATACAATTAGTTAGTGACCAGGGCATTACATATGTGTTTCCTGCATATGGAGAAACATGGATTTTAAACGCCGAGCAGCATCCTTTGCATCCCGGTAATTCACATCCAAATGCACATGTGGAAGCATGTGGAGATACCATTAATTTTTCTCGCGATTTCGTGAATGAATTTCCTCAAGATGATGCAGATCCTATGGTTGATATCTATTGTGGAGTAGTAACATCTAGCTACGATCCAAATGATAAAACGGGATATCCCATTGGACAAACTACTCAAAAATATATTCAACCAAATCAACAATTGCAATATGTGATTCGCTTCCAAAATACAGGTACAGATACAGCATTTACGGTTGTGATTCGAGACACCTTGGATATTGATTTAAATATATTTACGGTAACCGCTGGTGTTTCCAGTCATCCTTACACGTTCCGTATGTATGGGCCTCGCGTGTTAGAATGGACGTTCAATAACATTCTACTTCCTGATAGCACCACAAATTCGGATGGGAGTAATGGATTTGTGACTTTTCATGTAGAGCAAGTTCCAAATTTAGCCCCAGGAATAGAAATCACCAATGATGCGGATATCTATTTTGATTTTAATGACCCAATAACAACGAATACCACGATACACCGCATCTACGAAGGATTTGTTAGTGTCTTAAACATCGAAGATTTAACACAAGAAGGAAAATCACTTTTGGTATTCCCCAACCCAACCGCACATACCATCACCATTAAAGGAGAGAAAAACATGAATCAATCTTTCCAGCTCTTCGACCAAATGGGGCGTGAAGTATTCAAAGGAAAATTAACTGGAACAGAAACAGAAGTAAATCTCTCCGCTCTTTCCAAAGGAATGTACACTTTAAAAATTGAAGGGAATTATCAGTCTGCACAGATTGTGAAGGAGTAATTTGAATAATATTTATATTAAAAGACCTCCATATTGAGGTCTTTTTTATTTTCATTAATCAATACAAAAATCCAAACAACCACAAGGGAATGGTTTTGCCGGAACCTATTTCCAAGTTATCTGCAGCTATGTAGCTCTTAGGGATATCTTTAATCTGTTTTTTGGTTTTATTCTTACCGCCAATTTCAAACGTGTATTCGTCGTTCACTAAGAAATCTGCATGCTGTGAGGCACTTACTTTGTGCACGTTGGCTACTTGATTGTAGAAAAAACTTTCGCGCACGGTTCCATCCAAAATTGTGTTTTTGCCAATGGCATACATCAAGTTTGGGTGATGCAAATATACTTTTTCAGGCTTGGCTAAAATGGCTTCGCTGGAAGATTTACTTTGTAACAAATTAAACAATTTAGCATCCTCTAAATACGTGAGATAAAGCATGATAGTGTTGCGTGAAACCTCTAGATCTCCTGACAGTTTTGATACATTGGGTTGATAGGGTAGCGCATGAGAAACGAGGTATACCAACTTTTTTAATTTGTGAATGTATTTCACATCCACATTTCGCATATACGGTAAATCTGTTTCGAGCATCAAGGTGATGGTGTTCAATAATTTCTGCGAATAAGTCTTCGTGCTTTCCAAGAAGAATGGATAATAGCCGTGTTTTATATATTCGGAGTAATAGGCGAGGGGATGAATTTTAGTAACAATTTCGCGCGCTATGTTTGTGTGGTTTTTCACTAAGTCCTCCAATTCAATTTTTGGAAAGTTTTCTCCGCTTTGAATCTGAATAAATTCCCGCAAGGAAAGCCCATTCATTACATAACCTACAGCGCGTCTACTCAAATCCGCCTTCCCGGATTGAATATGTAATAAAGACGAACCGGTAAAAACGACTTTTAACTTTTGGTAGCGGTCATAAATGTTTTTTAATTCCTGACTCCAGTTGAGGTATTTGTGAATTTCATCGATGAAAAGGTGTGTACCTCCTAGTTTTACCCAATTATCAGCACATTCTACTAAGGTCATTGTAGAAATTTGAATATCATCCATGCTGATATACAACGCATTTGATTCGCTCGATAAATTCTTGATGATGTGATTAATCAAAAAGGAAGTTTTCCCAACTCCTCGTGCTCCGGTAAGCCCAATTAATCGGTCATTCCAATCGATATCCATGGTTCGTTCAAACCTTGATTCGAAGTTTTGTAGTATCCTTTCATGAGCAGCAATTAAGTTTTCCATCCTTCATTGATTTCCCCAAAGGTACTAATTTGTTTCCAATTTGCAATCTATAAATTGCATAAAATACTATAAATTGATATTTATACATTACAATTACTATTAAAAATGCAATCTGAACATTGCAAAAATAGATTAAAATGTAATCTTAACATTGCAATAATTACATTTTATGATAAATATCAAAGGTGAATTAGCTTTTTATATTCAAAAAAAGAATCAATTTTAGTTCTTTTTAATTCGGATTTTTGTATCTCCTTCGTTTTCGATATCAGTTGAAACAGCTTGATTATCCAGTGCTACAAAAACTAAATCATCTCCCAATATTTCGGCACAGATATACGATTTGTTTTCTGAAATAGCCTCTTGAAGTTTCTCATTGGTATCCACCTCAACAAGTATGCGATCCGTTACATCCAACCCACTTTCTTTTCGGATATTTTGAATACGATTCACCATTTCTCGTGCTATTCCCTCTGACCACAAGGCATGAGAGATTGTAATATCTAAAGCTACTGTTAGTCCATTTTCAGAAGCAACTAACCAACCTGGAATGTCTTGGGCTTGAATTTCGAAATCAGGTAGTTCAAGCGTAACAGTTGCTCCGTCAATTTCACCTTGCCAACCACCGTTAGTTTCAATGGCTGCGATATCATCAGCCGCAAAAGCTTTTACCAAATCAGCAATAGATTTCATTTGCTTGCCGTATTTCGGTCCAATCGTTTTGAAATTTGGTTTGATGCTTTTTACTAACATTCCACTATCTGCTAACAATTCAAGTTCTTTCACGTTTACTTCGGATAAAATCAAATCTTGAACATGGTGCAAATTATCCGCAACATCTTGATTTAAAACCGGAATCATGATTTTTTGAAGCGGTTGACGCACCCGAATCATTTGTTTTTTACGTAATCCAAGAACAAGCGAACAGGTGTCTTGTGCCAACGCCATCTGAGTTTCAAGCGTTTTATCTATAAAATCTGCGTTCGAAACCGGGAAGTCAGCCAAATGAACCGAAGTAGCCGCATGTTTTCCGGTCGTTTGATTTAAATCTAGAAACAATTGATCCATATAAAATGGTGCAATAGGCGAAGCAAGCAAAGAAACTGTCTCTAAACAAGTATAAAGCGTTTGGTATGCGCACAACTTATCCGTTGGGTCATCACTCTTCCAATAACGACGGCGACATAAACGCACGTACCAATTGGATAATTGGTCATTTACAAAATCTTGAATCGCTCTTCCGGCTTTGGTTGGCTCATAATTGCTATACGCTTCATCCACCTCTGCTATTAACGAATGCAATTTGGAAAGAATCCAACGATCTATTTCCGGCCTTTTCGATAAGGGAACATCTGGTTCAGAATACGTGAAGCCATCAATGTTTGCATAAAGCGAAAAGAATGAATACGTGTTATACAGTGTTCCAAAAAATTTACGCTGTACTTCTGTTATGCCTTCCAAATCAAATTTTAAATTATCCCACGGTTGCGCGTTCGTAATCATGTACCAGCGGGTTGCATCCGGTCCATATTGCGTTAAAGTCGTAAATGGATCAACCGCATTTTTTAAACGCTTCGACATTTTTACCCCATTTTTATCTAAAACAAGTCCATTGGAAACCACATTTTTATAAGCAACAGAATCAAAAACCATGGTAGCGATAGCGTGTAAGGTATAAAACCAACCACGTGTTTGGTCAACTCCTTCGGCAATAAAATCTGCTGGATAACCCTCTCTGTTGTCAATTAATTCTTTGTTTTCAAATGGATAATGCCATTGTGCATAAGGCATTGCGCCTGAATCAAACCAAACATCAATCAGATCAGCTTCACGTTTCATTGGTTTTCCGGATGGTGAAACTAATATGATTTGATCAACATTATGTTTGTGTAAGTCAATCCCTTGGTAATTTTCGTCTGACATGTTGCCAATCTCGTAATTCGCAAAAGGATTTGTTTCCATGAATCCAGCTTGAATTGCTTTATCACATTCCTTGGATAATTGAGCAATAGAAGAAATACAAATGCGCTCATCTCCTTCTTCTGAAGACCAAATTGGAATAGGGATTCCCCAATAGCGCGAACGAGATAAATTCCAATCATTGGCATTTTCTAGCCATTTCCCAAAACGACCGCTTCCAGTAGATTCTGGTTTCCAATTGATCGTATTGTTTAATTCAACCATTCGCTCTTTTTTATCCGTTACTCGAATAAACCATGAATCTAATGGGTAATACAAAACAGGCTTGTCTGTTCTCCAACAATGTGGATAGTTATGTTCGTATTTCTCTACTTTAAAAGCCTTATTTTCTTCTTTGAGTTTTATTGCAATTTGAACATCCACTGATTTTTCAGGTGCCGTTCCTTCGTCATAATATTCATTTTTGACATACATACCTGCAAAGTCAATCACTTCAGATCGGAATTTCCCTTGTAAATCCACCAATGGAACCAAGTTTCCACGATCATCTTTCACTAACATACCAGGAACTCCAGCTTCTGCAGCAACCTTAGCATCGTCAGCTCCAAACGTGGGAGCAGTGTGAACAATACCTGTTCCGTCTTCGGTGGTAACAAAATCTCCCGGAATAACCTGAAACGCTTTTTCAGCATTTTCTGCCGGTAAACAATAGGGGAGTAGTTGTTCGTATTTTATTCCAACTAACTCTTTTCCTAAACAAGTTCCTGCAATATAGAACGGAATGGTTTTAGCACCCGTTGAATAATTTGCCAATTCACTTGCGGATTCAACGGCTTGAAATCCTTTACCAAATTGATATCCAACTAATTTATTAGCCAAAATAACGTTAATCGGTTCAAAGGTATATTGGTTATAAGTTGAAACTAACGCGTATTCAATGTTTGGCCCAACAGTTAATGCTGTATTGGATGGAAGAGTCCAGGGTGTTGTGGTCCAGGCGAGAAAATATGTATTTGACTTCTCCCCTTGAGGGGAGATTAAGAGGGGTGAATTTGATTCGGTCATCCCCCTTGATCCCCCTTCAAAGGGGGAAACTTCACCAATTCCACTTAAAGTGAGAGAATTCTCCTCCCTCGAGGGAGGAAAAAGGAGGGTGATATCATTCTCATTTAGCATTTTAAACATCGCCACAACCGTTGTATCCTTCACATCTTTATAACAACCCGGTTGGTTTAATTCATGAGAGGAAATCCCGGTACCAGCTTTGGGCGAATATGGTTGGATAGTATATCCTTTGTAAAGTAATCCTTTCTCAAAAAGTTGACCAATTAACCACCAAACAGATTCCATGTATTTTGGCTCATACGTAACGTAAGGATGCTCCATATCCACCCAATACCCCATTTTTTCAGTAAGGTCATTCCAGATATCCGTATAGCGCATTACCGCTTTTTTACACGCCTCATTGTATTCATCAACCGTGATTTTTGAACCAATATCTTCTTTGGTAATCCCTAATTCTTTTTCTACGCCCAATTCAACAGGAAGCCCGTGAGTGTCCCAACCAGCTTTGCGTTTTACTTGAAAACCTTTCAGTGTTTTATAGCGGCAAAAAATATCTTTAATTGAACGAGCCATGACATGATGAATGCCAGGAAGACCGTTAGCAGAAGGCGGTCCTTCAAAGAAAACGAAAGAAGGATTTCCTTCTCTGGATGAAATTGATTGTTCAAAAACAGCATCTCTTTTCCATCTATCCAATACTGTATTTGCGACGTTAGGCAAATTAAGTCCTTTATATTCCGTGTATTTTGTGCTCATGCCTCGGGTTTATTGAGTGCACAAAGGTACTTATTTCAACAGAAATAGCTTTATTTAATTCAGAATTATAGGAGGATAATCAGATTTAATTGTCGTAAATTGATTTCAGTGTTTCTTCCAATTCGGTATGCTGATAAGTGAATCCCGTGTCAATTAATTTTTTGCCTGAAATAAAATTTCCATTCAGTAATAAAATGGCCATTTCTCCTAAAATAAGTTTCATTACAAATGATGGTACATTTGGGAGAAATAATGGTTTGTGAAGAGTTTTAGCCAATGTTTTCGTAAATTCTTCGTTGGTATTGTTTCCTCCGACAATATTAAAAGTTCCTTGAACAGAATGCGCCATAACATGATTAAAAACAGCAATTAAATCGTCGATATGCACCCAATTCATGTTTTGTTTTCCACTACCAATTGGTGAACCTAAATATTTTTTTATTGGCGAAGCCATTTTTGGCAATGCACCTTTTTCTGAATCCAAAACAATTGGAAGGCGAAGTATTGTTGTTTTATATGTTGCAGCAAATAAATGAGCTTTTTCTTCCCATTGTCTTACAACGTCAGATAAAAAATCGGTTCCATAATCATCAGTCTCAGTATAAGTCTTTGATGAGTTATTGAATCCATAACAATCTATTCCCGAAACAGTAATAAAATGTTCTAATTTAGGAAAGTTAGTTGCAGAAATAAATAAATAATCAATTGTATCCGTTCGAGATTTAAGAATTTGATTCTTACGTTCACTGGTCCAGCGTTTATCTGCAATTCCCGCCCCAGCTAAATTGATGATGATTTCAACTTTCTCGAGGTGTTTCCCCTCAATTTTTTTATCATGGGCATTCCAATAAATTTGATTCTTTCTTTTGGGTTTTCTAGAAAGAATATAAACTGCGTGTCCTGCTTCTTGAAGTTGACGACTTAGGTTTGTTCCGATAAATCCTGTGCCGCCGGCAATGAGAATGGTTTTCATTACAGCGTAGTGGTTTGTTTTAGTTAGTAGTGATGCTAAATTAAATATAATTATTCACTCTGATTATTTTTTTCTATTAAATTCAGGTGAAATAATCTTTAAGTAATCATGCCCGTTAATTTTGTTTTTTTGCTCCTAATTTTTTGGAGTACTTTTGGAATAAATCAGATTGAAAATTAGTAGTGGGTGCAAATTCTCCGTTAACTAAAATTAAGGATACGTTGTTTGTTTTCATTTCTAACGCGTTTCCTTCTGAAACAAATAGTGTAGCCGATTTTCCAATTTCAATTGAACCATATTTTTTATCAATGCCAATTATTTTACAAACGTCAAGCGAAATGGATTGAAGCGCTTCTTCTTCTGTAATTCCATAGGCTGTTGCTGTCCCCGCTTGGAAAGGTAAGTTTCGAGCATTCATTGCTTCCATGTCTCCGGCATTTTGAATCCCAAATAAAACACCTTCTTTTTTCAAAAGATACGGAAGTTTAAAGGATTGATCTATCGGATCATCTTCATTTTCTGGTAAACTGTGAATGCGCCTAATTAAAATGGGGATATTTGAGTCCTTTAGTCGTTTTCCTAGCAAATGAGCATCGTAACCACCGACAATTACTGGGAACTTCAGCTTAAACTTGGATGAGAATGAAATGATATCTAAAATTTGTTGCATCTCATCAGCATGAAAATAAACTCTTTTCGCCCCTTTGAAACATCCAATCATGGCTTCCAACCGTTGATCAAATTTCATTTCTTTGTCCTTATTATGTCCTTCAAAATAGGCTTGAGCAAGTTCGAAAAATGCATCGATTTCATTTTTTTGAATTTGATAATTTTCATTCGTTTTTTTTGGTGCTGGTTCTGCCCACCAGCCGCCTCCTTGCAAGCTTGAAGGCCAATTAACATGAATTCCATCATCGGCTAAAATGGTAGCATCCTCCCAATTCCACCCGTTTAATGTCATAATTGCTGAACTGCCAGATATTATGCCGCCGCGGGGTGTAGATTGACAAACTAAAACACCATTGGTAAGTACTGTCGATACAACTTTAGATTCTGGATTAAAAGCGATTTGACTTCTCACATGAGGATTGAATTCTCCTGTTTCATTGAAGTCACGCGTTGCTCGGACAGCATCAATTTCTGTTAACCCCAAGGTGGAGTTTGCTGCAATAAATCCGGGGTAAATATGTTTTCCTTCCACTGAGATTATTGTGTCCCAATCGGCTTTATTAAACCTCGTGACTAACGAATTTCCTATTTCAGTAATAATTCCATTTTTTATTCCAACGAGCGCATGATCTATTGTTTCCCCATTTCCTTTGTGCAGAAAGCCGTCAATTATTAGAATTTTTGCCGGTTGGGCGAAATAAATAAATTGAACAAAAATGAATGTCAGTATAAAAGTTAATTTCATTGTTTTGGATTTAGTGGGTATTTTCAGATTCAGTTCCTTCTTCGCCTAATGTATCACAATGGAAGTGTTTTTTTCCTTTTTTTACAAATGATTTAGTTGTTTCACCTTGATCTGCTGATTGCAACATTTTTGAGATTATTCGCCCCCGCTCCATTTCATTTCTTCGCTGAAGTAATTCATCCTTTTTTTGATCAAAATAAACGGCACCATCAATTAGCGTTAATTCAACCTTTGCTGTTGTTGTTAGCGGATTACTATCCCATAAAACAATGTCTGCATCTTTTCCTGGTTTTAAACTACCGAGTGTATTGTCTAAATGAAGTAATTTGGCTGGATTCATCGTAACCATTTTCCAGGCTTCCTCTTCGGTCATTCCACCGTATTTAATGCTTTTTGCTGCCTCTTGATTCAATCTCCTTCCCATTTCAGCATCATCAGAATTTATTGCAACAATAACACCTTGATCAGTCATCATTTTCGCGTTATATGGAATTGCATCGTTCACTTCAAATTTGTACGCCCACCAATCAGCAAAAGTAGATCCACCCGCACCATGTTTCTTCATCTTGTCGGCAACTTTATATCCTTCTAAAATATGTGTAAACGTGTTTATTTTGATACCCATTGAATCTGCGACATGCATAAACATATTAATTTCAGATTGTACATACGAATGACAAGTGATGAATCGATTTTCACTTAGGATTTCACTTAACACCTCCAATTCAAGATCTTTTCGTGGTTTATTGCCCTTTTTAAGTTTGTAATTTTCCCAATCTTGCTGGTATTTTTTTGCTCGATTAAATCCATCATAAAACACTTGTTCAACCCCCATGCGTGTTTGTGGGAAACGAGAAGTGTTATTTTCTCCCCAATTGGCTTGTTTCACATTTTCTCCAAGAGCACATTTGATGAATTTTGGAGCGTTTGGAATGAGCATTTCTTCTGGCGTGTGTCCCCATTTTAATTTGATTAATGCTGATTGTCCGCCAATTGGATTTGCCGATCCATGTAATAATTGTGCTGAGGTTACACCGCCTGCTAATTGACGATAAACATTAATATCATCTGAATTAAGAACATCACCGATGCTAACTTCTGCTGTTATTGCTTGACCGGCTTCATTGACTCCTTTTGATATAGCTATGTGCGAATGCTCGTCAATGATACCATTCGTTAAGTGTTTTCCTTTCCCGCTAACAATAATTGCATTTTTTGGATAAGTTCCTTTGTCTTTCCCAACGTAGGTGATTTTTCCATTTTCAATAATAACACAAGCTTCAGTTAAAATACCCTCTGACTCATTCGTCCAAGCGGTGACATTTTCAAATACAAATGAATTTGACTTAGGAAGTGTATCATTTCCAAATCCCATATTCGGAAACCAAATTTCACCTAGATAAGACGTGTCAGAGAGAATGGAAGATTTTTCATCTTTTTCCTTTGATTTTTTTGTCCTTGTGGCAGCAAAGTAGTTCATTCTACCATCAGGAAGTGAGGCGTCACCCTCAAAAATTCCACCGTCTTTTCCGTAAACTTTACCGTGTAAGTTCACACTGCCGTTATAGTAATTATCGTTTAAATTAAATTGAATTATCACGTCATTTTCAGCATAGCTAACAGACATGTTTTGCCTAATTGTATCGGTTTTCGACGTGTTGTTTTTTGAGTCTATGGTTGTTTTAAATGTAGTTATTTTTCCCTCTAATTTTTCAGGAGATCCTGATAATTCAAATTGATATTCTTTTTTGTCAAGGGTTAATGCATATTGCCCACGAAGATCAATTTTTGGTAATACTTTATGAGCCTTTTCTGTGCCTAACAACCAACTGGACAACAGAGTGCCATTTTCTGTAAATGGATCTTTTGAAAAAATACTAAAGCTTGCTATTTTTCCGGGAGATAGGTCACCAATAGATTTACTCAAGCCTAGAATAGCTGCAGGTTTTGTTGTTAAAGCTTCCAATAGTTGATTGACTGTTGATCCTCTTGATATTGATTTTCGAAGATTAGCCCAAAATTGCTCTGGTTGTTTTATTCCTGCGGTTGTAATCGCAAATGAAATTTTGTTTTTTGCTAAGATTGATGGATTGGATGGTGCTAGTTCCCAATGTTTTAAATCGCTTAACGGGATTTGACGCGCCACATAAGGATCCTTTACATCGTATGCTTCTGGAAAGTTAATTGGAATGATTACCGCCCCATTGAGGTTTTTATGGTTGGGTAACCACGCATATTCCTTACCTGTGCCAATATAATTCCATGTTTGATTGAATTCTTTTGCAATTTTATCGGCTCGTAGGATTTCCCATTTATCATCCGTTTTAAAGAATGAAGGAAGTGATAATTTACTTTTCCATTCCTCCAAGGATATGTTTCTGTCTTGATTATTTGAATTAGAATAGTCTTCCAAGTCATAAAATGCTTGCCGCAAAAGAGCAATAGAACCCATTTGAGATGATGGGTATGTTTGTTGTGCACTTCCTTTTGAAAACGAGTAGAAAAGTCCACTTTGTGATTGAATAAGTTGTTTATTAACGTCGTTTTGACCCAATGAAATTAATGCGCCAGATCCTCTAACTATACCATCTTGATAATGGCTCAATGCAATTCCAAACCCCATTTTTAGAAGGTTTTCATTTGATTTATTATCAATTTCAAATCGTGATGCAGCATCAAAATCAGGATGTATGCTCTCATTCCAATAAGTTGCTCCTTTTGTTGTGGAAGTAATTTTTTCTGGCAATCCAATTTGACTGTAAAGCTCAATAAAGGAGGGTAATATCACCTTGTTTGTACAGTCTACCAATACAGCTGACGATGGAATTTTAATTTTACTTCCTACGGAAATCACTTTGTCACCTTGAATTAATAAGGTTCCATCTTCTATTTTTTGAGAGGGACTTACATAAATTGTTGCGTGAATAAAAGCAATGTATTCAGGCTTGGAGGGAGCTACTCCGTTTTCGGGTTTTACTTGCGCTGAAAGTTTGATTGATAGTAAAACAAACAAAGCAAGCCATTTTTTTTTCAACATGATTTAGAAAATAAGAGTGTGAAAATACAAAAATTCAGTTGAAATGCCAATTTCCTTATTAACCTTGAATTGAGAATAACTTTGAATGTCAAAGGAAAGATCATATTATTTCAAAAGGTATTTTTGTTTTAATTAATCAATATAAAATGAAGATAGTTGGGATTTTTTGTGGTGGATTTTCATCTGAATTTGAAATATCAATCAAGAGTGCACAAACCATTCAAGATCACTTTCCTCCAGGTTATACCGTGGTGAAAATTATTGTTTCAAAACAAGGTTGGGAGGTTGAAACCCAGGAGGGAATTACTCCTTTTGATATTCAAAAAATGTCATATCATATAAATAAAATAGAGAAAAAAATTGATTTAGGTATTGTTTACATTCACGGTGATCCAGGTGAAAACGGGAAAATTCAAGCCTTATTGGATATGCAAGGAATACCCTATTTGAATTCGGGTCCTTTGGCTTCCGCTCTTTCATTTGACAAATGGTTTTGTAATCAATTTTTGAAATCGTTTGGAATTCCAGTGGCTAAATCTTTACTTTTTACAAACGAAAATGAATATTCTATTGAAAACATTGAGGCTGAATTGGGATTACCTGTTTTCGTAAAACCTGCCGATTCTGGTTCTAGTTTCGGTATTTCTAAGGTTAAAACAATCGAAGAAATTGAACCTGCAATGAAAGCAGCCTTCAAAGAAGGGAAAACAGTTGTTGTTGAATCTTTTTTGGATGGAACAGAGGTGACTTGCGGCGTTTATCGAACGAATCAAGGATTAGTCGCCTTACCATTAACTGAAATTGCTTCCGATAATGAGTTTTTTGATTACGAAGCAAAATACTTAGGGAAGTCACAAGAAATTACTCCTGCTCGAATTTCAGATGAATTGAAAGAAAAAATTCAAGATCAGGCAAAATATATTTATAATTTGCTTCAATTGAGATCAATTTCACGAATTGATTTTATGGTGGTCGATAATATTCCGCATGTGATTGAAGTAAATACCACTCCAGGATTTTCTCCTGCAAGTATAGTTCCTCAAATGTTAGCGTGTGCTGGTATTTCTGTAACTAATTTTTGGAAAGATATTTTAGAAGTTGAAAATAGGTAAAAAGAATTCCCTACTTTTATATCAAATTTATGTCATGAAATATTTCGTTTTTTCCCATCTTTTCTTTTTTTCTTTCGCTTTAATGGCTCAAAAGATTGCCGTTTCTGATGCCTCAACTGATTTCGCTATAGGAATTGCAGGAGTAAAACCTAGTTTGCAAGTAAATATTCCTTTTGGTGATATGGATATCGTAGAAAAATTATTAAAAAAGGAACTGAAAGATTTGAATGGTAAATTAGATGATAAGAAAAATGAATATTTTGTTTCCTTGGGTGAATTGAAAGAATTAGGTAAAAAACAATTTGATGTTTATGCCAAAATCAATGGATCTAAAGATGGCCCGATTACAGTTATTTGGGCTGTTGATTTGGGCGGTGCTTACATGGATAAATCAATTCATGCTGACCAATATGGAGTCTTTAAAAAAAGATTGGAGAAATTTGCTCTTGCAGCTTCTGAAGCGAGCATTGATAAGCAAATAGAAGAGGAAAAATCGATACTCGGCGAATTAGAAAGAGACAAAGAGAAATTAGTGAAGGAGCAAAATGATGCTAAGTCCGACATCGAAGATTTAAAAAAGAAAATTTCGGAAAAAGAAGGAGATATTCAGAAAGCTAAATCGAAAGAAGAATCTAAGAAGACAGAAATATCCACACAGGAAAACAAATTGAAATCTGTCGAGAAACGAAAGGAACAAATCAAAAATTGATTTTAATCAACAGTTTTTTCGATTTTTAAGTCCATCAGGAAGTCCAATTGTTCATCCTGTCCTAGTTTAAAAATGTGTTTGTCAAATTCAGTAAAGCCCATTTTTTTATAAAATTCAATTGCTTTTTTGTTTTTTGACCACACTCCCAACCAAATGCGATAAAGATTGTCATTGGAAGCAATTTCAAGAACAAAGTCGATGAGGTTTTTTCCATATCCTTTTCCGTGCTGTTTTTTGAGTAAATAAATGCGCTCTATCTCAATGCTTGTTGAGTCAACCAACGCTGTTTGCGCTCCTGACAAATTGACTTTTAAATAACCAATCAAATTATTTTCCAGATAAACCATGTAAAATGCAGATGAGCTGTTTTTTATCTCGGATGTTATTTGTGACGCAGAAAGTGATTCAGAAATATATAAGTCTATGTTTTTTTGGGTATTGAAGGAGGAATAAGTTTCTGTAAATGTTTGAATACTAATCTCTTGTAATTCTTTTATGTCAACTAAAGTAGCTTTGCGAATGTTTAATTGGCTCATAGTACAAATTTAAAGTGAATTGGAAGAAAAACAGATAATTTCTTGTAGTAATTTGATTTGAGCGATGACTTAAATAATTTACAGTTTCACAAATTGAATCATTGTCAAGCAAATATTTATAGTATATTTACAAATTAATAAATGAACTGATTATGGAAATTCCTTTTGTTGCTATTGGTCTTGTTTTAGTAATTATTCTGAGCGGACTTTTAACCGTGTCTCAAGGTACAATCACTGTAATAACGATGTTTGGTAAGTACCGACGTATTCTTCATCCAGGATTGCGAATAAAAATTCCTTTTATAGAAAAGGTATTTAAACGAATTTCTGTGCAAAATCAAAGTATTGAAATGGAGTTTCAGGCTGTGACAATTGATCAAGCTAATGTGTACTTTAAAAGTATGTTGTTGTACAGCGTAATGGATGAGCAAGAGGAAACGATTAAAAAAGTTGCATTTAAATTTATCAGCAACAAAGATTTTATGCAAGCACTTATTCGCACAATAGAAGGTTCAATCCGTTCCTATGTAGCCAGCCAAAAGCAATCTGAGATTTTAGGACTGCGTCATGAGCTTGTTGATAATGTGAAAGAACAAATTGATCATACATTAGAATCTTGGGGTTATCACTTGTTGGATTTACAAATTAACGACATAACATTTGATGCAGCAATTATTGAAAGTATGAGTAAGGTGGTTGCTTCAAATAACTTGAAAGCAGCTGCAGAAAATGAGGGTCAAGCGCTTCTAATTACAAAAACAAAGGCTGCAGAAGCTGAGGGAAATGCAATTAAAATTGCTGCCTTGGCTGAAAAAGAAGCTGCAATGTTGCGTGGTCAAGGCGTTGCATTGTTTAGACAAGAAGTAGCAAAAGGTATGAGTGAGGCTGCTGAAGAAATGAAGCAAGCAAATTTAGACACGAATGTGATTTTGTTTTCTATGTGGACAGAAGCAATTAAAAACTTTGCGGAATACGGAAAAGG
>CALQIX020000038.1 GCA_943330745.2 Lishizhenia tianjinensis
GTCAATCTGTTCACAGAAATCTCTGTAATTCCTCTTTCCAAATTAGAGTAAGCAGCCACAGTTATTCCAAGTTCATCAGCCATATTTTGTTGGCTCAAATTAAGTTTCAACCGTTCTAAACGAATTTTTTCAGCTACTGTTTCTTTCACAAACTAAAATTACTACGCTAAAACAGAGAGTTTATTAACTAATACTTTATAAATTTTAGATATAGTATAAAATATTTATATATTTGATGTAATAAAGATTTTGTTGTGGTCTGTTTTATGATTTTTGGAATTTTTCAGATCAAATTAAAGACAATTTATTCGAATGAAATAGTAGCTGCATTTAATTTATATATATGTTAAGAGTTAATCTTCTTGTTTTATTTGTATTAGTTATTAATTTTCTTAATTCTCAGATTGTGGATGATAAAAATCCAAGAAAAACAATCATTGAAAACAAAAAAATAGTTGGACAAGCGAAAAAATCTGTACTCAAATCTGAAAATTGCTTAGGCGTAACAAATTTGCGTGGTAGTGACCTGAATTGGTTGCCTACAATAATTTTGAAAAGACATAAACCAGAAAATGAAAATAATGAGCTTATTGAAGAGATTAAAAAAGAAAAATTAAAGAATAAATTTACGGGTACTAAAGATTTAAAAGAACAAGCATCAAAATCAATTACACCAGTTGTTGGTAATAATTGGTTAGGAAATTTAAATAGCGGAACATCTCCTTTAGATAATAATATTGCAATAGCAAATAATGGAATAATTGTGAGTGTTGCTAATTCTACAATTGAAATCGATGATGAAAATGGAAACCTTCTTTATTACAATGACTTGGTTTCGTTTTTTAATGATGGGGTAATACAACAAGTTTGCGATCCTACAGTATTATATGATAATATAGCAGATAGATTTATTTTGTTTTTTCAAGAAAGTTCTTCTATTTCGTCTCAAAGTAAGCTCTGTGTTTGTTTCTCAAAGTCAAATAATCCATCAGTTGATGGATGGTGGAAGTATAAATTTACGGGAAATCCACTAAACGATAATTCATGGTTTGATTATCCCAAAATGGCAATTAGCGATAATGAATTATATATTACCGGGAATTTATTTTATGAAGGTTCCAACACCTATAACCAATCCGTAGTGTATCAATTCAATAAATTAAATGGTTACAATGGAGGATCGGTTAATTGGTTATATTACCATAACATTTCCGGGAATCCATCTACTTTATTGCCAGTTGGAAATGGCCAAGGTTCGTCTTTTGGTCCAGGATGCTTTTTAGTTTCAACTAATTCTTCAGGTTCATCTAGTTTAAATCTCTATGATTTAACTGACGACATTACGGGTAATCCAGTTTTGAATCATTATACTGTTTCTACATCTTCATATACTCCAGCCGCTAATGCAGCTCAATTGGGAACAAATTGTTTTTTAGATAATGGAGATTGTCGGGCATTAAGTGGCTTTTACCTAAACGGATATATTCATTTCGTTTTTCATTCTGATATTGGAAGTGGATGGAATGGGATCAATTATAACAGATTAAATATTAATGCTTTAACGAATCAATCTGCAACATTTGGATTATCAGGTCAATTTGACTATTCATATCCTTCGATCTGTTCATTTTCGACAACTTCAAACGATAAGTCAGTTTTAATTGGATTCGGACGAACTGGATCATCTATTTATCCTGAAATTAGGGTAGTAAATTGTGATGATGCGATGAATTGGTCGTCTTCTACTTTGGTAAAATCAAGTACGAGTTTTGTGTCTCATACATCCAGTACAGAAGAAAGATGGGGAGATTATACTGGTATGACAAGAAGAAATAATGCTGCTGTTCCGACTGCATGGATGAATGGAATGTTTGGGAATAGCAATAATAAATGGGATACATGGATCGCTGAAATAGGTTCTGATGGGTTATCAGGGATTAATCAAATTGAATTACAAAATGAAACAGTAAAATTATTTCCTAATCCGGTTGTTGAAATGATGTATGTTTCATTTACTTCGCTTCAAGAAGAGGAAATCAATATTTCGATTATTGATTTAAATGGCCATGTTGTTAAAGAATTATACAGTGGTAAAGCCTTTTCAGGAGAAAATTCTTTTTCGTTTAACAAAGCCTATTTATCCTCAGGAACATATTTTTTAAAGATTAATACACCAACTCAATTAATAAAAAATGAAGAATTTGTTATTGCTAATTAGTATTGGTTGTATTATGCTATTTGCATCATGTAATAATTCCAAAAATCAGTATCGAAAGAAGTTTAAATCCAAACAGGACTCAACTGCGAGAAGAATTACACATGGTACACCAGATCAAAGCAAGTTGGACTCAGTAAAAGAGAAAAAATTGAAAAGTAAATTTAAGGACACAATAAAATACTAAACGATGAAACTGATTTTATTACTTGTATTTATTTCAATAATTAACATAATCTCGGCCCAACAATATCCTTGGACTAGTAAATGTGAACAAGCTCAATCTCAAGCAGAGATAGGAACTTGTTTGTCATCATCCTGCAAAGAGGCGAATACCTATGTTGATAAAGTCTATGATTCTCTATATCGAAAAGTACAACTTGAATATAAAAAATACGATAAAGGGTCGGTTCAATTTGAAATTTTATCCAAGTACATTACCTATTTACCAAGATTAAAAAAGAGTCTTGCAGAAAATGCTATTTGTATGTCTGAACTAGAATCTGCTGGTGAAATAAGTGGGTCAGGATATGAAATATTTAAAAATGAAAGATACTTAAAAGTTATTGAAAACAACATTATACTTCTGAAAAACTTGGAATCTGAAATACCAAGTTTTAATTAAGGCTTTTGTTTAAAATCAAAAATTCATAAAAATGAAAGAATTAATATGTTCTCTTGCCTTTAGTGTCTCATTATTCATTGGTTATTCACAATCTGAGAGTTCAGACGGCACAACTATCGAGGAATATAATTACTTAACTAAAGCATATTCTTTTCAAATTGAGAAAGGATTGGGGATGAAAATAGGTTATGAATTTGCAATGGAAAATGGATTTAACCAACAATTCTCAACCGAAGCTTCTGACGGGAAAAAGTATAATGTTGAGTTAAAACAATTATTAAATAATTCCTTAAAAGTAGCTGAAAGAGGTACTTTAGTGATTTGTAACAATGGCACGGCCGAGAGTAAAAGATATTTTTGCATACCGAATAAATTTTCAAGTTCTGATTTATGGACAAAATACTGGGATGATATTCGTAGTTTGAATAATGTTGAGCTTTTAATTATGAATTGGGCGCTTTCAAAAACTTTAGCGAATAATTACAATTCCATCTCTGCCAAAACTAAGACTGAAGAAGATGCAGAAAAATATATAAATAAAGTGTTGCATGAAACCCAAAAAGAAATTAAAAGTGTAAGAATTGGATCTCAAACCTGGATGAGTGAAAATTTGAATGTCGATGTTTTTAGAAATGGAGATAAAATACCTGAAGTTAAAACTTTAACAGCATGGCAAGCTACTTCAAGTAAAAAAGAACCAGCATGGTGTTATTATAATTTTGATACTAATAATGGAATAAAATATGGAAAACTATATAATTGGTATGCAGTCAATGACCCAAGAGGGTTGGCTCCGGATGGTTGGCATATTCCGTCTGATTATGAATGGAAGGTAATCGAGTCTTATTTAGGAGAAGATAACGCAGCTATTAAAATGAAAACCTCCTATGATTGGCAAGACACTGATGAAATGGGTGTGAAAGGTGTTCCTGGAGAAGGTGATAATGAAAGTGGCTTTAGTGCTTTGCCAGCTGGTGCAATATCAGATAAAGGGTTTTCAGAAAAGGGCAAATCTGCCTTTTTTTGGACAACTTCGTTTAAAAAACCTAGTGTTTGGTTTTATTATTGGTTTGAAGGCTTTCAAATGTATGAAAATGATGATGTTAACGAGAACATTATTTTACTTAACGGAAATTCTGTCCGATGTGTAAAAGACTAATAAATTAAAACTGTAATTATGAAAAAAACTTCTTTTCTCATTCCTCTTTGCGTTTGTTGTTTATCCTTTTTAGGATACTCACAAAAAACATATAAATTACCTGTGGGACAAAAAATATTAAAGGACTACAATAATAAAGATATTCAATTCAATGCTGATTTTGACAATGATGGGACAAATGATGTTGTTTTAGTATGTGTTGACAAAAATGATTACAGAAATATCTTTGTTTATCTTTCTTCGCGTTATTTTACAAAAGAGATTTATTCATGGTTTCCCACAGAACAAGAATATTTTGATTTTGAATATAAAAATGGGATATTACAAATAAACGGATCAGCTGGAAGATTTGAAGAAAAAATAAACTTAAAGTATTATTCAGATTTGGAAAACATGCGTTTAATTCGCTATGAACATCGTTATGTGGGTAGTTTGAATGATAGCCCTTGGTCAACCGTAGTTGATTTTTTATCGAATCAATATTCAAAGGATATTATCCAAAAGAAAACAAGTTTTAATGTTGTCACATTAACTAATATTGAAAAATTTTTGGAGTACTTTGGATCGAATGGTTGGTGATTTATAGACTTTTAATTATGAAAAAAATAAGAAATATTTTAGTTCTAATGTTGTTAATAGGAACATTTCAAGCGGTTTCTCAAAAATCCTATATTTTACCTGAAGGGTTCAGTACTTTCAAATCGTCAGGTGGCGATGAAGTTCGTTGTGATAACGATTTTGATAATGATGGAATCAAGGATGTCGCTATATATTGCACCAATAAAGACGAGTCAGAAGGTAGAGTTGTTGTGTTTTTATCAACCCGTTACAATCGAGATAATATCTATTTCTGGTTTCCTTGGCCAACCGATTTGTCTTATGATTTTAAGTTTGAGAATGGCGTGCTTTCGTTATCAAATTTTATGGGTTTTGGTTCTAATGCGACGACAACTTTCTTCTTAAAATATTACAGCAATTTAGAAAACATGAGATTGATTAAATATGAAACGGAATATACTCAGGGAATGGAATTGCACACTCAAACAGTTAATTTATTAACAGGAGAATATCAAGTAGACGGAAGAAAAGGAAAGAAAAATCTCGATATCATTACTCTCACGAATATCGATAGTTATTTCGATATTCTTTCTTCTATTGGATATTAAATCAATAAAAAATCATTTAAAATGAAAAAAATCACATTCATCCTTTCCATTACTCTTTTAACAGCATGCGGAGGTAAAAAAACGGAAACATCAGCTACTGAAAATGCACAACCTAATAAAGAAGCAGCATCCTCATCTTCTGAAGGTTCAGTTTCTAATTCAGAAGCATCTGAGCCTCAAGAAAAAATGAATTGCGGTTCAAGTAGGATTCAAGTTATTTGGGATGATCCAGACCAATCGGGAACAAACATTCGTAATAGTCCAGGTGGTAAAGTAATTGCTAAAATCAATCCTTCCGATTTTCCGGATGGTTGTATGTTAGAAATCGTTGAGGCTTCAAATGGCTGGTTTAGGATACAAGGTACATTACATGGCCCGGAAAATGATATCAACTTACCCAATAATGAAGGTTGGATTCATGGATCTGTTATAACCACGGGTACTAGAAATTATGGCGGTCAGAGAATCAATCTTTTGGATACTCCCAATACCGGTAAATCAGTTGGTTCGATAAACAGTGAAGCATATAGTCTTAGGATTTTAGATCTCTGCGGAACCTGGGTTAAAATCTCGTACAATGGAATGACCGGATGGGTATCAAGTGATTGGCTTTGTGGTAGTCCTTGGACGAGCTGTTCGTGATTAAACTCCTTCCAAGCGCCTCAATCTGTGTGTTTCGGTTTTATTTTGTCGTGGGTTGAACCATTGAAATGGTTTTGGGTTGTGTGTGGTTTTCCCCTAGGTGTGGGATTAATCCCTCACCTGTGGGGTTCAATCGTGGGTAATTCACAATCGTTTCAAAAATTTAACTCCCAAACCATCCAAGGTTCATTCCCTTTATTTGCCAATCAAAAGGTTAAATTTGGTGTGTTTGATGGTTTTAAATGCAGCTATTATATCTCTTGTAAAATATAAAAACATCAAACATTATCTTATTAAAAAGGTAGGTTTTAGGTAACTCAGTTCTGATTTTCGAAGAAATATATTGGATCAAGTCAAAAAGTTGGGGACTAGGCATAAATTTCAGATAGTCTCAATCCTTTCTTATTGACGAAAAATATAGATATTGTATTTTTTAGTCATTAAAAATCATATATTTGAACTTCATTTATAAAACAATTATTATTGATTCGGCGAGAAATTTATTTGCAGAAGCTTCATCAGTTAAAAGACCATGACCTAATAAAAGTGGTCACAGGTATTAGACGGAGTGGAAAGTCTACTTTGTTGGAGGCTTTTAAAAATGACTTAATAGAGAGTGGAATAGCACAAGGTGATATTATTTTTTTGAATTTTGAAGAACGTGAAAATTTGCACCTTACAGAATGGACAGCACTTTATGACGAGATTATAAAATCGTGTTTATCAGAAAAAAAAACATATATTTTCCTGGATGAGGTTCAGTTGGTAACTAATTTTGAAAAACTAATTAATGCGCTTTATACCAAGAAAAATATTGATTTATATGTGACAGGTTCAAATGCTTATTTGCTTTCCAGTGAACTCGCTACTTTACTCACAGGTCGTTACATTGCTATAAACGTTCAGCCTTATTCATTTTCAGAATACGTCGAAGCAAACAAAGAAGAGAAAAATACCGATAGGTTATTTCGCCAATACATAAATACGAGTAGTTTTCCTGGAGCAGTAACACTGGCGCAAAGCGATCAAACTTTAGTAAATGATTATTTGCAATCTATTTATGATACCGTAATTATAAAAGATATCGCACAGCGTAATAAATTGCGCAATTTGAATAACTTGCATCGTGTCATTAGTTTTGTTTTTGATTGTGTTGGATCGTACATCTCCCCAACCAATATTGCTGCAGAATTGAGTAAAAAACCATCAAAATCTATTTCTCATAACACGATTATCAAGTATTTGGAATTTTTGACTAACTCATATGTTATTTATCCTGCCCCACGTTTCGATATCAAAGGAAAGGAATTATTAACCACTAATCAAAAATATTATCTAGTGGATTTAGGGTTGAAAAATATAACAACAACCAATAAATACGATTCGGATTTAGGTCGAAAATTGGAGAATGTTGTTTATTTTGAATTACTAAGACGCGGTGGAAAAATTTATGTTGGCAAAAACAACGACAAGGAGATTGATTTTATCGTGCAAAAACCCAGTAATGAAAGGGAATATTATCAGGTAGCTCATAGTGTTAATGACGAAAAAACATTTAATCGAGAGATTTCGGCATTTAGAAACATTCGTGATAATTATCCAAAATTTTTACTTACATTAGACTATGATAGCATCAATATTGATGGCGTGCAAAAGATAAATGTTATAGATTGGTTATTAAATCAGTAAAAAAAAAGAATGGGAACTGACACGGCAGATATGATTAGAATTGCTAAAGAAATTCTACACGCATTGGCTTTGAAGCATACAAGTAATTTCAGAGAAAATTATCTCGAACCGACATTGAAATTAGAGCTTATTGAACGAATATTTCCAAATAAACCAAATCACCCGAAACAAAAATATCGATTGACAGAAAAAGGGTTAAAAATTAAGGAAACACTCAAGAAACATTAAACTATTTTTTCAAAATGATAATAAAACGGATACTATTTTTTTTAACCCTATTATTTTGGTTTAACCCAAAAATTTACTCCCAAACCATCCAAGGTTCATTCCCTTCGCTTTCCAATCAAAAGGTGAAATTTGGTATGTTCGATGGGCTTCAATCGAGAAACATTGATAGTATTTTTGTTAGAACAAATGGGGAATTTTCGTTTAAATTTCCAACTGAAAAACCTGGAATCGGATATCTCATAACAGAAGAAAATAAACCTTACTTTTTGATTTTGGATAAGGGTGAACAGATTTCGCTAAAAGGAGAATATTTATCGATACCCGAAACAATAAAAGTGCTATCAGGCAAGCAAAATCAAGTGTTTAGCCAATATGCTTCGGAACACCCCAAACGTGAGCAAACCCTAAGTGCTTGGCGGTATTTGGATAAGATTTACACTTTGGATTCATTGTTTTTAACCGATAAAAAAACGAAGAAAATCATTACCAAGCAATTTGCTAAAATCAAAAAGCAAGACCAAGATTTTCTCAATCGTTTAGATCCTAAAAGTTATGTTGCTTGGTATTTACCTATCCGGAAATTGGTAAGTGATGTTTCCATTGTTGCTCAATACAGAACGGAGGAAATTCCAGCAACAATAGAGGCGTTCAGAAAATTAGATTACACCGATGAACGCCTTTGGAGAAGTGGTTTATTGAGAGATGCGGTTGAAAGTCATTTTTGGTTATTAGAAAACTCAGGCAAATCCTTGGATTCGGTGTTCATCGAAATGAAGGTTTCAATTGATTCCATGATGACGAAATTGGTAAAAGACGAGAAAAAACTGAATGAAATTACCGATTATTTGTTCGATTTACTCGAACGACACAGTTTGTTTCAAGCGTCGGAATATCTGGCCTTGAAAGTATTAAATGAGGTAAGTTGTACCATTGATAACAACCTCGCCAAACAACTGGAAACCTACCGAGCTATGAAAAAAGGAAACATCGCTCCTGACTTTTCTTTTTACCCAAATACTATTTTTCCTTCCGAAATTTCAAGAGAAAAAACGCAAAAACTCTCCGATTTAAAAACAGCATACACTTTGGTCGTTTTCGGTTCAAGTTCTTGCCCAAAATGCGTAGAAGAAATCCCTCAAATTGCCGAAAAATATTCTACTTGGAAAGCGCAAGGCGTTGAAGTTGTTTTTATTTCATTGGATGAAAATGAAAATAATTACCAGCAATTTATTGGTTCATTTCCGTTCATTAGTTCATGTGATTTTAAAAAATGGAAAAGTCCAATTGTAGAATCCTATTATGTTTTTGGAACACCAACTATGTTCCTTTTAGACAACAAACGAGAAATTTTACTCCGTCCAAATTTCGTTAAACAAATGGATGCCTGGGTGGATTGGTTTTTAATTCAGGGGAATCGATAATATTCATACCTCTCAACCTTGGTTCTTTTTTTTATTTGTCGTGGGTTAAACCATCGAAATGGTTTTGGTTTGTGTGTGTTTTATTCCATAGGTGAGGGTTTAAATACTTACCTATGGGGTTCAATCGTGGGTAATTCACAATCGTTTCAACGATTTAATCATCACATAATTTCACATTTACAAAACCATGTAATGCCATGAATTTGATATATTCCGTTTCGAAAGGTTGTTTTTTGGTTGAAGCATCAACCTTCATCTAATCTAGCTAAAACCTCCGGAAGAAATTCATCGATTCGAGAGAATGCAAACCATTTCTTTCCTAAATCTTTTATAGAGGCACCAATATGGTATAATTCCTTTTGGTCAAGAATTAGAAATCGGTCGTGAACCGTTTTCAGTGTTTTAATCTCGATTTTTGGATATTGCTCATTTTGTTTTTCTAAATCTAACTCAAGTTGTTTGGTTATTTTTTTGGTGTAAATTGTCGCTTTGCATTTCTGTTTTCTTTTTGATACTATTAAAAGCGTTGTCTCATCAACATAATTGTCAATTAAAATTATAGAATCCATAGCTCTTTTAATCAGGTCGCTTACGAAAACATATGCATCGAACAATTGTCCTTCAAAGAAGATGCCTTTTGTGTTTTTCAGTTTTTGTGATTCAAGCGAATCTAAAATCTCCTCTAACTTACTATCAAAATGAATTTGTTTTTGTTCGACACGTAACAATCTGTCCAACAAACTGTAATTTTGATTCAATGCATGCCGTATTTTCACGAATGCTCTGAAAATGGTTATACTCACAGTTGCTGCTTTTTTACTTTTCAATACACCCGAAAGCGCCGCAACGCCCTGTTCTGTGAATACATATGGATTTGAGCCCCCAAGATGTTTTCTCGAAGGTATCGCATTTTGCGTTACCAATAAATCAACTTCAAAATCATTTAATTGAAAGGTGAAATCATCAGGGAATCGATCTAGATTTCTTTTTACTTGTTCCCGAAGACGAATTGTTTTTATCTCATAAAATATCGCTAAATCTCTATCTAGCATAACTTGAACACCACGAAAAGATAAAATTTTTGATTCTATGTCGGTTATTGTTATTAACTCCATTTATTAAGTTTTAACATTAAGTTAGTGAAAAATATCATTTTAAAAAAGCGAAATAACTATTCATGACGCCAAAAAAGCCTCCAAAAAACCGCTTTGTAGAGTTTGTGATTGAATGATAAACCATTAAAATGGTTTTGGTTTGTTTGTGTTTTATTCCATAGGTGAGGGTTTAAATCCTCACCTATGGGGATCAATCGTGGGTAATTCACAATCGTTTCAACGATTTAATCATAACATAATTTTACATTTACAAAACCATGTAATTCCATGAATTTGATATATTCCGTTTCGAATGGTTGTTTTTTGGTTGAAGTATCAACCTTCATCTAATCTAGCTAAAACATCCGGAAGAAATTCATCGATTCGAGAGAATGCAAACCATTTCTTTCCTAAATCTTTTAAAGAGGCACCGATATGGTATAATTCCTTTTGGTCAAGAATTAGAAATCGGTCGTGAACCGTTTTCAGCGTTTTAATCTCGATTTTTGGATATTGTTCATTTTGTTTTTCTAAATCTAACTCAAGTTGCTTGGTTATTTTTTTGGTGTAAATGATAGCCTCAACGTTAGCGGCACGTTTACTTAAATGCATGAGTACCGATTCATCGATGTAATTGTCAATTAGAATAATTTCTTTCTTTGCGGAACGAATTATTTTTGAAATCAACTCATAGGCATCGAAGATTTGTCCGTCAAAGAAAATACCTTGAGTTGGGAGATCATTGGTTTTGAGTTGTAAAGAGATTTTACCTACCTCTTTTGAAAGATTTTCGAGATTATTTTCTATTCGATCCACACGTTGGTTAATTGCATAACCTTTGAGTAAGTATTCACGCAAAATAGTTGTTGCCCAGATTCGAAATTGAGTACCTTGATTGGATTTTACACGATATCCAACTGAAATAATAACATCAAGATTGTAAAACTTAGTTTTATACAGTTTGCCATCTTTTGCAGTTGTCAAGGATTCCTTGACAACTGAATCAGGAATTAATTCATTTTCTTTGAAACAATTATTTATGTGCAAACTAATATTCTGTTTTGTTTGTCCAAAAAGCAGAGCCATTTGAGCCTGATTCAACCAAACAGTTTCATTTTCAAGGCGAACTTCAATGTGTTCCGAAGCTTCATTAGGACAGTATAAAATGATTTCATTCTTCATAATTTACCTTAAGTTAGTGAAAAATATCATTTGAAAAAAGCGAAACAATGATTTTTATCTCCAAAATAGAACGCATAAAAATCGACAGAAAGCGTTAGTGATTGTTTTTTGGTAAACCATTAAAAAGGTCGTGTGATTGCCCCTCCTATGTATTTGATGTTTTTAGTTTCATTGGATCTTGTTCGGGTATTGGGTTGAATTTATATTAAGGATGGCACGCTATCCTTTAAATTGAACTATTTGAACCAAAAAAGTGTTAGTTCAGCTACAAATTGTACTTTTGTATAAATATCATTCAGTGGCGAAACGCAAAAAAACATCATCCGAAGACGAAGGCAGAAAAGGGAAATTATCCTCTTTTTTTGGTATTTATTCCTATTTAAAACCGTATTGGCTTCAATATTCATTTGGATGGATTTTTCTTGTATTGTCAAGTGGAATTGGACTCATGTTTCCTTATTTGTTGGGGAAATTGTTGGGCACCACGGGAAATGGAACATCCTCCACTACTGAATCAATCAAATTGCTTAGTCTTGATAATATCAATTCGGTTGCTCTCTCCTTATTTGCCATTTTTGGCTTACAAGCGATTTTTTCATTTATCCGTGTGATAACTTTTACCAACGTAACAGAGAATGCCCTTCGGGATATACGAAATCAAGCCTTCGAACGCTTGGTGTATATGCCAATGGACTTTTTTAATCGAAATAAAGTAGGCGAATTAACCAGTAGACTTTCCAATGATGTTTCACAGATTCAAGAAACCATGCGTACCACCGTTGCTGAGTTTTTCAGGCAAATTGTGATAGTGGCAGGTGGAACTACTTTTCTGTTTTTTATTTCATGGAAATTGGCGATTATCATGTTTGTAACCGTTCCCATAATGGCTATCATTGCGGTAGTTTTTGGTCGGTTTATTCGTAAATTAAGCAAACAAGCGCAAGATTTTACAGCTACCTCCAATTCCATTGTAGAAGAGGCCCTGACAGGAATAGCCAACGTAAAGGCCTTCACCCAAGAATGGTTTACTTTGCAGAAATACAACAAATCATCAGAACAAATACGTGCGCTTAATGTCAAAAGTGGTTTGTGGCGTGGATTGTTTGTTTCCTTCATTATATTTTGTTTGTTTGGTGCCATTGTATTTATCATTTGGCGGGGACTCTTAATGACACAAGGAGCTAATCCTGAATTGAGTTCCGAAGGATTTTATCAATTCGTGTTGTTTACTATCATGATGGGCGCCTCTGTTGGATCGTTGCCAGAATTGTATGCTGGGATTCAAAAAGCCGCAGGAGCAACAGAAAACTTACTGGAATTGTTAGCCGAGCAAACAGAGCGCATGCAATCAACAGGCACAGAAAAGCCGGCTATTACCGGAGAAATTAATTTCCAGCAAGTACGTTTTGCCTATCCACAACGAAAGGATGTAGAAGTGCTGAAAGGAATTTCATTTGAAGTGCATGCTAATCAAACACTCGCATTAGTGGGTTCATCTGGATCGGGTAAAACAACCATTTCTAATTTATTGTTAAATTACTATTCTTTAGTTGCTGGCGAAATCACAATCAATGGAAAAAGAATTCAGGATATTGATTTAGAATATTTACGCCAGCATATGGCTATCGTGCCGCAGGAAGTAATGTTATTTGCCGGAACTATTCGAGAGAACATTGCTTTTGCACGGACGGAAGCAACAGAAGAAATGATCATGGATGCAGCAAAAAAAGCAAACGCATGGGAATTTATTCAAGGTTTCCCGAATGGAATGGAAACGCAAGTAGGGGATAGAGGAATACAATTATCTGGCGGACAAAAACAACGAATTGCAATAGCACGTGCCATTTTAAAAGACCCTACCATATTAATTTTGGATGAGGCCACATCATCATTAGATTCTGAATCAGAACGATTGGTGCAAGATGCATTGAATAACCTGATGAAGGGAAGAACTTCTGTGGTAATCGCTCACCGACTATCAACCATTAAATTAGCTGATAAAATTTTAGTCTTAAAAGAAGGCGAAATCGTTGAACAAGGCACACACGATTCATTGATAAATGAACACGGGTTTTATGCTCATTTAGTGAATTTACAACGCATGAATGGAGATGATGAAGAAATTATCTAGGTTCAACTAAATATCGGTCGGCAGGATCAAATTTGGGTGATTGAATGGAGTAAACTTTCAATGATTTTTTGGAAATAACCTTGATTACCTCGTGTGGAGCTCCTTTGAGAATGGTTACTTGATCTCCTTTTCTAATTGTTAAGGTATCCGATCCTAGTTTCATCAGCGCCTTTCCTTGCACAACAACAATATTTTCTGTATGCCAATTATGATAATGCAAAGGGACCTTAATTGGGATTTCGATTAAAAAAGTACTATGCAAGGAGTCCTCTGACAATTTAATAACCGTATTTTCATTGGTTGATTTTGTTTTTTCGTGCTTATTTTCAGATGGTTGACTCAAACAATTATTTAGTATGATTATAAATAACAAAGTGTAAGTGTATTTCATTATTTTTTTATGAAATTTGTTCTTGCTAAGTTAAAAATAATTTAGTCAGTTTATTTTATTACAGCTCATTATGATTTCGAAAATCCATTTATTCCCGCTTCTTTTTGCCTCGTTCTTTTGTTCAATTCAAGTCTTTTCTCAAGATACGATTCTAGCTGAAGAACCAATTGTTACGGATGATCACGGGTATGATTCAGAAGAAAAAACATTTTTTTCTACCCGTATTATTAATGGTCATTCCGTGGAGACTATTTCCAAAGGATATATGGAAATGCGAATTGAGCATCGTTTTGGTGATATGGCCGGAACAAATGGTGGAGCTCAAAACATGTTTGGCTTCGATAATCTTTCAGACATGCGCATTGCATTGGAGTATGGAATAACAAAAGACTTGATGGTTGGATTTGGAAGGTCAAAAGGTACCGGAGCACCTTACCGATCTTTATTGGATGGTTTTGTGAAATACCGTGCCATAAGACAAGGAGAAAAACATCCGGTTTCATTAGCATTTATTGGTGGTTCAACTTTTACATACATGAAAGCCTCTTCGGACCAGTCTCAGGTAAATCATTTTCCAAAAGCAAGTCATCGCATGGCTTATTTTGCTCAAATGAATGTAGCTCGTAGATTTGGTGATTGGTTGTCAGTTGCGGTTATGCCAACATTTGTACATCGGAATTATGTTGCCGCTAATGATATGAATTCATTGTTTGCTTTAGGAGGTGCTTTTCGCTTGAAATTGAATCAAAAATTTGCTATCATTGGAGAATATTATCATGCTTTTCATGGTGAGAATTCAAGACCATCAGATATTTTTAAACAAAGTGTTGCATTGGCACTTGAATGGCAAACTTTTGGACATAATTTCACTGTTAATATTACTAATTCTGGCGGGTTGGGTGAAACACAATTTATCCCTTATACCTATGAAAATTTAATGAAAGGCCAATTTAGGTTTGGTTTTTGTGTAGGACGAAAGTTCATTGTTAACGAATAAAAAATAGATTTATGAAAAAAATTGTAATTATTGGCACTTACTTGGTATTATTAGTAGTAAGTACAGCCATTTCCTTAGCTCCTCAAGATCATTTTGAGGTAACCACTGGACATAAGATAGATTTTAAAAACGCTCATGTTAAAGGGGTGTTCAAATCCATGAATGGTAGTATGGATTTTAATCAATCTGATATGAGTAAGTGTAAATTCTCTTTGAAAATTCCTGTAACCTCTATTTCAACTGGAAATGCCATCATGGACAAGAAAGCTCAAACCGCTGAGTGGTTCGATTCAAAAAAACACCCAAATATTTCTTTTGTTTCTAGCAGTGTAGCAAAATCAGGAGCAAAATATAACATTACTGGAACATTGAATATGAAAGGCGTGGCAAAAACCATTACCATTCCGGTTTCCATGTCTTTGGCGGGAACAAAAATCACCTTCACAGGGTCATTTACAGTTAACAGAATTACTTATGGAGTTGGTAAGAAAAGTGAAAATGTACCAGATAATTTGAGTATAACAGTTACAGTTCCTGGGATTAAAAAATAAAGAATCATGTTAGTTAGATATATCATTTTAGGTTTCGTTGTAGCGGTGATATCCAGCGCTACGGGGATTGCATATAGTTTTAATTATTATAAATTATTTGACTTTTCAGCAGTGTTACCTTTCACTAAAATAGCTTGGTTGTTTACATCTGGATCATTGTTGATTGCTGGCTTATCATTTGTCTTCAATAAATTCTTGAAAGCAATTGGTGGTTTGATTTTTAATGTGATTCTTGCATTTGGAACAATTGGGAGTGTTATTATACCGACCATGTACCCACCAACTTTTCCTGCTGAAATTGAAATGCCGGAATTTTATCCCGCCTTTGTTATTCCTTTGCATTTTATGGTTCCAATGATTTGGTTTGCATTATCTTCTTATTTTCTAAAAAATAAAGCATGAAAAAAATAGTTTTTATTGGTCTATTATCCCTTACATTTACTTCTTGTAGAAAGGATAAGGTAGAGAATTACTCGAATGCAAACTGTGTTGATACGGTTTCATTCAATAATGAAATTTTACCTTTGATTCAAAACAATTGTACGGGGTGTCATGATAATCAAAATGGGTATTCTTTAACGAATCATTCGAACATTTCATCGAATTCCGCTGCGATTATTGGTTCAATGCGTAATAGTGGATATCAATTGATGCCGCAAGGAGGCCCAGCGTTGCATGATAGTATTATTAAACGCATTGAATGTTGGGTCAATCAGGGCAAGCAAAACAACTAATTCTTGGAGATATTACTAATTTAGCTTAATTCAACTAAAAAATTAAAATATGAAAAAAATAATTTTACCACTTAGTATGCTTTCGTTAACTGCTTTGCTTGTCGCCATGCAATACGATAAGGATCAAATCATAGAGACGTTCCATTTTAAACCTCAAAACAGTGGTGGTGCTGGCACAGGAAAAACAGGTGCGCCAGGAGAGCAGAATTGTACTGGATGTCATTCGGGAACTGCTCAAGATGGTTCTAATGAAAATAATCTAACAATTTTAGATGACGGATCAACTCCAGTAACCACGTATATTCCAGGTGCGCAATATACCGTTAATCTTGCAATGAATTCAAATCCCGTTAAAAAAGGATTTCAAGCAACTGCATTAAGTAGTACAAATGTAATGGCTGGAGGTTTTACCGCTCAAGCAGGAAATACTTCGATTAACGGAACAACACGTAAATATGCGAATCATACCTCTGCAAGTAATACCAATACTTCGGCTCCAATTTGGTCATGGACTTGGACCGCACCTGCAACAAATGTTGGCGATGTAACATTTTATGTAGCTTCCAATAAAACAAACAATAATGGCAATGACAATGGCGATATAATTTACCTTTCGCAGCACACGCTAAGTGCACAAAGTTCATCCTCGCTTCAAGAGCAAAACACTTCAAAAATTTCAATCAGATTCAACAGTGAATTAAATCAAGTCATCGCTGATTTTTCATCATTAAATGTCTCAAAAATGTCTTTTAATTTAATGGATCTCTCTGGAAAATCTATTTTTTCATCTACTCTAGGATTTTCTCAAATTGGAGTTAATCAACAATCAATAAAATTACCATCTGGATTAAACAGTGGTGTGTATATGGCAACCTTTTTTATAGGTAATACTCCATTATCAGCCAAAGTGTATATTCATTAAAAAATAATCCAACTATGAATGTTCAAGTTGGATTATTTTTTTGACTTATATTTTTCCAGCCAAACTATTCCATCCGCCACCATTATGGACATTATATCCATTTGATTTTAATAGTTGTTTGGCAGATCCACTGCGCATGCCAGAAGCACAACACGTGATAATGGTTTTGTTTTTTGGAATCTTATTCAACGATCGTTGTATATCTGAAAGTGGAATATTGACCGAGTTTTTGATATGCCCCGTTTTATATTCTCCAATAGTTCTAACATCAACAATAACTGCCCCGTCCTTCACTAATTGTTTGTAATCAACTTGTTTGATCCCCAATAATTTCCCTAGTAATCCCATAATTTATAAATTACCTTGAACTTCCATCCAAGAACCTCCATTTTCGCATGCAACTCCCAATGATTTAAAGTATGCTGCTGCTTGTCCGCTGCGGTTTCCACTGGCGCAACAAAAAACAAGGGGTTGTTCCATTTTTTTTATTTCCTCAACATGTTCTAGAATTTCTTTTAGGGGAATATTCTTAGATCCTACTACATGACCACCCATAAATTCTGCAGGTGTTCTTACATCGATTACTGTGCCTTCCATTGTATTATAATTTATTTTTTTGTTTACTAACCAGTGAATAAATCAAAGATGTACCTAGTCCTCCCATGATTCCTCCGTAAGCGGTCATTAACCAAGGATTCGATTTTATGGGGCAACCATTTTCGCAACCTAACCAATAGTAATAGAAATACCCAGCAATGAACCCGAATAAGGCTCCCATGATTGTGAACAAAGTTTCTTTTTTATCTTTCATTATTTCGTAAATGATAGCACAAAGGTAATTGAATCTCTATTATGCTTTTGTATCCTTAGTTACACAAGTCAATGTTTTAATTTTCCATTATCTTTGTTGCATAAATCAAGTGTAATGAGCAGAATTTTGATCATAGATGATGAGCGTGCAATTCGTAGAACATTAAAAGAAATTTTGGAGTTTGAGGAATTTGAAGTTGATGAAGCGGAAAATGGTAATGAAGGTCTTACTAAAGCACTAGCTAAAAGCTATGACATAATTTTTTGTGATATCAAAATGCCCGGTATGGATGGAATGGAGGTACTTGATGCTTTAGTAAAAGCAAAAAATGAATCTCCGGTTATTATGATTAGCGGACACGGTAATATTGACACCGCTGTTCAAGCGATTAAAAAAGGGGCATTTGATTTTATCGAAAAACCACTTGATTTGAATCGGATACTAGTTACCATTCGCAATGCAAAAGACAAAACGCGCTTTGTGGAAGAAACTAAAGTCTTAAAAACTACCGTAAATCGTTTAAAGGGCAGTTCAATTATTGGAGAAACGCAGGGAGTTCAAAAAATAAAAGAAATGATTCAGAAGGTGGCTCCATCTGATGCGCGTGTTTTGATTACAGGAGCTAACGGAACGGGTAAGGAGTTAGTAGCTCGTGCATTACACGATAATTCGAATCGCAACAAAATGCCACTTATAGAGGTGAATTGCGCTGCGATTCCTTCGGAGCTTATTGAAAGCGAATTGTTTGGTCATGAAAAAGGAGCATTTACTTCTGCCGTTAAGGATAAAAAAGGAAAGTTTGAAATTGCAACCGGTGGCACATTATTTTTGGATGAAATAGGGGATATGTCGGCAAGTGCACAAGCTAAAGTTTTACGAGCACTTCAGGAAAATGTGATACAACGCGTTGGAAGCGAACGTGAAATAAAAGTTGATTGTAGAGTAGTTGCCGCTACAAACAAAGATTTAAGAAAAGAAATCGCTGAAGGTCGTTTTCGGGAGGATTTGTACCATCGTTTGGCTGTTATTTTGATCCATGTGCCAACATTAAATGAGAGAAAAGAAGATATTCCATTGATTGCCGAACATTTTATCACTCATATTTGTACCGATCAAGGAATTCCGAAAAAGCAATTTGATTCAGAGGCTTTAACTGCTTTACAAGAAATTAATTGGACAGGAAATATTCGAGAATTGCGGAATATTGTTGAACGATTGGTGATCTTGTGTGGACAAACCATTACAGCAACAGATGTTCACATGTTTGCAAATCCAAGAACATAGAAAATGGAGATCAGTGAAATAAAAAATGATGTTGTTGCTGTAATCGGCGGTGGTAGTTGGGCTACTGCATTGGTGAAATTACTTTCGAATAATGTGAGTTCAATTCATTGGTGGATGCGTAGCGAGGAGGCTGTAAATCATGTATTGAGATTTAGACACAATCCGCGTTATTTACAATCAGTTGAAATTGATTTGGATAAGGTTCGTGTTAGTACTGATTTACAAGGAATAATTGAATCCAGTGATGTGGTGATAATTGCTACTCCATCTGCTTTTATGCACGAAAGTTTATCCATTATTCCTCCTGGTTTATTGGCCAATAAAATTGTTTTTTCAGCGGTTAAAGGAATAATACCTGAATATCATGCAATACCGGCACGTTACATTCACAAGACTTTTGGCACGCCTTATTCGAATATTGGAATTATTTGCGGACCCTGCCATGCCGAAGAAGTAGCATTGGAGCGATTGTCTTATCTTACCATTGCGTGCAGTGAAGAGCGATTTGCTAATAAAATGGCTAATTTTTTAAGCTGTAGGTATCTAAAAACCACTATTTCAGACGATTTGTTTGGAACTGAAATCTCTGCGATATTAAAAAATGTTTACGCACTAGCTTCCGGAATTTGTTCGGGATTAGGATATGGAGACAACTTTCAAGCAGTTTTAGTTTCGAATGCAATTCAAGAGATTGAACGATTTATAGATTCAGTACATGAGGTGCATAGAGACACAAAAACAAGTGCCTATTTAGGCGATTTATTGGTAACCGCTTATTCGAATTTTTCTCGAAATAGAACATTTGGTACTATGATAGGGAAAGGATATTCTGTGAAATCTGCTCAATTAGAAATGAACATGGTTGCTGAAGGCTATTTTGCCACAAAAAGTTTAATGGAGATTAATAAAAAATTCCAAGTGAATATGCCGATATTAGAAGCAGTTAATAATATTATTTATAAAAACTCTTCACCGGTAATTGAAATCAAGTTGCTTTGTGATAAGCTAAGCTAATTATATTTCGTCTAGTGAAAAAACATTTTCACCTAGGATATAAGTTTTCCACGCAAAATTTTCAGAAAATACAGCACTTGCCTGGATTGGTTTTTCAAAAAGTACAAAGGTGGCATCTTTTCCAGCTTCAAGACTCCCTAATCGGTTTTCGTCAAAAGAGGAAAATGCCGCCCATATCGTCATACCCTTCAAACATTCTTCAAGAGTTAATGCTTCTTCTGCATAAAACCCTTCCGAGGGGAAATTTTTATTATCTTTTCTAAGTACAGCTGCTCGCAACGTGGCAAATGGATTAGTTAA
>CALQIX020000039.1 GCA_943330745.2 Lishizhenia tianjinensis
AAATAATAAAGAGTTCGATTTTATGATTTTTTGACAATTTATTCGCGAATAAGAACAACGCTACTCTTATTTCGAATTCAACCTAAATATGGCTTAAAACTTGATTAAACCAAACAGTTAGTGTATATTTGACACATAGATAATAGAGATGAATAAAAAAATAAAACATACAGAGGTTTTTCAACCCTTCAATATTATTGTTTTTGGCGGAGATGGCGACTTGGCTTTTCGTAAAATATACCCAGCGCTTTTTCACCGTGATCAAGATCAACAGTTATTATGCCCTTACAATATCATTGCAATAACTAGAAAAAACCCAACAGAATTTGATTTTCACGCGCAATTAACTCTTTTCCTAAATGAAAGCAAAGAAAGAGAAACATCCTCGTTATCCATTGATACTTTTGCAAATAAGGTGAAATTAATTCAAATCGAGGACAATAAAATCGAGAATTATTCTGAGCTCGTCAAATATTTAAATTTATTTACGGAATATCAGAACATCTATTATTTCTCTACCCCGTCGTCTGCATTTGGTCCAATAGCAAAGACGCTAAAAAAAGCAGGCTTAATTCATATTACAAGTAAAGTAGTTTTAGAAAAACCACTGGGATATAATTTATCGTCATCGAATGAAATCAATAAGGAAATTACTCAAGCATTTGATGAACATCAAATTTATCGAATTGACCATTATTTAGGAAAAGAAACTGTCCAGAATTTAATGGTATTGAGGTTTGCTAATAATTTATTTGAAAGAGCTTGGGATTCTGAACATATTGATAACATACAAATTACTGTTGCTGAAACACTTGGGGTAGAAAAAAGAGCCGCCTATTATGACAATAGTGGAGCATTATTAGACATGGTACAAAACCATTTACTTCAACTTCTTTGCCTTGTTGCTATGGAACCACCGCATGAACTTGGCGCTGATGAAGTAAGAAACGAAAAATTGAAGGTGTTGCGTGCATTAAGACCATTTACGCGTGAAACAGTTCAACGAGATACGGTTAAAGGGCAATACACAAGAGGAACTATCCAAGGTGAGGAAGTTCAATCATACTTGGAGGATATTGAAAAATTCGGTTCAAAAACTGAAACATTTGTAGCTATTAAAACCTATATAGATAATTGGAGATGGAAGGATGTTCCATTTTATTTAAGAACAGGTAAACGAATGTTTAAAAAATATTCTGAGATTGTGATCAATTTTAAGGAAGTGCGGCACAATATTTTTCCTTCTAAAGAAAAGCTGAATAACAACAAATTAATAATTAGACTTCAACCAGAAGAAAGAATTGAACTTGTGCAAATGACCAAAATCCCCGGACCTGGAGGTTATCGTTATAAACCTATTGCCCTAAAATTAGATTATATTGATTCTTTTAAAGAACGTTTTCCAGAAGCCTACGAACGATTAATTATTGACGTAATTCGTGGGAACCAAACCCTTTTTATGAGTCAGGATGAATTACAAGAAGCATGGAACTGGATTGAATCCATTACCAGTAACTGGAACTCAACTACTCAGTCAAATATTTTATATGAATCAGGTACTTGGGGGCCTGGTGATGATGTTTTAGATGAAGGAACCTCATGGATAACCAAAACATGGCGCGAAGAATGAATAGATTTGAATCAAAAAACGAACTCGATTTAGCACTTTTCAATCGTATTATGAGTGATCTATCTCACGCCATAATGACTAAGAATTATGCTACTTTATTATTATCTGGCGGATCGACACCTAAAGGACTATTAAAATTATTAAGCAATGGTAATATAGATTGGTCAAAGGTAACTGTTGGATTAGTTGATGAACGATTTGTTCCGGTATCAAGCGATTCATCAAATGAAAAGTTAATTCGTGATTCGTTTTTGATAAATAAAGCTAAAAAGAGTACTTTCATACCGATGGTATTCCAAATAAATAATGTTTTAGAAAATCTTAAGAGTATTGAAAGAGCCTATTCCGTTTTTAAAACTTGCGATGTGATCGTTTTAGGTATGGGTGAAGATGGGCATACTGCATCCTTATTTCCTAATGATTTAAACTCCGAATTAGCCTTTGAAACAACAGATTTAGTAGTCTTAACTAATGCTCCTAAAATGCCGATACACCGAATTTCTTGTTCTCCTTTTTTATTGAATTCAGCCTCTAATTTATACCTCATGATTACGGGGAGAAAAAAGAAATTGATTTTGGATAAGGCAATTGAACTTAATTTACCGCTAGGGGAATTTATACCTCAGATAAAAGAAATTTATTATACAGATAAGGAATTATGAATAAACGAATTGAGGAAGTTACAAATCGCATCATTCAACGAAGTGAAGAAAAAAGGTTGAATTACCTTGCAGATATGAAAGCTTCATATGAAACCGGAGTATCCAGAAAACACATGAATTGCGGAAATTTAGCTCATGCCTTTGCCGGTTGTTCGCCCTCAGATAAAGAAAAATTAACTGAAAACAATGTTCCTAACTTGGGAATAATTACAGCTTATAACGACATGTTATCGGCACACAAGACGTATGAAAATTACCCCGAAATTATTAGATGTTTTGCTGATAAGCACAATGCTGTTGCGCAAGTAGCAGGTGGTGTTCCTGCAATGTGCGACGGTGTAACACAAGGGCAACCTGGAATGGAGTTATCTTTATTTAGCCGCGATGTAATTGCCCTATCTACAGCTATTAGTTTGTCTCACAATATGTTTGATGCTGGGTTGTATTTGGGGATATGTGATAAAATTGTTCCCGGATTATTGATGGGTGCTCTCAAATTCGGTCATTTACCAGCCGTTTTTATTCCTGGTGGCCCAATGCCAAGTGGTATTACTAATGAGGAAAAAGCGCATATAAGACAAGAATTTGCTGAAGGAAAAATCGGTCGGGCAGAATTATTAAAAGGAGAATCAGATTCCTACCATTCTCCTGGTACCTGTACATTTTATGGAACTGCAAACAGCAATCAAATGCTGATGGAAATGATGGGACTTCAATTACCAAGTTCAAGTTTTGTTAACCCTGGCACTGAACTTAGAAGTTTACTGAATGAAGAAGCTGTCAAAATCGCAATTAAGAACACACAACTCGGTTTCGATTATTCTCTTGCATCTATCCTTAATGAAAAAGCGATTGTAAATGGTATAATCGGACTTTTAGCCACAGGTGGATCGACAAATCACACGATACATCTTATTGCAATTGCTAAGTCTGCAGGAATTATAATAAATTGGGAAGACATGTCGGATCTATCTGATGTCATACCTTTGCTAACACGAATGTATCCCAATGGAGCTGCAGACGTCAACCACTTCCATGCGGCAGGAGGCATGGGGTTTGTAATTAAAACATTACTAGAAAATGGGTTGATGCATGAAGATGTTCAAACAATTTTAGGCGCTGGAATGCGATTGTTTACTCAAGAAGCAAAAATTAAAAATCATCAATTAATATGGGAGGCAGGATCAAATACTACATTAAATAACTCGATTATTCGATCAGCGAATGATCCATTTTCAGCGAACGGTGGAATTAAAATTCTGACAGGTAATTTGGGCCGATCAGTAATTAAAACAGCTGCAGTTGCCGATGAAAATCTTATTATAGAAGCTAAAGCAATTGTTTTCAATGAACAATTAGACTTAATTACAGCATTTAAAAATGGTGAGCTTGAAAAAGATTTTATTGCTGTATTGCCTTTTCAAGGCCCTAAACAAAATGGAATGCCTGAACTTCATCAACTCACTCCAACCTTAAGCATCCTACAAAAAAGAGGTTTCAATGTTGCATTAGTTACAGATGGTCGAATGTCTGGTGCATCTGGAAAAGTGCCAGCAGCTATTCACTTAACGCCTGAAGCTTTCGAAGGAGGACCAATTGCTAAAATTAAATCTGGTGATTTATTGAAATTAGATGCTATAAATGGAACTTTAATTTGTTTGACGCAGGACTTTGAATTGAGAGAACCTGTTGCGAAAATTGTTAAAACACAAGGGTTTGGGCGTGAACTTTTTACTAATTTAAGAACCTCAATTTCTTCAAGTGAAGAAGGAGCTTCCTTCATTTTATAAGCTATGAAACAGAATGGAATTAACGATATTTTGAGTGCTAATAAGCTAATCCCAGTTGCCACGATTCACAACTATGAAGACTTATTACTTCAACTTGAAAAAATTCAATACGCATCAATATCCTGTATTGAAATCACCTTGCGTACAGATTATGCTCTAACAGCAATTGAAAATCTTAAAAAAATGGATATACCCAACTTTAAAGTTGGAGTTGGAACAGTAATTCGTCCCGAACAAATTGAAATGGTTCATGCTTTGGACGTTGATTTCATTGTTTCACCGGGATTAACCGAAAAGTTAGTTGGAGAACTTCATAAAACAGGAATTCCATTTATTCCAGGTGTTTCAACCGTAAGCGAAATTATGCAAGCACTTGAATGGAATTGTTCTTTCCTAAAATTCTTTCCAGCACATTTATCGGGCGGCATAGAGGCTTTGAAAGCATACGGACAATTATTTCCATCCGTAGTTTTTTGTCCAACTGGCGGAATCACGAGTTCAACCTATACCGAATATTTGAATTTAACCAATGTTGCCAGCGTTGGAGGAAGCTGGATGCTGAACTAACTAACGCTTACTATTCAATAATAATCCGCCATCCATTTTCAATGTTGTACCCGTGATCCATTTCGATGAATCACTTAAAAAAAATACAGCAGCCTTCGCAACATCAATTGGTTGACCTATTCCCAAAGGATATTGGTTAATGATTTGCTGGAATTCATCCTCTGAATAAGCATTTTGAGTTAAATTGAACATTTCGGTTTCAACCAGTGCAGGTGAGAGAACATTAGCTCTAATTTTCTGGGTAGCATGTTCCAAAGCCAAAGAACGAGTAAATGCCTCAAGCGCAGCTTTTGAAGTGGAATAAAGCGCCCCTCCCATATAAGGATGATTTGCAGATACTGAAGAAATAAATACAAAAGAAGATGAATTTGATACTTTTTTATTTTTCAGAAGATTTGAAGTCAATAAAATGGCACTTGTTAAATTCGTATTTAATAATTCATCAATATTTTTTCGTTTAATAAATTTAATCGGATAGGGCTGAATGATTCCAACGGCATGAAATAAACCATCAATTTGCGAAATTGAATCCACTAAAAAAGATATGCCCGCATCCTCTGTTAAATCAGCAGTAACCATTTGCGTGCGATCACTCATCTGAGATAATGTTTCAATTAATTTTTCCTCATTACGGCCGTTAATCACAACAGAAGCGCCCAAAGAATCGCATAAAAGTGCTGTCGCCTTACCAATACCTGATGAAGCTCCAGTGATTAATATTCTTTTATTCGCTAAATCAATCATGCTCTATTATTTTTGTGCGTATACTAGAAGTAGTTAGAAGCGCTGAACCCCAAGAAAATCCGACCCCAAATCCTGCAAACAATAAACGCAATTGCTTGGATTCAATTTCATTTTTCAATGAATAACAAATGGTTAGCGGAATTGATGCTGAACTTGTATTTCCGAAATCCTGAATTGAATAAGGCACTTTTTCAGCAGGAATTTTTAATTTTTTTCGGACACTTTCATTAATGAGTTTATTTGCCTGATGAAGAACAAAGTAGTCAATATCATCAATGTTTATCTCAAAATTCTCAAGCATTTGCTTAATTGACGGGGCAACTTCTTTCAGAGCGAAATTAAATACTTCCATTCCATTCAATGCCAAATGTTTTTTTGTTCGAATTACACCTGGTTCATATTCTATGTATTCATCAGAAACAGAACCATAAGGATGACGAGAATGACCATGCTCAATTATAATTGAATCCTTTCCTGAGCCATCACTTGCCAAGTGAATCCCCCAATTTTCTACTGTGTCATCATAGGTTAAAAGTGTAGCTGTTCCAGCATCACCAAAAAGTGGGTACGTACTTTTATCTTGAAAATTTGTAGAAATAGTTGATTTATCGCCGCACAATAAAAGTGCTTTTTTAATATTTCCAGATTGTAAAAATTGACCTACAACGGATAAACCATAAATGTATCCAGAACAACCCAAATTAATATCAAAAGCCAACGTATTTTTGGAAAGCCCTAATTTATCTTGAAGTATCACTGCAGTTGAGGGTAGGAAATAATCTGGAGACTGAGAAACGAAAATAATCATTTCAATTTCATCTCGACATTTCAGATCGCTTAATAATTCTTTGGCTGCATGCAGACACAAATCAGAACAAGTTGTTGATTCCGATGCAACACGGCGCTCTGTAATTCCCGTTGTTTTTGCAAATAAATCTCTTTCTGCAACCGATACCCATTCGTAATCCTTCGTATACACTTTCTGCTTTGGAACGGATGTGTAAATGGCTTTAATTACTGTATTTTTTACGGTAATATATCCCAACTTACTTGGATTGAATTATTTCAAATAAATCTTGAACTGTTTGAGCGTTTTTGAGTTGTTCACCCGTTAACAAAATATCATATTCATTATCTATTAATGCAATTAAAATAAGTGCGTGCATGCTACTCCAGCCATCCATTTCACGAAAAGAAGTATCAGGTTTTATAGTTCCTGGTATTACCTCTTCGAACTCTTCTTCAATCTGATTTATTAATAGTTGAATATTCATATTCTCAAAGATAGAAAAAATGGAGTAATCATCCTACTAGCGATTCATTTAAATTCGTTGACGAATAAGCTCTTCTAATCCATCAATAAATCGAGGATGGGAATTACTACTTGGTACTAATTGCACCTTTTCACCGCCCCCTTCTTCAAATATCTCTTGATATTCAGATCCAATTTCAATAATTGTTTCCAAACAATCTGCCACAAAAGCGGGGCTAAAAACCAATAATTTCTTTGCACCTTTTTTCGCCCAATCTTCAACAACTTTATCAGAGAAAGGAGTCAGCCATTTTTTATCTAAGCGCGATTGAAAACATACCGTGTAATCAGTTTCTTTCAGATTCAATTTTTCCGCAATTAGTCTTGTTGTTGCATAACTTGTTGCTTTATAACAAAATTTATTCTTCTCATTTAACTCAGTTTCACACGGTTGATCACCACATAAATCTGTTGCTTCATATACTTTATCTACTTGTCTTTCAGGCAATCCATGATAAGAAAAAAGAATGTGGTCATATTCACCAAAATTAAATTTAGACGCATTATCCACAATTGAATCTATATATCCTTCATTCGAATAAAATTGCGTGACAATCGAAACATCCGGAATAACCCACCATTTCTTGATGATATTCATTGCTTTTTCAACTGCTGAACCGGTTGATGCACTGGCGTATTGCGGAAATAAAGGAAGAATGACTAATTTGTCGTAATTGGCTTGATGCATGCGCTCCAAAACGGCATCCATAGAAGGATTTTGGTATCGCATTGCCATTTCAACAGTAACATCTGCTCCCTCAAACCTTTGTTGTAAAAGTTTTTGTACATTTTCAGTATGTGTCAAAAGCGGTGAAACGCCATTTCCTACCTCCCATAATTCCTTATATATTTTAGTGGATTTTGGGGCACGAAAAGGAACAATAATTCCATTTACTAAAATTTTTCGAGCCAACCAAGGTATATCTATAACCCGAGGATCATTTAAGAATTCCGAAAGATAACGTCTAACCGCACCTACTGTTGCATTATCTGGTGTACCTAATTGAAGCAACAAAACACCTATTTTCATACTTGAATAATTTAATTCGTGAAATTACACGTAATGAACAAAATATAAGGTAAAAAGTTATGTAATATTAGCGAGGTTCAGCGCATTTATTTGTTTTCCCTAATCGAAAAGTTATGGAAGCACTGTAATAAACATACCAATCATCTGTTGATTTATTCCCTCGACGACTATATCGTGAATTATCTAGACTTGTATTTGACAATTCCATGGCAGTATTATCATTTAGTCCATCGAACGCGGCAGGATCGACACTATAATTAGAGCCAACATCATCCAAATAATCCGTAAAAGTTTTCCGGATAGCTATATCCAAATTAAGATTAGCGACCTTTCCCAATGAGATTTTTGCACCCAGTCCAATTGGAACGCACAACTGATAGCGGCTATATTTCTTTTTTCGGCCAAATGATGTCCCTTGTCCTTCTGTCCCCAATGGCTGTAATTCGACTTCATTTCCGTTAAATTCGCGCGTTGGATTGAAATGAAACAACCCCGCTTGAAAAATCATGTAAGTTGTAGCACGGTATTTCTTGTTTCCCATTTGATATTTGTGGTAATGAAATTCAATCCCTCCAACAATCTCTTGAATATTACTTGAAAAACTTAAGTTCCTATTTACTAATAAATCATTTTTCGAATCTGCATCTGACGCTTCAACTGAACCTGTAGCAACATTAAAACGATATGCCAATCGAGCATTTACATGATAACGATACATTAGACCAACGGCTAAATTCGGTTTGTAGAATTGTTTGGATGGATTTAAATCTCCGAGGTAATACATATTGCCAATTGTTGGTCCAAGTTCGGACAATGAAAAGAAATTTTGTTGACTCGAACGCTGTGACATTCCCTTTAAAGGGATAATTAAGCAACTAGTAAAAAGTAAAAGCCAAAATTTCATATCTAACAAACGATAAAACATACAAAAAAGTACGTTAAAAGAAAAAAATTAATAATTCAAATCGTTCAAAACAGTAAACCGTGAATCACAAATTACTAAATCTATTTTATTTTGAATAAAAATCTCTTTATTCAACTTGTTTTCTAACTCTTGAAGTAATTTTAACTCGTCAAATTTTAGTTTGTTTTCTAATTCGGACTTAGAAACAATAAGTTGGAGTTGATAATTACCTTTATCGGTTTTAAATACTCGTAAAAACTGTTTCTTTTTTTTGGCTAGGTTATTTTTAATCCAAAATTCTGCTAATGTTTTCACTTGATTTAATTCACTGGGAGAATAATAATAAATAGATACATTACCTGAAACATAAACCGTTCCGTAGCCCTTAGCACAAGAAGATACGATAAAAACAGTAAACAAAAAAACAATCAAACAACCTTTCATAATCTATTGAATCAGTTATACAAAATTAATCAAAATTACGTTTATTTTAAATGATTACATTTTAGTCAATTAATTGACTGTATTTTAATTTTTTTTCATATTTTTGTTCAAAATAATAAACCATGAACATAGGAACGAATCTCAAAGCATTAAGAAAAAGAAAAAAAATTTCACAAGAAGAAGTTGCAAAGAGTCTGAATCTTTTCCGTTCAACTTATAGTGGATATGAAAACGGCGTTGCTCAACCGAATATTGATAATTTAATTGTTTTATCCGATTTTTATAAGGTTTCAATTGATGATTTGTTGCGGAACAACTTTGCAATTCTATCAGAAAAAGAGTGGCAAAAATTTGAGACAGGTAATTTAACCGATGTAAAAGGGGACAAACTGCGAATTTTAACGTCGATTGTGGATCAAAATAATGAAGAGGTAATAGAAATGATTCCTTTAAAAGCCTCTGCCGGGTATGTTTCAGGCTATGCAGATCCAGAATACCTTAAAGTTTTACCAACTTTTTCATTACCTTTTCTTTCAAAGGATAAAAAATACAGATCATTTCCTATTCAAGGTGACTCTATGCCGCCAGTTGTTGAAGGATCTTTTGTAGTAGCAGAATTTATTCAAAATTGGCAATCAATTCGTTCAGGAACTCCCTGTATAATTATTACCAAAGAAGACGGAATAGTATTTAAGGTGGTTAACAATATGCTTGATGAAAGTGGTTCTTTTCAACTATGTTCAACAAATACTTTGTACAAACCCTATATGGTTCATGTAAATTCTATCGTAGAGATTTGGCGCTTCGTTAATTACATTTCACCAGAATTACCGGATGTACAACTTGATACAACAAATATCAATCAATCATTACAAGAAATACGCAAAGATATCCAGTACATTCAACAACGAATGAAATTTTAGTGCTGTTGCATTTGCTTGTCCTCCTCCGGATCAGGTGGAAATAATTTAGGTAAGTCTTTTTTACCTTGTAACGCATCCAACATCTCTTCAATTTGTGAAATTGAAACACGTTTTGCAATTATTTTCTTGTCTTTATCTAAAATATACACTTGAGGAGTGGAAAAAATATCATATGCTGTTTGATAATTCAATGATTCTAAGGTAGTTGGTTTAGGTCTATTATCACCTGGAACAGGAACTAAACTATTCGGATCTTTTTTAGCCAATTCATAGAGCTTATCAGTTACCGCAACATTAGTAAAGGTCATTTTATTGTCTCGAATAAATTTTTTCCATTTCTCGAAGTCTGCACCAACAGCTTTTCCTACAGCAAAAATCTCTATATTTCGATCTTTAAATTTCTTTTCATACAAGGTTTGCAATTTCGGTGTTGTTTTTTTACAATGACCACATTCTGGATCCCAAAAATACAAGACAGTATATTCAGCTTTTTCAGCCACTTGGTATAAATTCACCCATTTTGAATCTGTTGAATCTTTTAATATTAAATTAGGTGGACAAACACCCATCACCAAATTCATCTCAGTTTTTATCTTACCACACAGGTCCTCAAACTTATCATCAGCAACCCAAAAAGCTGGAGATTTTCCCTCCGAATTTTTAGAACAATAATAACGATTCCTCATGTAAGTATACACTTTGTCCATCCCCATTATTTGACTCTTTCCATAATTGGAAGTAATCCAACCAACAACGTATTCAAATACTTTAGATTTTGGGTTAAGTTTATCACAAAAATCATAGGAATAATAAATAACTGTATCCCAATGTTGAACCATCATTTTTGTGAAATAAAATTCCATCTTATTATGAAAAACAGGATTATTAACCAATCGATCATCTTTCAAATCTACATTATCCCAATAGTGTGCTCGATAAAATTTGAAGCGAAAATCTGGATCTAATTGTTTACCACTCGCATCTTTTGGAGCTTCAGGTACTTCAACCTCACGGGACATTTTAACTATTTTAGCAACTAGTTTTTCAGGGTTATTTTTAATTAATGCTAACTGATATTCTTCTACTTCTTTATTAATAAGATCAATTTGTTCGCCTAAAGATTTATAAGCGGGATCTGTTTCCTTAATTTTAGAACGCTGTTCCCCTAATTTATTAGCTTCTGACTTTTTACTCCCAATAAATTTAACATAAGGAATAAAAATAGCGTTTTCTTCCGATTTTTTCACTTTTAAATTACCCGTATAATCTGGCCCAGCCGTTTCAAGACTCACTTCCTCGTTATTATAAATAAATTCAAAGAATTTTTGATCCGGAAGATATAATCCTAAAATACCGGGTTGTTGCTTTTTACCATCAAATTCAACATACCCATTTTTCAACTCTGCTGTATCAGCGTAAAACAATTTTTGGCCATAATATTTTATTAAAAAAACAGTTGAATCTTTTGGGCCTGTAACTTTAAATCTCAACTTTTGGGCATTACAAGATATCGTGAAGCCACAAACTAAAGAAAGGATAATGAATTTCATAGTAATTTAATTGATCTGGTATTAATGACGAAAGAAAGCCTGAAGGGTTTAAAATTTAACATTTTATTAACGATTAAAACTCTTTACTAATTTTACGCTTTGCAACAATATAACTAGCGCATGCAAAAATACAAAATGAAATGAATGCAACGAATACACTTAACATGGAAATTGATCCATTAAGCAAGAATCCACCAGCAGAGAATAAATCATCTACAATAAATTTAGCAAAGCAAAATAACACAAAACTCGCACACGTTAAAATCCCAAATGTTTGGATGAAGTAAATAGTAAAAACACGTATTAATCTACTTGGCTGATAACCAATACGCAAGAGAGTCCGAATAGAATATTTGTTATTTGCGATCAATAATTGGAGGTATTGAATTAAAACCAAGCCAGAAACGATAACCGTTATTATAGAAATTACCAGAATAACCATAAATAATGTACTCACAATGCTTTTTAATTTTCCAATAACTACTTGAGATTTTCGTGATTCAAGACCACGCTCATTCAGAAACTCCTCCATTCTTCCAAATTCACCTTCCTTCGATGAAATCATCACATTTGTTATTTTACTTCTCTTTCCAGTTGAAAATCTCTCATTTGAGGCATTCATAAATGATTCAGGAACCAATAAGGAAGGAATTTCATTCGTGAAACCAACTATTTTGGCCCAAATAAATTCCCGTTTGTCATCATTCGATATTCGTAATTTAAATTTAATTTGTTTCGCTAAATCCTCCGAAACTTGTGGGATTCCACTTGCACTCATGAACGTATTTAACATAACCAAAAAATCTCTAGGCATTACCATAGGGACAACAGTATCTCCTTCATTCCAAGCCCACTCTTTGGTTTTGACATCAAGAAATTTTGCATTTACCGTTTGTAAAAAAACATCGGAACTAAATTTTGGAACCAATGGGTCATCAGTTAAAAAAAGCACATTAAAATTATTACATATTACGGCCTGAGCATCACTTACAAAAGATTCTTTTTTAAAACGATTAATCTCCTCTACATCAAAATCAGTTTTTGAAAGATTCAAACTGGATGAATTACTTACTTTCTTTTGAATAATCATCGTATTTGGACCAAGTATCTCTTGTCCTTGACCAAATTCATTAACGCGGATTAGATAATGTACGGAAGTAATTAAAAACAAAACGCCAATTACTGACCCAGCTATTGCAATATTATATTGAATTTTATCTTGATGTTGAAAAAGCAATTTCTTTAACATGATTAGAGTTTTAATTGTTTTTCAAAACCTGAAATTTCGTTTTCATCTAAGGATGTCAAAATAATTCCTGCTTTAATATTCTTACATCTAACACTAATAATTTCTAAACAAATTGAACTGTTTTCGCTGTCTAAATGAGAAAAAGGCTCATCCAAAATTAACCATTCAAAGGGTTGGCATAACCCTCGAATTATTGCCACACGTTGTTTTTGCCCCATAGATAAAGTACCGGTAAGTTGATTCCGTTTATCAACCAATCCAACTTGTTCGAACATAAATTCGATCTCATTTATTGTCAAAACTTGTGTTAACTGACTTTTTATTAGAACATTTTCAATTGCTGTTAACTCTGGAAATAATTGTAAATCTTGGTATACAACTGCAATTTTATTTTGTCTAATACCCACCCATTCGTCCAACATTATTGACTCAATATTTTTCCCATCAAAAAATATATCTCCCGAATAATCACTTCGAATCCCCATCAATAAATGTGTGAAGGTAGTTTTACCCTTTCCACTTGCAGCATTTAATAGAATTTTTTCGCCAGATTTAATTGTAAAATCGGCACTCCAAATGCTACCTGATTTGTGTTGAATAGAGGATAATGGTTCAGGGATGACATTAGAAAATTGAATATTCATATTTAATTTTCCGCTTTATTTTCAAGAATCATTCCAATCTATCGAATAAGATTGATATGACCTACAATAACATTTTTCTTTGTTTGTCCTGATTTACTATAGGTCAATTGGAAACTATAGGTGCCATCTTGAACTTTATCTCCCAAAAATGTTCCATCCCAACCTTGCAAAATATTATTGGTTACAAAAAACTCTTGTCCCCATCGATTAAATATTCTTAGTTGATAAGCATTGGGATTAATACCCGATGAAATCACAGGGAGCCAAATTTCGTTTAATCCATCCTCATCAGGCGTAAATGAATTCGGTGCATAAATGGTCACGTCGTCATTAAAGGTGATTATTTGATTCATTGAATCAACGCAACCGTTTTCTGAGATTGCAATCAACGAAATTGTATACATACTATCTAAATAACCGTCAAATAAATGGGGTTCTGGGTTATAAATAGATGAATCAGTTGTGTTATCTCCATAATTCCATATATAATCAACGGCACCGGTTGAGTTATTGTTGATTGTTACTATAGGATCACTCACATTTAATTCAGTTGCTGAAAGTGAGAAATCTGCAATGGGTGATGCATAAGCACAAATTAAATCTGATAGCATTAATGTATTTGTGCATCCATTTGGCGAATCGGTTGTCAACGAAATATCATAGCAACCTGCTGTTTGGAAGGTATAGCTTAATTCTCCACATTCATTTAAAACTCCATTATTTTCAATATTCCAAGTACAATTAGTTGTATTCAATGTAGTATTTGTCAAATTAACGGTTAATGGTAAACATCCTTCAGTAATATCAACATCAAACGTAACAACCGGAATTGGATCAACAGTCACAGTAGAAAATGCAGTTGGACTAGCACATCCATTATCAAAGTATGTCACACTATATAAACTTGTTGAGGTTGGGTTTACATTAATTGAAGAGGTTGTTCCTCCTGTTGACCACAAGAAAGTACCACCTTGAGTTGAAGGAATAGCAGTTAAAGTAGCTGTTTGATTCGCACAAATTGCCATATCTGAAACAGAAACAGAAGGAGTATTAATAACTGTAACAAGAGCTGTATCTGCAAGACTAGGACAACCATTTAAAATATAAACAACAGACACATTTGAAGTAGAATCTGGAGAAACAGTAAGTGTTGCTGAGCCCATTCCACCAGGCGTCCAACTAAATACACCTCCAGGAACTGATGGCACTGCTGTTAAATTACCAGATTGACCTTCACAAACATTGATGTCACTTAGGACAACCGATGGAACATCAGTAACGGTAACTGTAGCTGTAGCAGATTGACTTGGGCAGTTATTCGGGGACGTATATACGACTGTAAACGTTGACGTGCTTGATGGTTGAACCGTAATACTTTGAGTTGTTGCAGGAGTTGGGAAGGTATTCCATGAATATGTTCCACCGGCGATATCAGGATTTGCAGTTAAAGTTGCTTGACCTCCTGTACAAATACCAACATTATTAACAGTTACAAGAGGAGTTTGATAAACCGTAACCAAGTGATTTGCTGCTGCTGATGGACAACCGTTCAATGTATATATTACCGAGTAATTTGTACTGGTCATTGGTGTAACTGAAACAGTTTGAGAGGAACTCGTAATTGGACTCCATGTATAAAATCCATTCGCACCGGTTAGAGAAGAATTTGCAGTTAATATAGCTGTATTTCCTGAACAAATCGTGGATGTACCACTTATATTCGCCACTGGTGTTTGATTAACAGTCACATTAGCCATTGAGGTATTACTTGGACAATTGTAAATATCGAAATATTGAACATTATAAATGGAATTGGTTGTTGGAGAAACGCTGACTGATGACGAATTTCCAGGCAATTGTACATTGCTAGGGAACTGTGTCCAAACAAATGTTCCTCCCGGTGTAGACGGAACGGCAGTTAACGTTCCTGTTCCACCTGCACACATTGTAATTGCACTAACGGTTACAGTAGGATTTTGCAATTGATTAATTGTAATTATTTCTGTATCTGTGCACCCATTTGCTCCAGTTACAGTAACTGTATAGGTTCCACCTGCTGTAAGATTCACCGTTTGATTCGTTCCTAAACCATTACTCCACAAATACGAAACACCACCTGATGCTGTGACATTAATTTGAGATTGATTACAGTGTAAAACTGTTGATCCCGTATTATTTGTAATCACTGCTGTTGGTGCAGTTTGATTGCTAGTAATCGTAATTGAAGAGGTTGCTGTACAAGAATTAGAGCCTATTACTGTTACAGTATACGTTCCTGGTTGCGTCAGTGATTGGTTTGCCGAATTACTTAATCCATTTGACCATTGGTAAGATACACCTCCAGTTGCTTGAACACTGATAGTTGGATTTGAACAAGTTAAAATTAAATTATTCGAAATATTATTAATTCCTGGAGTTGGTGGATTGATATTTTGAGTGATGGTAGCACTTAACTGACTTGGACAATTGTGGGCATCTAAAACATCCACAAAATAGGTATCAGGTGAAGTGAATGAATTATTTATTGTTCCTGCTGATAATCCGCCACTCCAAGTGTAACTAATAGCATTATTTACTTGCAAATTAATTGCGGTAACGGCACAAGTCAGTTGATACGTACCACTCAAATTAGAAAGGGTTGGTTGAATTGCAAAATCATTTTGGACAATCGATTGAATTGTAGCTTGGCATCCATTTGCATCAGTAATTAATCCATTATATGTTCCAGCTATTACTGAAGGTAAATCTTCTGTATTTATTGATCCATTCCAAACTACATTGTATGGACCTACACCGCCAGAAATAGTAATATTCACCGAACCTGAACCACCTTGACACATTACATTCTGGATCACATCTGTGACCACTAGAGCTGGGGGTTGATTTATTATCACCGAAGTTGAACTGGTACATCCATTCGCATCAGAAACAGAATAATTGTACGTTCCTGCAGTTTCACTAAAAATTCCAGTACCATTATATGGTGACATACCACCAGATGCAGCAACTGTTACAGTAGATAGATTTCCATTACACAATATACTTGACGCCGAGGAAGTTGTTAATAATGGGGATGGTTGAGTTAAAGTAATTGATGTAGAAGCTGTATTTCCATAAAAATCAGTAACGGTATAAACATAACTTCCTGCAGTTTCATTAAATAGTCCTACGCCAGTATAAGGAGCAGTTCCTCCGGCTGCAGAAACGGTTACTGTAGTTGTCCCACCATTACATTGAATTAATCCAGCAGTTGAAGTAGCAGTTAATGGTAAAGGTTCTGTTATAGTTACAGAAACTAAGTCAGAACATCCATTGGCATCGACTACTGTATAATTATATGTTCCTGCAGTTACTGTATATGTTCCAACGCCATTATATGGTGCTGTACCGCCTGATGCGGAAACAGTTATTGTTGAACTTCCACCACTATAAGTTATTATTGTATTTGTTAATTGAGCAACCAAAGGAGTGGGTTCACTTATTACAGCATTCAACAAGATTGAACACCCATTCAAATCTGATATTGTATAGTTGTAAGTTCCTGCTGAAAGATTATTCTGAGATGGATTAATTAAATAATTACCAGATCCTCCAGTAACATTAATTATAATTGATCCGTCACTTAATCCGTTACAACTCACGTTCACCTGATTTGAAATACTAGCTGACATTCCACTTATCGGTTGTGTTAGGGTTGCACTTGTTGAAGTTGTACATCCGTTGGCGTCCGTAATTGAAACAACATAGGTCCCTGCGCCGATTCCTGTTAAATCCTCAGAAACTAATCCATTATCCCAACTATAGGTATATGGAGATGTTCCTCCTGAAACAGTCAAATCGATTGATCCTGTTGTATTTCCAAAACACAATACATTGGTTTGGGTTGTTGAGGATGTTAATGGAAGAACGGGTTGCGTTACAATTGAATTTGCTGTTACTGTACAACCATTATTATCTGTTATTACTACCGCATAAGTTCCGGCAGTTAAATTCGAAATATCCTCAATCAATAATCCGTTTGACCAGCTAAAGCTGTATGGGCTTGTGCCTCCTGAAACCGTTAAATCGATTGATCCGGTTGAATTTCCGTTACACAATACATTCGTAACAGTTGTTGCAGCCGATAACGCACTTACAGGTTCTGTTATTGAAACAGATAATGTAGATGTACAATTAGAGTTGTCTGTCACGGTAACGGTGTATACCCCTGCCGATAAATTCAATAAATCTTCTGTGTTTTGACCATTATCCCAACTGAACCCGTATGTTCCTGATCCTCCAGTTACGGTCAAATCAATCGACCCAGTTGTATTTCCTTGACATAATACATTTGAATGCGTTTCAGTCAAAATAATTCCACTTATCGGTTGTGTTA
>CALQIX020000040.1 GCA_943330745.2 Lishizhenia tianjinensis
CCATTAATTTGAGCCAGAACACTAAAATTTAATATCGCAGCTGCATTTACATTAAGATTCGTTGTAGTAATGTTATTAGTGAAGTTAAGCGTGGCTGCTTGAGAAACAGTCATCACACCCGTTGCCCAAGCTGCTGTATTTGACCACGTACCCGTTCCCGCAAAAAATACTGGACCAAATGTTTTACCACCAGAATTAATCGTTTTGGTTCCCGTACCCAAGAAATAGACATTCATGCCCGTTGCCCATGTACCTTGCAACGTAGTCATGGTAAGGTTACCATAGATATTCAAATTGTTGGCAGCTGCGCTTGATGCAAATATCGGAGTGTTACTCGTATTTGACCACGTCATATTGTTACAATTCGCATTGGCAATATTCAAAGTTACTGTTTGGTTTGCCGCAGTAAAAGATGCTTGTGTGAAAAACACATTGTCATTCACACCCGGAACCCCAGCGCCGCCTGCACCACCAGAAGTTGTGGACCACTTGGCAATATCGCTCCAGTTACCTGTACCACCTACCCAGTAGTAGTCAATGGCAAATGATGTTTGTGAAATCGTAAGGAATAGAAAAGAAAAAAGGGAAAGTTTTAATATACGCATATTGATAATTTTGCACGATAAAATTCCGATTATTTCATTGTTTAAATATTAACTGTATTTTATTTTATTTTTAAATTATTAATTTCAAGAATTGATTTTATCTAATTTGTTATTTTTGCTTTTAATTATAGACTACTAAAATGTTGAAAAAAATTGAATTGTCTTGGAGATTTTTAATTGCATTTATTTTCACCATTCCCTTTATATATAGTCAGCAATGTTGTTGTGTTAATGCCAATTTGAGTTTAGGTAATTTCTCAAATTGGGTAGGGTTTACAGGTGGATATGCCAATCCCGCTCAAACAGTTGGTATAGTTGGTGGGCGCCATACAGTAATCAATGCACAGGGAGTTGACCCTTTTAGTTGTGGAGGGTTACAAATGATTCCTCCGGGTAGTACAAGTTCAGCACAACTTGGAAATAGTGGAACTGGTGCCGAAGCCGAGCGATTAACGTACACGTTGAATGTGACTCCGTTAAATGCTCTTTTTGTGTATAAATATGCTTGCGTATTGGAAGACCCGAGTCATGGACCATCAGATCAACCCGTTTTTCAAATGAGGTTGCTGGATGCCAACGGTCAGCAAATTAATGGGAATTGCGGAGCATATACAGTTTATGCTGGTCAGCCCGGACAAAACTTTCAGTTGTGTGGAGGTGTAAAGTGGTTGCCATGGACGATTGTAGGTGTAAATTTGACGCCTTACATTGGAACAAATGTCACGATTGAATTTACCACAAAAGATTGTGCCCTAGGAGGCCATTTTGGATACGCGTACGTGGTAGCGGAATGTATGCCTTTACAATTGGATTTAGATTATTGTTTTGGGTCAAATCAAATCACTATTGCAGGTCCTGCAGGTTTTCAAGATTATCAGTGGAGCAATGGTCAAAATACTCAAAGTATTACTGTTCCAGTTGCGACTGCAGCGCCCCAATATACTGTAACTATGCAATCATTTTCCAACCAAGGAAATTGTAATGTTTCACTTACCGCTGCACCAATTCCTACTTCAATTCAAAATGAGTTTACTTATTCTTCTGTTTGTCCTTGGGAACAAGCACAATTTTTCAGTACACCAACCATTTTCCCTGATTCAATCAATGGTGCTCCTTTGTTGAACGGTGGAGCTAATCAATGGTATTGGAATTTTGGTGATGGAACAACTCTTAATGGAAATGATCCAAATATACACATGAATCCTTTTCACACCTATGCCCAATCAGGCACTTACACTGTGGATCATATCGTAACTACTCAAGCAGGATGTTCAGATACTGTTTCACATACCTTGGTCGTAAACCCACCTCCAATTGTCGATTTTTCTGTGCTAAATGGATGTGTTTTTGATACGATTCAGTTTAACAATTTAACACAAGATCCGAACCTGCCTGCAGTTACCTATTCTTGGGATTTTGGAGATAATACTGCTACATCAACGGCAATTAATCCTAACCATGGTTATTTAATTCCGGGTACCTATAACGTGAGTTTAGCTGCGAGTAATTCTGGTGGTTGCTCCGATACGGTGACTAAGCCAATTACCATTTATCCATTGCCAATAATAAATGCCGGAAATGATACTACAATTTGTCCAACTTTTTCAGTTCCCTTAAATGCAACAGGTGGTTTAACTTATGTTTGGGATAACCAAACTCCAAATGGAGGTAGTTTTGTACCTGATTCAACGCAATATGTAACTGTAACCGGAACAGATTTAAATGGGTGTTCGAACATTGATTCCTTGCTAATAACTCTTTATCCTGGTGGAGTTGTGAATGCAGGACCAGACATTAGTGTTTGTTATGGAAACACAGTTACAATTCAAGGAAGTGGGAGCGTTACCTATACTTGGAACAACTCTATAATTGATGGACAAACCTTTTTACCTAACATTGGAATTGGTACAAATATCGTAATAGGAACCAATGCGAATGGATGTATAGCCCAAGATACGATGATTTTAACTGTTTGGTCTAATCCAGGGATTACAGCAGGGCCTGATCAAACAATTTGTGAAGGTGACTCAACCAATGTTTCTGGAAATGGTGCGGTTAGTTACGTATGGAATAACGGTGCAATCACAAATCAAGTTTACTTTACTCCAACTACAAATGGCAATTATACATTAGTAGGAACTGATCAAAATGGATGTATTGGATACGATACCTTAACCATTCTAATTGAACCGGCTGCATTCCCCAATTTTTTCGCGCCAATCACTTCCTCCTGTCATCCTTATACTGCTAATCTTGTGAATACCTCAACGGGTACTCCTGCAGCGAGTGCTGTTTGGGATTTTGGGGATGGTAGTCAATCGACATCGTTAAATAGCGCAACACATACTTACGGTTATTCGGATTGTTTTAATATTTCTCTTACGTTAACTACTCCTCTAGGTTGTGTTTGGGATACAATGATTCCACAATATCTATGTGATTACCCAAATCCTGAAGCTATTTTTACGCCTGATCCTATGGAATTAACAAATTTGGATAACGTGAGTACAATGGTGAATGAAAGTCAGGGAGCATCAATTTATTATTGGGATTTTGGGTACGATAACGCTACCAGCAACGAATTTAGTCCTGATCATATTTTCCCTTCTTACCCAAGTGCCACATACACGATTACATTAGTAGCGGAAACACAATATGGCTGTATAGATTCAACGATCAACACAGTTAATTTAACAGAAAATCAGATTTTTTATATTCCAAATACATTCACGCCAGATGCTGATGAACACAATCAAATGTGGATGCCTGTCTTAACATCAAATATTGATCCCCACAAATATTCTTGTTTTATTTATAATCGCTGGGGTGAGCTCGTTTGGGAAAATCATGATCCATCAATTGGTTGGGATGGTTCATTTGGAACGGAAGGAAAAGATGTTCAAAATGGAGTTTATACCTGGGTTGTTTACTTAAAAACTCCTCAAATTGATGAAATGAAGCGATTTACAGGACATTTGAATTTAATTCGATAATTTTTCAGCAATTATAATCGCTTCTTTTCAAGACAATAATTCTATCGCTCAATATTTAGCTTGCGTATAATCAAATACATGCGTTTTTTAAATATTAATCGTAAATTAGATATTGTTAATGATTAAATTTAATTGTCATTATTAAAAGTTAGAATTTTTTTTATCCTATTTCTTTATCTATAATTGATAGTAATTTATGATTACACAGGATGACCGCCATAATTATTGCAACATTTGCACCAATCGGATTTTTGATAAATCCAAAGGTATATTATGTGGTTTAACTAATAAAAAAGCTGATTTTAGTAATAAGTGTATTAGTTTTTCTACTAATCAAAAAGAAGATCTCGTTATCGATCTCAAAAACAAATCATGGGAAGACAGAAAGAATAAAAGAATAGAGAATTTAACTATTCAAAAAGTGGTTCGGAATTTCCGAAGGTTTTACTTTCTTTTGAGTATGTTTTTTATTGTCTTGGGACTTTTTTACACCAAAGCAAATGGTAAGGAATTAGATTCTACAAGTGCCTTGCTTTATTCGTTGGCTGTGGTTTTCTTTTCCATTTCGTTCTTTATAAATGAGAAGACAACCTATATCGTTATTATTAGTTCATTTATTTTGTTCATATTGCTTTTAGTCTTAATTGGCTTTTTAATGACATACAGTTTAGAAAAAAAAACAGGCTATAATTTGATTTATATACTTGTTCTTTTAACATCTAGTATTGTTATCAGCACGAAATCATTCATTAAGAGGTACAAGCTTTTTATGAAACGGAGAGAGGACGAAATGAAAAAAAACGAGGGGGAGGAATCAGAGGATTAAAAAATCAATAAGCCAATTCCTACCAAAACACTCATGAAAAACGTGGATAATGCTACTTTTTTTAATTCTGGGTCTAGTTCACTTGGAACAACACAATCCTTCACTTTTCGCCAATGAGAAATCAATAAGAAATAGGGGAGTATGGCTAAGAAAAGGCCATATTTTTTCTCTAATAAAATGAAAATGCATAAGGCGAGGAAAGATATAAAAAGCAAAAGAAAATGGTAGATTTTAGCCCGTCTAAATCCCATTTGAACAACCACCGTTATTTTCCCAGACGAGGCATCATTTTCATGGTCGCGCATGTTATTCAAATTGAGAACTGCCATACTCATTAAACCAATGGTACAACTCGGTAGTAAAATCTCATAATCGATAGATTTTGAATAGAGGGTATAAGACCCCAAGACCCCCACAATCCCAAAAAAAATAAAAACCATTAAATCTCCAAATCCTTTGTAGCCATAGGCGTAATTACTAATGGTATAGAGTATTGCGGCTGCTACACTGAATACGGTGAAAATCAGGTAGCCAACAATCAATTCTGAAGGCATGTTTTCCTTGGCAACATAAATTAAACTTCCTGCAGAAACAAAAGAGAATAGCGCTGTCAAAATCACAGCTGTTTTCATTTGACCTTTACTAATTGCCCCAGACTGAACAGTACGCAAAGGTCCAACACGATTGCTATTATCCGTTCCTTTCAAAGAGTCACCTAAATCATTTGCTAAATTGGATAAAATTTGAAATAGAATTGTAGTCAATAAGGCCAAGCTAAAAATACAATAATCTAAATATCCAGCGTCAAAGGCCAAAAATGAGCCCATTAAAATACCCGAAATAGATAGCGGTAGAGTTCGCAGACGAAATGCATTTAGCCAATTTTTTATCATACTTATAGTAATTGATTTCAAATTTACTTGTTAACTTTAGTTTGAAGGAATAAAAAAGTGTATTTTTCAACTAAAAATTCTATGAACAGTCAATCCAAAGACAATTTATGTTCTATGCTCGGGATTGATTTTCCAGTTATCATGGCTCCCATGTTTTTAGTTTCGAATGAAAAGATGATTGTGGAAGCCCTCAACGCTGGAATCACGGGAGCAATACCCGCACTGAATTATCGAACATCTGACGAATTAAGAAAGGCAATAAAATGGATAAAAAGTCAATCAAGTAAGCCTTTTGGGATCAATTTGATCGTTAATAAATCCAATTTTAAGTATAAGGAACAATTACGCATTTGTTGTGAGGAGAAAGTTGATTTTATTATCACTTCATTGGGTTCACCGGAAGAAACCATTAAAAAGGCTCATGAAGTTGGAATAAAAGTTTTTTGTGATGTTACCGATTTGAATTTTGCCCTGAAAGTGGAGAAGTTGGGTGCAGATGCCATTATTGCTGTTAATAAAGAAGCAGGGGGGCATGCGGGAAAAATTTCATTTAAAGACCTGTTACCTCAATTGGTTCAGAAGTGTTCTATTCCGATAATTTCAGCAGGTGGAGTAGGTGATGCAAAAGGAATTCAACGCATGTTAAACTTGGGTGCAGCGGGCGTTTCTATGGGTAGTTTATTTATTGCAACGAAGGAAGCGCCTGTATCGGAGGAATACAAGCAAGCATGTGTTCAATATGGTGCTTCGGATATAGTTTTAACAACCAAAATATCCGGAACGCCATGTACAGTTATAAATACTCCTTATGTCCAGGAAGTTGGAACAACTCAAAATTGGATCGAGCGATTTTTATCCAAAAATAAACAATTGAAAAAATGGATAAAGGCACTGACTTTTATCAAAGGAATGAGAAATTTAGAAAAAGCAGCATTCAGTTCGACCTATAAAAATGTATGGTGCGCTGGACCATCCATTGAATATGTGAACGAAATACTGCCAATTTCAGCGGTGGTTAAAAAATTACGTGAAGATTTTAAGGCATAAAAAAAGGGATTCCTAAAAATCCCCTTTAAATAGTAGCTTTATTTTAGTGCTTGTGGTTCGGATCGCTATGATCGTGTCCCTCATGGCCTTTCTCTTCTGTATTGGATGCTTTTGGTGCACCTATTGATAATATTTCAATTTCGAATACTAAATCAGATTTTGATGCAATTTTACCAGCTGCTCGATCGCCATATCCTAAGAAATAAGGAATATACAGTTTAGCTTTTCCGCCCGGACCTAAAAGGGCAATTCCTTCCTCAAATCCTGGGATCATTTTTGTGTCCAAATAACTGAAGTCAAACGGTTGATTTCTATCCAATGAAGAATCAAATTTTGACCCGTCTTTGAATAAGGTGCCAGTGTAGTGTAGGCTAATTGCAGATCCTTTCACTGCATGAAATTTTTTCGGGTTTTTCCCTTTTTTGGTGATAACATATACTAAACCAGATTCAGTTGCTTTGGCTTTTTTGTTTGTCTTTTTTACCTCCGCCAGAAAAGTTGATTTGTATTCATTTCTTTTTTTCTCTTCCTCAATTTTTTTTTGCTCAGCCGTAAAACGTATTGTTTCTTTCGCCGAATCGAAGGCTTGTTGTGCAGTGTATGCTTTTGCTTCTGGGCCCACACGAACGATTTTTATACTATTAATAATATCATCTTGCTGAATGGCATCGACAACCGATTGACCATCAACTACGTGCCCAAAAACAGTGTGTTTCCCGTCTAACCAAGTCGTAGCTTTGTGAGTTATGAAAAATTGACTTCCGTTAGTTCCTGGGCCTGAATTTGCCATAGATAATATTCCAGGTCCACTGTGTTTTAAATCACTTACAATTTCATCCTCAAATTTATACCCTGGATCCCCTGATCCATTTCCAAGGGGGCACCCACCTTGAATCATAAAATCTTTTATCACTCGGTGAAATTTTAATCCATTGTAAAAAGGTGTTGATTTTGTATTTCCATCAACCGTCAATTTCCCTTCCGCTAAACCAACAAAGTTGGCAACAGTCATAGGTGTTTTTTTATATTCCAACATACAAATGATTGTGCCTTTGGTTGTGTTGATCTCAGCGTAAATACCATCCATACTCATTGCAGGATTTAATACTTCTTGTGCTTCCTGGGCAAGAACTTCTCCTTTGATATTTATTACTTTGGTTGGTTCATTGATAGCGTTCGAGGTGATTGTTACACTTTTTTGAAAATTACCCACTCGTTTTGTGTCATAAGTAACTTTTATTGAACCGGAAGCTCCAGGTGCGATTGGTTCTTTAGGCCATTCAGGAACTGTACAACCACAAGACCCACGTGCTTCTGTAATTAATAATGCTTCGTTTCCTGTGTTTTTAAATTCAAAGGTGCAATATGGATCTCCGCTAAATGGGATTGTTCCATAGTCGTGTGTTTCTTTGTTAAACTGGATTTTTGCTCCTTTTTCAATTTGTCCAAAAAGAGAGATACTTAATAAGGTAAATGCTAAAACGAATAGATTTTTCATGGTTTTTTTTATTTTTCGATTCCTAATAATTCAACTTCAAATACAAGTGGCATGTACGGTTTGATAACACTGCCTGGTTGTGGGTTTGCACCATATGCCAATTCTTGCGGTATAAAAAGACGGTATTTGGAACCAACAGCCATCAATTGTAATCCTTCTGTCCAGCCTTTTATAACTTGGTTTAAACCAAATTTAATAGGTTCTCCTCGTTGTACAGAGCTATCGAATACTTCACCACTTGGAGTAGTTCCATGGTAATGAACCTTTACTTTAGAAGTTGCTGTAGGTTTTGCACCCGTTCCTTGTTTGATGACTTCATATTGCAATCCACTAGGAGTGACTTTCACATTCGGATTTTTTTTATTTTCGGCTAAAAAGATTTCTCCACCTTCACGGGCTTGTTTGGTATCTCTTTCTTGTTTTTGTTGAAAATAAGCGTTTAAGGTTTGATTCGTAGGGTCTGTAATAGCCAATGGATTTCCGTATAATTTATCGCGTAATCCTTGAATAATCATCTCTTTATTTCCTTCCGGAATGTCTTTCATTACATTGCTTCCAATTGCTGCACCTAGCAAGTAGGATACTGAGTCTAATTCATTGTTCATTTTATTCTGTGCTTGATTATAAAAAGTAACTAATAATGCAAGCGGTAAAAATAGGATTTTTTTCATGTTTAAATTTTACTATTTCGCAAATATCTACTTTTTTATCTAATTTTTCTAATTCAACTTTGTTAATTGCTTGTTAAATTAGCGCAAAATTACAACATGCTCGTACGAATTGTAAAAATGGAATTTCAATCGGATAAAGTGAACGATTTCCTTTCTTTTTTTGATACTGTTAAAGAGGCTATTGCTTCCTTTGAAGGATGTTTGGGAATGAAATTGATGCAAGATCAAGCTAATTCATCTATTATTTTCACTTACAGCCATTGGGAGAATCAAGATGCTTTGAATAAATATAGAGATTCTGAATTATTTGGATCTGTTTGGCCTATTGTAAAACCATGGTTTAACGCAAAGCCGGAAGCTTGGAGTCTGGATACCTATTTCGAACAATTTCGTTAGGCTTCGATCTTTAAACCTAATTCAGCTCCAATGCGCAACATCTCAGCATAAGCAGCTTCATATTCGTTTGGAATGGTCCCCTCTAAAATAGATTCTTTGATTTGAGATTTGATAATTCCGATTTCGGCACAAGGACCAACACCGAACGTTTGCATGATTAATTCACCTGTAACTGGTGGTTGAAAGTTTCGAATTTGATCTTTTTCCTCGACATCCTTTAGTTTCAGAGAAACGATTTCAAAATTTTGTTTGTATTTCTTTACCTTGAATTCATTTTTTGAGGTAATGTCTGCATTGCAAAGCGTCATTAAATCCTCAATATCATCACCAGCTTCATTTAATAATCTTCGAATGGCAGAATCGGTTACAGTTCCTTTTACCAAAGCAATTGGTCGAAGGTGCAGCCGTACTAATTTCTGAACATATTTCATTTTTTGATCAAGGGGCAACCGCATTCGTGTAAAAATACGTGGAACCATACGTGCGCCCAGGTCTTCATGTCCATGAAAAGTCCATCCAATTTCTTTGTCAAAACGTTTGGTTGGTGGTTTAGCAATATCATGTAATATGGCAGCCCATCTCAACCAAAGTGAATCAGATTTTTCTGCAACATTGTCTAACACCTCAAGCGTATGGTAAAAATTGTCCTTGTGTGATTTTCCATCAATGGTTTCAATTCCAACGAGTGCTATCATTTCCGGAAAAAACTGATGTAATAATTGAGTAGATTTCAATAGAATAAAACCGCGTGAAGGTTGATCAGCAAGAATTATTTTATTTAATTCCTCGTTAATACGTTCCTGAGATATTATTTTCAATCGATCTGATTGTCTTAAAATAGATTCTAAACTTTTTGTTTCAATTTTAAAATTCAGTTGAGTAGCAAAACGAATTGCTCTAAGCATACGCAAAGGATCATCGCTATAGGTAATATCTGGTTCAAGAGGAGTGCGAATAATTCCAAGTTCAATATCCTTTAAACCATTAAATGGGTCAATTAAATTCCCGAACGTTTCAATATTGAGACTTAGCGCCAAAGCATTTATGGTGAAATCTCGTCTATTTTGATCATCTTGGAGTGTACCATCTTCCACAATCGGTTTTCTGGAATCAGATCGATAGGATTCTTTTCTTGCCCCAACAAATTCTACGTCTAGGTCTTTATAAGCAAAATGTGCTGTCCCAAAGTTTTTAAACAAACTGACTTTTTTTACCCGTAATTTTTCTGCAGATAGTTGAGCCAATTCAAGTCCATTACCAAGTACAACGATATCAATATCTTTAGAGGGCCTTCCAATTATTAAGTCACGCACAAAACCCCCAATAACAAAAGCAGAAATTCCTTTTTCACTTGCAATTTGGGAAACTACTTTAAAAACAGGGTGGGTGAGGGCGGAACTGAAATTCGTTGACATGTATCTTTTGCTACGTTTAATATATACCGTTTATTCTTCTTCCAAACCATTCCAAACCAAGGAAAAAGAGTAACAAGAAAAACAACCATTTATAATCAATAAGATCTTCATAAGTCGTTTCTTTGAAAGAAACCGAAGAAATATCGTCTCTCTTTCCTATAGCATCAATGAGTTTTGAGTAATTGGCAAGTTGTTCAAATTTACCTTTTGATTTGTCAGCCATTTCCACCAGTAAATTATGATTGGCGTAGGTGTCTAATCCTTCTAATGTGCTGTTTTCTACAAAAAATGCACCTGCTTTACTGTAGGTTTTGCCGGCATGTGAGGTGGTTGCGGTCCATTCATATTTTCCAGGGCTTAATTTTCCAAGAGACAATTTATATCCTTCGCCATAGGTAGCAAATTCCATTTTTGATAATTTCCCTTTTTCATCTTTTAAAACAAATTGAATTTTCGGGGTGGTAATTGGGGCCATTGATTCATTGTAAAAAGAAGCATTAACGATAACTTCCTCGTTTTTTGTGAAGCGATTGGGCAATGTGACTCTCAAGGCAGAAGTATTCTCTTTTACTGAAAGGTAATTAGATGTTTTTTGAATAAACTCCCTGAAACCAGCAATATCCTTTGTTCGCACAAATTCATTCATTTTCCAGCGCCACATTCCTTCCCCATAAATAACACCAAATTTTGTATTTCCTTTTTTTGAGAAATAAACCAATGGATCTTTTTTTACTACGTTTCCAACGCGTTGATAAACTAGAATATCTTGGATATTAGAATTCCCAATACTACCAAACTTTGATTTTAGTGGAGGGAAATACTCAAATGCTTTGGTCATTGATTCAGAAACTTCAAACGGCTGAAATCCTTTATTAACAGTGCCTTGAATTTCATCCATCTTATTGCCTCCAGGAGTGTTAAGGCCAATGGATAGTGATTGAATAACAGAATTGGAAGTGTTTGGACCGAGAATAAATAAAGTAGGTTTATTTTGATCGGAAATGAATTTTAGTAAGCTCGCATCAGTAGAAATACCTGGTTCATGCCAAACAATTAAATCTACATTTCGCATGTCTTTGTTCCAATCTTTTGCCAGAAAACTTTTCACTTCAAAATTCTCATTTTCTTCTAGTACATCTTTTAAGGCAGCTATATCCGGATGAGGAGCGCCGGCAAGAATAACCACTTTACTTTTGGAATCTAACACTTCAATATAAAAATTACGTGTGTTATTTTCGTAATTGTATTCATTCTCGGCTTTGGAAATTGTAACGGAATAGGTATTAAAACCCAATTGATCTGCTTCCAATTCAAAAGCAACTTGTTTGAATTCGCGCTGGCCTTTTTCGTACGAAATACTTTTCGATGAGATTGTTTTGCCCCCTTTTGAAATACTCACAGAATATGTCCCTTTTCCTAATTTAATGGCGTCAATATCAACTTCAACTGGGAATTTGTTTTTAAGAAAAGCAACTTCATTTACCGAAATATTTTTGATGTAATGATCTCTTTTCGGAACTGAATCTCCCACGCCGAGTGCGAAAATAGGAGTGAGGTTTAATTTGGCTGAGGTATATAATGGATTTGATCCCGTATTAAAATTACCATCTGAGATGAATAGTACTCCACCAAGATTTCGGTTGTAATAATCCATCATGATTTTCTCGAATCCTTTTTCAAGCGCTGAATTGGTTGCTGAAAAGTCTATTTTTCCACTGAATTGGGCTTGGTTACCAACGGACATTTCCACTAATTCGAATCGGTCACCAAATTGAGTTTTTAGTTTTTTTCTAACCTCTTCAATTTGACTTAAAACGCGATTACTATCTGCATAATTTCGCATCGATGCGGAGTTGTCAATCAAAGTAACAAAAACGGGCTTTTCTTTTTTGTAGTTGAATGCTTGAAAAATTAGACCTAGTAGTAAAATTCCAATGATAAAAAGCGATAAGGACCGTGATAATCTAAGGATCCATTTCCATGCAAAATGAAGCTCATTGTACCATTCTGATTTAGAATAGAGGTAAAAGGCAAGCGCAAAAGAAATTATTGCCCAAGGTATTAGCCAGAATAAAGATATATCAGGGGTAAATATCATTCGGATTCGAAGGTACAAAACTAAAAAGGAATGGTACATGAGAAATTAGAATTTTTGAAATAATTAAGAAAAAAAATCGTTTAGACTTGTTAGTTCAGAAAAAATCGTTAATTTTGTACTCGCTTTTAACGAAAGCACACACGATTTTGAATCCAGATGTTTCTGGAGATTTCTGAAAGGAAGTTAAAAAATTGGTTTGGTAGTTCAGTTGGTTAGAATACATGCCTGTCACGCATGGGGTCGCGGGTTCGAGTCCCGTCCAGACCGCTAGTTAAAAGTGTTAAAACCCTGTAATTCAATGAGTTACAGGGTTTTTTATTTCAGAAGGGACAACAATGGGGACAACATATCCAAATAGATACCCACTAATTAGATCCACTTGAGTCTTCATTCTAGAAATAAAACTTGCCCGAACATTCATAATACCATTTTAAGAATTGTTCACTGATTTGTGGTTCTTGTTCTTTAAATTCATCTGAAATTAAAACACAAGTAGATATCTTACAAAGTGCTTTTCTTTTTCGTTTTCCTTTTACTGCCTCATCACAGATGTAATTACTATATAATTCATTTGTCACCAAGAATTCAATTGGTATTTCCATTAAGAACATGTCTTGGTAATAGTTACCATGATAAGTGATGATTACATGTGCAAGAACATGGTCAATGTTGGTTTTCTTTTTCTTCATTATTTAATTCTTATTTGTTTAAGAAAAAGAATAGGTAATTAAAATTGATAAGTCAAATAGAGCGTAGGTATTTCTGCCACCCCCAAACTTCTACTCATCCTTTCAATAGTTGACTATTTGAAGTAATTCAATTATTCTTTTTCAAAAAGAATATGAGTCAACTTATACCCCCAACAATTGTAAACAAGATCCAGGATCTTAAACTTTCTAAAAAGGATAAATGTAATTGTCTGAATTTCATTTATCTTTTGATCTATTATTCATCCATCAACCATCAATCAATATTTGATTACGCTGAGGTTCCCACCGATGTGATTAAAAACAAAATAAATCATCACTACAACCGATGGATGAAGGTTGTTTTGGAAAACGGAATACTTGTTAGGGATTACTATGAGGTGGGGGTCAAATCTTATTCATACCGATTGAATCCTATATTACTTCATAATTCTTTTGATGAATTATTTGATAGTAATAGTAGCTATAGCTTTTCTGCTAGCTTTAATAAAAAAAATGCTGCTAGCTATAATAATATTAGCAATAGCTTTGCTTGCAATAAGTATATAAAGCCATACCCTTTATGTTTCTCACTTTTTGAAAATTGGAAGTCAAAATCAAAAAATGAGGACAAATACCTGGAATGGTTTTCCAATGACTTCCAAAAGTTGAATATTGATTTTGATAACCTTAATCAAGTTATGGAAAAGAGATTACTTCAAGTTGAAAATGAAGTTAAAGATGAGGTTATAAACAACCCCCAACCAAATATTAATTTCCGAGTTCTAGGTATTGGTGATCAGTATTATTCCAATTCCTATCTTTTGGGGTATCAACTTATGAAAAAAGCTAAAGAGCTCAATTTCAAAATAATACAAACAAAAAAAGGTGTTTATTTAGACGATTTAAGTCGCTTTACAATCAAAAGAATGATAAGTGTCTATATAGCGGATAATATGTCATTAGAAATGATTAAAAGTGGCTATTTAATGGCGTCTAGAAATAAAACCAACAATCGTTTGGATACTAACATAACAAATCTCCCCTCCGAGTACTGTGATTCTATTATGAAAAGTAATGATATGATCCAAATAGATTTATCTAACTCCCAATTTTGTTTTCTTTCCTTTTGGTTATCAAAACATTTAGATTCAGATGATTTTAAATTGTTTCAGAAACTTTCATATACAGGAAAACTTTATGATTTTATCCAAAAAGAATTGGGACTAACTTCCAGAGAAAAAACAAAACGGATCCTATTTTACATTTTCTTTTCTTCAAACGAAATCAACAACTCAAAAAAGGATTATCTGAGAAAAAGATTCCCCTCTGTCATTGACTGGGTTGAGGAATACAAATCACAAAACAATCACAAAACATTCTGTATAGAGTTACAACGTTTGGAGTCCCACTTTTTTATCGACAACATTTACGAAATCCTAAAGAAATTAGGTTATGTATGTTTTACCAAACATGACTCTGTTATTGTTGAATCAAAGTATAAAGATGAGGTTATTAACCTTATCAAGGATGAGATGGGGAAAATTGGATTGGGGGGCAATTTGGTTGTGAAGTAAAATATACTTATTCAAACTAAAAATCAATAACAACCTATTCAGTTCTATCAGCAAATTTCGAACGTTTGTAAATTTTATAATATTCTTCCCATTCACTAGGTAAAATAGGTTTTAGAAAACTTGTTTTACCAAAACTTTTCTTTCCCGAAAAATGACAAAAATTTTCTTCATATTTCACATTACCGGTCACCACCCATTTTTTATATGCGTTTATGTGGTATGGCCATTTATGATTCAAAGATATTTTTGCTCCAGTTCTAATACAAAATCCTGTTTGATCTGAAATAGAAGTAATCTTGGTGGGCTCTTTAAAATTTACCGTTTCTTGTGACCCAACATACCTTTTAAATAATCCAAAAAATATTTTTTTATAGGTTGGTGTTTTGGAGTAATACCATTCAGCATTAAAAAAAACCTGATCAAAATAAACCAGTGATTCTTTATAAACTCTGTCCGTTTTTTTGAATATTACACCAGTTTCAATATTATTATTCTGTGAGTATGAATGAAGATTCATTGATGTAAGGATACCATACTTTTCGTTACAGTAAAATTTGGCATGTAATGACTCTTCAAATCGAATATCAATGTTTCTGATATTTTTTAGAAATTCCAAATCACTTAATGGGAGACTTTTTACTTTATCAGATGAGTTCTTACCAAATAATATTTTGACATGTACTTTATCTTTTGTTTCCAAACGTTTTAGTTCGTTCTTAACTTCGTCATGTAACTTTATATAAGGAGTAACAATGAATACTTGTTTTTTAGAGTATTTAAAAATCTCTTTTAGGCTATCGTTTATTTTTTCTCTTGTTATAAATTTCATAAGTCTAAATAAATTACTTGGATTTCAGAAAGGTAATCTCACAAGCCTTACACAATCTTTTTTCTTGGATATATTCGTTAACATCATACCATCCCCCCGTTTTTTGCCAGATGTCTAAACCACGTCCTAAAACTATTTTCCAACCATTATCCAAAAGGATTGATCTGTCATGAATGTTATCATCAAAAACATATGAAAAATTAATTCCAATTGATTCTAAGGAATAAGTCATTTGTTCGAACGCATCCTTTGCTCCATCAATGTAATCTTCATTATTACTAGTGATAAGATTCAATTTAACCTCCGTTTCCGGATCCTTTTTTTCGGAAATAAGTTTTGTGAATTCCATGAAGTTCCTCAACTGATAAGGTAATCTAATATATGGGTCCGTTATTTCTATTGTTGTTGCACCAATAAGGTAAGCACCTAAAAGATTGTCATACGAAATCCCCGATTGGTTGTCTCTCACTATTTTTTGACCAGGTTCCAAAATTAGACCCTTAACTTCTTTCTCATTTGTGTCCTTAGGTGATTCAACTTCAGATTCTGCAATGACTTCAATTTTTGGTGTTGAGTGTTCAAGTATTTCCAATGTTTCGATCTCAACACGTTTGCCACTACTCTTAACTAAATAACTAAAATCTACCTCCTCAAAAGTCTCATCCATATTTTGCAACTGTAACTTGACTCTTTTTCTACATTCAATCGCAAAATCTAAGAGTTCCTTCATTTCTATTTCAGACGCTTCACCATGAGGATAGATAACTTTTAATAATCCAGCGAACGTCTTTGTTATTGCGGTCTTATCTCTTGTTGTTATTGTGTCTGACAGTTCAAAGTGCTTTGCGTATTCATTTGTCTTGTCTTCTTTTCTTAACTCTTTTAGTATTTCAGCGAGATAATCTACTATGAATCCGTAATCGGAGGTAAACATATCATTTCTCAACTTCTGTACTTCCCAACCAGGAAGATAAGCGTGAATTCTATCCAAAAAAGCAGTGTCGTAATAGTCTTTTGGAAGAGCATCAAACAAGTTAGAATGTTTTAACATATATGGTACACTATGATCTGTATTACCGACGAAAACCATGGAAGCAGAAGCCCCATATACTTGTGTACCTCTAGAGAAAGATTTATTCGCCATGTAGTTTTTCATGATATCAACCAGTCCACGATCTGTATTCTTTGTTTTACCTGCAAATTCATCGTACGCAACAACATCCCAGTAACCAACCAATCCAATCTCACCATTACTATTGTTTACAAAAAGTTTAGCTTTTGATACTTCCCCCCCGGAAATTAGCATTCCATGTGGAGATAATTCAGAGAAAATGTGGGACTTACCTGTACCCTTTGGTCCAAGTTCGATTAGATTATAATTATTCTCAACAAAAGGTACTAATCTAGTTAATTGTAATAATTTGGACCGGAAGGTAAATTCATCTGGATTTAACCCCATTGTTTGTAATAAAACATCAATCCATTCTTCTTTTGTAAAGTGTTTTCGACCCTCTTTATATTCTTCTAAGTCACTTATTGAGATTTGTATAGGTTTTATCGATTCAATTACCCAGGGAACAGTTCCTTTTTCATCCGTAGATACATAACCCATAGTTAATATACACCAAACACCACTGCTTAACAGTTTCTGATGTTGTCTGATAACGTCATCTGAAATAGGAATTCTATTCAAACCAAGATTAGCGAAATAAGCCTCATATTGGTCATCCTTGTCATTTAATTTGACCGACACCTTATCAATGATTCTGTGAGAACCTTTTTCTCTGATTGTTGATTTTATAATTTGAGCCTCATCACGGTGAACAAAATGTTTCGATATTATTGATTTTACAGTTTCAACACCTTCTGTTATTGTCTCTTCGTCACTCGTAGCACAATACTGTC
>CALQIX020000041.1 GCA_943330745.2 Lishizhenia tianjinensis
TGGGCTTGGCCGAAACCGGTGGCCATGCTAAATTTATTGTGGATGAGGGTGAAGTGGTTCGAAATGGTGAAGTGGAATACCGCCGTCGCGCAAAAATAATCTCAGGTGACGTGCTTGAAATTGATGGGGTAAGATTTGTGTTGAAGTGATGGAAATGTTGGGTTTAGCCATAGAACAGAGACTAATCCCCTATTCTATGGTTAGAAAATACTTTTACCCTATTTCAAATACCTGAAATCTTGACCAGCCTGAATGGTTTGTAGCGTTTCAAAAATCAAACGAATGCAGTTTTCCACGTCTTCTTTATGCACCATTTCTACTGTGGTATGCATGTAGCGAAGTGGCAACGAAATTAAGGCACTTGTAACTCCTTCATTGGAATAGGCAAAGGCATCTGTATCAGTTCCAGTAGAACGCGAAACGGCAGCTCGTTGAAACGGAATTTTATTATCGTTAGCCGCTTTTATTATTTGCTTTAAGAAATTATTTTGAACGGCAGGTCCATACGTTAATACAGGCCCATCTCCTGATTTTTGATCCCCATTTTCAATTTTGTCCACCATAGGCGTGCCTGTATCATGACAAACATCCGTAATCAAAGCAACATCCGGTTTAATTCTATGGGCAATCATTTCTGCACCCCGTAAGCCAATTTCTTCTTGAACAGCATTCACGACGTAAAGCGTAAAAGGTAATTTAGTTTTTGTTTCTTTTAGTAAACGAGCTACTTCTGCAATCATAAACCCACCCATTCGGTTATCCAATGCACGGCCAACGTATTTGTTTTTGTTGAGAATCATGAATTCATCTTCAAACGTCGCAACACACCCTACATGAACGCCCATTGCTTCCACTTCTTCCTTTGTGGTGCATCCGCAATCTAAGAAAATATTTTTCATGCTTGGAGTTTCATCTTTTACTTGACGCATGTGTATTGCAGGCCAACCAAAAACGGCTTTCACAATTCCTTTGTCGGTATGAATATTAACTCGTTTTGATGGAGCGATCATGTGATCAGACCCACCATTTCTTCTCAAGTAAATAAATCCATCCTTGGTAATGTAATGCACGAACCAAGAAATTTCATCGGCATGCGCTTCAATCACTACTTTGTAGTTCATGCCAGGATTTATAATTCCAGCAACAGACCCGTAATTATCTACCAAATAATCATCCACGTATGGTTTTACATACTCCAACCATAATTTTTGTCCTTCCGATTCAAACCCAGTTGGACTTGGATTATTTAAATAACTTTCTAAGAATTTCTCTGATTTGGTGGTAATTATTTTTTTCATGCTTATTTCATTAATGTTACATTTCCTTTGGTAATTGACTTCAATCCTCCGATGCAGGTAACATCCAGATAGAAATCATAAACATCCGGGTCTAATTTTTTTCCTCTAAACGTTCCGTCCCATCCAAGGGCAGGATCCTCGGATTCAAACACCATTTCTCCCCAACGGTCGAATACCCTGAAAATCATTTTTTCAATAAATAATCCGCGCACGTACAAAACGTCATTGTTGTTATCACCATTGGGTGAAAAAGCATTAGGAATAAAAACATAAGGGTCTTCACAGATGATTTCATACACTTTTACTTCTGTTGTGTCTGAACGGGTGCAAATACCGTCTGATACCGTAAGTGTATAAATAATTGTTTCATCAATCACCGCATTGGTTTGTTGCGTTTCTGCATTGGATAAGCCAGTGATTGGCGACCAAGAATACGAAAGCAGGCCTGAAGGTGCTCCAAAAAGTGTTACGGTTGAACCTGGTGCCACGATATATTGGGAAGCACTTGCAATGACACTTAATGGATCAATAGCCGAAACTGAAATAAAGATGGAATCATCTACCGCACAACCATTCGCCGAGGCTGTAAGATACACGTTTTGGGAGAACGAAGGCTGAACCGAGACCGTGTTTGTATTACTTGGATTGGGAATAATTGAAGTTGGCGACCATGAATAACTTAGTGAAACAGTTGGATTGAGATTAGTAGCTACAACGGTTGATAAATCACCTGCACAAATTGAATCTAATGCAGTTAATTCAAAGGAAATTGTGGTATAATAAATCTGAACACTATCCAATAGTGAACACACCCCATTTGTGGCCGAAAAATAATAATAGCCGCTTTGTGGATTGGTTAAATTTAAGGTTGAATCTTGTAGGCTCGTATTTAAGGTGTCCAGTAAATTTGAAATAGATGACCATAGAAATTCAGTAGCTGTTCCATTGGAATTTCCTACTAATAAAACAGGAACAGTATCACATAGTGAAACTAGATCATTCAATGAAGAAGTAACAGCAGGAATAACCTCGATGGAAAAATAAGCCGTGTCTGAAGTAGGACAATCTGGATCAGCAATTAATAAACTAACCGTAAAAATTCCTGGAGAAGTATAGGTTACGCTTGGCTCAAAATTAACAGAGTCAAATTCGCCATTGCCAAAATCCCAAAGAAAATAGTTTGAAAAAACAGAAGTGTTTTCAAACCCGATTGTAAACGGTCCACATCCTAGTGTATCAGAAGGTGTAAAACTGGCCTGTGAAGGGGCATCAAAAACAACAACCGTACTATCTGTGGCAGAACACAACCCATTTGAAGCTTGAACATAATAGGACCCAGCGATAGTAACAATAATATTAGAATCAATAGGATTATTTAACGGATTACTAAAGTCAGAACTTGCTGACCAAATAAAACTATTTGCAGTGCCGTCTGAATCTGCCACAAGATTAAAAGGATTAGAATTACATAGGAATATATTTTGCGGCAAATTAATAGTAATAGGATCAACTACTTGAATGGTGATTTGGGCTGTATCGGTTAATTGACACACGCTGTCAGTAACATATAAAAACACGGAATACACTCCAGCTGAATCAAATGTGATTACCGGATTAAACGTAGAAGTATCCGTATTTCCATTCCCGAAATCCCATAAATAGGTGTCGTCGTCCGTTGAAAAATTATCAAAGGTTACCGTGAAATTGGCACACCCAATGGTTTGGTCTGCACTAAAATTGGCAATGGGAATAACTTCAGTGCTGAACTTGTAAATAATATTATTACAATTCGAGCTATTATTCGAATTTGACCATGCATTTGTAGTAGTTGGAAAATCAGAAAAACCACCGCAACCACCGCATACAGATTGGTAAACAATTCCATTTTTATCAAAGCGAGAAGTACCACCATCTACGTGTTCTTGGGCCTGATTTCCTCCCAAATAGGTAGCATAAAGGAGGCTGTTAAAATCGCCTTTGAGCACAAACAAATAGAAATCAAATCCATTGGGTGAATTCGGCTGAAAGGCATCAGAACTTACTGGCATTCCCGACAGTGGTGTTGCTTGAAGAATATTAGCGCCCCATCCAGACACATAAATATTTCCGCAAACATCAACTAAAAATGCTGCTGGAGAAATGTGAATAGCTGGTGATCCATTTCCAAAACGTGTAGAGGCTAAATTTGAAGTTAGTGCAGGATTCAATTTTAGTATGAAATTACTACTTGCGCCATTTGAGTATGCGGCATTAACAACAGGAAATTGTCCTCCTATGGATTGTCCAAGTAGAAATACATTATTCATGCGGTCGATTTCTACAAAGAAAACTTGATCGTATTGTGTTTTCCCAACATAGCTGGCTTGAATAATCGAATTACCGCTTGGAGTTAGTTTTGTAACAAATCCATCTGTAATTCCTCCTCCATAATTCGGTTGCCAACCTCCGGCTGTACCTAATAAATTACTGGATTTTGTACCTCCTGCAAAGACAATGTTTTGATTCCCATCTACTTTCACAGAAAAACAAGCATCATCGTCCGTGCCCCCATAATAGGTAGAAAACATCAAATTTTGAAAATCAGATGAAAGTTTGAAAACAACACCGTCTTGTCCTCCTGAATTGGTGTTTTGAACGGCCCCTTGAGTTGGGAAATCCGTTGATTTAGTACTGGATGCAATTAAAACATTGTTAGAAGCATCCAACATTATTTCTCCGCGTGACTGATCCCCATAATTAGAATTTAGTCCAGTATAACTTGCCACGGAATTGTAGGGTAGCGCTGCCACATTATAGCTAATCCCATCATTTCCAGCACCACCAACAAAGGTAGATCCTAATAAGGAATGACCATCTGAACTGATTTTGGAAACGTAAATATCAGTACCTAAATTTTGAAAAGATAACCCATTGAAATAGAAATTAGCATTTTCAAGCCCTCCTCCATTGTGTGTAGAATCATAGGCTCCTGCAGTGATTGGAAAATCGTAGCTTGAAGTTGCTCCAAAAACGTACAGGTTATCATTAGCGTCACAAATTAAACTGTTTGCTGTTTCAGCACCAGAAATGTTGTCGCCCCCTCCTAAAAATGTTCCCCAAATCATCTGAGTTCCATCTGCAGAATACTTCGAGAGAAACACATCAGTTATTCCATAATTGCCATTGAAAACAGTAAAGTTTGAGTTGATATCGAAAGCCAATGTATCTGGATTGGGATAATCATTTCCATAAACCGTTCCACCCGAATAAGCAGAACCATCGTGCCCATAAGTAGCAGTCATTCCGAAATTATCAGAATTTGCTCCATCATAGGTAGCAAAAATTAAAGTAGGATCAATAACTAAAGAATAATTTGAATTATATTTTCCTAAATGGAAAGAAACCTTTCCTGCAAATAACTCAAAATCACATTCAACCTGTATTTCTTTTCCATGAATCATTTGATAAGCGTAGGGCTTTTTTTCCATCACTCGACCAAGGTCAGTTTCAAGAATTAGGTCGCCATTAGAGTCTACGAAAAGGTTTTTTTGACCCGCATAATTGAGTTGAATAATATCAGGAGAAATAGAGGGCTTGATATGGAATTCATATTTTACAGCGTCACCTTGTGTTTTCAGTTTGTAATCTATTCCCGCATAAATCTCTTTTAGAACCACTTCGGTGTATCCATGTACATCTGAAGCCCATTTTGAACGATCCTTTCCTTTGAAAAAGTTGTAATAGAAACTAGATTTACCAACCTTTTCAATATTCGAAACAAAATTGGCGCCTTCAAAATTAACATGAATGACTGTTTGGCTAACTTCTTCATTCTGAAACGAAGGGTTTTGCATAGCATGTGCTTTTTGCATAGCAGAATAATCCTGCAGGTGGTAAACCATTTTATGCTGTTGCAACCAAACCTTCCCTCCGGTCATATTCGTTCTAAATAAAACATCTTTAGGCCATTGGCCTTTATTTTCAATTAGTACTTTTTGGCCTTTCGATTGGTTGGAGTGGGTTGATTGGGTTTTATTGGTGTTCACAAAAGGTTGAGTATGACCCAATGAGAAGTAGGCTGCGAATAGGAGAAATAAAACGAATTTTAACATTACTCGAATTAATTTTTCAACTAAGATACTTATATTTCAAGTAAATGAAAAATTGTGATTTGAAGTTCGCGAAAAAGGACCTATTTAATATGCACTCCTCTTGAGGAATATAGCCCAACCGTATTGCTTTTGGATCGATTCAAAGTAAATGAAAAAACACTTCCTTTACCAACTTGACTTTTTACAGTGACCGATTGCCCGTGGGCCTCTAATATGTGCTTTACGATTGCCAAACCTAACCCAGATCCTCCTTCATTTCTATTTCTACTTTTCTCTACGCGGTAAAAACGTTCAAATAATCGATTAAGGTGAACGTCTTCAATGCCTGGGCCGTCATCGGCAACAGTTACCAATACGAGATTATCAACATTCTCCACCGAAATTAGTGTATTGCCGTTACTATTTCCATAGAAAATTGAGTTTCCGATAAGATTAGTAAATACTTGAGCTATTTTGTTTTTATCCGCCTCAACGATTATGTTGTTTTCTCTGTTTATTTTGAGTGATATGTTTTTTTCTTTGGCGAAATTTTCTAATGATTCTATTATATCATGAATTAATTCAATTAAATCGAAAGGACGAATTTCTAGTTTCAGTGAATCTGCTTCTATTTTTGTTATTTGATCCAAATCATCAATAATACTGACCATTCGATCGGTTACTTTAGATGCCCTTTCTAAAAACAATTTATTTACTTTCGGGTCGTCTATACCACCGTCCAATAAGGTTAAAATATATCCTTGAATAGAAAATATTGGCGTTTTGAGCTCATGAGATAAATTCCCTAAAAATTCACGACGAAATGCTTCTTGTTCTTTTAGTTTATCGATTTCTTTAATTTTTTCACTTTCCCACCCTTCAATTTCCAATTCCACTGAATCGATTAGTACATCTGTTGTTTTGTTGAGATTCTTAATTCGATGATCATTAGATATGGCAAATACATTTTTTAAAATCAAATCCAACCGAGATTTCACCAAGCGAAAAATGAAATAGCGAAAAATGAAATAAGAAAAAAGCCCTACCAAAATGGAAAGGCTTAATATAATAATCCAAGATAAAACGGGGTAAATAAGTTGTATACAACTTAAAACAACCAGGCAAAAAACGGAAATAGAAAGACTTCCAATAATTATACTGATACTTGGTTTTTTGATTTTCATTACTCACTAAAAGTATATCCGACTCCTTTTACGGTACGAATATAAGCATCTCCTAGTTTTTCGCGCAATTTTCGTATGTGAACATCTATGGTGCGTTCACCAACAATCGTGTCATTTCCCCAAACAATACTCAATATTTGATCTCTATTGAAAACTTTTCCCGGTCTACTCGATAATAATTCTAAAAGCTCGAACTCCTTTTTGGGTAATATAATTTTTTTACCCTCTAACTGAATAGAGAACTTTTCTCGATCAATAACCAAATTGTTCGATGGTGTTGGATTGTGTGGTGTACTTTTGTTTAATCTTCTCAAAAGAGATTCAACTTTACTCAACAAAAGGCGCGGTCGTATTGGTTTAGTTATGTAATCATCCGCCCCTGCTTCAAAACCTGCAATTTGAGCATAATCTTCTGCCCGTGACGTTAAAAATGTTATGATTGGTTGATTTAAATGCAAGTCTTTTCGAATAACCTGACAAACCTCTATACCATCCATCTTGGGCATCATCACGTCTAGAATGATGAGCGATGGTTGTATTTGTTGGGTTAATAAAACTCCTTCCTCTCCATTTGCTGCGGTAAATACTTTGTATCCTTCTTTTTTTAAATTATAGGATAAGAACTCTAGAATATCTGGTTCATCATCAACAATCAAAATAGTGTGTCCTTTATAATTTTCCATAGCTTTTAAATATAAAAGAGCCGAGTAGAAATCTACTCAGCTCTTAATGAAATATCAAGGAATTATTTTCTTACGATAACTTTTCTTGAAACGATGTTATTGTTTGAAGTCAATTTTAATGTATACATTCCATTGCTGATTGAAGATAGATTCAACCCTAATTCATTTAATCCTAAGGATTGAACGGTTTCTGAAACTACTGTGCGACCAAATGCATCTATCAAAGAGATTTCAATTGAATTACCTAATTGATTATCAAAAGATACAGTGATAGATTCGGAAGCAGGATTTGGATATACATTGATGTTTCCTAATCCAATCATTTCTTCAACACTTACCGTTATAGCAACAGTTAATACAGTTGTATCAGTACAATTTCCGTTAATTGCAGTAAGTACTACAGAGTAATCTCCATTTGAAGCAAAGGCGTGAACTGGAGCAGCTGCAGATGAATTTGTGAAGTCACCGAAATCCCAAGAGTAACTTGTTGCACCTGTAGATGTATTCGTGAAAGTAGCAACATTTCCACTCGCTGTGAATGCTCCTTGTGCAGTTGGAGTTTGGGTGAATGTTACTGTAACTGGAGCCGAAGCGCCAATACCCGCACATGCATCAGCATTTGTTGTTGTAACAGTAACTGTAGCTGTAGCAGATACTTGAATTGTTTGCGTTGTTGCACCCGTTGACCATGCATAAGAATCAGCTGCCGTTGACGTTAAGGTAACAATTTGTCCAGAACATGCTTGGGTTGCACTTGCCGTAACTGTTGGTGTAACTGTATTGAAAGTAACGGCAATTGGACTTGATGTCCCTACACCATTACATGCATTAGTGTTAGTTGTTGTTACTGTAAAATTACCGCTTGCATTGACAGTTATAGACTGTGTTGTTTCGCCATTAGACCACAAATAAGTATCTGCAGTTGTTGAGGTTAGTGTGATTGAATCACCTGTACACGCTTGTAATGAAGAGGCAGAAATGGAAGGAGCAGGAGAGTTATTTACGTTAACAGTAACAGGATTAGAAACATCAGAACATCCATCTGTATTAGTAACAGTAACCGTATAAGTTCCAGAGTTATTCACTGTTATTGTCTGCCCTGAACCACCATTTGACCATGCATTTCCAGTTGATGAAGATGATGTTAAGTCAATACTTCCTCCTTGGCAAAAATTCAAAGCTCCTGTGTAATTTATAACAGCAGTAGGATTAGCATTTACAGTAATTGTCAAGTTTGTATTTGTCGCACATTGACCTGCATTTGGAGTAAATGTATACAACGTTGTTTGAGTATTGTCTATTGCTGGACTCCAAACTCCCGACACACTATTTAATGAACTAGTTGGTAATGCATTTAAATTTGCTCCAGAACAAATTGGAGAAACTTGCGAAAAGAAAGGAGTAACATTTGGTTGTACAACCACTGTTGATGCAGTAGATATATCAGAACAGTTGTTTGAATTAGTAACTGTTACAGTGTAATTTCCTGCCGTAGTTACAGTTATTGATTGATTTGTAGATCCATTAGACCAAGCATAGCTCGTGGCTGATGGAGCAGAAAGAGTTACCCCTGATCCCTCACAAAATGTAAGTGGACCGCTTGCTGAAATTGTTGGAATACCAGGTGCAGCATTTACCAAAACAGTTATTGCTACTCGTGGGCTTTCATCTCCTGCTGAATTCTTTTGACTCACATAATAAGTAAACGTTCCAGCTGCAGCCGTACTTGGGGTTGGTGCACTTGTTGATGCAGTTCCTCCTGTTGCTACTGTATACCACGCCAATGAATTTCCTGAAGACGCTGTTGCTGTTAACGCAGAAGCTGAGGCTCCTTGGCAATAGGTAAACGAATTTGTTGCAACCGTTGGGGCAACAACACTAAAGAATTTTGGATCTAAAAAGTTCGCTCCTGAACTAGCAACAGACCCATTACCCAAACGAGCATCGGGAGTTGTTCCCATAGCAGTAAAAATGTTTACCCAGTTTACTTGAGCTAAAGTAGAAGTTGAATCATTGTTGTCAGTTCCCCACCATGATTGATACCATGCTGTTGTAGCTGGAGATGCAACTTGTGTGTTTGTATTATTTGCTAACCATGACGGTGTTGCAAAATTTGTTAAAATATTATTCGCAAACACCAAAGTATCTCCATTTAAATTATTCACAACAGCTGCACCTTCGCAATATAAACCTTTTTCAAAACCAGTTGCTATTGAATTGAAAACGGAAGTTGCTGTATTTCTTCTCAAACGAAATGCACGTTCGTGTTTCTCTCCAGTTGGTAAAGTTACAGTACCATTTCCTTTCGCTCCAACTAAAGTAACATTGGAAAAAATTGGTCTTGTTTTAGGTTGGCCTGTAGAACCTGCTGCGTCGTTATCTGATTCAAAACCATTTGAATCACCAATTGCATCTGATAGGTCTTTATCACGAATGATCAATCCAAATTGAACCTTTCCTCTGAAACCAAAATCTGTATCAAAGTCATCATCTACAGCTCTGTATGAAATAATATGCTTGCAATTTACAGTACCTCCAAACCATTCAAAAGAATCATCTCCAGATAAAGTTACTTGAACATAATCTACAGTAGTTCCTGATCCAACTGAACCAAACGTTAAACCATTTATTTCCTTGTTTGGCTCTAACGCAATACCTGCAAATTCAATTCGAACATACTTAATTGTTCCTGAATTATCAGTATCAAATGCACCACCATATTGAGTGTCAGTTGTAGGAACAATTCCTTCAATATTTGCCACTCCTCCTGGTTGATTGTTTCGTGCTAATCCTAATAGAACAACACCACCCCAATCTCCTGGTAGTCTGAACCCAGCTGCTTGGTTAGATGTAAAAACGATTGGCTGAGTAGCTGTACCAATTGCATTTAATTTAGCTCCTCTCGTTACGATTAATGAACCCTGGGTTGCTTTGTCTCCTAAGATAATTGTACCCGGTTGAATCGTAAGTGTTGCATTATTTTTTACATAAATTTTATTTTGCAATAAAACGACACCAGACCAAGTAGTACTTGTTGTGATGTCAGCAGACACAGTCAATGTTGCTGTGGAAGGATATGCGGTATTTTGTGGGTCAAAATTCGACCATCCGCTTGTCCAATCAGTAGCTGGCGTGTTGTCCGTTACTGGAAAGGCTCCTTTGTAGTTCGTTGTTGTCCAAAAGGCATCTTGAGCGTTCAACCCTAAAGTTAAACATGCCGAGACAAGAGTTAAATAAATTCTTTTCATTTTATTAGATTTAATTGCCACAAATTTCCTCTGTTTAAGCGAGTAAGGCGTTATGCAATTCTTAAATGTTGTTTAATTGATTATTAACCAAAAGAAACATTAACTTAACAATGAAAAGTGTGAAACTCTTGAAAACAAAACCATAGCTAATAATTAGCCGAGTTCATAACCTTCCTAAATAACTAGATTTATTGGGGACAATTATTAAGAAACTAAATTAAAGAAACATTATGCTCTTCTGCCAAAGAATAATGCTTAAAAGTTATATTTTAAACTCAGGGATATTGTTTGTCCAAAAGTGATTTGTTGCCACGTATTATCGACTGTAGCATCATACCTTTTGTTTTTGTTAATGTCTTGAAAGAAAACAAGATCTTGTGCTAGCAAATCTTTCACATTTAACTTGATTTCAAATTTGTCTTTGAAGTTTTTCACAAGCTGCAAGTCAATAACGTGTCTTCTATTTTCCCACACACTAGGCTCTTGAACACTTCCTGCAATTGCAATACGTTGACCAACAACATTATAAGAGGCGTTAAATGAAATCTGTGTTCGAGGCTCAGTGAAATAAATTCCGGCATTAATAAGGTATGGCGATTGTCCTTGCAAAGGCCTTCCAACGTATTCCGCTTGACCAACAAAATCACTTAAGTCCACTTTAGAACGTATTAAAGCGGCATTTGTATAAAGGGTAAAGTTCTTCCAAAAAGAGCTCGTATCTGTTGGGGTGATAAACCCTAAATTTACTCTATACTCCAATTCAGTACCATAAGCCTGTACATTCCCAACATTATCGTAATACAATTCAGGAGTTCCACTCGTACCTGTTCTTAACAGTAATTCAATTGGATTAAAAAATTGTTTGTAGAATCCGGATACACTTATTACTTGTCCCTTACCTGGAAAATATTCTGCTCTAAAGTCGTAGTTATTAATTTTTGCTCTCTGTAACTTAGGGTCTCCTGAAGTTAGGTTATCATTCACGAAGTTGTAAAAGATAAACGGTGCTAATTCTCTAAACTCAGGTCGCGAAACTGTTTGAGAGGCACTAAATCGCAAATTTAATTTTTTGACAGGTGAATAAACCAAATTTATTGAAGGCAAAACATCCATAACGGTGGTATCCAAATCCTGAGGTAAATTAGATCCAAATTCGATATAATGAAACTTTTGATTGTACGATTCAAAACGCGCTCCAGCAATAATTCTTAACTTTTCTGATAACTTTGAATCAACCATTGCAAATGCAGCATTCAAAAAAGAAGTCGCTTGATAACTGTCATCTACATTTGTTCCTTCTTCTAATTTAAATCCACCATTTCCATCAGCCATTAATCCCATATTTTCTGGGGCAAAAATTTTATCCGGAGACAATAACAAAAGACTTGAATTAAATGATGCAGGACCTGCAGGATCATATTGCGAAAAACCTATGTTTCGAGCGGCAAATGTTCTTGTTCGATATTGGTGCATTCCGCCAATTTTTAGGTCGTTTTTGGTTTTACCCCAAGTAAATAATTTTGAAAAATCATAACGCGAATTAAGGTTTTTCTCATTCAATGTTGACCAAAACATATTTCCCGCACCGAGTGTACTTATATCATTTTGTTGAATGATAGCAAAGTAGGGTTGAGTTGTATCTGTTTGTTGATAGACCGTTCTTCTCAAATTAGGGATGTCTCTTTTCACATTACTTAAACCAAGTACCCAATTAAATTTCAATTGATTTCGAGTCTCATGTGAGCCAATTAATTGGCCAGTGTACAGGTTATTCTGTGTATACCACATATTCGTTGAACGTTCATTGTAATTATTCCCAATTATATCACGCTTTCCTTGTCTCACATTCACTTTATCATCGGAATTTACAGTGTACAAATTTTTAAATTGAAGGGTGTTTTTTCGTCCAAACGAGTATTTAAAATTGGCCATAGCACTATTTACTACACTTTTGGTGTAAACCTCATCTGTTAAATCGTTTGTCGTTATAGTCCCCGCAGCTTGTTCCTCAAATTCTTTCCGGTTTATTTGATTGATAGAAAAATTATTTTGATAACTGTATGCCAAAACATATCCTAGTTGAGAAGAATCTTTTAGATTAATGGATCTACCAAGCGTATATTGCAGGTTAAAATTAGGTAAGGCTGTTCTGTTTTTGGTTCCCCAAGAAGTGTTTATTAATTTGGCTTGATTTGCTTTATCCTCTACGCTCATAACATCAAAATCAGTTGTTGAAGCGAGTCCACTTGGAATACTACGTCCTGCAGTTCCATACCCAAGAAAATCCGTCGAGGTACCGTCATACGTTTTAAATGACTTAAACGTACTCAAGGTATTATAAGCGGAGGAGATTTGTATATTTTGAAAGTTTTTCGATTTTGGTTCAGTGGTATTGATGTTAATTACTCCGCCAGCAAATTCAGCCGGAAGATCTGGGGTGGCCGATTTTGTTATCATTAAATTATCAATCATGTTCGCTGGAAATAAATCGAATGAAAAGGCTTTTCGATCACTTTCAGAACTTGGGAGCGCCGCACCATTAATCAACGCAAAGTTGTATCGGTCACTCAAGCCACGCACCACCACAAATTTATTATCCTGGACGCTAGCGCCACTTACACGTTTGAAAATTTCAGCTGCGTTCGAATTAGGAGACTTGTTGAATGCATCTTTTCCTATAATTTCAATTACTGACGCATTTTTTTGTTTCATTTTTTCGGTTTCATTAACCGATTCTTTGTTTTTTTGAATGGCAATATTGAAATCTGTTAGCGTTTTAATTGAGCTTTTTAATTGAAAATCTAAGGTTGTCGTTTGTCCTGCATTAATAACAATGTTTCTCAATGTGTCCGTTCCCATTTGGTCTACAGTGCATGTAATCGTGTAAGTTCCAGCTTTCAGCCCGCTAATTGTATAAACTCCAACACTATCCGAGAAACCGCCTTTATTTAAGCCCTCCACTTTAATGCGGGCCATTTCGATTTTCTCTCCTGTTGTTTGATTTATAATACTCCCTGTTAGAATACCGTTTTGAGCATAAAAGAAGATGGGAGAAATAAGGAAAAGAAGAAATAAACACCTGTTTTTCATATTGCTTTTTTAATGCTGCAAAGAAACGGCGGGAAGGTAATGAAAGCATTAATTCAATGTTAATTTATTATTAAGAACCGTTCGGTTTTTTCTTAACACTGAAACATAAAACACCTATCCATACGGTTGATTAATATGAGGTGTTAGAATTGGTCCAACCAATGAAAAGCGCCGTTTTTCCAATAAATGAACCCTCCACCACATTTATCTTTAAAGTGGATAAAAATGGCATCATAGGATAATTTAACTTTGTCTTTTTCAGGAACATCTTCAAAACGAATATAATCTTTATCGTAATTGGACCATAAAACCACGCCAGGTTTAACAGCAGAGAAAATCTCAGAAAAATAGAAGTTTGATTTTAATTTATCTTTCCCACTCCCAATTACATGCGCTTCCAATTTTTTATTAAAATTAAAAACCACTATATCTAAAGAAATACCGTTATCTGTTAATACTGCAATATCCTTTATTCCATCCCCATAGAAATCTCCTAAAATAGAAACGGTAGGATAATTGGTTGCCGGCTTAAATCCCTTTAAATGATCAAATTTGTTGATGAGAATCTTGAGGCTGTCAATAGAAACAACACTCTCACTTGGTTGTTGAATTGTTTTTTTAGGCTCACTAGTTTGATTGGTTGTACTTGTAGCTTTTTTTACTTTTTTCTGATTGCAGGAAAATACTAGTAGTGCCAAAATTAACAATCTGTACATAGGGGATTAATTATTGATTAGATTTTCTCAATTCATTTGAACTTGTGTTTCATTGTCAAATGCAGTATCAATAGGCTCCCATAATTCGATTCGGTTTCCTTCCGGATCTGAAATATGAAGGAATTTACCGTAATCATACGTTTCAATTGAATCTAAAATGGGTACATTTTTTTCTGTTAAATGAAGTAATAATTGAGTTAAATCATCTACCCTGAAATTCAACATGTATGATTGCTTAGGTTCTCCAAAATAATCAGAATCAGCCGGAAATGTGCCTAATTGTAAGTATCCTTTTGGTTCATCATATCCGTTAAATGAAAAAAGAACACCATAATCATTAGTAGTTAGGCCTAATACGTCTTGGTACCATTTCATCATTTTTTGAGGGTCTTGAAATTTTATAAAAACCCCACCTAAACCTGTTACCTTACCTTTTTTCATAAATTTTATTACTTATAAAAATTACTAAAAAACCAAAAATCACCCCAATTGAATTAGCTATTCCATCCATTATGCTCGACTCACGCCCAGGTACAAAACCTTGAATCCATTCAAGTAAAAAGCCATACCCAATTAGAATAATTGCGATCCAGGTTTTCCTCCATGAAATTCTCATTAGAAGGAAAGCATTTAATGACAGAACAAAATACGCAAAAAAATGGGATAATTTATCTTTGTTTTCTAGGTTTAATGCCGATTTTGGGGGAAGAAGGGAAAGAAGAGTTATCGAAAGAAACAATATCATCAATGAAAATAATAATATCTTTCTACTAATCTTTTTCGAGTTCATATTTTAGAATTTTCCCTTTTTCAATAGCTGGTAACCCTTCTGACATCCAAGTTGGCATTGACTTATTCAATAAATAATAATCGAAAAACTGACGCATGCGTATACTCAAATCAATTTTGTTTGCGAGTTTCGTTAAATTATGATCGTCCCCATTGTAGTTCAGTAACCAACAAGGCTTACCTAAGCGCCTCATTCCAGTGAACAACTCAATACCTTGATACCATGGAACTGACCCATCTTGATCATTATGCATTATTAACAAAGGAGTGGAAACATTGGGTAAATGAAACAAAGGAGAGTTTTCGAAATACAGTTCTGGCGCTTCCCAAATTGTTTTTCCAATTCTACTTTGTGTGCTTTCATATTGAAATTGTCTATTTAAGCCACTTCCCCATCGGATTCCTCCGTAGGCAGAAAACATATTTCCAACAGGCGCTCCAGCCATGGCTGCGGCATAGCGCTTGGTCATTGTAATTAGCTGAGCAGATTGATATCCTCCCCAACTCTGACCTTGCAACCCCATGCGCATTGAATCAATATTTTGGTATAATTTCAATACATGATCAGTACCACTCATAATGCAATCAAAAGCTCCTTTTGCTGGGTAGCCAGGCTTATATCGCACATCCGGTATAAATACCACATAACCTGCAGATGCATATTCAGTAGGATGAATAATGCTTGCCGTGGGTCGAGGAGAGTGATAATCGTGAAGGCCGTCGGAATTTAATTCGTAATAATAAAGAATTAAAGGGTATTTTTTTGTTGCATCAAAATCAGTTGGTTTATACACCAAACCTTCCAATTCAATTCCCGAATAACTCTTCCATTTGGTTAATTCAACGGTTGACCAAATATAATCCTTTTGTTGCGGATTAGTGTTCGAAATTACACGTTCATTTTCCCATTTGAAATTCATTACCGTTAATTCAGGATATTCCTTAACAGTTGACTTCCGAAATAAAACAGTGCTTTTCCCTTTTGATCTTTTAATGAATTTTATAGAGAAATCTCCACTATAAACTTGTTTCAAATCAAGGTGATTATCATGTTGAACAAATTGGTGTACTGATTCACTTTTTGTTTTTGTATTGAATCCTTTTAACAACAGGTTATCGAAATCTACAAAAAGTGAATCATTATTCCATAGCATGGGTTCATATCGTATGTTAGATTTCTCTCCCTCCTTGTCTGTTAAACACGTCAGCTTTTTTGAAGAGATTTCGTAACTCCACACGTCAAATTCAGATCGAAAAAGATATTCCGTTTCATTTTTGGTAAACCCAATTTCACCAACTGGACCCGCCTTCATCGGCATTCCATTTATGTCTTCAATCCAAGTAGTGTTATTTGCTGAACAAGAAACGCAGTCGTCGGTTTTCTCTTCTAAATTCATTAAATGATATTCCTTCTTATCTGGATTGAAATAGCTAAAGAAACCTCCACTAGGAGAAAGTGATCCAGGATAAAACACGCCTTTGATAATAGGCTGCACACTGCCATCAATAGCCGATATTCGATAATAATCAGAGCGTGTTGGGGAAGTCCATTGCGATTCTATTTTATACTTTTCATTTGAACGAGCCATCAGATAATTAGAAACTAAATCAGTTGTTGGATTTATATCTAACGTATCATTAGATAAATGAATCATTTTGTCCGTTTTCAAGTTAAGCAAGCAAAGTTGGTTTCTTTTTTCATCAAGTTTCAAATTAACTAATTGTTGTGACTGAAGTGATTTATCTTGATAATGCCAGATATCTAATTTTGGTTTTTCGGATTCGAGGAGTGTATCTTTTGTTTCAGGTATTAATCGAAAGGATCTACCAAAAAACAAAAATCGTTCATCTCTTGTGAAACTTAATTTTCTGTGTTCTGAAATACCAAAATCGTTGCCAAAAAATGGTTGAGTAGTATCACCATAAATTTGGGTTTTCATTGTTTTTAAATCAACTAAAGAAAGATTATATTGTTTGGTTTTTGAAGTGTCTGATGAAAACAAGAAAGCCATTGTTGTTTCTGTTTCGCTCCAAACAGGAGTTTGAATGCTCGTTTTTGCAGATAGGATTATTATTTTTGACCCGTCTTTTACACTATAAATTACTAGTTTACAAGAATCGACTTTATCTTTTTGGTGTTGAATATAGGCAACGTAATTTCCTTTTTTTGAAATTGAATAATCCGTAACATTAATCTCCTTTACTACAAATTCGTTATTGGAA
>CALQIX020000042.1 GCA_943330745.2 Lishizhenia tianjinensis
TTTTGGTAGTGCCTGTAATTCAGGGGTTACTATTCAATCAAATACGAGTGGTTCTGCTGCAACCATTTCTAAAACTTCTGGTGTGATGAATGGGTATAACCTTAGCTTAAAAGACATTACAGCAACTGGTGGAGCTACTTTTAATGCCTATGCCTCTACTAATCTTGGTAACAATACAGGATGGAACTTTGCATCGGCTCCAGTACTTGGTTCAGTTGGTGTTATTACTGAAAATTTAGCTACCTCAACCTACTCCGTAGCACCTGTTACCGGAGCAGTATCTTATGGTTGGACGCCTCCTGCAGGTATGAACATTGTTTCGGGTAACGGAACCAATTCCATTGTGATTAATTATCAAGGGCAAACAGGGCAGTTGTGCGTAAATGCATCAGATGGTTGTGGTGCAACATCCGCTCAATCTTGTTTGACCATTGGTTGTTCTTCGCCGGTTATTACTGCGCAACCTCAGGCTGCAACAATTTGTGCTGGAAGTACAATAAACCTTTCAGTGACTGCAACGGGTAGTGGATTATTATACCAATGGTTTAAGGATGGAATTAGTATTCTAGGTGCTTCTAATTCAACCTATTCCCTTTTATCTGCAACATCTGCTAATTCAGGTTCTTATACCGTTAAAGTAACTTCATCGTGTGGTGCAAATGTAATTTCATCTGTAGCTACAGTTACCGTGAATCAGCCTGTTTCAAACATTACGGTAAGTGGAGTTACACTTTCCAATGGAGACTATTTGTGGAACGGAAATTTAAGTAATGACGGTAGTGTGGCAGGAAATTGGTTTGTTATGAATACGGGTGTTTATTCTCCGGCTACCCTAGCCCCTACTTCTGCAAGCAAAGTCTATATTGTTAGTTATTCTGATGCCGGTACGTGTATTTCAAATACAAACGCTGCAAATATTCCTACAAGCGCTTCTTTCAACTCAGGAAACTTATTTGTTGGAACGGGTTCAACCTTTAGTTTATCCGCTAACTCACAACTTCAAGTGAGTGGAAACCTAATTAATAATGGAACTTTTAACGCCAATACTTCAACAGTTACGTTTAATGGTACATCTGCACAAAATATTGGTGGATCAAGTCCAACTACATTTAATAATTTAACCATTAATAATTCAACGGGACTTACTTTAAATAATTCAATTCAAGTGAGTGGTGTACTAACCTTAACTTCAGGAAGAGTAACATTAGGAACCAATCATTTAACTCTTGGTGTAAGCGCTTCCATTTCAGGTACTCCTGCGGCTAACAACATGATTGTGCCACAAAGTACTGGTGAGCTGAGAAAAATACTCAATGCTTCCAATGGGTTAAATCCATTTATTTTCCCTGTTGGAACTACAACCGGAGGAAATGAATATACTCCAGTGCAACTTGATTTTCTATCTGCTACTTTTGGAGCTAATGCATATGTTGGTGTTAGACTTAGTGATCAAAGAAGCACATACATGAATTCAGCAATAACCTCATACATTAACCGCAACTGGATTGTTGAGCCCTCAAACATTACTAATTTCACCTATGAACTTCAACTCTCATATGTCCAAGCTGATTATGTCGGTTCAGCGGGTGATGAAGGGAATTTAAAACCAATAAAATATAGTGTTGTTAGCGGAAATGGCGTTTGGTATCAACCTGACTTACAAACATTTTCTAACGCCACCGTTCAAGGTACATCATTCACCAATAGTACAAGTAATGTATTAATCTGGAGTAACTTGACTACTTTTAGTGAGTTCGGTAGTGCTGTGGGAACAAACATTGCTCTTCCTGTTGAATTAATTTCTTTTAATGGGAATTGTCAAGAAGATAATATTGTTTTGAATTGGCAAACAGCTTCTGAATATAATAGCTTACATTTTGTTATCGAAAAATCAAGAGATGGTCAAGTGTGGCAAGCTATTTCAACCACCAATGCAGCAGGTTTTTCTAACGAATTAATCAATTATAACTCTATCGACAACAATCCTTTGGATCAACAATACTATCGTTTATTACAGGTGGATATTGATGGAACTGAGAAATTGTATGATCCTATTTTAGTGAAATGCAATCAAAACAATGCATCCTTTATTGAATCTTATCCAAATCCTTCCGCTGAAGCATTTAATCTTATTGTTAAAGACAAAAAAATGATTGGTAATTGCTCTGTTGTTCTGCGCGACAATAACGGTAAAATTGTTCATGATCTCTCTATTGAAGTGTTGGATGGATTGAATTTATTTGTTGTAAATAAAATTCTAAACCCGGGTCTTTATTTTATCGAAGTGTTGCATGAAACTGGATATCTAATCACTAAAAAACATGTGGTCAAATAATCAATAGTCATTACTAATTTTTCTAAAATAATTGTAGATAATTCTACCGATTTACAAAATAAATTTTAACTTAGATAACGAATAACGCTCTATGAAAATTTTACTTTTAATTGTCTTTGTTAACGTAGTATTTTACTCCATCTCACAATCTCCTTTGGGAATAAATTACCAAGCGGTTCTAAGAAATTCAACTGGTGGTTTTGTTACTAACACAACTGTTGGATATAAATTAGAAATCAGAAAAACAAGTTCAACGGGTCAAGTAGTATATGCAGAACGCCATACTCCGCTTAGTAACTCACAGGCGCTTGTAAATATTATCATTGGTGGTGGAACCGTTATACAGGGGTCATTCTCAACAATAAATTGGGGTTCGGGACCTTATTTTTTAGTCAGTTCCATTGACTTTACAGGTGGAACCAATTATCAAAATTTTGGTTCACAACAACTCATGAGTGTACCATACGCTTTATATGCCAATACCGCAGGAGCAGCAATAAATAAATGGTTATATGGTACAACTTCGCCCCTTTCTACATTGGGAACAGCCGGAGATTATTATTTAAACACAACTAATGGAAGTGTCTCCTACAATAATAATGGGACATGGGGAGTTATAGGTAATCTTACAGGACCTCAAGGACAAGTTGGAGTAACAGGTGCACAAGGGCCATCAGGCCCAACCGGTTTAACAGGAGCTACAGGAAATGGAATAAGTTCAGTTGTTGATAATGGAAATGGGACACTTACTTTTTACTTTACCAACGGAACAACATTTACTACATCAAACCTAACTGGTCCAACAGGAGCAACAGGCCCTACAGGTGCCACAGGTTCACAAGGACCAATTGGACTAACAGGACCACAAGGTACAGCTGGTTCAAACGGAGTAAATGGAACGAATGGTCAAAACAGTTTAGTTAAAACTTCGGTGGAATCCATCGGTGTAAATTGTGCAACAGGTGGTATGAAACTAGAATATGGACTTGATGGAAATTCCAATGGAATCCTTGATTTAGCTGAAATAAATATATCATTAACTAAATATATTTGTAATGGAGCAACTGGATCTCCAGGAGCAACAGGACCTGCTGGTGCAACTGGATCTCAAGGTCCAATTGGTTTAACAGGATCTCAAGGAGTTGCTGGTACAAACGGTTCTAATGGTTCCAATGGCCAAAACAGTTTAGTAAAAACTTCAGTAGAATCAATTGGAGTAAATTGCCTAACAGGCGGAATGAAAATAGAATATGGACTTGATGCAAATACGAATGGAATCCTTGATTTATCTGAAATTAATGCATCGCTAACCAAATATGTTTGTAATGGTGCAACGGGTGCAACTGGACCACAAGGAACGACAGGGCCAACGGGCGCTACAGGACCTCAAGGTCCTATTGGTTTAACTGGCTCTCAGGGTACAGCGGGCACTAACGGTTCTAACGGAATAAATGGTTCGAATGGCCAAAATAGTTTAGTAAAAACTTCTGTTGAAGCAATTGGAGTAAATTGCACAACTGGTGGGATGAAACTAGAATATGGACTTGATGTGAACACGAATGGAATCCTTGATTTATCTGAAATTAATGCCTCGCTTACAAAATATGTTTGTAACGGTGCAACTGGATCTACTGGCCCACAAGGTCCTGCTGGAAGTTTACCCTCAGGAACAATCAATCAAACATTACATCATAACGGCACCACATGGGTAGCAAATAGCTTAATAACAAACACAGGAGCCAATGTAGGAATTGGAACAACAAATCCTAATTCATCTGCCATATTAAATGTTAATTCAACTACTCAAGGTATATTATTACCTTCAATGACACAAGCTCAACGAAATTTGATTAGTACGCCAGCAACGGGATTACTGGTTTTTCAAACTGACAATACACCAGGATTTTATTATTTTAATGGTACAACTTGGGTGGGAATTGGCGGAACGAGTAGTACAAATTCGTCAGGAAGTAATCCGAATACACTAATTTATACTTCAGACGGTTTTTAATAGTAAAAGATTATGAAATTTATTTTCTTAGTTCTCTTTTTATGGCTTTCGCAAAGTCTTTTTTGTCAATACAACTTGGATTTTAGTCAAGTAAAATTAGTTTCTGTTCAAGAAACCGTTCCTGCAAACAAAGTTTGGAAAATTGAAAGTGTTATTTATAACATCCCGCAAACTAGTTCAGGTGTTCAGACAAGTAATGGAAGTTGTGCTTCTGGAAGTTATGAATCAACCGCTATTGTGGTAGATGGAACATCAACTAAAGTTGGAAACGGAACAGTTCCTGCAGCTTATTCCAACGTAACGAATACCCATTCATATACCTCATTGCCTTTTTGGATTCCCGCTGGTACCACATTGTCTGGTGGAACTTGTTTAAATAAAATTAGTATTATAGAATTTAATATTCAGCCATGATAAAAGTATTTTTACTGTTTGTTTGTTTTTTCATTCAATTTAATTCTTTCTCGCAAGGAAATCTTCAATTCAATCAAGTAATTCGTGTCAATACTACAGCACAAACAGTCCCTTCTGGTAAAGTATGGAAAGTAGAGACCTACATGCAGTCAAATACATACATTTCTGAATATATTGAATATCCCAATTGTAATTTTCCGGATCGTCAACACCCGTTTTTAATTAATTCTAAACCTTATTATCAAATCAACGGGTCTCCTGGTCATGGTAGCAGCGGAATTATGATGGCAGTTGGAAATTTATTCCCCCTTTGGTTGAAAGCGGGGGAGATAGTTCAAACAACGTGTCCTGATAATTTTCTCAGTATCATAGAATATAATATTGTTCCTTAATTTACAAACATGAAAAAAATATTTTTAATTCTTTTCTTTGGATTATTTATTAATCAAAATTTTGCGCAAAATAATCTACAGTTAAATCAAGTGATTAACTTAGAATTTGTCTCTGCAGGAACAACCGTTACTGTACCAACTGGTAAAATTTGGAAAATCGAAAATTGTTTATTGACTTCGATAAATAATTATGCTTGTATGGTATATAACGGCACAACGTATTACCTTCGTCAACACAATACGTCTTCCTCTTCATGGGATAATTTCCCGTTTTGGATCGGTGAAGGAAAAACGATTACTTTAGGAGGTAACTGCTCGTCCGGAATGTTGAGTATATTAGAATTTAATTTAGTTCCCTAATCTAAAAAATAAGCGACATTCAATGAAATTGTTGAACTATTTATTTTTAGTCACCTATTTTTCATTAGTGAATTTATCGCTAACGAAGGCCCAAACTTTGAGTCAATTAAAACCAGTTCATTGTGGTCAACAAATGACATATTGGCTTGGTCAACAAGGTGAAGTGTATTCAACCTTTGCTATGGGAGCAACCCACTATAAATTCAAAGCAGTAGGTACAATTACAGATGTTAATTACATTTCTGAAAAAATTAGTGCTGCCATTCCAAGTACAACCTCCTCTGGTGCTCAACTAAATATTGGTGCTTTTGGTGGAATGAAAGATACAACATGGTACACTGTTTCAGTTTCTTGGAGTAGTGATAATGGCCTAACATGGAGTAATTATGGCCCATCGTGTCAAATAAAAACATGTTTATCGCAACAAACACAACTGCAACCCGGTTACTGCGGTATACAAGCCTTAAATTGGGGTGCTAACTTTGTTTGTTATTCAAGACCTTATGCCACCCAATATCGTTTTAGGTTAAAAAATATACCAGGGCAATCCTATTTTGACCAAACAGCCTTGCGCAATGTGAACTTTGTTTACTGGAGTAATTTCCTTAATGTACCCGCTGGTAAAACGTTTGAATGCTATATCCAATGGAATAATGGCGGAGATTGGAAACCATGGGGAACGATGTGTTACATTACCTCCCCTCAATTAACGTTAACACAATCGACAATGCCAGATAGAAGCGTTGTTGGATCTGCTGGAAGTTCTATAATTTTCCAAAGTGTTATTCCTACTGAAAAAAATCAATTATCCTATACAGTGGGAGAACCCTTTACCTCCACCTTTGATAACTCAATTTCAGCACGGATTATCACTCAAGGTTTTCAGCAACCCGATAAAACGACAATAAGCCTCACTCAACCTGGTGTTCCAATAAGTGGTATTGCTGGTAGATTTACTTTTAATACCTATCCAAATCCATTTTCAGCTAAAATAACTGTAGTGGCTCCATCGGAATATCAAAAATCAGCCAGTGTAAAAATTGTTTCTGAAACAGGACAATTAGTTATGGAAAAAATAATGGAATATAATCCTTTAGAAATTGACCTGACGCATTGTTCAATGGGGAAATATTTTGTTGTGATTTCTGATGAATCAGGCGAAATAATCGACAATATATCCATTGTTAAATCAAGTTTGCACTAATCTTTTAGATAGCCACACAGTTACAGAATTATAGAGCGCAAAAAAAAGGGTTGACAAACGCCAACCCTTTTTCATAATGACTCGAGTACTATTATTTTCTTCTTGCCTCGTTAACAACCAAGTTTCTTCCCATGAAATCATTTCCATTAAGAGAATCGATGGCTTGTTGTGCATTGTCGTCATTTTCCATTTCAACAATAGCAAATCCACGTGAACGTCCTGTTTCACGGTCAGTAATTACTCTGGCAGAAGATACTTCTCCAAAACTTTCAAATAGCTTTTCGATGTCTTGACTAGTCGCACGAAAGCTAATGTTTCCACAATAAATATTCATAAAAAATAAAAAAAAATTAAATCACCATACCTTGTGTACAGTTCCGCAAATTTAAACCTAATTAATTGAATTAACTAATTAATTTTCATTTTGTTATAATAAAACGCTTATTTTCATCATTAAACTGGAAAATTTGAATTCAATTAAAGAACAATATTGACGATCTTCCCAGGCACAATGATTACTTTCTTCGGAGCTTTTCCTTCCAACCATTTTTGAGTTTCTTCCATGTTCATAACATGTTCCTCCACCTCTTTAGCACTTAATTGTGCGCTTAAATTTACTTTAAAACGCATTTTCCCGTTAAATGAAACCGGATAATCAATCGATGACTCGACCAAATAAGACTCATTAAACTGAGGATATGTTGAAGTATGGACTTCTCCTGGCTTTCCTCCTGCTTTTTCCCATAATTCGTCGGCCATATGCGGTGCAAAAGGTGCGATTAACACAATCAAGGGTTGCAACACCTCTCGCTTATTGCATTTCAATTCAGTTAATTCATTCACTGCTATCATAAACGTCGAAATACACGTATTGAATGAATACCTATCCAAATCTTCGCGGATTCGTTTTATGGTGCGATGCAGGGTTCTCATTTCCTTTTCATTTCCTGGACCATCCGCCAAAGTAAATTGATTTTCAATTGGATGGAACAAGCGCCAAAACTTACGTAAAAATCCATTCACACCCGTAATTCCTTTTGTATCCCATGGCTTACTTTGTTCCAATGGACCTAAAAACATTTCATACATCCGTAGGGTATCGGCACCAAATTTCTCTACTAACTCATCCGGAGTTTGAACGTTGAATTTACTTTTTGACATCTTTTCCACCTCATATCCGCAAGTATAGCTTCCATCTTCCTCCAAAATAAATGTGGCAGAAGCATATTCAGGCATCCAATTTTTGAATCCTTCCAAATCTAGTTTGTTATTATCTACCAAACTTATATCCACGTGGATAGGCGTTACGTTATAGTCATTTTTCTTGTTAAACGTAACGAATTCGTTGGACTGCTGAATGCGATAAACAAAACTACTGCGTCCTAAAATCATTCCTTGATTGATTAATTTTTGAAACGGCTCTTCAAAAGGAATATACCCCAAATCATACAAGGCTTTTGTCCAAAAACGAGCATACAACAAATGTCCGGTGGCATGTTCAGATCCTCCGATGTATAAATCTACATTGCCCCAATAATCTACTTTATCCTTTGCAACAAATTCTTGATCATTTTTGGGATCCAAATAGCGCAGGAAATACCAAGAACTTCCGGCCCATCCTGGCATCGTATTGTATTCCATTCGATCTCCTCGCGTGAAATTCCAATCTTCTTTCTTGGATCGTGCTAATGGCGGTTCACCATCTTCTGTAGGCAAATATTTATCCACCTCTGGTAATTGGATTGGTAAATGTTCATCCTCAACTAACGTTGGAAGTTCATTTTCATAATAAACCGGGAAAGGCTCACCCCAATAACGCTGACGAGAAAAAACAGCATCTCTCAATCGGTAATTGGTTTTCCCCGAACCCAATCCTCTTTTCTCGATTTCTTCAATGGCGCGTTTTATCGCTTCTTTTGCCGGTAATCCATTCAAGAAATCGGAGTTGGCAATAATGGCGTCTTTCTCCGTGTAGGCTTCATTCGAGATATCCGTATCCTTGAAAATATTTCGAATTTCTTTGTTGAAATGGCGTGCAAAATCAAAATCTCGTTGATCCCCACATGGAACGGCCATAACTGCACCTGTTCCGTATCCAGCCAAAACATAATCTCCAATCCAAATTTCTACTTTTTCACCGGTAAACGGATGAATAGCGTATGAACCAGTGAATACACCTGAAATATTTTTAACATCTGATTGTCTGTCTCTTTCCGTTTTGAGGGAAGCTGATTTTTGATACGATTCAATCTCTTCTTTTTGCGCCTCTGTTGTCAATTGGGCCACCCATTCATGTTCTGGTGCTAACACTAAAAAGGTAACACCAAAAATGGTATCGGGGCGGGTTGTAAATACTTCGATTGATTTAGAATTCTCTCCCATTGAGGGGAGATCAAGTGGGGTGACATCCTCCCCTTCTATTCCGTTCCAAAGAGGAAAAGAAACGGAAGCACCTTGCGATTTTCCGATCCAGTTTCGTTGTTGTTCTTTGAGCGCGTCAGTCCAATCTATAACATCCAAGCCTTGCAATAAACGTTCAGCATACGCTTTAATACGCATCGACCATTGACGCATGAGTTTTTGCTCTACCGGATGACCACCGCGAACAGATAATCCATTTACCACCTCATCGTTGGCTAAAACCGTTCCCATGGCAGGACACCAATTGACCCAAGAATCCGCTAAATAGGCTAAGCGAAATTTTTGTAATTCTTGTTCCTTTTCTTTTTTAGAAAATGCATTCCAATTCTCAGCCGTAAAAGAAAATTCCTCTTCGGTAAAAGCTGGACAATTGGCCGATCCGTGTTGCTCAAAATGCGCTATCAGTTGATCAATAGCCGTTGTTTTATGACTCACGGTATCGTAATAGGCGTTGAACAACAATTTGAAAATCCATTGGGTCCATTTGTAATAATCTGGAGAAGAAGTGCGGACTTCCCTACTCCAATCAAAACTAAAGCCCATTTTATCTAATTGATCTCTATACCGTGCAATGTTTTGTTCTGTGGTAATAGCAGGATGTTGTCCGGTTTGAATCGCGTATTGTTCGGCAGGTAAACCAAATGAATCATAGCCCATTGGATGTAATACATTAAACCCTTCCAAGCGTTTGTAGCGTGCATAAATATCAGAGGCAATATAACCCAGCGGATGACCAACGTGTAGCCCTGCCCCAGAAGGATACGGAAACATATCCAGTACATAATACTTGGGTTTATTAGGGTCCTCTTCTACTTTGTAGGTTTGATTTTCAGCCCAAAATTTCCGCCATTTCTGCTCTATTTCTCTAAAGTTATATTCCATAATTTTTCAATGATTGCAAAGATAAAGATTAAACACCAAGAATTAACAGAAAGCTTTTACCTTTGAAGTGTAACTTTTCAAGAAAATAACCATTAAACGGAAATCATGAAACAAGTCATTTTTCTCCTATTATTCGTATTGTGTTTTAATTCTCTTCCTGTGGTGGGGCAGAATTATGTGAAAATAGGTCAACTCTACTGGGGAATCCAAAACTTAAATAATTCAACCTTTAGAAATGGTCAGGAAATAGCGCGCGCCAAAAACCTCACTGAATGGGAACAATTTTTCAAAAATGGGGAACCAGCTTATTGTAGTTTAAATTATAACGAAAAGAACGATAGTGTGTATGGAAAAATATACAACTGGTTTGCCGTTGTTGATCCAAGGGGTTTGGCACCGGAAGGATTTAAAATTCCGACCTCAAACGAATGGTCTTACTTACGGGCTTATCTCAATTACGATACTGTGTGCCGCTGTGCGTTGTACAAGAATTCGGCGGATAAACTGCGCAGCACTAACCAATGGAAAAGCAAAACTGTTGGTCAGAATTTATTCCAGATGAACGTTGAGCCACTTGGATATGTGAGAAACGACGGGAATTTTGAAGGCAGGCTTATGCAAACCACTTTTTGGACCACCTCACCCAAAAACCAAGCAAACGTAATTGGTGATTCATACGACACCTATTATGTGATATTCAACCATGATAAATCTGATTTTTATTTGGACAACAACTTCGAAATAAATGGGCATTTTGTACGATGTATCCAAGGGGAACAAGAATATTTTTTCTCCAAGGCCAATGTATCCATTGAAGAAGAATCAAACGATCCACCACCAGAAGAAAAGGAAGAGGAAGAGGAATAAGTCTTGCTTTTCGTATCACAATCGTATTAAATCGTATCAAATCGTATCATATTTGTTTGAATATTCGAATATTACTTACCCGAACGATTTATCTCAATTTATCTTGTTCTTTGTACCAAATTAACTTTTTTTGGTACGCGATAAGCTAACATGGGACAAAAATCACCAAATCAACCATTGGAAATGGTATTATTTCTATTCTAGTTTTTTTATCTTATCTCCGTTTGAAACTTGTTTGCAACTAACCTAGTAAAAAATCACAAATAATTTGGAAATTGTTACCTAATTAGGTAACTTTGAAGTAAGTTTTAAATTATAATAACCAAATGGATAATGAATTTCGGAGAAGGATAGTCTATTATGAAAATCATTATTTGGAATTTTTTGAGACGTTAAACCCTGATGTTAGAAAGAAGTTCAACTGGACATTACAACTAATCTCAACGGTTGATCGAGTTCCGGATAAATATTTTAAATTCCTTTCAAATTCTTCTGGGATTTATGAAATTCGAGTTGAGTATAGCTCAAATATTTATCGGGTTTTCTGTTTTTTCGATAAGGGAAATTTGATAATCTTAACAAATGGATTTCAAAAGAAAACACAAAAGACTCCCAAAGGCGAACTTGAATTGGCGGAAAAACTTAAAAAACAATATTTCGATGAAAAAAATGGAAAATAAACTGAAATCCTTTACTGATCACCTTGATGAGCAGTATGGTAAAAAAGGCACAAAGGCAAGAGAAAAATATGAAGAGGAATTTGAAGCATTTAAACTAGGCGTTATGATTCAAGAGCTTCGTAAAGAAAAAGGTATGACACAGGAAGAACTTGCTCAAAAATGTGGAACCACAAAAAACTATATCTCTAGAATTGAGAATAATGCCAGTGATATTAGATTATCAACCTTGATGCGAATCATTAGTGAAGGCTTAGGAGGACATTTACGACTTAGCGTTTCCTAATTGTTGATTTTTTAATGGTTCAGAACGACTAAAAGAATTTTTTTTTAATCAATTTCAAATTAGAACATGTACTAATTCTCTCTTCTTGAAACAAATTAGAAAACAAGCTGAATCCTTTTAAAATCAATCGTTTTAAGAGAGTGAAGCGTAAAGTAGAAATGTTAAAAAAAAATCAATCTGCTTCCTATTGGTAAATTTTTGTAAATTAGACTACAGATAGTTAGGAACGGATTTTTTTCCTTTTTTAGTGTTTAGCAAAGAGTTACAAGACATTATAAATAGATACAAAGCTAACTTTTGGTCCAGATATTTTGTAAATTTGACATGAATTAGAGACTGAAAAATATGTTCAACACAATAGAAATAGACAGAAACAACCTAACATTAATGGGAGTTAAGTTTTCAGACTTGAAAACGCTAGAAAGCACTGCAAACGCCCTAGGGAGTAATATGTTTGAAGGATTTAATCCGACTCCAAAAGGAATTGAAATCATCCGGGATTATGTAACTGGAAAAATATCTCTAATAGAATTAGTGGCATTTGCCAAACAAAAAGCATATGTCTAATTCCTACAAATACATAGATACTGACTATAACTACACCGACCCTAATACAGGACTTTTACGAAATTTATTAGATATAAATGACCCTGATGTATTACTCTTTGTAGAAAGTGGAGCTGTAACGAAAAGACTTCAAGAACTTAATGAAAACCCAATAAAAATAAAGGGAATTGACAGCCTTTTTGAAATTCATAGACATTTGTTTCAAGACATATATGTTTGGGCAGGAAAAAAGCGAAAAGTTGAAATTAGCAAGGACGGTAAACAATTCTTCCCCATTTCACACTTTGATAACGCATTTCGATACATAGACCAGTTAATCTCGGAGTACCAGAAAATTCCGAACAACAGCAAAAGTCTGATAGCTGAGAAATTGGCAGAAATTTTAGATAACATTAACTATTTACACCCATTCCGCGAGGGAAATGGAAGAGCGCAAAGAGAATTTTTGAGAACATTGGCATTGGAAAAGGGGATTCAACTCAATCTAAATCCTGCTGACAACAAAACTGTCTATGATCAATATATGCAAGGAACAATAAATAGTGATATTGAAATGTTAAGCAGATTAATTTTACAACAACTAGTTGAAATTTAATCGATCTTCAATCTTAACAAAAATAGCACCCAATGACCTATACCATCATTAAAGAATCGACCATGTGGTCAACAAACACACGCAACCGAAAAGTGGAGCAAATACTGAATGAAAAAACAAAGGAAGGATATGAGGTTGTGACAGTGGCCTTTGGATTAAACATGTGGTGGATGCCAACAGCATTTATAACATTAAGGAAATAACCCCCCAAGCATGGCTATTTTTACGTTATAAATTAAAAACCTTTGATTAGGAAGCAAGAATCACATGCATGTTGTTTTCTCGTTTCTTAAGTCGTTTTGTTATAATTAGTAAAAAAACCGTAAATTTCAATCCAAATGGGTAAAATTGGATTAACATATTTCCTTTTTGCTATGTTGCAAATTCTTGGATCGATCGGATTTGGGCAGACTTGGCAATCTTTACCTTATTCTAATTTTTACAATACTAAACCTTGGGGTCAATTTGTAATTAATCAATATACTAATGATATATGGCTAGTAAATGATAATAAAGTCGCGTTAATTGAAAATTCAGGATTGATCCAACCATTTGGTAGTGTTGATTTTGGTGAGTTATGGACCGGTGATCATTTACGATTTATTTTTACCTCGGATAGTGTATTCTACATGAAAAGAACTTTTGGGTTATTTAATTTTACAGATTACGTCAGTACTCCAAGTATAGTGGAATCAGAAATTCTTGATATTACTCCAAATGCTGATACTGTCTTCATTATTAAATCTGGAAGTATTTTAAAGTATTTTGATGGAAACGCAATAGATACGTATTTTAATGCAAGTGATATAATTTCTAAAAATGAATTTTTATATTCTGATAACGGTGTAATTGGTCACAATGTAAATTACTCAAATGTCATGCTTTTGAATGACCCACACTATTTATTAGCTCCGATTCATGATAAAAAATTTCAACGACACACAGATTCAATTTTTGCAGCTACAAAAAAAGGACTAATGCGCGCCTACAATTATGATATACTTGACACTATCACCCCAAACAACACCATCAACATGCCAAGTCCAAATGTATTGGAGATAGAATTTGATCATAAAGACAGTTTGTGGGCCGTTTTTGGTGATGTAAATGATACGCCTTTTGCCCTTGCTAAATTAGAAGGTAACACTTGGACCAATCGCTTTGATAATTCCAATTCCCCGATTGATTTTTCCAACTTTTATGGCTTAGAAATAGATACACTTGGTAACCTTTGGGTAGCAGATTTAAACTATTTACACACGTTCCTTACTCCGAATAGTCCAACTTGGCTAGGGCTCAGTGATCACGAAAAAACAAACCCATTCAACCTTTTTCCAAATCCAGCCTCTTCAACATTTACCATTTCAGGTATTCCCGCTTCAATCCTCGGTAAAAAATCAATAATCAAAGACCTAAGTGGAAAAATTGTGATGGAATTTCAAGTAATTGAAAATAACCAAAAAATTGATGTTTCTCCCTTTAAAAGAGGGGTGTATTTTGTTGAACTCGGGACATCCATCCAAAAAATCAGTGTCGAATGAAAGAATTTTCAACCATAATAGTTGTTTTCCTTTTCCTTGCGATTAATTCATATTCACAAACGTGGAAAACGATCCATGCTTCAGATTATCATTCACCAAATTCATTTGTGCAGCAAGCAGCAGGTTTTGAGCAATTTAACAAGCAATTTTTTGTCAACCCCTACGATAATTCCATTTGGTTTGGATTTAAAAGTGAGGTGCAAGGATTTGACTCATTTGGACATTACTTTCATTACAACAATTTTAATGTGCCGACTTTTCAGCAACAAAGTATCTTTCTCGATTTTGCGGCAACCCCAAATTATGTCGTTGCGTTAGATCGCTATTTCGGCATGCACAAATTTGAGGGAGGCACTTGGTCTTTATTGTCAACTGTAACGGAGGGAATTGATATTTCTTCCAATCAAGATACGATTTTTGTAGCACGTTCTTCGGCTGAATTTTTAAAGTTGTCAAATGGTAATTCAACTTTGGGTTCGATTTCTTCCTTGAAACGAATAAAATCTAAAAATGGAAACTTCTGGGGAAGCACCTCCACCAATTCATTTGTTAGTCTTTTCCAAAATGAAAATCTAACTTTTTACTCACCGGATACTTGTACACTCTTAGATTGGACGAATTATGACATGAAGTTTTCCAAAACAAGCGATTCGATTTATATCGCGGGCGCTTCCGGAATTTCAGTTGCTATTAATGGTGTTTTTATAGATACAATTACACCTACGAATACGATTGGAATGCCTTCGTCTTCTGTTTTTGAAATTGAAGTAGATTCACAAAATAACATTTGGGCTGTTTTTGGTTCAGCATATAACCAGGTGATGCATGTTGGATATTTGAATCGATCAACTGGAATTTGGACTAAAGTGTACGATGCAACAAATTCGCCTGTCAACTTTGATTTTCGTGTTAGTATAGAACTCGATTCAGCTGATAATTTATACGTACTAGACACAGATTTACATGTACTCGAAATTAACACACTCCCATCTTGGCTGGGACTTAAAGACAACGAAAAAACAAACCAAATCAAACTATTCCCCAACCCTGCCTCTGAAACGCTTACAATCTCCCTTCCTGAAAACGCTTCAACTACCGAATGTATTTTATTCGATTACGCAGGAAAAGAAATGAAGCGATTTAGGATAACTGGTGGCGAGAATTTGGTGGATGTATCGGAGTTGGAAAATGGGGTGTATTTCATTCAAATGGACACTGAAATTTGTAAATTAATTAAAAAATAAGTTATGAAAAAAGTAATTTTAACAACAGTAGCAATTCTAATAGGTCTTGCATCCTTTGGTCAGAACAAGGAATTGAATAAATCATACATTTTCAAAACGTATGAGGAGTATCAGCAAAATAAACCGTCTTTAACCCTTGACTATAAAAAA
>CALQIX020000043.1 GCA_943330745.2 Lishizhenia tianjinensis
GTGTTTGTGATAATGGACTTCCATTACCAGCGATCTGTATCAATGATACCTTGATTATCACGGTTACACCAGTAAATGATGCGCCAGTTGTTGACAATGATTCAAATACGATATCAGAAGATGGGGGTCCAGCAACAGGAGATTTAACGGATGCAGGAGATAGTGATTCTGATTCTGATGGAACGCCATTGACAGTTGATACAACACCAGTGAGTGGACCAAGTAATGGATCAATCACGATAAATTCAGACGGAACATATTCTTACACACCAAATGCAGGATTCAATGGACAAGATACAATAATCGTAAGTGTTTGCGATAATGGACTTCCATTACCAGCGATCTGTGTCAATGATACTTTAATTATCACTGTAACCCCAGTAAATGATGAGCCTGTAGTTGACAATGATTCAAATACCATTTCAGAAGATGGAGGTCCCGCTACAGGAGATTTAACGGATGCAGGAGATAGTGATTCGGATGGAACACCTTTAACAGTTGATACAACACCAGTGAGTGGACCAAGTAATGGATCAATCACGATCAATTCAGACGGAACATATTCTTACACACCAAATGCAGGATTCAATGGACAAGATACAATAATCGTAAGTGTTTGCGATAATGGACTTCCATTACCAGCGATTTGTATCTATGATACCTTGATTATCACGGTAACACCAGTGAATGATGGGCCAGAAGCAACTATCGATATAGCTACAACAACTGAAAATAATTCAGTGGTAATTTCGATTCTAACAAATGACGCGGATAGTGATGGGAATATCGATTCTACTTCTGTTACTTTAATCAATTCACCTTCAAATGGAACGGCAACTGTTGATCCAATTACAGGTGCTATTACATACACGCCTAATGCAGGATTCACTGGTACAGATACGTTGATCTATCAGGTTTGTGATGATGGAACTCCGCTACCTGAACTATGTGACACTGCTATAGTAATTATTACCGTTTTATCATGTCAAACCGATTTAACCGCTGATTGTGATGGAGATGGAGTTACAAATGGTGAAGAAGTGGACCCTGATGGTGATGGAATACCTGGGCCAAACGGAACAGACCCAAGTGATCCATGTTCATTTGATGTTACAAACCAAGATTTAGGCTCTGTAAGTCAAGCATGGTTGGATGCAGATTGCGATGGAGATGGAGCTTCAAATGGTGATGAAGTTGATCCTGACGGAGACGGAATTGCTGGGCCAAATGGAACAAACCCAAGCGATCCATGTTCATTCGATGTTACAAACCAAGATTTAGGTTCTGTAAGTCAAGCTTGGTTGGATGCTGACTGTGACGGAGACGGTGTTGCCAATGGTGATGAAGTTGATCCTGACGGAGACGGAATTGCTGGGCCAAATGGAACAGATCCAAGCGATCCATGTTCATACGATGTTACAAACCAAGATTTAGGTTCTGTAAGTCAAGCATGGTTGGATGCAGATTGTGACGGAGACGGTGTAACGAATGGTCAAGAAGTTATTGATGGTACTGATCCAAACAATCCTTGTTCTTTGGTAGTTGCTAATCAAATAGAAACGCCAAGTCAAGCATGGATAGATTCAGATTGTGATGGTGATGGATTTACCAATGGAGAGGAAGTTTCTGGTGGAAGCAATCCATTTGATCCGTGTGACCCTAACCCTTGTGATTCGGATATTACCATTCCTCAAGCATTTACTCCTGATGGTGATAATACCAATGATACATTTGTTATTCCTGGTATTGAAAATTATCCTAAAAATAAATTAACGATTTATAATAGATGGGGTAATGAAGTTTTCTTTGCTGAAGGTTATTACAACACTTGGAACGGCACAGCAAATAGAGGAATAGTAATCGGAGATGCTCAATTGCCAACAGGAACATACTACTATATTCTTGATTTGAATGGTGACGGTGAGACTATTTACAAAGGATATGTTTATTTGAAAAGATAATAAGTGAAATTAGAAGTTATGAAAAATTATACTAAAATACTTGCTTTATTAGTTGTTTCGATAGTATCGTTGCACGCAAAAGCACAACAAGATCCTCAGTTTACTCAGTATTTCGATAACGCTCTTTTTGTAAATCCAGCTTATGCCGGAAGTACTGGTATGTTGAGTGCAACTAGTATTCACAGGGAACAATGGGTAGGTTTTGAAGGTAGACCAAGTTCAACAACATTGAGTTTGCATTCTCCCTTGTCCTATGAATCGGTAGGTATCGGATTAACTGCCGTTCGAGATGTTATTGGGCCATTGTCTCAAACTATGTTCTACGGTGATTTTTCCTATAGCTTGAAATTGACTAAAAAATCAAAATTAGCATTTGGTTTGAAAGCGGGATTGAATTTGATTAATTCGGAAACATCTTCTTTATCAACCACCCAGGCTGGTGATGTAAATTTGGCAAATAACATGAGAAATAGAGTGAATCCAAACCTCGGTTTTGGAATGTATTACAACTCTCCTCGTTTTTTTGCAGGAATAAGTACTCCGAAATTAATTGAGCAAAGTATTGACGGAACTACTTCGAATAAAGAAAAAAGACACTATTTTGCCATAATAGGCGCTGTTTTACCAGTGTCTAAGGACTGGAAAATTCGTCCAACATCTCAAGTTAAAGCAACAATTGGAGCGCCAATTAGTATTGATATGTCGGTTACAGGTATTTATAGTGAGAAAATTTGGATTGGATCAATGTATCGTTTAAATGCGGCGTTTGGCGTTTTTGCTCAATATCAAATAAACCCACAATTTAGAATTGGTGTAGCATCTGATTTTTCTACAACGAAAATTAGAAAATACAATTACGGAACATTTGAGGTGTTGTTGTCTTATGATTTCAGGTACAATAGACAAGGAATTAGATCACCCCGTTATTTTTAATCGTCCCCATAAATTATAGTATGAAAAGTTTACTCTTAATTTTTTCGTTTTCAGCAGTTCTTATTTCGTGGTCACAATCTGGTAAATTAAAAAAAGCAGATGATTATTTTGAGAAGCTTTCTTATAAACTTGCAATTGAGAACTATAAAGATTTGCTTAGCACCGATTTGGCAAGTTCAGAAATGAAAGCTCGTTTGGCTCAATCATATTATAATGTCCATGATTTGTTAAATGCCGAAAAGTTTTATAACGAAGCGTTGAAGTCAGGATCTATCTCAAGTAACCATTATTTTTATTTTGCTCAAACATTGAAGCAATTAGGAAAATATGCAGAGAGTGATAAATGGATGAATACTTTTTACGAAAAATCGAATACAGATAAAAGAGCTATTTCATTTGCGAATAATCGATCTTATTTAGATAGAATTGAGAAAGAAGGAATTCATTTTGCCATAACTAATGCAGCTTTTAATTCAAGTGCATCTGATTTTGGGGGGTACCAATCGCTGAAAAAGCAAGAAGTTTATTTTGTTTCTGCAAGACGCAATACCTTGGTTCAAAATAATTGGATGTGGAATGGTAGTGGATTTTTAGATCTTTTTACCATCGATCCAACAGAAAAAGAAGCACCAGATTTGGTATCTAAAGTAACTACTTCTTTCCATGAAGGGCCACTTTGTTTCAATAAAGATGAGTCAGTGGTTTATTTTACCAGAAATAACATCGCTAAAGGAAAATCTAGAAGAGATCAAAAAGGAATTCAAAATTTGAAATTATATTGTGCTAAAGTTGACAAAAACGGAAATTGGTCTGATGTCCAAGAATTGACGATTAATTCAAAAGATTATTCAGTTGGTCATCCTGTTCTTTCTTTGGATGGAAAAACGTTGTTTTTTGCTTCAGATATGCCTGGAGGTTTTGGAGGTGCTGATTTATACAGAGCTGCGATAAATACGGACGGAACAGTGGGTACACCCATCAATTTAGGGAAAGACATTAACACAGAGGGACAAGAAATGTTTCCTTGGATAGGTCCTGATGGGTTGTTTTTCTTTTCATCAAATGGACATGTTGGTTTGGGTGGTTTGGATGTTTTTGTGATGACTATGAATGAAAATGGGGTAAGTTTCGATAATTTAACTAATGTTGGTAAACCATTAAACAGTCAGAATGATGATTTTGCAATGACTTTCAACCAAGATGGAAAATCGGGATATTTCTCGTCCAATCGATCAGATGGTAAAGGCGATGATGACATCTATTCTTTCAACATGGTTAAACCCTTTATATTCAAAGTTAAGTTAGTAGTATCTGTTGCTGATAACAAAACTGGCTCATCACTTCCAGGTGCTATTGTTTACCTGAAAGATGAAGCGGGAAAAGTATTGCAGAAAGCAGTTGTTGACGAAAAAGGGCAATATGCATTTGAATTAGAACCCAATAAAGAGTATGTAATTTCAGCTAGTAAAGATGATTACAACGAGAATTTAGCGAACGTAACAACTAAAAATTTAACAACTTCATCTATCCAAGCACAAGTTAAATTGGAGAAAAACGAAGGTTTTTCGTTGTATGGTTTGATTACAGATAACAAATCAAAACAAGCTCTTTCAGAGGTTAACGTAACAATCGTTGATAAATCATCAGGGAAAGTTGTATTTGAGGGAATTACAGCAAATTCTGGAGATTTTGAAAGAGTATTGGAAAATGTTCAAATGAATCAAACGTTAAATTATTCCTTAACACTTAAAAAGGATGGATACTTAACAAAAACGGCTGATTTCTCAAAATTGGTTACAACTCCCGGTGTTATTAATATAAATGAGAAATTGTATGTTTCGCTCACCAAGGTTGAAGTAGGTCTTGACTTAGCAAAGTTAATTGATGTTAAACCAATTTATTTTGATCGAAATAAATTCACAATTCGTTCTGATGCGTCCATTGAGCTCGATAAAATAGTGAAAGTGATGAATGAATATCCAACAATGGTTATTGAACTCGGATCGCATACAGATTGTCGTGGTACAATTCTACAGAATGCTACTTTGTCTGAAAATCGGGCAAATGCTTCCGCTGAATACATTAAGAAAAAGATAACCAATCCCGATCGTATTTATGGAAAAGGTTTTGGTGAATCTAAGCTTAAAAGCGACTGTCCATGCGAGGGGTCAGTTAAATCAACGTGTACGGAAGAACAACATCAGGAAAATAGAAGAACTGAATTTTTGATTATTAAAATCTAAGGTTCCTATAAAGTCTTTTATTTGAATCATACCTTGCGGCAAAATTTATTTACGTAGTTTTGTCGAAACTAAAATTAGTGTATGAATATTACTGAAAACAGTGTAGTATCATTGAACTACACACTGAAAAATCACGCAACAGGCGAAAAAATTGAAGAAACAACCACAGAAAACCCCTTGGTTTTTTTATACGGAGTTCAAGCCATGATTCCTGAATTTGAGGAACAAATGGCGGGCAAATCAAAAGGCGATAAGGTAGAGTTTTCTATTAAAGCAGAAAATGCATACGGAACATTCGAGGATGAACAAATTGCGATGATTCCCGCAAATATTTTCCATAATGAAGATGGTAAAGTGGATACTGAATTTTTCTTTATAGGAGCAATGGTTCCCATGTCAGACAATGAAGGAAATCATTTACGAGGTAAAATCCTTGAAATTGACGACGAAAATTTAAAAATGGATTTTAACCATCCACTTGCTGGTACTGACTTGCATTTTTCAGTCGAAGTGTTGGATGTTCGTGAAGCGACCCAGGAAGAATTAGATCATGGTCACGTTCATGGTGAGCATGGTCATCAACATTAATTGATCTGAGCGTTATGTCCGTTAACTCTATTGAAAAGCATTTTCAGGAAGCGGCAAAAGTGCTTCAGGAATTTAATCAACAATCTAATTTCGTAAAAATTGAATCTGCAGGTAAAATACTTGTGGATTCGATAGGAAATGGCGGAAAGATTATCAGTTGCGGTAATGGGGGTTCCATGTGCGATGCAATGCATTTTGCTGAAGAATTAACAGGTCGATACCGCGAAAACCGTGCTGCCCTTCCTGCTATTTCGATTTCAGATTCGAGTTACATTTCGTGTGTGTCAAATGATTTTGGCTATTCTTATGTGTTTTCTCGGTTTGTTGATGCCTTTGGTAAGCCGGGAGATGTTCTTCTGGCTATTTCAACTTCCGGAAATTCTGAAAATGTCATTAAGGCAATTGAAACAGCTAAACAAAAAGGCATGAAAATCATCGGTTTAACAGGGAAAAACGGAGGAGAAATGGCTTCGATGTGTGACATAGAAATCCGCGCTCCGCATAGTCAATACGCCGATCGAGCCCAAGAAATTCATATAAAAATTATCCACAGCTTAATTGATTATATCGAGATCAATTTAACCAATTAACTCATTATGGCTAAGAAAAAAAAAACGATTGATACTCCCAATGATTCTTTGGACAAGAACCGTCAAATCATTCTGAATTTACTGGCAAGTAAGTCAGCTTTAAAGCAAGATGTTGCTGATGATTCAGAAAAGATGTTTGAGAAATTCAAGAAACACATTAAAGCGGAATTAGATGCTCTTCGGTCCTTAATAACGGATGAAAGAATTCGACTAAGTTATGAAGATCGCGGGAAATTTGAAATCCTCGTTTTTATCGGTAGCGATATGTTGGTTTTCCATTTACACACCAATATTTTTAAATTACCGGGAACAAATCCACTTTGGGGGACTAAATATTTTTCAAGTAATGAAAATAACGGCTATTTTGCGGTTATTCATGTTTATAATTTTTTAGCCGAATCCTATTTAAGAAATCGATTTGACGATAGGGGAAATTTAATTGCCCGCATACTTTTAAATCATGAAGAGCATTTTATGGTGGAAGGAAAAGGTCAGTTAGGTGTATTGTTTCAGGATCCCGAAAACGCAATAATGAATGATAATTATATGAAATTAATCGTTCAATTATCCTTTGCTTTTGCCTTACAATTTGACCTATACATTCCTCCTTATGAGTTCCTCGAAGAAATAACCATTGCTCAGGTTCAAGAGATTAGTGATAGCCTTAAATTACAAACGGGTAAAAGACTAGGGTTTAAAAGACAATTGGAAGATGTTGATAATTTACAAGGCTAGTAGTTTTTTTTCGAAAAATTAGCATTGAGTATTTGCGAGAATAGAAAAAACCCGTATATTTGCAATCCCAAATTTTTGGGATGTTATAGTTGGCCCATTCGTCTAGTGGTTAGGACGCCAGGTTTTCATCCTGGTAACAGGAGTTCGATTCTCCTATGGGCTACCAATTTTTTTGGCCCATTCGTCTAGTGGTTAGGACGCCAGGTTTTCATCCTGGTAACAGGAGTTCGATTCTCCTATGGGCTACTGTAGAAATGTTAAATACAATTTTTTAAAAATGGCAAACCATAAATCCGCTCTTAAAAGAATTCGTTCAAATGAAGCTAAAAGACTGATTAATAAATATCAGCACAAATCAGCACGAAACGCTGTTCGAAAATTAAGAAGTTTGAAAGATAGAAAAGAAGCTGAAACATTGTTTACTACCGTTGCAGGTATGTTAGATAAATTAGCTAAGAAAAATATTATTCATAAAAATAAAGCTGGAAACCTTAAATCTGGTCTTCAGTTACATATTAACGGACTTTAATCTTCGTTATTCATAAAGTTTAGGGGCTTTCGAGCCCCTTTTTTTGTTATGTTTGTTTTATGAACGTTGTAGTCAGTAGAATTAGAAAGAAAAAAGTTCATGTGAGAAGTTTCTCAACGGTAATATTTATCTTTTTTTTTGCTCAATTTTATAAAGCACAATCGGTTCTTGATTTTTATTCAAATTGGGATACGCTCAAAGCCGGATTTAAAGGTTCTGGTGAATTAAATAAAGTTGATTTGCTTCCGCCATTCGCAATGAGTTCTTTTAGTTATGCTTCCAATTCACCTTTTTTATTTTCTCCTTTTCAATTCGCTAATTCAGGGGCTCGGCCAATAACCAGTTTAAACCACATTGGCCCAATGAGATATACCTCATTACCTCATGTTTCTTTCGCTTATGCTTTTGGATCCTCCGGTTTTCAATTTTCCAAAGTCCAATATTCACAAGCTTTTCCAAAAGGATTAGTCCTAAATTTAGATTTTTTAAATAATCAATCCGCTGGAATTCTCCGAAACAGTGGGTATCAGGACCGAGATGTATTACTTCGAATAAGTAAAAAAACGAAAAAGGTCCATAGCCTATTTTCTGCCCAATTCGATAACCGCACACTTGAATGGAACGGTGGAATTGCCAACGATTCATTGCCATTAGATTTTGGTCTTGACTTAATTCCTGTGTTAAAATCGGATGCCAAGTCAGTTAGTAAAGAGGTGAAAATTCGCTTGTTGAACAAACTAGCTTTTAAAAAGGATTCTCTTCAGGATTTTGGATTGTATTTTTCAAATGTATTCGTGTCGCAAAATCGTGTTTATACAGAAACAGGGGATTTGGCTTCAATCTATTCAATGATTAATTTTGATAGCACGGATACGAGGGATCACCTCCAAATTAGTACAATAGAAAATGAATTGGGCACTTATTGGAATAGGGGTAATTGGAATGCCAATGTTGGTATAAATCAACGTTTTTGGAATTTCCGAAATAACCAAATCTACAGAGACACCTTGGAAATTAGTTTCGTAGAAGCCATTGGATTCAAGTCAAAATCGGTTGTGTTCAATCAAGTTTTTGATTACTTTTTTCTTGGTAAATCTTCTAGTTGGAGCAACAAGATAAATGCTAAATTGTATGTGGATCGTTGGACTTTCGGGGCAAATTGGTCCGTTGAGAACACATTACCAGAGCTAATCCAAAGGCATTATTCAGCCAATAACTTATATTATCAATTACAACAATACCAGCTTCAATTTAAAAACTCGATTGGATTTTCTACAAATTACCGTATTGGTAAACAAACGCTTGGCTTAAAAGCTGATTATCTTCTTATTAAAAATCCCTATTTTTTTGATGGCCAAATTTGGAAAAACGACCTTTTTTCCTTGATTCAATTAATCAAATTGGATTGCTCCATTGATTATAACTGGAAAGGAGTTACATTTTCTCCTGTTTATTCGTTGTTGATACAGCCCTCAAATTTAATGTTTTATCCGACACATATGCTGAAAGCTAGAATTGGACTAAAGGGGGGCGTTTTTAAAAATAAAAAACTGAGTTCCTTCATTGGTATTGAACCTCAATGGATTGGAAACTATCGAAGAATGAGCATGCTTCCTGTTTTAGATGTTTTTCTGGTTAATCAATTGACGAACAAACAACCCGGTTTTTTTGATCTCGCATTCTATACGGGTTTTGAAGTGAAGGGATTCCGCTTTTTTGCAAGAGCCGAAAATATTGGTTATTTTTGGAATAACCACATGATTCAAACAGTGAAAGGCTACCCCATTCCTCCCATGCAAATTCGACTCGGTATAACGTGGGATTTTTGGAACTAATTAATTTAATTAAGATGTTTTTGATTCGATTATTTCTTTTTTGTTTACTCCTGATATCCTCTTCGAACCTAGTTGCAGGAAAATTGTCCATTGAAGGAAAATACCAAGGAAAAAATGTGTTTGTTTCAAATCCAAATGATGGAAGTGGGTTTGGATTTTGTATCACTAAAATCTATGTAAACGGAGATATAATGCCGGTTTCCTTAAACTCAAATTCGGTTACCGTAAATTTAACAGCCCTTAAAATGACAATTGGTGAACCCGTTTTTTTGGTCATTCACCATGGAGATGATTGTGTCCCGAAAATTTTAAATCCGGAGGTGTTATTACCAAAAAGCACATTTGTAGTAAAAACTATTTCTGCAACAAATAGTGGTGACTTGAGTTGGACAACGACCGGGGAATTAGGTAAATTGAATTACATTATCGAACAATATAAGTGGGATAAATGGGTGGCCGTTGGTGAAATACAAGGTGAAGGAGATGCTAGTTTGAATTCTTATACCTTTAAATTGATGCCCCATTCCGGAAAAAATGAGGTCCGTGTTTCGCAAATAGACAACACGTTAACAAAACGTTCTTCTAAATCAGTTTTTTTTATTTCCTCCATTGCAAAAGTCACGAAAAGCCCAACTAAGGTCAAAGATTTTATTACAATGAAATCCAATGGAGTGGAGGTTGAGACATACTATGAAGTATTTGATGCATATGGCAACATATTAAAAAGTGGTAAAGCATCGAAAATCGATTGTAGAAAATTACTTAATGGGTTATATTATTTGAATTTTGATAATGTGACCGAAAAATTTATAAAAAACTAATATGTTTCGGAAAATAGAACATTTGGGAATTGCGGTTGAGAATATCGAGAAATCATTAGCGATTTATGAATCGCTTATTGGTGAAACTGCTTATAAAACGGAAATAGTTGAGACTGAATTTGTGAAAACAGCATTTATTCGTGTGGGGGAAAGTAAAATTGAATTGCTTGAAGCAACCAAACCAACTAGTCCAATTGCCAAATTTCTGGAGAAAAAAGGAAAGGGATTTCATCATGTTGCGTTTGAAGTTGATGATATTGAACAAGAAATTGTGCGCCTACAAAAACAAGGGTTTGAACTCATTCATCAAACTCCCAAACTAGGAGCTGATAATAAGTTAATCGCTTTTCTCCATCCAAAATCTACAGAAGGATTATTGGTTGAAATTTGTCAAGAAAAATGAATTGGATTTCTTACTAATTCAGATTTTTATTGAATTAATATAAAACACTTATTTATAGATATGTAAATATTTTTTTGTAAAATTATTCCTTTGTTTACTGAATTATTATTTCAGTTGCATTTTTATAAGGCTATTAAGTACAAAAAAAATAAAAATATTGTATAATTCTTACTTATGATTCCTGCAATAAATTTAATTCGTTAATTTTACAGAATAATATATTAATAGGGTATTTTAATTTACACCAAATTTTTGAATTTTGTCACATGCAGCACAAAGGAGAAATTTTAGAAAAAGCGGTTAGGGAGAGTGGGATACCACTTACTAAACTAACCAAAAAACTAAGTAGAAGTCGTAGATGGATCTACAATGCTTTCGAAAATCCTAACTTATCCATTGATTACATTTTGGAAATCGGTAAGATTATCCATCATGACTTTTCAGAGGATATCGTGGAATTAAAGCGTTATAGAAACTTTGCGGCAATTACGAATCTGGAGGAATCTGGTTCTATTACCGGAGATACTCAATCAGTTGATTATTGGAAAAACAAGTATTTACGTATGTTGGAGAAATACAACGAACTACTTGAAGCGAAAATAGCAAAATAACAACTGTTAACTCTACTATTAAAGGAAGCTAAGCTTCCTTTTTTTGTTTATTATAATTGGATTAACCTATCCTTTGGTTATCTTTGCACTCATTTCAAAATAATATTCATGATACATATTACTCTACCTGATGGTTCTGTTAAACAGTTTGAAAGCGCTTTATCATCGATGGATGTGGCGAAAAGTATTTCTGAAGGATTAGCAAGAAATGTGCTCGCTGCAAAAGTGAATGGTGAAGTAATCGATGCGAATAGGATGCTAACCGAGGATTGTTCTTTACAGTTATTAACATGGAATGACCAAGAAGGAAAATCAACCTTGTGGCATTCATCTGCGCATTTGATGGCTGAGGCCTTAGAATTTTATTTTCCCGGAATTAAATTAGCTATTGGTCCACCAGTGACAAATGGTTTCTATTATGATATAGACTTTGAAAATCATTCCATCAGCGAAAAAGATTTAGAAAAAATCGAAGCCAAAATGAAAGAATTGGTAAAACAGAAATTACAATTCATTCGTAAAGAAGTTTCCAAGAAAGAAGCAATCGCCTATTTCGAAGAGAAAGGAGATCCATATAAGTTAGAATTGTTATCAGAATTGGAGGACGGAACAATCACGTTTTATACGCAAGGAAATTTTACCGATTTATGTCGTGGTCCACATATTCCTGACACTGGTTTTATAAAGGCAGTTAAATTAACCGCTATCGCTGGAGCCTATTGGCGGGGTGATGAGAAAAATAAGCAACTTACGCGTATTTATGGAATTACATTTCCAAAGCAAGCAGAATTAGAGGAATATTTAGTGAAGGTGGAAGAGGCTAAACGACGCGATCACCGTAAATTAGGGAAAGAATTAGAATTGTTTACCTTTTCTCAAAAGGTGGGACAGGGCTTGCCATTGTGGTTGCCAAAAGGAGCTGCGTTGCGCGAACGGTTGGAGAATTTCTTGAAGAAAGCACAAAAAAAAGCAGGTTATCAACAAGTAATTACACCACATATTGGAAATAAAGAATTGTATGTTTGCTCTGGGCATTATGAAAAATACGGAGCAGATTCATTTCAACCGATAAAAACACCTGATCCGAACGAAGAGTTTTATTTGAAGCCAATGAATTGTCCGCATCATTGTGAGATTTTTAAGTCTAAACCCCGATCCTATAAAGAGCTTCCTACTCGTTTTGCTGAATTTGGAACGGTTTATCGCTACGAGCAATCCGGAGAACTTCATGGCTTAACGCGCGTTCGTGGATTTACACAAGACGATGCGCATATTTTCTGTACTCAAGAACAGGTAAAAGAAGAGTTTAAAAACGTGATTGATATTGTGTTATACGTATTAAAAACCTTGGATTTCCAAAATTTCAAAGCACAAATTTCGCTTCGAGATAAGGAAAATCGTTCAAAGTATATCGGTTCTGATGAAAATTGGGTGAAAGCTGAGCAGGCAATTATCGAAGCCGCTGCGGAGAAAAATCTTCCAACTGTGGTTGCGTACGGAGAAGCTGCTTTTTACGGACCAAAATTAGATTTCATGGTGCAAGATGCTTTGGGTCGTGAATGGCAATTAGGTACGATTCAAGTAGATTATAATTTACCGGAACGATTTGAATTAGAGTATGTGGGTGCGGATAATCAAAAGCACAGACCAGTAATGATTCACCGTGCGCCATTTGGTTCTATGGAACGTTTTGTGGCGGTTTTATTGGAACATTGTGCGGGCGATTTCCCACTTTGGCTTTCTTCTGAACAATTTGCGATTTTACCAATTTCTGAGAAATTCAACGATTACGCTGAAAAACTTTCTGAATTGCTAAATATTTCCGATATTCGCGGATTCGTAGACGATCGTAACGAGAAAATCGGCAAAAAGATTCGTGATGCTGAAATAGCAAAAGTTCCTTTTATGCTGATTGTGGGTGAGAAAGAGGTGGAGTTAAATCAAGTTTCGGTGCGTCAACGAGGTGAGGGTGATAAAGGATCAATGACAGCGGAAGCGTTTGCGATTTTGGTGCAGCAGGCAATAGAAAAAGAATTAGCGTAACAGTTTAAATTTGAATGAGAAATAACAACAGAAAACCTTTTGTAAAAAGAGAAGAAGAAGCACTTCACAAGATTAATGATAAAATTACTGCTTCTGAAATTCGTTTAGTTCAGGATGGTGAAGAACCCCAAATTTTGTCTATTCGTGATGCGATTGCTATGGCGGAAGAACAAGAATTGGATCTCGTTGAAATTGCTGCTACATCGGTTCCTCCTGTTTGTAGAATTATGGATTATAAGAAATTCTTATACAACCAAAAACGCAAGCAAAAAGAATTGAAAGCCAAACAAAGTAAGGTTGTTGTAAAAGAAATTCGTTTTGGTCCGAATACAGATGATCACGATTTTAATTTCAAATTGGCGCACGCAAGAAAATTCCTGGAGGAGGGTAGTAAAGTTAAAGCATACGTATTTTTCCGAGGTAGAACGATTGTGTTTAAAGATAGAGGAGAGATATTGTTATTGAAGTTCGCGCAAGAACTTGCAGACGTCGGTGCTGTTGAACAATTACCGAAATTGGAAGGGAAGAAAATGATTATCATGATCAACCCAAAAAAGAAATAAGAGTATTATAAAGAAGCTATATAGAGAGTAAATCTAAAAATTGACGGAAATGCCAAAAATGAAAACCAAATCCAGTGCGAAAAAACGCTTTACTATCACTGGTACTGGTAAGATCAAGCGTAAACATGCGTTCAAAAGCCACATTCTAACGAAGAAGGCTACAAAACGTAAAAGAAACTTGACTCACGCCGGTTTAGTTCATGGAGCTGATATCTCCAATGTGAAATTGCAACTTTGCATGAAGTAAATTGCAATTGGTTTAAATTGTTTAACCCGATAATGAGTACCTAAGATTCGCCCGTCGAACACTCCTTGTCAAAAAACGTAAAATTATGCCTAGATCAGTAAATCACGTAGCATCAAGAGCTAAGAGAAAAAACTTGATGAAACTTGCCAAAGGTTACTTTGGTAGAAGAAAAAATGTCTGGACCGTTGCTAAGAATGCAATCGAGAAAGGACTTGGTTATGCGTACGTAGGACGTAAGCAAAAGAAACGTAATTTCCGTTCGTTATGGATTACTCGTATTAATGCGGGTGCTCGACTACACGGAATGAGCTATTCTCAGTTTATGGGTGCTGTACACAAAGCTGGAATTGAATTAAACCGCAAAGCGCTTGCAGATTTGGCTTTAAACCATCCTGAAGCGTTCAAAGCAGTTATTGACGCAGTAAAATAGTCTAATTACACTCTATATCGCATTGAAGCCGTTCGTTTTGAACGGCTTTTTTTATACTTTTGATTTATGGCTTTAATCAAATCATGTAACGGAAACACACCGCAATTTGGATCAGATTGTTGGTTGGCTGAAAATGCCACAATTGTGGGCGATGTAATCACGGGTAACGAATGTTCCATTTGGTTCAATGCAGTGGTACGCGGCGATGTGAATTCGATACGCATGGGCAATCGAGTGAATATACAAGATGGTGCGGTATTGCATTGCACGTATCAAAAAACTAAGGTCAACTTGGGTGATAATGTTTCGGTTGGTCACAACGCCATTGTTCATGGCTGCACGGTTGAAGACAACGTATTGATCGGCATGGGAGCCATTGTGATGGATAATTGCCACATCGAGTCCAATTGCATCATTGCAGCAGGTGCCGTGCTCACAGAAAACACGCGTGTTGAATCGTGGAGTATTTATGCCGGCGTTCCTGCCAAAAAAGTGAAAACCCTTTCTCCTGAATTATTTGCCGGCGAAGTGCAGCGCATTGCCAACAATTACAAAATGTACGCGGGCTGGTTTAAAGAGGAGTGATTAACCTAATCAATTGTTTCTTCAAATTCATGAATGAAGTCCGAAGAATGTATATGTAAAGCTTCTGATAATTTTGTCACCCAAAAAA
>CALQIX020000044.1 GCA_943330745.2 Lishizhenia tianjinensis
AATAGGACAGAGAAAAGCCAGGTAAACGATTTGCTTTTTCAACAACAATTTGCTGATTTTTAACTTGGTTTTCAGCATCAAACCTGCGATACAAGGGATGAGAAGAAGAAAGTGAATCTTCAGAAAATAATACAATATTCTTAACGGAGTATGGAATGAACGAAATAGCCAACTTTGAATTTTCTGTTTGTATCAAACCACCTAATTTTAAAAGCAAATTTTTTAATTCAACTTGCTGGACTTCAATTTGATGTTGCACCATTTTTCTTTTGGATTGAACTAAGGAGAAATCAAGCTTTGTAATTTCCTGTACTTCTTTTTGAATTTGAGTTTTTGATTGAATAGCTCCTAAAATTGAATCCTGGTGTTCCAATATTTTTAATTTACTTAATCCATATTGATACGAATCAAAGAGTAATTCTATGTCTCGTTTTATCTCCTGCCACGAAATTTCATAATCTACCGTTAGGGATTTTGCCTTAACTTCTCCAAATTCCTTTTCCTCAGCAAAAACCGTTGGAAATGGAATAGACTGGGAAATGGTAAGGTTATTATCCCACGCGTAATAAGAATTGTACTGACCGAGCATAAAACTGACGCCTGTTTTGGGCATAAGCACGGATCTCCCCCGCATTTTTTCTGAATTAGCTCGCTGCTCAATGGATTTAAGCAATTTATTGTTTGCTTTTGCCGAATCGAGACAGGTTTTAAGCGTCCAAGATGATTGGGAAAAACCTGAAAATGACATCAAGATAATTAAAGAAAGTATAACGGGTACATTCCTTTTCTTACTGCCCATTTTATCTGTCAGCAAAAATAATATTGGTAAAATAAACAAAGTAAGCAAGGTAGCCGTTACAAGTCCTCCAATTACAACAGTAGCAAGTGGCTTTTGAACCTCTGCCCCGCTTCCATGTGATAAAGCCATAGGAAGAAATCCAAGTGAGGCTACAAATGCGGTTAATAATACTGGTCTTAATCGATTTTGAGTTCCTAAAATAACTAGTCTCAATGAATTAGTGTAACCTTGGTTTTTCAACGAATTAAATTCTGAAATTAATACAATTCCATTCAACACAGCAACACCAAATAGGGCAATAAAACCTACACCCGCTGAAATTGAAAATGGCATATCTCTCATCCACAAAGCGAAAACACCACCTATTGCTGCAAGTGGAATGGCTGTAAAGATCAAGAGCGCTTGTTTGATTGAAGAAAAAGTTAAATACAATAGGAAAAAAATCAATAATAAAGCGGCTGGCACAGCTATCAAAAGTCGAGCCCTAGCATGTTCAAGATTTATAAAGGTTCCTCCAAATGTTGGATAATACCCTGGTTTTAACTTTACCTTTTGATCCATTTCCGTTTTTAATTCCTCAACAATACTTTCTACATCTCTTCCACGCACATTGAACCCAACTAAAATTCTTCGTTTTGCATCATCACGTTGAATCTGGTTTGGTCCTGTTTGAAGAGACACTTTTGCTAATTCATTTAATGGGATTTGTCGACCATTTTCAGCGGTGACTGTCAATTGTTTTAAATCCTCCGGAGATTGTCTAAAAGTTGAATCTAATTTAACAACCAAATCAAAGCGCTTTTCACCTTCGAAAACCAATCCTGCGGTTTGACCAGCAAATCCTATATTAATCGCTCTATTTATCTCCTCAATACTTACTTGATACTTTGCAATAGCCTCACGATCATAGGTAATCAACATTTGCGGCAATCCATTCATCTCTTCCACGTAAACATCTTGAACTCCTTCTATTCGCTTTGCGATTGCCCCTACTTTTTGGGCATATTTTGAAAGTTCATCGAAATCTTCTCCATAAATTTTTACAACAACATCTTGCTTCGCCCCTGTCATGAGTTCATTGAATCGCATTTGAATTGGTTGTTGGAAACCAAAGGAAACTCCGGGAAGTTTTTCCTCTAATTTTTTTTGCATTTTTTCTGCCAATTCTTCCTTATTCGTTGCACTTACCCATTCACTTTTATCCTTTAAAATAATCATCAAATCACACGCTTCAATTGGCATTGGATCGGTTGGAATTTCGGCCGTACCTATTTTTCCAACAACTTGCTTTACTTCTGGGAATTCTTTTAATAATAAATCTGATGCCCTCGTTGTTACTTCAATAGTTTTATTTAAGCTAGAACCCAAAACCAATCTTGTTTCAACGGCAAAATCACCTTCATCAAGCGATGGGATGAATTCAGCTCCGAGATTACCAAATAAAAGCAGACTAATGACTAATAACCCTCCAATTACAGCAAGAGCTAATTTATTTATTCGTAGAATACTTTTTAATGCCGGTTGATAATAACCACGAATAAAATCGACCATTCGATCACTAATTGTTTTTTTGGTGTTAATTTTCTTAGACAGAACCAAAGATGAAATCATAGGTACATATGTTAAAGAAAGTATCAGTGCTCCAAATACAGCAAACATTACCGTTTGAGCCATTGGTTTAAACATTTTTCCTTCTATGCCAACTAGGGCAAGAATAGGTAAATAAACTACCAATATAATCACCTGACCAAAGACCGCACTTTTACTAAATCGAGAAGCAGAATAATACACCTCATCATTCATTTGTATTTGAGTTAGTTTCTTATTCCCTTTATGTTGTAAAATATGAAGAGTTGATTCAACAATGATCACAGCGCCATCTACGATTAGTCCAAAATCTAGGGCGCCCAAACTCATGAGATTTCCAGAAACTCCGAAAACATTCATTAAAGAAATTGCAAATAGCATAGCAAGCGGAATAACAGATGCAACAATTAAACCTGCACGCAAATTACCGAGTAATAAAACAAGTACAAAAATCACAATTAGCGCTCCCTCAATTAAATTTGTGGTCACCGTTGAAATAGCTCTATTCACAAGGTTGGTCCGGTCCAGATAAACATTTAGCTCGACTCCTTCTGGCAAGGATTTTTTGATTTGCTCCATTTGCTGCTTCACTAGTTTTATTACTTCTGATGAATTAGCACCTTTTAACATTAAAACAATTCCTCCAACAGCTTCTCCTGTGTTATTCCAAGTTAAGGCACCGTAACGAACGGCCGATCCATATTGAACAGAAGCAACTTGTTTTATTAATACAGGCATCCCCTCCTCTGTTTCCTTTAAAGGAATATTCTCGATATCTGATAAGGTTTGAATAATTCCTTCTGTGCGGATGTAAGTGGTCATTGAATGACGCTCAATGTAGGCTCCCCCTGTATTCCCATTATTTTCCTCAAGCGCATTGAAAACATCAGCTACTGTGAGTTCATGAGACTTTAATTTTATTGGATCAATGGCAATTTCATAATTTTTTAATTTTCCACCAAAACCACTCACATCAGCAATTCCAGCAACACCTAATAGTTGTCTACGGATGGTCCAATCTTGGATGGTACGCAATTCAGCAGGTCCATATACCGATTCAAATCCTTTTTTTGCACGAATGGTGTATTGATAGATTTCACCGAGGCCAGTACTTAATGGAGCCATTGATGGATCGCCAAATCCAGGAGGAATTTGATTTTTAGCTTCGGATAATCGCTGAGATACTTGTTGTCTTGCCCAATAGATTTCTATATCCTCTTTAAAAACAATGGTAACCACAGACAATCCAAAACGGCTAAACGAACGCATTTCTTCAATACCTGGAATGGTTGCCATGGTTTGTTCAACCGGAAACGTAACAAAGCGTTCGATATCTTCCGCCCCTGAAGAGGGAGAAGAAGTGATAATTTGAACCTGATTATTCGTAATATCAGGAACGGCATCTATAGGCAGATTTTGCAACGAAAAAACTCCCCAAGTCACCAAAAACAATGTCAATACAGCAACAATTAACTTGTTTTGTATCGACCAATAAATGATTCGATTTAACATAAAATTTCCAAGAATAAATAACTAATTCAATGCGATTGAGCTAAAAAGCCCCGTTGAATTATATTCTTGGCGGGTTCCAAATAGAATAGATGGAGCTAAAACGATAATTTGATTGCACCACAGACGGTTTTTGAATATTTTTTTCTTCAACAAAAACACTGCTTTCAAATGTAATTACAATTTCTGTGTCGACAAAAACAGAGTTTATTGAACTACAATTATGTTTGAAGGGCATTTCCTGATGTTCTTTATCATAATCTACAGAGGTCGCAAAATAGTGTTCTGAAATAAAATCAAACCAACTTGATCCATTATTGCGTTCTTGATGTTGTTGATAATGTTCTAGTAAATTGCCTATTTTCAAGAATTCAATCCCTTTCATATTGGGGGCTAACGAAAGAATGAAAATATAACAACTGAAAAGAATCGCGAACAATTTCATGTTACAAAATTAGATTATTTTTTCGACTTAGTGAATTCTAAATTTTGCATATTTAATTATGCTACCTTTAGCCGTAAACAATGTTTCATAATGAGTTCTAATTTGCAAAGTTTCTCTTTCTTCATCTGAGCCTAGGGCATGCAGGTCTTGATAGATATTCCAGCTTATAATTTCGTGCGGATAATTGTGCTGTTTGATTTGTTCTTCACTGTATTCAAATAAAATGGAACTATCCGTTTTCAGATGAATAAAACCATCGGTTTTCAAAATTTTCCGATATCTCTCGATGAATGGTTTTGCTGTTAATCGTTTATTCGGTTTTTTTCGCTGAGGATCCGAAAAAGTGAGCCAAATCTCATCTACCTCATCTTTTTCAAAACTATCTGTAATAAAATCCACTTTGGTACGCAAAAACGCTACATTCTTCAAATCCAATTCAAGCGCCTGTTTGGCTCCAATATACATGCGAGCTCCTTTAATATCCACTCCAATGTAATTGATAGTTGGATTTCGCTGAGCTAAACCAACCGTGTACTCCCCTTTTCCGCAACCCAGTTCTACTACAATGGGATTATCGTTTTTGAAATACTCTTGTCTCCATTTCCCCAAAAGAGAACACTTTTCACCTAACACTGGTTGAATAAAGTGTGGGTAATTTTCAACAATTGCGAACCTTCTCAGCTTATCTTTTCCCACATTAAATCAATTAAAATACCATTTTGAATAACATTTCCGAAAGCTGTCTAACCGCTTGATCAATGGCTTGTTTTAAAATGTTGGTTTTGTCATCAATTGCTTTTAAGCGAATCATGCCACCATCCATACCATACTCAAAATACAAATAATCAATTTTTTCTATGAATTTGAATTCTTCTTGAGCATCAAAATCTTCCATTTGCATGCCATTTAAATAGACAAAACCACTAATCGGCTTCATACCAAAATTGGCACATCCTTCCGGAACTTTGATTGATCCTGTTGAAGATTTAAATTTTTCAGAAGTATAAAATAAGGCATGAGAATCAAAAACCTCTTTTTGCAAAAGGCTAATACCCGGTATGCCTAATTTGTCTATTTGACTTTTCCCTTGATTACCAAACCCAACGAGTACATTCACACTAGGAGTGATGCCTCCTTCTTCCATTAATTCTTCAAAGACTACAGCACCAAACTGACCATTAAAGACAGCACCAAGCAAATCAACGGAAGATGAATCGGAAGAAACTAAATCATTGGTTGCTTGGGTTAATTCATCCTGCAAGCCCAAATCAGCTATCAAGGATTTTAATCGATTAAAATCCATATTGAGTAATAAACCAACGCGGGGATCTCCAGAACCCAGGTTTTTTAAAACATTTGTTGCTGGAACCTGCCTAAGAGGCATGCGTTGGGCTAATGCAGTTGAAAAATAATTTTTAGATTGAAGAACTAATTCACCCGCATTAAAATTTAGAGTATTTAACACATAAGAATCTTTCACCAAATTAGAAATGATTGTTTTATTATCTGCCCGTAATTTTTGTAAATCCGTACTTGAAGTGTTGTAAAGCGATTCCAAATTTATACCTGCAACAATATCTGCTTTTGTATGAATCATTTCGGAAATGTTATCCGTTTTCATTTCCTCGTTTGACTGTTTAATAATCGTTGAAAGCAGTCCTTTAAAATCTTTGTGTTTTGGTTTGTAAACTCCTATCAATAAAGAATTCTTGACAGACATTCCAAAATCTCCTTGATGATAATAATTTAGTTCTTCCTCTTTTTGCATTTCAAACCCCAGAGACTTAAGTTTACCAACAACAGAATCTTGGTTTTTAGCTTCAGCAAACATGTAAACAGCGGCGGGAACTCCATTTCTATCCATAGGTCCTTCCAAGGCATAATAAACCGGTTTATCTAAATTAACTGTATTTTTAAATGATTCAATTTGAGAGCCGATTATTTGACCATATTTCGGGATTGAAGAATATTCTGCCTTGGTTAAAATCTGCTTCACGTTCAATGATCCAAAAGCAACAATTTTCTTGTTTGATTGCACATAGGAGGTGAATAAATCCTCGATTGGCTTTTCATCCTTCTTACTACAAGAAGCAACCAAAAAAAGCACAAAAATCCCGTAAATAAATGACCTCATAAAAAGTAATGAATTAAAATAAAATCAAATGTAAAACAAAAGTTTCAAATAGTCGATTGAATTCATTTTCTTCTTTTAATTTTGTATATGCATCACGTTGAACCACATTTCAATTGGCGCGGTTATTACATCGCTTCGGAAGATTCATTATCTCCCTTTTATGGCAATGAATACAGCGAGTTCGAATTCAGCCATGCTATTTACAATTATTACATTCACCCTCAATGGGATTCATTCGGATCATCTACACTTTTTTTGAAAGTACTTTATGCTGATTATGAGGAGGGATATGTGATTATTGAAATGATTGGCGAATGGAACGATGCAATTGAAAATGATATAATGCGGTTCAAAAGAGAAATTCTTGAGGGAATGATTGAAGCGGGAATACAACAATTTATTTTAATCGGAGAAAACGTATTGAATTTTCACTATTCAGATGACTGTTATTATGAAGAATGGTTTGATGACATCGAAGATGGTTGGATTGCTATGGTTAATTTTCACGAACATGTTCTGAAGGAGTTTCAACACATTCATATAGATCATTATATTAATATGGGAGGTGAATTGGATGATATTGAATGGAGAACCTTTCAGCCCACTCATTTTTATAAAAAAGTAAACGATTTAATTACCAAAAGATTAGGATAAAAACATGGTGAAACACCCACTCATACAACAGTATATCGAGCACAACGCTTTCGGAAGATTGCTCGGAATGGAATTTGACATTCAAGAACCTGGAGTATGTATTTATTCTTGTTCTATTTCTGAAGCACTAACCGCCACTCCACGAGCAGCTCACGGTGGTTTTGTTGCTTCAATTTTGGACGCGGCGATGGGTGTAGGTGCTTTGTCCTTAGTTTGCTCAAACCAACAAGTTGTTTCTACCCTTGAAATTAAGGTGAGTTTCCTTCAACCAGCACTCAAAAACTCAACCGTTTATTGTACTTCCAAGTGTCTAAAACAAGGAGCAAGCATTCTTTTTATGGAGGCAAAACTCGTAAATGACCAAAATGAAATAGTAGCAATTGGAAGTGGCACCTTCAAAAGCTATAGCGCCGAAAAAGCAGGGTATTAATGTCAAAATTACACTAAGTAAACATGCTATTTTTTTATCAAATATCATTGGTTTTTTGTCAACAAAAAAAGTTAAAACTGTTCGTAACTATTCCTTGATTTTCAATTGAAAACAGCATTGAAAGTGTAATTTTGTCGGCAATTATTAAGTAACCTAACGAGACTACCATGGAAAAAATTGGGAAATTTGGGAAACATTCAGATCTTGGGGCCACAATTGGTTTGGACAATCTAGCGACTGAATATTGGAATTTAACACCTGCAGAACTTATAGAAGATAGCATAATCCTTGGAGAAGGAGTTCTTACTGATACGGGTTCATTGGCTATTGATACAGGTGCATTTACAGGTCGGTCACCCAAAGATCGATTCATTGTTAAAGACTCAAAAACTGAAAATGCTGTTTGGTGGGGAGATATAAATATTGCTTTTAGCCCTGAACAATTTGATGCATTGTATGCAAAAATGAAAGTCTATATCGGAGATTCAGACATGTATGTAAGAGATGCATTTGCATGTGCTGACGAAGCCTTTCAAATGAACATTCGAGTTATCACTGAACAACCTTGGTCAAATCTATTTGCTTACAATATGTTCTTGAGACCAACCGATGCTGAGGTTGAAAATTTTAATCCAGAGTGGCACATCCTATGTGTCCCAAGTTTTGAGGCAGATCCTGAGGTTGATGGTACGCGACAAGGAAATTTTGCGATTTTGAATTTCACAAAAAAAATGATCCTTATTGGTGGAACTGGATACACGGGTGAAATTAAAAAAGGAATCTTCTCTGTGTTGAATTTCATTTTACCACACGAAAAAAATGTGCTTTCCATGCATTGCTCGGCAAATGTTGGCGAGGACGGTGATACGGCGATCTTTTTTGGATTATCTGGAACTGGAAAAACAACTTTATCCTCTGACCCTAATCGAAGATTGATTGGTGATGACGAGCATGGGTGGAGCAATGATACTGTCTTCAATTTTGAGGGTGGCTGTTATGCTAAAACTATCGATTTATCGAAAGAAAAAGAGCCTCAAATTTATGATGCAATAAAATTCGGATCACTACTAGAAAATATTGGATTCCTCGAAGAAACATCTACCCCAGATTATTCGGATGGGTCAATTACTGAAAACACGCGAGTATCCTATCCAATTCATCATATTGAGAACGTTATGGTTCCCTCTAAAGCAGGAGCACCTTCAAATATTTTCTTCTTAACTGCAGATGCTTTTGGTGTTTTACCTCCAATTTCTAAACTGACCAATGAACAAGCCATGTATCATTTTATGTCTGGTTACACTGCAAAAGTTGCCGGAACAGAGGTTGGAATCACAGAACCAACTACTACATTTTCAGCCGGATTTGGAGCAGCATTCTTACCCTTACATCCTGCCAAATACGCTAAGTTATTAGGTGAAAAACTAAACGGAACTGATATCAATGTTTGGTTAATAAATACCGGCTGGTCTGGTGGTTCTTATGGTGTTGGACAACGCATGAAATTGTCCTACACACGAGCGATGATCACTGCAGCATTAACTGGAAAATTAACGGATATCTCTTTTGAAAAATTACCGATTTTCGAATTGGCATATCCTACAGCTTGTGAAGGAGTTCCTAGTGAATTATTAAATCCAAGAAATACATGGGCTGATAAATCATCTTACGACGAAACAGCAGCCAGTTTAGCTTCTAAATTTGTTAAAAACTTTGAGAAATTCGCTGCAGAAACGAGCAGTGAAATTCTTGCGGCGGCTCCGAAAATACTGGTGTAATCATCGATTAACGCTCTATAAAACCACTTTTATTAGTGGTTTTTTTTTGCTGTAACAAATCAAGACTAAAGTGTTAAAGCCATATGAAAAGATGTAATTACCGATTTTTAATGGCCACACTTTTTTTGAGCGCTTGTCATTTACAAATAAATGCGCAATACTACGTCCGCAACAAACAAAATATCGGAATAGCTCCTGGTTTCTCCGCTAGTTTAACAAACAATCAAAAAAGTTTTTCAATTGGATTAAGTAGCCAAGTTAATCGGTACATGATTCCGGAAATCACTTATCGAAACTCAACCAATTTTGATGAAAGAATCACGGCAGATTTGGGTTCAAACCTTCATTTTATTTCAACAGGAATACAATTAAAAAAAAGAATCTTATCAACTCCAGGAAGAAAAGTGAGAGGTATTTGTGTTAAAGAATTTCTTGAATTAGCAATTACTCCTGAATACTATTTTTTATTAAATCCTTCTTCACTAAATAAAAACAATCGTGACGCCTTTGCACTAAGAGGAAGCCTCATTATTTTTCGTTATAAATCAGGATCTTCAAGAGCAAGAAAGGCATGGAGTTACAAATTAGAAGGGTATTACAGGCAAGGTTTTGGTGCGCAGACGTATTTAAACAAAGAAGTTGGAATACAATTTAGAATTACCCGATTTAAAGTGAATAACTTCTTACATTAAATTCCTTCAACCATCATCAATTTCATTATTCAAAACGCGAATTTAACCATCTGAAATTCAAAGGAAAAGAATAAAAAAAATGACTAAACTGATTTTTTTCAACAAAAAAAGTTTATCTTTAGCAAGCTAAACTAAAAAATCTATGAAAAAATTATTACTTGTTTTGTCACTCCTTATTTTTGCTTCGGATTATTATTCTCAATGTACAACAACTGATGCAACTACATGTGTTTGTGAAGATGGTTCCTTAAATTGCTTGTTGTTTCCGGACATAACAGCATCTTGGAAAGGAATTGCAAATGGTGGATGGACTGAATACCCACAATCTGGCGCAGGAACAAACTATAACGGTCAAGGTCCTGATGATGGGAGATTACGCGTTACGGGCTCTACACCAAATATCGGACATGGATCATTTACTGTTAGAGGTCAAGACGCGAATGGAAACCGAGCTTTTATTTGCGGTTCAGACACCATTTTTAATGTTTCTGCCACTGGAAACTTCACTTGTCCAAACGGTGTACCTAATCCAAAACAGATGTTGATTCAGCGAATTTATAAAAAAGATGGAAATGTTATGAGCTATGTGGATCAATGGACAGGAAGCATGACGTACCACCCGGTTCATGGACACAATCATGTGGATGACTGGGCAGTTATGACTTTACGCATACCAACATCAGACCCAAATCCATTGAGTTGGCCTATTGTTGGTCAAGGGGCTAAAATCGGATTTTGCTTGATGGATTATGGTCAATGTGGAACTGGAACAGGCAGTACTTATTATGGTCATTGCAGAGATGAAAACACTGTTTATAATCAAGGTAACACAATGCTTAATGCAGATTTCCCTAATTGGAATCTAGGTGGGGGTAATTATAACTGTTCGGTGGTTGAACAAGGTATTTCTTCCGGTTGGACAGACGTTTATGGAAAACACTTGGATGGCATGTGGATAAATGTACCCCCAAACACGTGTAATGGTGATTATTACATCGTAATGGAGGTTGATAAGAATAATTACTTTACAGAAGAAAGAGAGGATAATAATTTCACAGCAGTACCAGTAACATTAACGATGCAACAACCAGCGAATTCTGGCGCAATTCCAACAATTTCGGCTAACGGTTCTAATAATCTTTGTTCAGGCTCTTCTGTTATTTTGACCGCAACAGCTGGAACGACTTTCTTATGGAATACTGGTGAGACCACTCAGAGTATTACCGTATCACAAGCTGGAAATTATACATGTACAGTTACAAACTACTGTGGAAGTGCAACATCGAATCCTTTCCATGTAAATAGCGTTACACCGAACAGTCCAGTTGCAATAGGTGATACCGTTTGTACAGAAGGAATATTAAATTTAACGGCGTCTGGTTCTGGAACCTTAAATTGGTATGATGCTCAGAATAATTTAGTGGGCTCAGGAACTAATTTTTCAACTCCCTTATTGAACGTTACCACACCTTATTTTGTAGAGAATATGGATACATACAACGACACAATTTTTGCAGAGCCACATACAAACGGAATAGGTGGAGGTGGATATGCAACTACGGCACAATACAATATTTTTAATGCTCATCAAGCTTTTTCGGTAAAATCGGCATTGGTTTATTCCCAAAGTGCAGGAAACATATCTATTTCATTGCAAAACGAAACAGGTACGACTTTACAATCAACAACAGTAACTGTTCCTGCAGGTGAAAGTAGAGTCAATCTTAATTTTAATGTGCCGGCAGACAGTAATCTACGAATCGGAGTTACTACTATGACAACAACAGGATTATATAGAAATAATAATTCAGCCACATATCCGTATGAACTTCCGGGAGTCATGACAATTATTGGTGCATCGGCAGGTGCGTCCTATTATTATTATTTGTATGATTTAGAGATTCTAACTCAAAACGGCACTTGTACAAGTCCACGAATACAAGTTGACGCAGTTGTTAATCCATGTGCTGGCATCGGTGAAAATATTGTTTTTAATAATTCAATTTCTCTCAGCCCAAATCCAAACAATGGCAATTTTGATGTTTCTTTTGAATTAAAAAATACAGGAGATGTACAATTGGAAGTATTAAACTTAATTGGTCAAAATGTAAATCAAATGACGATAAAAGGAATCAGTGGTAAAATCAAACAAAATGTAGATTGTAAAAATCTTTCAAAAGGTGTTTATTTACTAAACATCACATACGAAGGAAAAAGATATACAAGAAGATTTATTAAAGATTAAATTAGAATGCATTTCAGAAATTGGCTCTCGATTCTGTTTAGTTTCGGGAGCTTTTTTATTTCAAGTCAACCGCAATTGATTAATTACAATCAAAGTAACTCTCCTTTGCCCTTTAATACAGTTAGATGCATTGCCATACAAGATAGCGTAAAATGGATTGGAACGGATGATGGGTTGGCTCGATTCGATAACCAAAACTGGCAAATATACAATTCCACTAACAGTCCTCTTTCTAGCAACGATATAAGAGCTTTAAAGGTTGAAAATGACTCTATTATTTGGATTGGCACGATAAGCGGAGGATTATTCCAATTTGATGGTACCACTTGGATCAATTATACAGATTTCAATTCAGGATTACTAGATAATTTAGTTCGCGGAATTGAAATTGATCAAAATAATAATATTTGGTGTGCAACAACTGAAGGGATAGCCCTGTTTGACAGAACAAATTGGTATAATTGGACAATTGCAAGTCATGGATTACTGACAAACAATATAACATCCATTGGCATTGGAAACCAAAATGAAAAATACATCGGCACAATCAACGGTGGATTAAATTATTTTACGACCGACAATCAGTTACAAATTCATAGTATCGTTGAATCGGGTTTGCCGGATAATTCTGTTCTCGATATTGACCTAGATGCCAACGGAAAACCTTGGTATGCCACACCAGCTGCTGGATTAGTTACCGATATTGGTAATGGTGGCCCTTGGGATCGTTTTAACTTAAGTAATTCTCCTATTCCAACAAATGGACTAACTTGTTTGGCAATTGACCCAATAGATCAGCGAATATTCATGGGAACTGAGCTCTACGGTATTGTAATCAAGAAAGGAAATATTTGGTTTAATTATAACATGGATAATATTGGCTTACAGGATAATTACATTACCTCTTTAGCCCATGAGAACAATCAAATAAAATGGGTTGGAACATATGATCATGGAGTCATAAGAATTGAGGAAAACACTTCAGGACAATTCGATATGCAACAAACAATGCTTCAAATCTATCCCACATTACTTTCTGCTGGACAATACATAACCATTGATACCGATACAGAGATTACAGAAATACAATTATATGATTATTTAGGAAATGAAATCACAATTGAGCAAAATGGAACGAATAAAATCCTTGTACCAATGAATCTTTCAAAAGGAAACTACACCATGTGCATTTCACACTCAAATTCGGTGGTAAGAAGGAAAATAATTATTATTTAGAGGTTAACCCAAATTTTTCTTGGATTCAATATCACTGCTTAACATTGCTTGAATTTGACGCATAGTCTTACTCATTCCCTCAGCGCTACCATCCAAAAAGATTGTATTCCCTTTTCCGTATTCCGCAAAGTTTTTAATTGCTTCTGTCCACATAGAAAACAAAATCACATTCGTGTCTAAATTTGCTTGCTTCATTTCTTCAGCAGCCTCACTCATACCTTTTGCTACTTCTTGTCTAAACAATGCAACGCCTTGACC
>CALQIX020000045.1 GCA_943330745.2 Lishizhenia tianjinensis
AGATAATGTTGTTATTGAGGTAACAAACTACAATCCTTTTCTATATCATGTGGTAATTGAGGAACAAGAAATGAAAGTTGCAACAGGTAAAAAAAGTAATGCGTTTGGCTTCTTATCCATGTTTACTGGTGGTTTGGCTCCAATTTCATCATTTATGTCAAATTTGTCTGGTGTTCAAGCTGATTTGAGTAGAGCAGAAACCTTGGCTAAAAATGAAAGTGAACTAGAATTGTTTACCGCTGAATCACAAGTTGTTGCTGGATTGATTCAAGAATATGAAAAGAAATATTCTTTATTTCAAAAAACTCTAATGGATATTGAAAAAGAGGATTTGCAGTCCGAAGTTAAAACTATTATTGGTAAATTAAAAGACGTTTATAAGAATTATTATGATCCAACTGATAAAATCGAATTATTAAGTACCAGCTCGAGATTACATTTTTTTAAGGCGGGAGTTACCGACAGTAAATTAAAAGAAAATGCAAACTCCTTCGATTATCAACTAATGAAGTTCAAAGAATTGTTAGCGAACCCTTCTAATTCTTACTCTAAAAAAGGAATTGAGGAATGGATTAATAAATTGGAGTCTGCAAATTTCCAACAATCTAAATCATTTATGGTTTCAAGTGAGTCTAACTCTTTCACAATTGGAAGTACTGAGGAAGATATGGAACAAGATGCACTTGTAGGAATGAATTACAAAATAAAATTTTATCGACTTAAGGATATTAAAGAGGCTTTAAATCCAGCAGATTCTGAATATGGTTCAGAATCTCCAGTATATCTGAAGTATTATTATCCGAATAAATATTGGAATGAAGATGGTGAAGTTGTTGATACTTTGTGTGAAAATTGTATACCTGTATTAAGAGCAGAGGGCTTGTGGAAAAACAAGGAAGAAATACCTCGTAATTATTCAGAATTGTTTGAATCTGGGGAAGAGGAAGATAAAAAAATGAAAGATGATGCTGATGGAAAATGGACTTTTTATTCGGAACAAGGGAAAATAGCTTCTGTATCTTTTGGACCTGAAATTGAATTGGGCTCGAAAAATAAAAAAGCACCAAAACTAGATTATGATTTAGATAAACTCTCATCCATGTATTCAGTTGTAAAATCTGTTGAAATTCCGGTGAAGGGTGGGATAATTATGAATTGGGCCTCTGGTTTGTATTCGATCAGTAGTTTTAAGCAAAGGTCAAATTATTATACAATAGACAATGCAACAGGTGATTCATCAACAGTTCAAGAAACAACCTTGTCACGTTCAAAAATTTGTATTGGTTCTCAAATGGCATTTGATTTTCCAGGTAATAAATTAATTACTCCAACTCTTAATTTAGGTGCGGCCGTTGATTTTTGGGATGACAGAGATATTCATTTTTTAGTTGGTGGTGGCTTAAAATTCAAGAAGTTTCCATACATGAGTTTAACGGCTGGGGTTGCTTTTACGCAGATTAATGTTTTAAATAAATCATTGCAAGTAGGTCAATTATATGATTACTCAAATTCATCCTTAGAACCTTCAATTATACAAACTAAGAAATACGTGCCGGGTTATTTTATTGGATTGAATATAAATTTGTAATCAATATAGAATAGGGTTGTTACTTACTTTGAAATTAACTAACGTTGATCCCTTTAATTCTTAATGTGAGGAAATTCATATTTGTATTTCTTGTTCTTTGTTGGTATGAACAAGTCAATTCTCAAACTGACTTCCCATACTTAAAGCAGCAATTTCTTGATTACCGTAAAGCGGATAATCAAGATAGCGCCTTATTCATTGCTCGTAAAATGAATAATCTAGCACTTAAAGAGCATACCGATACAAGTTATTGGTATGCATTGAGTTTGCGGTATCAAGGAAACGTGTATGAAACGAGAGAGAATAATGATTCAACTCTATTTTATTGGCTAAATGCGCTAAAGATATTTGAAAGGTACCACCGATTTACTGATGATCATGCCACAAGCCTAAACTTGTTGGGGATATACAATAGAAAAATTGGACTTTATAAAACCGCTGAAGAGCACTATCTTCAAAGTGCAAGTATAAGACGTAGTAAAGGAGTTTGGACATCAAATTATGCCTATTCCTTAAATAATTTAAGTTGGTTGTATAATTCAATGGGAAGGTATCCTGAAGCTTTGTTACTTGTTGATTCTTCGCTCCTAATTCTTCAGAAAATTTATTTAAATGATTCATTGAAATTAATCAATGAATTGCATTCAAAAGCTGAAATATTATTAAATATTTCTGATTATGACGGCTCTGAAAAGCTGTATTTTCAATGTAAATCTTTGTGTAAAAAAAATAATTTACCATTAGAGAAATATATTAAACTCGAAAAAGACATAGCACAATTGTATGTAAAAAAGGGTAAATATGCACAAGCTGAAGTTATTCTACTTCAACTAGATTCTCTTTTAAATTTGAAAGAAAAGAATAAAGAGATCTATCAGTTATCTGCTGAAATAAAATTTACCCTTGGGAAAATTAAATCGATTACCGGACAATTTAATGAAGCGTTATCCTATTATGTAGAGGCATTAAAAATAAGAAGAACTAATTTACCCAAAAATCATCCTGATATTGCCGAAAGCTTAGCAAGTTTTGGTGTTTTACATGCCAAACTAGGTGAATACGACTTCGCTCATAACTATTATCAAGAAGCATTGGGAATTCTCAAAATTTCTCTTGGAGAAACACATCCAAAATATGCCGAGTGTCTCAATTCTCTTGGTTCACTTAATCTAGATTTAGGTGATTTTAAATTAGTAGAAATACAAATTTTAGCGGCTTTGGAAATCAGAAAAAAAGCATTAGGAGAAGAACACCCTGGCTATGCTCTAAATTTGAGCTCATTAGGTAGATTGTATAGAAATAAGGGGGATTACTCCACAGCTGAGGGATACTACAAAAGAGCTTTAGAAATCCGGTTGAAAATTCATAAAGGCGAAAAATCTGATAACATCGCATCAAGTACTAATCTTTTGGGTTACTTATACTTTTTAATGGGTCGATATTCCGAATCAGAAACATTACTACTAGATTCCTATCAGATGAGAAAAGAATTGGAGATGGCTGAAAACCCAAATTATGCTATGAATTTGTATAATCTCGGTATGTTATATAATAAACTTGAAAAATATAATTTATCCGAAGAATATTTAGTTCAGTCCATTGAAATTAGAAAGCTTTTATTTGGTGAAAACAACAACGAATTAATTTCTAGTAAGCTTGCGCTTTCAAAACTCTTTTTAAAAACCAATAGATTGGAGGAAGCATATTCAATATTGGAAGTTATTTTCAATAACAAATTAGAAAACATTTCTAGCAACTTTGAATGGTTAGGTGAATCGCAAAAAGAACTTTATTGGAAAAAAGAAGAGGTGTTTTACGACCAACTATCATGGCTTACTAATGAATCGTATGCTCTTTCTCCTAAATTTTCAACGTTAAGCTACAACTCAGCATTAGTATCAAAAAGCAAATTGCTTGAATCCAAAATAGCGAATGAAAATTATTATCGAGAAATAGAAGAAATTCGAGAAAAACTTGGTAACTCAAAAAGGATTTTAGCAAAAATGGAATCAGATGGGATTGATGATCGAGTTCTTTTTGAAAAATCGAAGCACGAAGCAGATTCACTGGATAAAAGACTAACCAAAAGTTGGCCCGAATACGCGCAGCAAAAGAAAAACCTTTCGATCACCTGGGATCAAGTTCAACAAAATTTGGATAAAGGCGAGGCCGCTATTGAATTTGTTCGCTTTTTTAATGAGGATGATTCGCTTTACTATTACAACGCATTAGTTTTAAAGCCGGGTGAAAAATATCCGATTCTTATAAAGCTTTGCCAAGAAAATCAACTAAAATCCATTAAATCAACCTCAGGTTTTAGTGCGTATTATCCGCTTGTTTGGCAACCAATGGAGAGAACGCTTGAAAATGTTAATACTATTTATTATTCGCCAACTGGAGAATTGTACAATATTCCGTTTCATGCGCTTTATGCTCAAAAAGAGAATGGTGACCAAAAACTCGATGAGCAAACAAATAAAAGGGGAGTGATTGTAAAATCTGAAACGGTGAAGACAGAAATCAAAGCGGAGTATCTCATTGATCGCTATACCTTGCATCAACTGACGTCAACGCGCTATTTGGCCATGGGATTAAAACAAAAGGCCCAAGAACCAATTTCCAAGTCTATGGCCATGGTTGGCGGTGTTAATTATGATTTTTTAAATTCCAAAGATGCAAAACCGAAAAAGCAAAAAGGTAAGAGCAATTCAACACGCAGTAGTCAATCTGCATCGGGTAAATTGGCGTATTTAGAAGGAACAAAATTGGAAACAGAAACTATCAAGGATTCTGTGCAATCGAAACAATGGAAAATCGAATTGTTTTCATCGAATGACGCTACGGAAGACAATTTAATGCGTTTGGAAGGAAGACATGCTAAAAGTATCTTGCATATTGCCACCCACGGTTATGCCTTCCCGGAATACAATTTCAATGACACAACAACAGACAAAAATTCATTACGTTATAGTTACCGATACAGCACCAACCCGATGGTTCGCAGCGGACTCATTTTGGCTGGCGGTAATTGGGCCTGGACAGGCAACGATACCTTGTCCAAACTCGGGGCCGAGCAAAATGGGATATTAACAGCCTTGGAAGTTTCACAACTCAATCTCAAAAAAACCAAACTCGTTGTCCTCTCCGCCTGCGAAACCGGTCTCGGAAAAATCGAAGGCTCCGAAGGGACCTTTGGCCTCAAGCGTGGCTTCAAGCTTGCTGGCGTGGAGCAAATGATTGTTTCTCTTTGGTCTGTTCCCGATAAAGAAACGATGGAGTTGATGACCCTTTTCTACTCGGATCTCACAAAAACATTAAACCCAGTCACCTCCTTCGAGAATGCCCAAAAAGAAATGCGTGCCAAATACCCCACAGACCTTGAGAAATGGGCAGGTTTTGTGTTGGTGAGGTAAGGAATTGTGTTTCTGTCAAGAAAAAATGTAAATTTGAATAGATTCGTAATAAAGTAGTTTTATGCCTTCATTTTTAGCCTCGGATATTTTCAAGATTGTCGAAGTTTCGAACCCTTTTCCTTTGAACTTGAAATTTGTTTTGAAAGACAATCAACCAAATTTCAATTTTGCACAGCCAATTCTTTACTCGATATTATTAGATGGAAAGATAATTTACATCGGATTTAGTTATGAAGATAAACAAAAAGACATCCGAAAATCCCGTTGGACGAAACAATTGGAAACCATACTATTTCGAGGATATCGAGTTGGACTGAATAAAAAAGCGTATTTGGAATTTGAAAAATCTTTAAAGCATAAATTAGATAAGATGGAAGGTGATTCAATAAAAATTCGAAAAACGGATGTTATGACTTCCTTAAATCGAATTATTTTTGCTAGTAAATACTGGAATGAAATAGAAAAACTAAACTCAAAAAATGATACTTTTCTGAAACGGATTTCCTTTCAAATTGAAGACAGCCCTTCAAAAAATACAAAAAGAGATTTTCAAGACAGAGTAAAGGAATTGATTGAACTGCACAAACCTTGTTGCAATGGCTGAAAATAATAGGTTTATCAATTTTCTTCAAGAGTTGAACTTCAGAAAAGTTGGTTCATGGGAATTAATAAATTGTGAAGTGAATTATGAGATTAAAGAAGAGACATATGTGTCAGTTTATCTTTGGGTTGCGGGAACTGAGGACGGTAAAATCATTCCCCTATATGTAGGGAAAGCAGGAACATCATTAAATAAGAGGATGAATGAACATTTAACTGGATTTAATGAACGTCATTCCGGCAAAATGAAATGTGGAGTATTAAAGAAACTCATGGAATATAATTTTAAAATAGAGATTTTTGCTCGGCCTTCTATAAATTTTGATTCTATGAAAATTAAAGAATTAGACTCATTATTTCCAAATTGTAAATTCAAGACTCCACTTATTTTGAGCACAGAATCATTAGAAGAGAAGATTTTGATTCAGATAATAAAAACGAAATTTTATAATAATAAACGACCTCCTTTGAATCACATGTCGGATAGAACAAAAAATGAATTAGAGATTAATTACCTAAACTATTGTATTGATTAATGAAAAATATTTTTTTCGCTTTTCTCTTTTTTTTCTTGGGACATATTTTGTTTTCCCAAACCGACTTCCCTGCCTTAAAGCAACAATTCCTTGATTACCGTAAAGCGGACAAGCAAGATAGCGCCCTCTTCGTTGCGCGTAGAATTAATACATTGGCTCTAAAAGAGCAAACAGACACGAGTTATTGGTATGCTTTAAGTATGCGCTATCAGGGGAATCCACATAACACTTGGGGCAATACTGATTCTACGATCTACTATTGGAACGAGGCTGTTTCGTTATTTGAAAAGTATCATCCTCGTAATGAGGACTATGCAAGCAGTTTAAACAGCCTTGGAGTTTTGTATTTTAATAGAGGTGATTACAAAGCTGCAGAGCTCTATTACAAACAAGCCCTTGTTATTTATAAGCTAGCCTTGGGTGAGGAGCATCCCGATTATGCAAACAGTTTAAATAACCTTGGGATTTTGTATAAGACAATGGGTGATTACAAATCCGCTGAGCCCTATTACAAACAAGCCCTTGAAATTTATAAGCAAGCCTTGGGTGAGGAGAATCTAAGTTATGCAACGAGTTTAAAGAATCTTGGGAATTTGTATGAAACTATGGAGAATTACAAAGCAGCAGAGCCCTTTTATAAACAAGCCTTAGAGATTAGAAAGAGAGCCTTAGGCGAGGAGCATCCAGACTTTGCTATTAGTTTAAACAACCTTGGTGTTTTGTATTATAAAAAGGGGGATTACAAATCCGCCGAGCCCTTTTATAAACAAGCCTTAGAGATTAGAAAGAAAGCTTTGGGCGAGGAGCACCCCCATTATGCAAGAAGTTTAAACAACCTTGCGATTTTGTATAGAGATATGGGCGATTATAAGACTGCTGAGCCGTTTTATAAACGAGCCGTAGAGATTATGAAGAAAGCCTTGGGCGAGGAGCATGCCGACTATGCGAGTAGTTTATGTAACCTTGGGATTTTGTATTCTGATATGGGTGATTACAAAGCTGCAGAGCTTAATTACAAACAAGCCCTTGAAATTAAAAAGAAAGCCTTAGGTGAGAATCATTCCGAATATGCATATAGTTTAAACAACCTTGGGAATTTGTATAGAAGAATGGGCAATTACAAAGCTGCAGAGCCCCTGCTGAAACTAGACTTAGAGATTACAAAGAAAGCCTTAGGAGTGGTGCATGCCGACTATGCAAGAAGTTTGAATGGCCTTGCGATTTTGTATAGAGCAATGGGCGATTACAAGACTGCTGAGCCCTTTTATAAACGAGCCATAGAGATTATGAAGAAAGCCTTGGGCGAGGAACATCCGGATTATGCGAGTAGTTTATGTAACCTTGGGATTTTGTATTGGAATATGGGTGATTACAAAGTAGCTGAGCCATATTACAAGCAAGCATTAGAGGTTAATAAGAAAGCTTTAGGCGAGGAGCATCCTGATTATCTTTCTTCTGAAAACAGCTATGCCTATTTACTCATGAAAACCGAACGTGAGCAACAAGCGTATGATATTTTGAGTAAAAATTTCAAAAAGAAAGCTATAGAGATAGCCGACAACTTTGAATGGCTCAATGACAACCAAAAAGAAGCTTATTGGCAACAAGAAAGTGCGTTTTATGAGAATTTATCCTGGTTTGCTAATGAAGCTCATGAAAAAGTACCAGAAGCTATTGGTTTAAATTATAATGCTGCCTTGCTGACAAAAAGCAAAATGCTGGAGGCCAAAATTTCCAGTGAAAATTATTACCGTGAAGTGGATGAACTTCGAGAAGAATTAGCTTACAGGAGGCGTCTTTTGGCAAAAATGGAATCGGATGGCTCTGCCGAAAAAGAGAAATTGGAGAAACTTAGACACGAAGCAGATTCGTTAGATAAGCGCTTAACCTTAAGCTGGCCCGAGTATGCTCAGCAAAAGAAAAATCTTGCCATCACCTGGGATCAGGTGCAGCAAAACTTGGACAAAGGAGAGGCAGCCATCGAGTTTGTGCGTTTTGAGAATGAAGATGATTCCGTAGTGTATTACAATGCCTTAGTGCTAAAGAAGGGAGATAAAAACCCAACACTAGTAAAACTTTGTAAGGAAAAAGAACTTCAATCCATTACACCAAAAATGGGCTACAGTGCCTATTATTCGCTTGTTTGGCAGCCTTTAGAAGCAGCATTGAAAGATGTGAAAACGATTTATTATGCCCCAACGGGAGAATTGTATAATGTGCCTTTTCACGCTATTTATGCGCCTAAAGGAAAAGGAGATGAAGTACTCGCAGCTAAAACAGACAAGCGAGGTGTAATTATTCAAAACGAACGAGCAGCCACCGAACAGAATGCGGAGTACTTAATGGATCGCTACACCATGCACCAGTTAACGTCAACACGTTACTTAGCGATGGGATTGAAACAAAAAGCTAAAGAGTCTATTGGAAACAACATGGCGATGGTAGGAGGAGTAAACTACGACTACTTACCAGGAACAAATGCTACCCAAAAAAAGAATAAAAAAGACAAGAATTCTAGTCGCAGTAGTGCTTCAGCTTCTGGAAAGTTGAATTACCTTGAAGGAACTAAAACAGAAGTAGACCAAATCAATCAACAGCTTACTGCTGCAACCTGGCAAACCAAACTGATTGAAAACAACGAAGCCATAGAGGAAAATATCACCAAACTGGAGGGAAAAGAAGCCAAAGGAATTCTACATTTAGCCACCCACGGTTATGCATTCCCAGAATACGATTTCAAAGATACCTCTATAAATAAAAACTCCTTACGCTATAGTTACCGATACAGTACCAACCCGATGGTGCGCAGCGGACTCATTTTGGCAGGAGGTAATTGGGCATGGACAGGAAGTGATACACTTTCCAAACTCGGCGCAGAGCAAAACGGTATTTTAACTGCCTTGGAAGTTTCTCAACTCAACCTCAAAAAAACCAAACTCGTCGTTCTCTCCGCTTGCGAAACCGGCCTTGGAAAAATCGAAGGCTCAGAAGGGACATTTGGTCTAAAGCGCGGTTTCAAACTCGCCGGCGTGGAGCAAATGATTGTTTCCCTCTGGTCTGTCCCAGATAAAGAAACGATGGAGTTGATGACACTTTTCTACTCTGATCTAACTAAAACTCTAAACCCAGTTACCTCCTTCGAGAAAGCCCAAAAAGAAATGCGCGCCAAATACCCCACAGACCCCGAGAAATGGGCAGGTTTTGTGTTGGTGAGGTAGATGAAATATTTTTTTAATGAAAAATTTAATAAAATTCATTTGCGTTTTTGTAATACCACAGTCTATTCTGTTTGGGCAGGTTACTAATAATATTGATTCACCTATCAATTATGACAACGCTACCAAGTTGTTTTATTCAAAAACTTGTAAGGATTCAGTTCTTTATGGAACATATATTTGGCCAAATGGAGATAAGTATAGTGGTCAATTTATTAACGGTCAAAGAACAGGGATAGGCACCCTTCTCTGGGCGAATGGAGACGAGTATTCAGGTGAATTCATTAACGGTAAAAGAACAGGGATAGGCACCCTAATTTGGGCGAATGGAGATGAGTATTCTGGTCAATTTATTAACGATAAAAGAACTGGATTTGGTAGATATGAATGGTGTAATGGGACTATTTTCGAAGGTAAATGGAATTTTGAAAAAGAATTAGAGGGTATTTATTATTTTAAGAATGGTACATCTAAGAAGATAACGAATTCCGAAAATTTACAAATTTTAACTCATGACACTTTAGTGAGAATTGAAAATATTATTCAGTTCGAAAAAGGACGGTTGTCAAAGTGCTATTCTGACACGATAAGTAATTATTTGGTCTTGGTTAGTGATGATAACGAGGTTATTATTTATGATGCAATTTTTAAAAAAATAATTTCAAAAGCGAGTTTTGATTTTAATATTGATTTTGTGTATTTCAATCCTTTTAACCTATCAGAAATCGCATTGATCTCGGATAGGAAAATACACTCATTAGCCATTCATAAAGCTGTAATAACAAGAAGCTTGACTTCGAATTTTAAGTTGAATTCATTGTTTTTTATAGATTCCACAAATTTTATCTGCACAGGCAATAACAATAAAGTTCAATATGCCAATGGAAAAATTATTTGCAAAGGGGAGTTAGCCACAATAAATCAATTATTAAAAGGTCAAGGATCAACAATAGCTTTTCAGGAGTTACCAGCAGAAGATGAAAATAGATCACATCAAGATTACTTTAATCAATTCACTGTTTTTGATACTTTACCTAAATCCGTAATCAATAGTTTTTCATCAAATGTTGATTTAGCATGTGTCACGAATATGCATTTTGGAGACGATGGAAAATCATTTTACTATGTTAATTTGCATGAATTGATTTCCTATGATATGCTTGACAAGAAAATAAAATCTATCATAAAACTTAAATCAAATATCCTTTCCTTTACGCTTAACAAGAAATATTATTTATGTACTTCATCAGACAGCCTTTATGTTTATAATAGACAGAATAATAGAACAAAATCTTTTTATGCTCGTAACGTAATTAATATAAAAATTATCTCTAACGATTTCATTGTCTTAACTTGTTTAAACGGCTTGTTTTATCTCAATTTAACTGATCTAAAATTGATTGAAACAATTCTAATAAAATCAGAAGATAAAAGCAGTTTACATGGAATACTAAATACCGAAATTCAATTTTCTAGGTTCAATTTTAATTATTCATTTAGTGTTTCAGAGCAATTGCTGAAATTACAAAAAATAAATTCCTTTAATAATTTGTCATTGTTATCAAATGGTGTTTTCAATTTTAACACCAATAGATTTTTTAATTCGGGTTTTGGAAAGAAGAGCGTATCATACATAATGACCAAAAATGATCTGAAATTTTTAAATAGTGCACTGGGAATCAAATACGTAGATTTAGAAAATTGTGAACTCAGTTTTTGTCAAGCAAAAGGCTTAATGGCTTATATTTTGAGTGATAATTTATTTGTGTACAGCACATCTAATGAAAAAATGATTTTTTCATTTAACTTGAAATTTGAAAATGTTTGTTTGCAATCAATATCACTAGAGTTTTCAAAAAATGGGAAATACCTGTTAATAAATTCGAATGAATGTGGACTTTATGTCGTCGAAACAGAAACACGAAAAATAAGCAAAATTAGCGGTGAATATTCGATCCTAGATTCTTTTTGGAGTCTAGATGAAGGCTTCATTATAGCTTGTTCTCCTGCAATAGGTGATGATTTGCCGGGGGATATTAAGATGTATGATGTTGATACTAGAAAAGAAATATTCAGCGAGCAAAGCGCAAAGTTTAATGGAGCAATTAATTTAGACTCTTCTAATTTACTTCTTGTTTATAATGATTCAATTAAGATTTTCAATTTTACATTAAAAGGATTTATTAAAACACAACCTCTTGTATACAAAAGTTATTTTCATGCGGCTTGGAATGATGCCTATTTTGTTGAATATGATAAGAATTTATCCCAAATGTCTTTCTACAAATTAAAAACTTTAGAATTTTTAGGAAGCTATAATTTTCTTGGTGAAATTCAGAATGTCGTATTTTGGAATGAAGATATACTTTTCATAGAAATGAAGAATGAATATGTTTTGTTTGATTTAGAACGTAAATTGGAGTTGTTGAAATTTCAATTTTTTAGTGAATTGAATTTTATTACTTCACTCCCCAACTCCCCCTACTACATGTGCTCCAAAGATGCGAGCAAAATGCTGCATTATGTCACGCCTAGCTTAAAAGTAATCGGTTTCGAGCAGCTCGATCCGGTCTATAACCGACCGGACATAGTATTGGACAGTATCAGAAAGTATTTCGGTAATTCTGACGGAGGGATGATAGACGAGTATCGAAAATCTTGGGAAAAGCGCATTGAGCGCCTGGGCTTGGATAAAGAAAAGTTAGGTAAAGGAGAAATTGCCGTTCCGAATGCGGAGATTATTGGAGCAGATGTTATCGCCTACGAAAATAAAGAAGGTAAACTCAACATTAAGGTCTCAGCCAATGATCCAAAATACCCCCTTCGCAGGTTCAACGTGTTTGTAAACGAGGTTCCGCT
>CALQIX020000046.1 GCA_943330745.2 Lishizhenia tianjinensis
ACCGTTTCAGGATTTGGAACTGTTCAGATGACGGGAAACACAACAATCAATGGTAATTTCCTTAATACAGATGGTACATTGGATATGAATAATTTCAACTTAACAGTTGGCGGAAATTATGCTAACTACAATTCTTCGTCAGGATTACTTCCTGGAACTGGAACTGTTATTTTCAACAAAGCAAGTGGAACTCAAACGGTTGATCAGTTGGCTCTAGACTTTAACCATATCCAACACACAGGGGCTGGAACACTACAGTTAATAAGTGATCTTTCCACAACAGGAGACATTATCAATAGCGCAGGTACGTTTGATGCCAATGATAAAATCATCACGGTAAGAAATAACTTTACCAATACAGCAACCTTTACACCAGGAACAGTTGGACTAGGTGAAATCTACTTCGAGAAAATAGGTGGAACTCAAACCTTAACTTCTGGAGGAGCAGTATTCCAAAAATTTGCTCACACAGGAACAGGTACCTTGAATTTAGCTGGAATAGTAGAAGTAAAAGGAGATGTTGTGATAGATGCACCGATATCAGCAGGAACAAGTACGCTGAAATTATCAGGAACAGGCAACCAAATAATGTCAGGAACACAGTCAGTGATTGCATTGAAAGACATGACGGTTGCAAAAACAGCTGGAACAGTTACCTTATCTAAACCAGTTCGTGTTGATGGAGCTTTGACAATGACTCAAGGAAACATCATTACAAGTGCTACCAACACGTTGGAAATCGGATCAAGTACATCGGCATTGGGATCAGTGAACTGGACATCAGGAAACGTAGTAGGTCCAATGAGAAGATGGTTTGCTGGGGCAACAAACAGTACGGCAGCCAGTGGAATGTTCCCTGTGGGATTATCAACAGTGAATCGCTATGCTCAAGTGAACTTTACACAAGCACCGGGATCTGGAGGATATATTGATATGGAGTACAAAGCAGGTTTACCGGCAAATGCAGCAAACTGGACATATGTTACCACACCTGACGGACAAGTAATCCAAACATTTGAAGATGAAGGTTACTGGGATATCACCCCATACGATGCATCAGGAACTGCTTATCCATCCGGATTGAATACCTCAGCATTCACCATGAAGTTACGCGCTAATGGCTTAACATCGGTGAACGATATCAGTGTAACACGCATCATCCGTTCACCGGGTCCTGACCATACAACATGGGAACCAGCAGGCTTCCATTTAGCAGCAACCGGAACGTCAAGTGACTTCGCAATTGAAAGCAACACTGTAACAGGCTTCAGTTGGTTCAATATTGGGTCACCAAACAACAATGCGTTACCAGTAGAGTTGTTAAACTTCAACGGAACATGTGAGGAAGGAATGGTGAACTTAGTATGGCAAACGGCCTCTGAGTTCAATAGCTCACACTTCGATGTAGAGAAATCAACAGACGGAGAAACATGGAGAGTAATGGCAACGATACCTTCTGCAGGAACATCAAATGAGTTATTGACTTACCAAGCAGTAGATAACAACGGAACCAATGGTTCAAACTACTACCGATTACGTCAAGTGGACAACGATGGAAAAGAGAAGTTGTATGATCCAATCAACGTAAGTTGTGTTGAAACTACAGCAGGTTACTTTACAAGTTACCCGAACCCATCAGGAAATGAATTCCAAGTGGTGGTGAACAACAAAGAAATCCTAGGAGCATGTATACTAAACATAGTGGACGCTCAAGGAAAAGTAATTGACCAACGCTCCATTGAAGTGAAAGACGGAATCAATATGTTTGTGATCAGTGAAACGCTGAACCCAGGCATCTACTTCCTAAACATCTCAAATGGAACGAAAACCACTCAAGTGATTAAGCATGCAGTGAAATAGTCTTAAACGAAATTCAAAAAAGCCTCGATGGAAACATCGAGGCTTTTTTGTTTAGGAAATTTGCCTAAAACTCTTTCAATTTGAGCAGTGAATATTCCACTTTCAAATCCAGTATGAACGAATTTCACCGAAATATCAAAATCTTCTAGGTGAAAACACGTGTTACGAAAGCGAATAAACGCTTAGTTGTTTCTACCAATAAACGCCTAGTTTCCAATTTTAATAAAATTATTTTTTTTGGTTAAACAGACAAATTTTGGCACGAAAGGAGCCTAAAAAGAACAGTGAATCATAAAAAAAAATAATGTATGAATGACTCTAATTCTTTGTAGATGAGTGATATAAATTAATTCTTGATTGATTAGCTATTCGATTTGTGTTAAGCGGAGTGATGTAAAAATCAGCAAATAGTTATTGTTAAAATTACAAAAACATTGGTTGAGCTTAATCTGATTGATAGTTTTATCTTTTTAAAGGGTGTAACTTTGCCCTTCGTCTCAGCGTAATAATACTTATTGTGGTCGTTACAATTAGTAAAGGGCTGAATGAAATGATTTTTGGATGAATTATAGACTAACAAACTAAACGTAGGAAACTAGAACAATTAATTACTATTTAGAACAAATTAACTTTTTTAAACTTAACATTTTTATTTTCATGAAAACAAGTCAACCACACAAGGCAAATCTATTGCCTGTAAAAAAACAAAATTCAATAAAAACAAAGTTAGAATTATCCCTATCGAGATCATTTGTCAAGCGTACATTGGTTGGAGTGTTATTGCTTATTGCGGCTTCAACCAGTTGGGGGCAGATTGCTCAAAGAGGAACAGCCACAAAAGCAATTAGTACCAGCGCTTCCTTAACAATTACTAAGCCTACTGGAGTGGTGTCTGGGGATATTATGATTGCTAACATTGGTAATTTTATTAACGCTACTCAAACAAATGCAGCTTCCTCTGGTTGGGCAGTTGTTGCCGGAACTACTTTAGATCGAGGTCGTGCGACTTTACTTTATAAGATCGCTGGTGCAAGCGAGCCTAGTTCATATACATTTTCGGTAACAGCATCATCCTCTTCAGCAACTGGAGCAATTATTGCATTTTCAGGTGTCGATAATTCAACCCCTTTTGATGCCACAGCTCCTTCCTCGTGGTTTACAGCAACCTCTGCGAGTCTTTCAAGTGTACCTAGTCTCACTTCAGTAAGCAGTGGTACGGCAATTATATTATTTGGAAATTGCACGCGAATTACCACTACTACGGCCAGTAATTTTGCGTCTTGGACGGCTACTTCGCCATCGTCATTTACAGAATTGTATGATGCGGGGCACAATTCCGTTGGAAATACACCAGCAGTGGGTGCTGCTTGGGCTATTAAATCCGAAATAGGAACAACCGGAAATGGAGGTTTAGCTTGTACACCAAATACAACTCCCAGATTATTAGGCGGATTAATGTTGGCACTTCGCCCATGTGTAACAGTAAGTGCTGCGTCTTCAGCTCCTAGTGTATGTACAAACAGTACTTTAACAAATATCACTCATTCAACTGCGGGCGCAACTGGAATTGGAACTGCAACAGGTTTACCGACGGGAGTATCAGCTTCGTGGATTTCCAATACATTAACTATTAGTGGTTCGCCAACGGTTTCAGGTACTTTTAGTTATTCTATTCCTCTTACAGGAGGTTGTTTTGCTGTTAATGCAACAGGAATCATTACCGTTTTACCAAGTCCAACTAGCGTTTCGGCAACGGCAAGTTCATCAACCGTTTGTATAGGCCATTCAACCGATTTAACTAGTTCAGCAACTTTTAATAACCTTTCTTCAACCAATGCGTTTAATGGTTTTGAATCCGGTAATTCTTGGAGTTATACGAACACTAATGGTTCAACGAAATCAGGCACATCTGCAAGCGGCGATAGACCTGCCACAAGCAGTTTTATTAATTCTGGTTCGACATCATTTTGGAGTAATAATGCATCTGCAGTAGTTACCACCTCCAATTTTACAGGACTTTCTGCCTATACCAATAAATATTTTCAGTTTGATTTAGCTTCCTTCTCAATAGGTTCTGCGAGTAACGGAGCCGATGGATCTGATATTGTTACCGTAGCTATTTCTTTGGATGGAGGAACAACTTATTCAAATGAAATTACAATTGCAGGTAACAGTAATGCTTATTGGAGTTTTGAATCAGGTACTGGAACTGCTGAAATAACCTACGACGGAAATAATTCAGTAACTGCTTTTGCTCCATCAGGAGGTGGAAGTAGAACTACTGATGGTTATGGTTTGGTTAAAATAAATTTGCCAAATAATGCAACTCAAGTCCGTGCCAAATTAACTTTACTGAATAATTCTAGTAGTGAAGCATGGGTTATTGATGACTTAATATTAACTGAAACTCCGAATGCAAGCTATTCATGGACGTCTAACCCGACTGGATTTACTTCAACAGATCATGATCCAACGGTAGACCCAACGGAAACTACAACATACACTATTTCAGCAACAAATACCTATGGCTGTTCCACTTCTGCTAATTCTACTATCACTGTAAATCAACCGTCAACAACCATCTCCGTGAATGGAGTAACCATAGCAGAAGGAGATTACTTATGGAACGGAAAGCTTAATACAAATGCGAATGTGAAAAACAATTGGTATGTATTAAACAATGGGATCTATTCTGAAGCTTCCCAAGCCCCACAGGCAACTGATGAAGTTTTCGTGGTAAGCGCCACTGATGCTGTTTCGTGTGTGTCAAATTCTAATAATATGAGCATACCAGCAGCAGGGAATTTTAATTCTAGTAATATGAATATTGGAGCCAGTGCTAGCGTTTCCTTAGGGAATGGGGCCTCATTAAATGTGAAAGGTGATTTCATCAATGATGGTAATTTTAATGCGGGGTCAGGAACTGTGGTTATGAATGGCACAAGCTTACAAAAAATTAAGGGTACTGCCGCAACAACAACTTTTAAAAACCTAACGATTAATAATTCAAATGGTGTTAAATTAGAGAACGCAGTTGTTGTGGATAGTGTATTGTTGTTAACTAATGGATTACTTGATTTAGGCTCAAAACATTTAACCATTGGAACAACTGCATTAATTTCTGGAACCCCAGGAAACTCAAAAATGATTGTTGCTTCAGGAATGGGAGAATTAAGAAAACAATTTTCTGCTGGAACATACAATCCTGCTTCATTTACTTTTCCAGTCGGAACATCCAATGGCACGAATAAATATAATCCAGTTGTGTTAGATTTTGTATCTGGAACATTTGGTTCTAACGCATATGTTGGTGTAAGAGTACAAGATCAGAAAAACGCCTTACTTCATCCTGATAATACTACGTATATTAACAAAAATTGGATTGTGGAACCTAACGGCGATGTTACTGCATTTAATTATAACATTAAACTCTATTTTAATCCTGCAGCCATTGCTCAAGGAGGTGACTTTGTTACTACTTCAGGTCAAACTATCGGAGATTTATTGCCAATCAAATACAGTGGAGGTCAATGGTATCAACCAGTGGATGGTACTTTTACAAATGCCTTAGCACAAGGAATTGCTGGTGTAATTGTAACAAATTATTTAAGTTGGGATGGGCTTACAACTTTTAGCGAGTTTGGTGGAGTAGGAGGTAGTAACAATCCTCTTCCAGTTGAACTTTTATCTTTCAGTGGAAAATGCAACGAAGGAATGGTGAACTTGGCTTGGCAAACGGCCTCTGAGTTCAATAGCTCACACTTCGATGTGGAGAAATCTACGGATGGTGAAACATGGAGAGTATTGACGACGGTACCTTCTGCAGGAACATCAAATGATTTGTTGACATACCAAGCGATGGATAACAATGGAACGAATGGTTCAAACTACTACCGTTTACGTCAAGTGGATAACGATGGAAAAGAGAAGTTGTATGACCCAATCAATGTGAGTTGTGTTGAAACTACAGCAGGTTACTTTACAAGTTATCCAAACCCATCCGGAAATGAATTCCAAGTGGTGGTGAACAACAAAGAAATTCTAGGAGCATGTACACTAAACATAGTGGATGTACACGGAAAAGTAATTGACCAACGTTCAATTGACATGAAAGAAGGAATCAACATGTTTGTGATCAGTGAAACACTGAACCCAGGCATCTACTTCCTAAACATTACCAACGGAACGAAAACCACTAAAGTGATTAAGCATGCCATCAGATAAGATTCTTAAATAGTTTCATTAAAACGGCTGGGTATTCCCGGCCGTTTTTATATCCTCAAGTTTACCTTTGCAGCAATTTGCATATCTATGGATAGTGTGAAAAAAATTACCGGTATCGTTCTTTTTCATTTGTTGGTAGATGAGCAAGAGACTTCCCTAGAAAAAACCAGTTGTATTCCCTTTTAGTCGTGGAAATCCAGTAGCAAACCTATCAAATAAAACGGGTGTTCATTTTAGCAGAATAACAAAAAAAAGGCCGCGGCGTAGACGCACTTCTTACATTTTTACGGAAGATGCCATCAGCATCAATGATTCTGGTTTACCAATAAGTTGATTTAATCTTAGGTGGTAATTATTGCACATAAAAAACGCTAGAAAAAAAAGTGAATTGTTAAACGATTTTTCTTCTTAACCAAGTTCATTATACTTTTTATCTTACCAAGAATATCTGATGAAGACCTCTAAGCCAATACCTTGATATAGAAAAATTTAGACCTTTTTTTGAGAGCTCAAGTGATTTAATAAAAATTTAATTTATAGTTAATTTATAATTATCAATCTTCGAATAAATTAGCTTTATACAAAGAGAAAATTACAACCAATTATAATAAATCCATCCAAACTTGTACTTATGAAAACTAATTATTTCTCGTTTTTTACAAAATTCAATTGTGTAGCTTTACTACTTGCGCTATGGTTCTCTTCTAACACAACTAACGCTCAAATTACCACAACAATTTATCCAACAAATTCCAGTATGAATACTGGTTATGTCACATCAGGCGGAGTAAAATATTCCGATGCCATGCAGGTTTCCACTTCAACTACCTATGGTAGAGGTTGGGCTAAATTTCCACTAACATCAATTCCAACAGGTTCAACTGTAACAGCCGCTACCATAGAGTTTTATACCTTTGGTGGAACTGTTTCATCTGGAGTAAATTCTATAACTGGTTTTACCGGTGATCCGGTTTCAATGACAGGAACCACACTATACAATACCATTGGTATAGGAACATCTTACAATTCTTCAACTTGGACTATTGGAACAACAACAACCCCATCATTGAATTCGCGCGCTTTAGCAGGGGGTGCGCCATTTGTGCAAGGTCAAATCGGTACTGGTTATGTAAATTTCGGATTTGTTAGGGGTTCAACCAATCTCCATTCAGTCTATGGTTTTTCGAATACTACTTATCGAGTAAGGCTTATCGTTACCTACACTCTTCCAGCTTGTTTCGGAACACCCGCCGCTGGAACAGCAAATGTCAATGGAAATACATCAATCCAAGTTTGTGATAATTCAAGTTTTAGTTTAAATTGCACTGGCCAAGCCACAAGTACTGGAATTACCGCTAATTGGCAAATAGGAGCTTCTGCAGCAGGACCCTTTTCTGATATTTCAGGAGCAAGTGCAGCTACATTTTCTACTTCAACAACAGCTACAAGATATTACAGGTATAGGGTTACTTGTTCAAACTCCGGTTTGTCGAGTTACACCAACGTTTTAACCGTATCCTATAGCACGATAAGTAATCCAACTGCATCCAATCAAACGATAACATGTGGCCAAACTGCCACCTTGACAGCTAGTGGTGCCCCTATTGGTGGCGATTACATGTGGTATTCTGACGCAACAGGAGCAACGCAAGTTGGAACAGGAGCAACTTTCACAACACCTTCATTATCAGCAAACACTACTTATTATGTTCGATCCAAATTGGGGCTATGTAATTCGGCATTAGTGCCCGTAACGGTAACGGTCAACTTGGCTGCTGGCCCAACAGTTACAGGTACTACTTTAATTTGCGGTTCGGGTTCTACTACGCTAACGGCTACGGGTTCGGGAAATCCTATTCAGTGGTATTCTGATGCAGCAGCAACCAACCTACTAGGAACTGGAACTACTTACACAACCCCTAGTCTCAGCGCAAACACGACATATTATGTGCGTCAGGGGGCAAATATTCAAACATTTTCTTACACATCACCTGTTACAGCAACCTACACGACAGGAGGCGCGGTTTCAATTACAGTGCCATCAACACCAACCGGGGCGTCAGGAAACGGCACCTTAACTGTTTATCTCATAGGTGATCTTGACCTATCATCAGAAACCGTTGATATTTCAAGTGAAACGGGAAGTGTTGCGACGGGAGTTTACACAGGTATACAATGTTCTGCTACTTATTGGAGCAATACCTATTCTTTAACAGCAGCAAATATTAATTCTTGGGCTGCGAACGGTACAATAAATTTCAATTTTCAATCAACAGCGAGTGTCAACAATATTTGTACAGCATCGGCTGCTTTTCAAGTATATGTTGTATTAACTTACAATTATATTATCTCTCCTTGTAATTCCTCATTAACACCAGTTACTGTAACAGTAAATCCAACATCGGTTGCTGGAACAGCTAGTTCAAATCAAACAATTTGCTCTGGTTCAACGGCTTCCTTAACATTAGCAGGTCAAACAGGTACTATTCAATGGCAACAATCAGCCAATGGTACAAGTGGTTGGTCAAATGTTACAACGGGTACGGGTGGAACAACTACAAGCTATACTTCTGCTGCATTATCTGCTACAACTTACTACCGTGCAGTAGTTACTAGCGGTGTTTGTTCTTCGGTTAATTCTAATGTTGTAACTATAACAGTAAATCCTGCATCGGTAGCAGGAACCGCTGGTTCGGATCAAACAATTTGTTCTGGCGCAACAGCAGCCTTAACTTTAACGGGTCAAACTGGAACGATTCAATGGCAGCAATCAGCAAATGGTACAAGTGGTTGGTCAAATGTTACAACTGGAACAGGCGCAACAACTACAAACTATACCTCTGCTGCATTATCTGCTACAACTTACTATCGTGCAGGAGTTACCAGCGGAGTTTGTTCTTCTGTTAATTCTAATGTTGTAATTATAACAGTCAATCCAACATCGGTAGCAGGAACAGCTGGATCAAATCAAACAATTTGCTCTGGCGCAACAGTATCCATAACTTTAACTGGTCAAACTGGAACTATTCAATGGCAACAATCAGCCAATGGAACAAGTGGTTGGTCAAATGTTACAACGGGTACGGGCGCAACAACTACAAGTTATACTTCTGCTGCATTATCTGCTACAACTTACTACCGTGCGGTAGTTACTAGCGGTGTTTGTTCTTCAGTTAATAGTAATGTTGTAACTGTAACAGTAAATCCTACATCGGTAGCAGGAACGGCTGGTTCAGATCAAACAATTTGCTACAACCAAACAGCATCTTTAACTTTAACTGGTCAAACAGGAACGATTCAATGGCAGCAATCAGCAAATGGAACAAGTGGTTGGTCTAATGTTACAACGGGAACGGGTGCAACTACTGCAAACTATACCTCTGCCGCATTGTCTGCCACAACTTACTATCGTGCAGTTGTTTCGAGCGGTGTTTGTTCTTCGGTTAATAGTAACGTTGTGACAGTGATAGTAAACCAACCTTCAGTGAATCCTTCATCAATTACTGGAAGTTTATCAATATGTTTAGGAGCAAGTACAACCTTAACCGCTGTTGGTGGAACATTAGGAGTTGGTGCAAATTACCAATGGGGAACAGGTTCTGTTGTGGGTACGAATCCTATTTCTGGAGCAACTTCTTCAACACTTTCAGCTTCACCAAGTTCTTCAACGAATTATTGGGTACAAATTGTGAATGGAACTGGTCCATGTAGCACAACTACAGCAGGATTGTCAACCACTATAACGGTAAATACCCCTACTTTAGCTTCTAACCCAACAGCAGGAAGTGCAGTATGGCGAGGAGCATCAAGTACAGATTGGACAACGGCATCAAACTGGTATGCATACGATGGAACAAACTATACAGTAGCAACCGCAACACCAACTGCTTCATCGAGTGTAATTATTCCTGCGAATCAAGG
>CALQIX020000047.1 GCA_943330745.2 Lishizhenia tianjinensis
GTAATGATTTGATTTAATGAATCATACGAAGAACAGGTACTGTCATTTACGAATTCCCAACTATCACGCTTATATTGAATTTCAGGAAAATGTAAAACACTATCCAAAGGTAATTCTGGTTGAGTAATCTGAATGGTTAAATTTACCGTTTGCTTTTTAGAATCCGTAACTTGAACTGAATATTTACCCGCTCGTAACTGAAATAAATCGTTAGAAATTCCACCTGTCGACCATTCAAAAGTATACGGTGGATAACCCGATTTGATCGTTAGTTTAATTTCACCATTAAATCCTTGAAAAGTAGTAACATCTTTTTTGGTATATTCAATTTGAAGGGGTTGATATGGCATTAGCTCACTAAAATATAAGTCTGCGTAATTACCATCTTTATTTGACGACCATAAAAACCCCTTTTCTATAGGGATCAAATAGGCTTCAAAATGATTAGTATTGATTGTTGGTCCTAAATTTTGAGGTATGGACCAATCATTATTTTTTAATTTTACTGAAAAATAAATATCAGAACCGCCATAACTATCTGTCCTTCCATTAGATGCGAAATACAAAGTATCTTTGTTATCACTAAAATACGGGCTTATTTCGTAACCAGTTGTATTAATTTTATCCCCAAGTGATACTGGATTAGTCCAAGTATTATCATTGTAGGTAGATAAGTAAAGGTCTTCTTCGCCTTTTGAATTTTCACCTTGATATGAGATCAATAATGTCTTTTCCTCTTTGTGCATAAAAAATCCAATATTCTTACCCTTCATTTCCAATCCTTGAATTTTAATTTCTTTAGGATTCTCTAGTCTATTTTGAATGCGATCATATACATAGAGCCCAGCTGATGATCCTTTTATATCTTTCGAATGATAACAATATACCCTATTACCATCTGCGCTAATTCCGCAAATGACTTGGTTTTGTTTGTTCTTAATAAAATCAAGTTGAAAAGGATGTTTTATTGTATTGTATGGAGATTCAAAATTCCCGTACCAACTTTCTTGATCGAACTGGTTTGCTGAGGCGCTTAATCGTATATAAGTCCGAACAAAAAATAATTGTTTCGTCCGCTTATCATACAAGGGGGCCGATTCCTCTGTGTTATCAAAACCCTCAATTCGCATGGGAGCAGAAAATTGTTGGAATTGACTGAAAACCTGAATGAAAAATAGCGAATGAAATAATAAAAGAGAAAATAATTTAGTTCCCAAATTGATAACTTAAAATTAGTTCATGTCCACCATTATTGAATGAAATCAAGCGATTCGTATTCAGTTCGATTGAATAACCTAATTGAAACGATTCATTGATTAAAAAACCTGCCATAAAACCAAGGGAGGAACGATTACGGAAGTGCATACCTACCCAAACATTATTAGGAAGACTTGCTTTCATCGCCAATTCAATGGAAAGGGGAGATGGGGCCATTTTTTTCATTAATATCATGCCCTGAAGTTCAACGATACCAGGTATATTATATGTATAACCTGTAAGTAAATTCCAATGCATGCGTTGATCAAAATAACTATTGGAAGTGTTGAGGTCAAAAGCTGTTTTAGTAAATTGATTGGCTGCAAATCCAAGAAAAAAACGTTTAGTAACCAAAGTGAAACCAGCACCTAAATCGAAGGAATTTCGTTTGGTTCCGTTGGCAACATAAGCATCATATTCTTGATCTACATTTCCGGCGACTTGCGCTTTAGTCATATCAAAACCAAAATTAGAATAACCCACTTTTAAACCCGCCAATAATTTCCAATCCTCATTCAAATTAACCCCCACACTATAACAACCATTGATACTCGTTCTGTTAAACGCACCATAACTATCAAAAAGCATTTGACCTCCGGCATAATGTGCCAATTTTAATTTTCTCACCGTATCGTTCCCACTGTTTTCTTCACTTATTCTTAAGGCAGGATTTATGGAATATCCCGATTTTCGCTTTATTCTTGTTTGCCCATTTATAAATGCAGTTCGAGGTTCTGATCCAAATCCAAGCATTTGCCATCTCCCTCCGGCTGTGATAATAGTTTTTTCATGCATTGACATCATCGAAGGATTATAAAGCGATGTGTTATTCATAAATTGAGTAAACTGAGGTAACTGTTGCGCATTAACATTTAAACCACATAGAATAATGAAAGCAAAAAGTATCTTTTTCATAATTATTTTTTTAATATGATTGATACAATTCCATTCAAGGGATCATAGGTATCATCATCAGATAATTCTATCACGTAATAATAGGTCGATACTGGGAGCAATGAACTTTTGTATGTTCCATCCCATGGTTTACTCGAGTAGGTGCCTTGTAACGATTCAAATAATAATTCGCCCCATCGATTATATATTTTTACTCTATTTTTTGGGAATTGGGTATCCAGTCCAGCAATTGTCCAAACATCATTGGTGCCATCATTATTTGGAGTAAAAGCAGTAGGGATTTCAATATTGCAAGTTGAAATATAAACGGTAAAAGAGTCTGGTAAACTCTCACAATTATTCAAAGTTTGGGTAGCATAATACGTTTGTGTGGTTTGATTACTAGGTAATAATTCGCTGTAATCACCCAAATAATTGGTTAAAGCAGCATTGGAATACCAGCGAATTCCGTTGGTAACGTTGGTTATAGAAAGGGGTTGAATGATTGAGTTCAAACAAAAGTTGCTGTCTCCCAGAATTTCGGGTATAATCGGAGCATCTGCTAATGAAATCGTTTGAGTTCCACTAATGGAATTGGTACAAAAAGCATCACTTAATGAATCTAATACATATACACCTGGTGTATTTCCCAAGGAAACAAATGTATTCGTAACACCAGTCAACTCTTGTAAAACTCCGTCTAATGAATAACTCACTGAAAAATTGGGACTTCCCGTAACTAATAAATTCAAGGAATTAAATTCATGGTTTGAACAGTTATAATCTCCTCCCGTTAATTCAATTAAAGTTGGCAACGGTCTAATTACAACCACATGCGTATCTGGTACAAAAACACCGCAAATTGAAGCGGTATAGGTTAATTCATATGTACCAGGAATAGAACCCGCTGGATTTAATACACCGGTTAGATTGTCAATATTAATTCCTGGTTGTATTACATTAAAGATTCCTCCCGAAACAAAATCTGGTCCTAAGACCGGAGAAACCAACCCTTCATTAACACAAATATTTGTAGGATAAGCTAATCCATAATTTGGATTGGCTGTAGCCATGGTTACTGTTACTTCTGCAGAACACACACTGGTTGTTCTTAATGAAATATCATCTATTGCGAAATCGTTTCCATTTCCTTGATAATTAAGGTCAAACAAGCTAATCGTTGCCACCAAATTAGCTCCTGAATTCCAATTGTATGAAATCTGATTCCAAGCACAATTTTGAGTTAAAACAGAATAAGTTCCTAAATCAATTCCATTAATTTGTGTTTTAATTTGAGCTAAATTTAAAGCAGTCAAAGAAGATACCCAAAAACTAAATACGTAATTTTTATTCGGTTCCACTGCAACTGTTTGGCTCCAAAACTCATCCGTTCCCAAGTTGTAAGTGGAACCATCAACGACTAACATTTTTCCAAATCCATTTCCTAGCGTATGATCAATACACGCATTAAAAGTAGGAAACCAATTACTAGGGTTGGTTACTACACCATATCCCCGTTGCACACCGCTTGGATTAGAAGGCGCATAAAAAGTATAATCGGTAACGAAACCATTATTTCCAGCTTCGAAATCTCCGTTATAAATGCTATTCAAATTTGGAATAGTCGAAGTCGCTGTGTAAGTAGTAGAATTGTTTGGAGATATTTGTATTGAATCGAGATTCGTGATTAATAGTTCCGGATCATTTGGTGATGTAATCCATTGGTAATTCGCGCCACCAGTCGCTTGAAAGATCAAAGCGGTATTTGGACACACAGATGTATCTGTAGGATTGATTTCAATGGGAGAAATCGGTGAAACAATTACCTGTTGAACAGAATCAATCACACCATTTGCATCCATGAGTCCGATGGTATATGTGCCTGGCTCAACATATTGAAAAATACCGGTATCATTCGTAATTGCTTGGGGTTGTTGACCATTAATTTGAAACAAATAGGGTGGTTGACCTCCAATGGGATAAATTACGATCATTCCTGAATTTTCTTCCGAGCAATTTATGGGTGTTACGGAATAAGAAAAATGTAAAGGAACATTGTTTTTTTTCAATACCACATCATCAATGGCAAAATCATTACCGATCGCACTGGTATTCTCGTTATACAACTCAAGGTTAACACAAGAACTTGTTGCGGTGAAGGTATAACGTACTTGTTTCCATCCAAAATTAGGAATAGGGGCTAAGGTAGTGCCAAAAGCTAAGGATACGGTAGATGCATTATTAATTGATATTCGAATATCTGCCAATTCTGAATTTCCGGCAATGCTATTGGAGACCGTTTTAACCCAGTAACTAAATTCATAGGATTGTCCAACCTGTAAATTACAAATTCCGCCACCATTATCGCCTGCTTTCCAAAATCGTTGTTGACCACCTGTTGTGTTGCCATCAATCACCATCATGATTCCTGCACCAGAAGTATGATCTGAAGACGAAGAGAAATTTAATGTGTTTAGTTGCTGAGGATTCGCTACAAAGGCATAATTTCCAGCTGATGTTGTTCCTGAATACGGTGAACTTAATCCAATATATCCTTGTCCATCTACCCAGAAACCATATCCCGAGCCTCCAAATTCAAAAGTACCGTTGTTAAGTAAATTTTGAGCATTTATACTGAAGGTACAAACAAGGGTAAAAACATATATTAATCTATTTTTCACAGTTCGGATTTATATATCAAAAATAGAATTTTTCGGAAATTAAAAATTACATGCATTTAACTTCTATCCACATAGTTTTTAACATAAAAAAGCCTTGATAAATTCGACGCTTAAGATGATTAAAAATGAATTTTTACATTTTGATTGTTATTCCACAAGTAGAAAACTTAGTTTTTATATGTGTCAGGTTTTAAGGCTTTTACGGTCCAGCTTAATAAAAATTCTTTTACCTTTTCGATACTATGCCCTTTGCCTTCTTCGAGGTAGGAACTATTTTGTGTATGTAAACGATTTCCTTCGGAATCAAGAATAACAAATACTGGAAACCCGAATCGTTGTGGAAAACCTAACTCTTTCAATATCTCACTATTGGTGTTTTCCTTGCTATAATTCAAGTGATACACTACATAATTGTCGTTCAAGATTTTTTTTAGTTCCTCATTTTCATTTACTTTTTTATCAAAAGCGATGCACCAGCCACACCAGTTACCGCCAATTTGTAGAAAAACATGTTTGTTCTCTTTCTTTGCAATTGCTATGGCATTAGTAATATCTGTTTTTGCATCTGCATTGGGATTGTATAGTTTTTTAATATCTCTAGGATTATCTTGCGCATTCAAACCGAGGCATAAGATGTGAAAAATTACTAGTGCGAAAAGGGTAGGGATTAGTTTCATGATGATTATTAACTTTTATTTTTAGAATTTTCTACTTAGATTTTTCAAATTGATCATATTCGTCAATAACTATTTTTGTCTGTTTCATCATGACGCTTCCAGCATTAGGTTTTCGCATAAGCTCACCCATATTTTTAGGGATGATTTGCCAGCGCAAGCCAAATTTATCATTACACCACCCACATTGAGATTCTTTACCCTCTTTGGTGAAATAATTCCAATACGCATCTATTTCTTTTTGGTCGTTACAATGAATCATAATAGCAAACGTATCATTGAATTTATGGTGCTCAATGGCGGTTGACATAATCAAATAGTCCTGGTCGAATAATTTGATATTTCCCATTTCAGTATAGCCACCAGGTGTTTCTCCTAAAGGAATTGCATTACTTGAAGAAAAATTGTCTCCAAAAATAAGTTTGTAATAAGAAGTAACATGTTCTAATTTACCATCTATAGAATGAAACCATAAAGCAAGTGTTGTTTTATTTTGCTTCATTTTCTGTGTAATGTTTAAAGTTATTCAGAATTAATTGCCAACCATTTTTCTGTAGTTCAATCGAGTTTTCTGTTTCAGGATCAAAAGTTATGCTTACCAATGTATCCGCTCCTGATTCGTTAAATTCATATGTAGAAGTTCTACCACCAAATTCAAAAGTAAAACGTTTCCCTTCATTGATTTCGGTATAAACTGCTTCAAAGTCAAAACCAAAACTGCCATCCTTAGCCTCCATTCTTGCTTTATACATACCACCAATTTGCATATTGTTTTGGGCTCTTGGGCAATGCCAACTTGGGTCGGCAAAATTCCAATTAACGATATGAGTTGGATTGGTATAGCAATCCCAAACTTTTTCAATAGTCGCATGTATTGTTGCGGTTACTACAATTTTATTCATTTTAGTTTAGGTTTTGTTAGAAATGTTTTTAATTTAATTATTATTCCAACCAAGATTATCAGAAAAGTAATACTTGATAGTATCCATTTAAACGAGTTAATTCCAGATCCTATTGAAACTAATAATTCGGATATTGAACTTGAATTTAAATAGGTTTCTAGCATCAATAATTCAAGGTAATTCTCTGCCCAATCGGCAATCATACAAAGAATAGGAGCAATCAAAAATAGACGCTTGTTTTGAAAGAAGTATATAATCCAAGATGTGTACATCAAAGTATAAACAAATGCAAAAATCACGTCCCAAATTTGAAGAAATTCGCTGTAACATAAAAGTTGTTCCTTATTCCTTAATTCAAAGAAATTCTTTACCAACTCTATGCTGTAAGAAAAGGAAACACCTAATGAATTTGCACCCTTTTCAAGTTTGAAACAGTTACTAAATGGAGCCAGAATGAATGTTATGTACAAGAAAAAAATTATCGTAAAGCTTATTGCCAAATATAGAATTCGGTTGTTCTTGAAATGTAGAATTATTTTGATCATTTTTTAGTTATTGATTATTTATACATAAATCGGACTTGGCGAAGGTAGCGGTTTTCACCATCCAGATAGCTATCAGGATTGATGCGGAGAACCATACTTTCGATTATCATTTAACTGTTTTCGGAGCACTACCGCGAAGCAGCACTCATGTTAACCACGCCTATTGGGTCGCTTCTGTTAGTCTTAGTTTATTTTTATCCTATTAAAAAACTCCCTATCAAATACTTTAAAATACTCATTGGCAGAATATTCCTCAAAAGCAGGAATATAAAAACCAATTGTTTTTCTTTCACGTTCGTTGTAAGAAGTTAAGTATTTCATTTTCTCGTTTGCTTCACTTGTAATATAAATTTGTGTTGTTGGTTTAGGCATTCCCTTTACTTTATATGTTTTCTTTGCTATTTCCCAGCTATCTCCTTTAAAACCCCATTCTATCATTCTTTTAGAATGTCGCAACATAATACTTTCAGTCATGTGAGGAGTATAAACACTTTGATAAATATAAGAAATCGAAATTTGTTTTGATTGAGCCAAGTCCAATACTAATTGACTAATGAATACATGTTCGGGATGTCCGTAGGCACCAATCTTATTGTCAAGAGTAAAAACAACAGATGGATTAAAATTGTTAATTTTTTTTATTAATTCTGCTTCAACGATCTTTTGATTAAATATTACTGAATGCTTTTCTTTTTGAATCGGTAGGTATAATTCTTCCTGTTTCCGTTCGTTTAAGTCCAATCGCCATTGCGAATAATTCAAGTCAAAGAATATTACACTATCTAAAATTGTTCTACAAGCTGTTTTTTGTGCTTTGTCTCGTTTAGTATCTTTGTGGAAACTTAGAACATTAATTTCCCAGCCTTCTTTGTTTAGTTTAGAAATTGTACCTGACATTGCTGACATATCATCATCGTGAGCAATGATAATCATCGCTTTTTTGATTTTGACACCCTGCAAAATGGTATCAGTTGGATAGACTTCCTTTGAAGTTGGTGCAAATTGGGTAATATCTTCTCTTTCCTTGCTACATGAAAAAGAAATGAGAATGAAAACTAAAAACCAATAATTTTTTCTTGTATCCATTTTTATCTTTTTTAATTGATGTTAACGGGTTGCCGCTTAAAGCCCGTAAAGACATTTAAATAAATCGTTTCTCCGAAGTTAATATTTATTTCTTTCAAATTATTCATTGTTTCGAAGTGATATTTGAGGGCCGGCGCCATAACGCAAGTTAGAAGCATTGTTTTTAATTGGCCTTATTTTTATCGTAAACCATAGAATAAAAAATAGTATTGACAATTTGACGAAAGTCCCCCATGATTTTATTAAAACACCATCTTCTTTATGCATGTAAAAATCATTCTCGTCAAAGTAGGAATAAATGTAAGTGAACAGGACGTATCCTATCAATATCAAATAAATACTTATTGTTATGGAATTAATCCAAGGTTTGTTTAAGATTGTTTGAGCCAAATAAATTAAAGCAATCAATTTAAGCAGATCATACTTATAGTGCACCATTAAACCACTTGCATAATTGACATACTTTAATTTGGCTATTATCCAAACAAGAAGGAATAGAAAAATTATTCCATTGATAATTCTTTGGTTTTTATCCTTGTTTAATATTTGAGTCAGATTTTGCATAGAATTCGATTGCTTTTAACGGTTCTCAACTAGGAGACGCGGGCCTCTTGGATTTGGTTGTTCAGCCCGTGGCTTTTAGTTGATGTTATAGCCATTTTAATATTTCTCATAGTATTTGAACTCACTATTTTCGAGTTTCATAAGTGATTTATTTTCAATGCTTACAATTCTAAAAATTAATATGGCATTTTCCAATTTGATTTCAATTATGTCTCCTGTTTGAATGCA
>CALQIX020000048.1 GCA_943330745.2 Lishizhenia tianjinensis
ACATCACCAATACATAGAGCACATAAATGGATTACCTCAATAAAGTAACATGACCGACCATGATACGATTTCCGAGTTTAACATCTTCATAGATTAGTTTCCAGGTATAAATTCCATCTTGGCAATTTTTCCCAAAAGCTCTCCCGTCCCAAGGTTCGTTGTAGTCAGTAGATTGCCAGATAAGTTCACCCCATCGGTCATAAATAACGAGGCGATATTTTTTAATTTGGGAGTAATCTGTAAATACGGGAATGAAAGATTCGTTGATATCATTTCCGTCAATGGTGATTGTATTAGGAATATATACGCTAAAGTCTTCATTAATTTGAATGATGTTAACGGCTGTATCGATACATCCATTAGAATCTGCTGCGATCAAAATCACTTCATAGGTAGAGGCAAATTGAACGGGGTATGAGTGATTTGGGCTAAATTCGGTATTGTAAGGAGTTCCATCACCGAAGATCCAGGTGTAATCGGTTGCACCGAAAGAAAGGTTATTAAAAGTAACATTACCTGAGTAATAGATATCAGAGGCTAAGGTTGTGGAAAAATCAGCTTGAGGACCAGAGGTAACGCATATAGCGCTATCAATGGTTAACGAACCAAAGCAACCATTAGCGGCGGTATTTGTAAGAGTAATATTGAAGCATCCTTCATTATTAAATGTATAGGTTGCACTTCCGCAATTCGGGTCAGTGATACCATTTCCAAAGCTCCACACGCAATTAGTGGCGCTACCTTGCGAAGTATTGTTGAATGTAACGGTTAATGGTGCACAACCGCTAGAAATATCGTAGGTAAAATCAGTAATTATTTCTTCAGGCTGCGTTATAATTACTTGAAGATTTACTTGACATCCATTTGCATCAGTTACTTGAATTGGGTAGTTTCCTGCAGGGAGATTTGATTGTGAGTTTCCGTTAGATCCATCTGGCCAAGTGATAGTATAAGGAACGGTTCCACCTGCTGGAGTAACTAAAATGGACCCATTAGCAAGTCCAAAACAGGTTGCGTCAGTTGAAATAAAAGTTGCCGATAAAGCAGATGCTGGTTGAGTGATAACAAAGATGTTTGAAGTTACACAGTTGTTAGCATCAGTAACAGCAAGGGTATATTGACCAATAGGAACGCCTACTAAATCTTGTGTTGTAGCACCTGTATTCCAAAAATAGGTAAACGGACTAGTTCCACCAACAACAGTGATGTCAATTGCTCCACTTGATTCACCCGTACATTGTACGTTGGTAATGGTATTTTGGAGTGTTAACGGAGCACTAGGTTGAGTAATTGTAACAGGAAACACAAGCACACAGTTATTGGCATCTGTTATTGTTGCGGTATAAGTTCCTGCGATAAGTGTTGCAATATCTTGAGTATTTGCTCCATTGCTCCAAGAATAGGAGTAGGCAGGAGTAGCACCAGTAACGGTTAAATTAATGGATCCATTATTGGCCCCATAGCAAAGTACATTTTGATGAGTTTCTGTTGCAGTAATTGCTTGAGCCGGTTGAGATATATTTGTAGCAAAGTTCAATACACACCCATTTGCATCTGTAATTACAACAGAGTAAGCTCCCGCAGGGATTAAAGATAAATCCTCCGTAATAGAACCGTTGTCCCAAGCAAAGTCATAGGGGAATACACCACCAATTACGTTTAGATTAATAGCACCTGTTGCATCCCCAAAGCAAGGCACGTTGGAGTTGGTAGAAGAAGCTGAAAGGATTATGGGTTGTGAAATAGCTAAGGCAGTGTCTAGTTGACACCCATTGGCATCTGTAACGGTTAATGAGTAACTACCCTCACTCAATGTTTGAATGTCTTCGTTTGAGGAGTTATTAGACCAAGAATAGGTGTAAGCAGGAGTTCCTCCAAGTGTTGTGATATCAATTGCGCCATTGTTTCCACCGAAACAAGAAACGGTATTTAGATTCGCCGTTAATGAGAGTGGAGCAAATGGTTGCGCAACGGTATAGGAAGGATTTAAAGAACAACCCGCTGCATCGGTAATAGTAACGGTATAAATTCCAGCAGTTAGATTAGTAAGATCTTCTGTAATAGAATTATTTGACCATAGAATGTTATAGGGTTGAACACCACCGTTAATGGTTAGATTAATAGCTCCATTATTTCCACCGTAACAGGAAACGGGAGTTATGTTGTTGGTAATATTGATTGCCGAAGCGGGCTGAGTGATCACATAACTTCCGACACTTGTACATCCGGCATCATCGGTAATTGTTACGGAATAACTTCCAGCAACTACGTTCATTAAATCTTGTGTTGTTGCATTATTTGACCAAAGATAGGTGTAGGGAGCTGTTCCACCGGATACGCTTAGGTTTATTTGACCGTTGGTTCCATTAAAACACGTCACATTTTGTGTAGTTGCGCTAAAAGTAATCGGTGCAAGCGGTGTATTTATGTTAATTGTTCCTGTAGTAGTACATCCGTTGGAATCAACGACAGTTACGGTGTATATTCCACCAATTAGATTTTGAATATCTTCTGTAATTTGCCCATTACTCCAATTGATTGTATAGGGTTGTGTTCCTCCGGTAATTGTTAAGTCAATGGCGCCATTATTTCCTCCATAACACGATACGTTTGTAGCAACTAAAGATAGGCTAGTAGCAGTTAGAGGCTGAGTTATCGTTATAATTGAATCAAAAGTACACCCATTATTATCGGTAATATTGACTTGATAATTATTGGCCGTTAAATTGGAAATATCTTCAGTATTAATACCGTTTGACCAGCTGATTGTGTAATTTTCAATTCCACCGGTAGGTGTTATGTCAATGCTTCCGTTGTTTCCACCAAAGCAAGTTACATTTACAATATCTGCAACAAGACTTAGCACAACGGGTTGCGCGACGTTGAACACTTCCGTTTTGTTACAACCATTAAAATCGGTAACTGTAATAGAATAATTTCCAGCAGCAACATTTACAAGGTCTTGTCCAAACGTATTATTACTCCACGCATAGGAATAGTTGGTTGTTCCTCCAGAAACTACTAGGTCTATACCTCCATTGGAACCTCCGGCACAGCTCACGGGAATCATTAATCCAGCAAGTTGTAGACTATCATTGGGTTGTGTTACGTTGAATGACGCACCTTGAGAGCAGTTATTTTGATCGGTTATAGTCACAAAGTACAGCCCAGCAGTTAGGTTTGTAATATCTTCGGTAGTAGCGCCATTACTCCAGTTAAAGGAGTAAGAAGGTGCCCCACCAGCTACGGAGAGATTAACAGCACCTGTGGCATTTTCAAAGCAATCTACAGGGGTAATGATAGCAGAGGCTGTAATAGCGGAAGCGGCTCCAACTTGGAAGGAAGCAGTTGTAACGCAGCCATTGTTATCTGTAACAGTAACGGCATAAAGATTGGCGGTAATGGTAGTAATATCTTGTGTTGCAGCTCCATTATTCCAGAAGTAAGTAAATCCTGGAGTCGGGCTATTTACCGTTAAGTTGATTGCACCTGTTGGGGTGTTTGCACACGATTCATTGGTAACAACAGCTGTGAGTGAGGTTGCAAAAGCAGGTTGAGACAAGGATGTATTGGCGGAAGTGGAGCAACCGTTGTTGTCGAAAACGGTTAGTGTATAATTCCCAGCAGTTAATCCACTCAAGCTAGGAGTGTTAGCGCCACTATTCCATAAATAGGTGTAGGGAGCTGTACCACCGGTAACGGTTGAGAAAACTTGTCCTGAATTCCCCCCAAAACACAATACATTTTGCGGAGACAAACTCACGGAGTAATTTGTAGGTTGGTTAATGGTGTATGAAGCAAGTGTTGAACAACCATTAGCATCGGTAATAGTAACGGAATAGGATCCACTTGGAATATTGGATAAATCTTCAGTGGTTTGTCCGTTTGACCAGTTGTAGGAGTAGGGAGCTGTACCACCAGACAGTGTTTGATTGATGGCGCCATTGGAAGCATTAAAACAAGAGACTTGCTGCAAGGTTGCAGCAGTAATTATTGGCAGTGGCTCTGTAATTACAAATGAAGCAGTGGTTGTACATCCATTGGCATTTGTAACAGTGAGTGCGTAATTTCCAGCAGCTAAATTGATTTGGTCTTCGTTGGTAGACCCGTTGCTCCATAAGTATGTAAAAGGGCTATTTGGTCCACTTGCCGTAACGTCAATTGCTCCAGTACTAGTTGTGGCGCAACTTGCTGCGGTACTATTACCAATAATAGTAATAGGGCCAAGGGGTTGATTTACGGCAATGGTTTGCATCAATAAACACCCGCTGTTATCTACTACCGTAACGGTATATTGTCCGGCAAGTAGGTTTGTTAAATCTTCTGTTACAAGGCCTGTGTTCCACAAATGTTGATAAGGAGCTGATCCACCAGAGATTGTAATATCAATTGCACCATTGGCTTGTCCAAAACAAATGTTATCCACCACTGTTGAAGCAACAGTAATTGAATTGGCGGGTTGGTAAACGGTATCAGAGAAAGTGGTGGTACACCCATTTCCATCGGTTATTTGCACAAAATAAGGTGCGGCGGGTAAATTATTGATAAAGGTTAAGGTCGAACCAGTATTCCATAGGTAGGAGTACGGTGCTACGCCTCCATTTGCTACCACACTGATGTTTCCTGCACTTTGACCATAACACAAATTATTGGTGTTTGTTGTCGTTGCAACAACAGGAGCGGGTTGCGAAATGAATGCATTTAAATTAGCGGTACAACCACCAGCATCTGTAATGCTAAGGCTGATATTTCCTGCTAATAGGCTATCAATAAACGAAGTATTTTGTCCATTTGACCAAGTATAAACATAAGGAGCGGTTCCACCCGTAGCAGTAACGGTAGCGGTACCAGTTGCTCCGTTGTGACAAATCACATTGGTTACAGCTATAGAGGCTGTTAATTGGGTAGATGGTTGAGTGATTTGGTAGTTTCCAGAGGTTGTACATCCATTTGCATCTGTAATTATCACTGAATAAACTCCTGCAGCGACATTAATCAAGTCTTCTGAAGCACTTCCATTATTCCAAGAAAAGGAGTAAGGGGCAGTACCACCGTTTACAAACAAATTGATTGTACCTGTATTATTTCCAGCACAATTTACATTGGAAATAAGGGCTGTATTAGTGAGGGGCAAAACCGGTTGAGAGACTGTAATACTCAAGGGTAGATTACATCCACTAGCATCTTGAATTACAACGGAGTAGTTACCGGCAGAGATAGAAGATAAATCTTGGGTAGTAGCGCCATTATTCCAGCTATAAGCATAAGGAGCAACCCCTCCAAAGACAGATAGGTCAATACTACCATTGTTTCCACCAAAGCAAGAAACAGCCGTTTGAGTGCTACTTGCTGTGATAGGGGAGGCAGGTTCGGTAATAGTTGCACTAAAATTAGTTGTACATCCATTGGCATCAGTAATCACTACTGAGTAGTTTGCTGCGGCTAAATTGCCAATATCTTCATTGGTAGATCCATTTGACCAAGCATATACATAAGGAGCTGTTCCACCGGTTACTGTTAGGTTTATTCCACCGTTAGTTTGTCCAAAACAAGCAACATTGGAAACGGTAGCATTAGCAGTTAGCGGAGCAGTTGGTTGGGTAATAGTAACAGCAAGGAATGAAGTACATCCGTTTAAATCAGTAACGTTGACAAAATAATTTCCAGCAGCAATCCCTGAAATATCTTCACTTCCCGCACCATTACTCCACACAATTGAAGTGATTGGATTTGGGCTACTAATTGTTAAATTAATACTACCGGTTAAACCACCAAAACAAGCTACATTTTGATGTGTTTCTGAAAGGGTTAAATTATTGGATGGGTCGGTTATTAGTATTGTTAAACTTTGGGTACATGCATTGGCGTCTGTAACGGTAACAGCATATGATCCTGCTGCAAGGTTATTAAGATCTTGAGAAGTCACACCATTACTCCACAAATAAATAAAACCAGGGGTACCACCCGTTACACTAAGATCGATAGCTCCCGTTTGTGTAGAGAGACAAAGAGCATTTTGGTGTGTTTCGGTGAGTGTTAATGGGGCGTTTGGTTGAGAAATAGTCACTGAAGTTGTGGCAGAACATCCATTGGTGTCGCTAACCGAAACAGAGTAAATCCCTGCAGCTAAGCCAGCGATGTCTTGTGTTGTTTGTCCATTTGACCAAGTGTAGGCGAATGGGGCGGTACCACCGTTAATACTCAAATCAACACTTCCTGTGCTTTGACTAAAACACGGCACATTGAATTGGGTTGTACTAAGAGATATAGGATTAGAGGGTTCAGTGATAATAATGCTTAATTGAGCACTACACCCATTAGCATCAGTTACATCAACAGAATAGGTTCCACTAGTTAGGTTTGTCAAGTCTTCTGAAGTTGCTGTGTTGTTCCACAAGTATGAGTATGGAGCAGTACCATTTGAAACGCTTAGATCAATTGTACCATTATTTCCACCAGCACACGAAACACTAGTTTGTGTAGCACTAACTTGAACAGGTAAAATAGGTTGGGTTACTGTAAAATTAGTTAGGATTGAACATCCGTTAGCATCGGTTGTGGTAATGGAATAATTCCCTGCAATTAAATTAGAAATATCTTCTGATGTTTGTCCATTAGACCATGTGTAGCTATAGGGAGGTGTTCCGCCAGTAGGTATTCCATTGATGCTTCCAGTTGTTCCACCAAAACACAGAACATTAGTTACGCTACCGCTGTATGTAAGTGGAGCTGGCTGAGTAATACTAATAGTACTTGTTTGGGTACACCCATTGGCATCGGTCATATTAACAGAATATGTTCCGGCTAGTAGACTAGTAATATCTTCAGAAATGGAACCGTTGCTCCAAGCAAATGAATAGGGTGCCGTTCCTCCTGTGATGGATAAATTAATAGCCCCATTATTCCCACCATTACAAGCTACATCAATGTGTGTTTCAGTGAGGGTAATTGGTTGCAAGGGTTGTGTTACTTGAAAAGTAGATGTTGTTTGACATCCGTTAGCATCCGTTACGGTAAGCGTATAAGTACCTGCAGGTAAATTCACAAGATTTGCAGTAGTAGCTCCATTTGACCAACTATAGGAATAAGGCGCAGTGCCACCCTGGGTAATCGTACTGATGCTCCCATCAGCGCCACCATTACACAAAACAGGTGTTACAGAACCAGAGTTACTAAGGGCAAGAGCGGGTTGTGTGACGGTATATGATTGATTGATTGTACATCCATTTGCATCGGTGATCACCACAGAATAAACCCCTGCTGTTAACCCTGAAATGTCTTGAGTGGTCGGGCCATTTGACCAACTATAGGAATATGCTGGTGTTCCACCTTGAATTGAAATATTAATAGCACCTGAAGTTCCACCAAAACAAAGAACATTTCCAATGATACTTGTTTGACTAATTGGTTGTGCAGGTTGAGAGATAGTAAAGGTGCCCGTTGTTTGACATCCTTTTGAATCAGTGATTGTCAGAGAATATGTTCCGGCAGTAATATTCGACAAATCTTCACTATTGCTACCATTTGACCAAGCATAGCTATAAGGAGCAGTTCCTCCGATAGTTGTAATGTTTAGCGCGCCGTTTGCACCACCAAAGCAACTCACATTTGTTTGAGTTTGTGTCAATGATAAAGCCAATGTTGGTTGAGTAATGGTATACGACCCAATAGTAGAACAACCATTTCCATCTGTAATCGTAACAGCATAATTACCAGCAGATAGATTAGATAAATCTTCTTGAACCGAACCATTTGACCACGAGTAGGTGTATGGAGTTACTCCACCATTGGCTGTGATATTAATTGTACCATTGGCACCGCCAAAGCAATTTACATTTGCTGAAACAACCGGATTTAATGAAAGAGCTGTTGGTTGATTTAAGACAACGGTTGCAGGGCTTGTACAGTTATTAGCGTCCTTTACAGTAACAGAATAAGTTCCTGCTGGCACATTGGTGATGGATTGTGTTGTTGCCCCTGTTGACCATAAATAGGTATAAGGAGCGGTTCCTCCTGAAGGAGTAACGGTTGCTGAGCCATTACTTAATCCAAAACAACTGATATTAAATCCACTGTAATTAGATGTGGCAGTTGCTGAAGCACCAACAATAAGTGGTTGAGTGATTGTGTAGCTAGAAACAAGAGTACACCCACTGCTATTTGTAATGGTAACCGAATACGTCCCAGGAGCTAAATTGGAAATAGAAGCAGTACTAGCTCCATTGGACCAAGAGTACGTATACGATCCAGCAAGGCTCATTGTCAATGCAATACTTCCATTATTTAATCCAAAACAACTTACATTTGTAACAACAGCATTAGCAACAACGGGTTTAGGATTTACAACAACATTAATTGAGGTATCAATGGAGCAAGCCAACCCATTATAAGTAATCGATAAGAAATACGTTCCACTCGCTAAAGTAGTAGCATTTGGAATTGAAGGATTTTGAACGTTAGAAGTGAAGCCATTTGGTCCAGTCCAATTGTAAATACCTG
>CALQIX020000049.1 GCA_943330745.2 Lishizhenia tianjinensis
TTCTTACGATGTTAAAATAGTTGATTACCATTAAAAAAAGAAGTTATGGAAAAGTTGAGCAATATACATCCTGGTGAAATACTACTTGAGGAATTCTTAATTCCAATGGAAATTTCTGCTTATCGTTTAGCGAAGGCAACATATCTTCCACAAACACGCATATCTGAAATAATCAAAGGTAACAGACGAATAACTGCTGATACTGCGTTGCGTTTTGCCAAATTTTTCGGAACAAGTGCCAAGTTTTGGTTGGGCCTACAAGATGATTATGATCTTGAAGAAGAGAAAAATCAAAAGGAGAAAGAATTAAATGACATAAAACCAATGGAAGGAAACGCTGCATAACAGAGGCTAATACTCCATTCCGAGATCTTGCTTTGATGAAACGATTTTGTATATTTAAAAATAATTAAACTTCAAGGTGTCGTTTTTGGGTGAAAGTTCGGAACGGCGCATAGCCCCAAACCGTTATGGTTAATAACATGTAATATTCAAAAGATTACTCTTTTAACAATGAAGTACGTAAATTCATCTAAACGACAAGATATTAAATTCCCAATTCCATATCTTCTAACTCTAATGATTATTCTTTTACAATCCGCTTCAACTCAGGCTCAAAAAATTTCAGACGAAGAAATTTATTTTAATTTATGGCATATTACTAACCTTAGTCTCGATTCTAACACAATTATTAATAAGGATACTTTAATTTTAAGACAAGCATTAAGATCCGGAGCTACTCATTATCCTGACAGCACCACCATTTCTCCATATGACACTTGGAGTATTCAATTCGGAGAATATCATGATTTTACAATATTCTCTATTCAGCGCCCACCGACCGGAATCGGTTATAAACCCAGCGATTATTATACTGAAATGTATCCCTGTTTAAACACAGTCTGGAGTAGAAATCGCAAAGAGATTATTTTTAAAATAGGCACTCAATCTCCAGTAAAATACTTTATTCATCAATATTCACAACTTGAGTTAATATTGGTAAAATTAGAATGGCACCCATAACATCAACTAAAAGCTACGGGCTGAACACCCACAACCGAGGAGCCTGCGTATCCTAATTGAGAACCGTTAGATGCTATATTAAATGACCGACAAACTAAAAATATCAATCGAGAAACTTTACGACATTTTCGCAAAGTATCAAGGACTTTCAAAATTGGAAGGAAGTCCACTATATGACGATTTAGAAACTTGGAACAAGCAGATAAGGAGTAAAAAATTGAGAGAGTTGACTGCCGATGATTTATCATTGTTTGTTGGAAAAGTTATCTTGACTTGGGGAGACGAAAATGATTACAGATTTTACTTGCCCAGAATTTTAGAATTGACAGCAGAACTGAAAACACCATATGACATTTGGACACTTTACAGCAGACTGGAAGACGTTAATTGGAAAACTTGGGACGCTGACGAACAGACAGCCATTAACGACTTTACGCTTGAACTTTGGAATAATTTACTAAATGACAATAGCGAAAAAGCAGAATGGGAATTTAAAGACTATTTTCACTCAATAGCTTACTTCTACCTTGACTTTTCTGAGATTTTAAAAGTTTGGGAGACTAATAACAATTTTTCATCAACAAAACATTTGATAAATTATATATTTGAAGAAAGACAACATTTATTTGATAACAACTACATCGACAGCATTGAGAAAAACACAAAGAATATTGAACAATTCAAGACTTGGTTAACTTCCGATAATATTTTAAAGAAAATAGAAGAGGCATTTTACGAAAACGACAAAAATGAAATTGCAGAACGACTTTCTTGGGTTGAACAAATATTGACGAATGAAAAGAAATAAAGCACATAACAATACCTACCCAAAGTGGCGGTTCAGTGGTTAAATCTGCCTGCGCTGCCACTTCGGCAGACAGGTCAAGCTTTGTACTTCTATCAAAGTTAGGCTTGGTTGAAAGTGAAGTGCTTCTAAATCGCCACTTTCGGGTAGCTGCAAACCGTTGTGTGTGATTAACCATACCCAAAAACTCCCAAAATATATTTTGAAATAATACCAATATTTGGTATGTTTGCTAAAATTAGTTGTTATGAGTAAAAACACATCAATTACCTTGGGTAGTTATTTTGATCAATTTATTCAAAATATTTTAAAAGAAGGACGTTACAAAAATGCAAGTGAGGCAGTTCGTGCTGGATTAAGACTACTTGAAGAAGAGGAACAGAAAATTATTGCTTTGCGTCATGCGATTGACGAAGGTATTAATAGTGGTTTAGCCGAAGATTTTGACCCTGACGAGCATATAAAAATGTTAAAAGCAAGCAGAAAATAAATGGCAAAGTTTAAGTTAACGAATAATGCCGTAAAGGATCTATCCGATATATGGCATCACACCGTTGAAGCTTGGTCTGAAAGTCAGGCAGATAAATATTATAAACTCTTGCTTAATGCGTGTTCTTCAATCGCTAAAAAACCTCAAATAGGAAAAGTTTATCATGAAATTTACTCAGAATTGAAAGGTAAAAGAACTTCAAAGCATATAATTTTCTATCGAGTAATGGACGATCAATCGATTGAAATCACGAGAATCCTACACGAACGAATGGATTTGAAGAATAAATTAAAATAAGAAACGCCACATAACAGCTAGCAAGCGCCAGTCCAAATCTCACTTCGACCGACGAAGTCAGAAGCGCAACTAAACAACAAATAGTTTTTAAAAATTAAGTCTTATCTTCGGTGAAACGACCTTGTGAAAGGTGGGCCGATTACCAAGCTGCAAAACGTAATGTAAAACGGAACTGTGAACACAAAAACAAAATAGGATGAAATTAATTAACAATACAATTATATTCGTATTGACATGCATATTGTTGGATAGTTGTGCACAGAAAGGTAATTCAAATCCAATTAAACAAGACCCTCAAAATCTGACAGAGCAAAAATCTAACAGAGTAATTTCTGACTCAACAAACAAATTGATTGACAAAATAGAACAATTGGAAGTTGAATATACAGTATGGGGATGTGCCTGTCCAAACTGGATACAAACAAAGGACAATCAAAATAATGATACTACCAAAAATTACCTTAGTTTACATTTTTATATTGAACCAGCAGACAAGTCCTTAGAACTGCCTACTAATTTTGATGCACACAAACATAAACTAAAAATTAAAGGACAATTTTACGAAAATGAGGATTATCCTCATGGAACGATTGAAATGGAGGAACCTATGGCAAAAGCAAAAGTATTTAGATATTCTGAATTAACGATTTTGAATAAAAATGATTAAAAAAATACTACGTCCAACAGATTTCCGTGCCTGTTTAATGTGATAGTAATGGCCTAGGTCTTGTTTGCTTCCAATAAATGCATCTGATATTCATAACTTTATGTAGTTTATTTGTATATTCGTTAAGCGCAATGAACTTTCGCTTTTGCATCTAAATTGGTATGCTTTGAGAAGGTTTGTGGTGGTTAGCAACAAGTTATGTGCCATTTTAAGACGACAATGAAAATCAGACTGACAATCATTCTATCATTACTTTCCTTGACAATATTTACTCAGGGCAATGGACTATATAAGTTCCGAAGTGAAAATGGGAAATATGGGTTTATAGACAAAGGGGGCATTATTAAAATGAAAGCAAATTATCTAATAACTCATGACTTTAAAGAAGGGCTTTGTTTTGTTTCAAAAGAAGTAATTAAGAAAGGTTACAAGTGGATTTGCATTGACACCTTGGGCAACGAAGTTTTTGATTTAAAAGACAATTTTCCCGAGACAGACTTTAGTGAAGGATTTGCGAGGATAAGTAGTTTTACCGAACAATGGTTTATTAACAAGAAAGGTGAGAATAAATTCGCAAAATCTTGGAAAGACGGATACCTGGAATTTAGAAACGGAATTGCTTACGTAAGCGACATTCAGTTTTCCGACTTCTACCCGATTGACCAGAATGGAAAAAGAATTGGAGATAAAATATATAGCAGACTAGAAATTTTCGACCTGCTTAAAAGCCAGAAACAAAAGGACACATTAATTGCGGAAAAATTAATAGCGTTTGAAACAAACAAATTGTGGGGATTTAAAGACCAAGAAGGAAATGTGGTAATAAAGCCAACGTATTACGCAGTCAGTGACTTTCAAAATGGACTTTGTGCTGTAAGGACTGAATATTCTGAAGTTGTGTTTCAAGGAGGTTACTATGACGCAATAATCGACACTCAAAATATAATTGTAAATCGATCAAAAATGTATTGCTATATGGGCTTCAAAGGGGACTTAATAGAATATTACTTGGGGCCTCATTTTTCAGGTGGACCTCAGTATATAAACAAACAGGGACAATCAATAATACCGACAGAGTGAGAAAAACGACACATAACACGGGTTTGGCAAAAGTGGCAGCTCAGTGCTCCGCAGACACATTCTTAGTTAATCAAAGTTTGGTTCTCCGCATCAACATTTGTGATGAAAATCGCCACCTTCGCCAAGCCCGAAAACGTTTAGTGCATAGACCAGAGTGAAAGAAGCGCAGTTTAAATATAATCGAACAAAAGTGTTTATGAAGTCCATTTTGATATGGATTGTACTACTTATGCAGATTGGTTTGACGTATTTTATTGTTGATTTAAACAATGAAAGATCAGTTACGGCACTTCTTGGCGCAAGTATCTTCTTTTCTGTCATTACAGTCCCAGGATTAGTAATACACATTAATCATTTTATTAGAACTCGCAATTCGGTTTTCACCATCAGATATGAAACCGTATCCATGAAAAACGGGAAGGACAATATTACCCTTAAATCGTCCGAAATAAGCAAAATAATTTTGCATGATGGACTATCAGAATGGAGATTACCTTGGTGGGGTTATGGTTGGTATGAATTGATTGATACGAATGGAAACTCGATAAAAATAAGTTGCTACTTGCTCGAAATCAGTGAACTCTGGCAAAATAGCTTAAGTAGACGAATAAGTTCTAAAAATATGGAACGAAAATGGAACATTTTACCACTAATGAAAGGACGCACTATAACATATGCTCAAGCGCCAGCCCAAAATCTTGCTTCGAATGAACGGTAACATCGAAAGAAAAAGTTCTCTCTTCGAAACAACGATTTATTTAAAGAGTTGGGCCGTGCGCCTTGCACCAAACCGTTATACATCATAGATGAACCAAACCGAAATAAAAATACCAAAACATAAATTAAAGCAAATTGGACTGTTACTTGCTTCGTTAGCGTTTGTATATATCGGATACAAAATGATTAATAGTGAATTTCGAAGCAGTAGAATGGCTCCTGAAACCATAGTTTTTTGGGGATATGTAGGAATTGCTTTTTTTGGACTTTCTGGACTGCTTATTTTCTTTAATATGTTAACCTCAAAACCTGCGTTGATCATAAATTCTGAAGGAATAATTAATAATTCGCACGTTGGTGGTGGATATTTAATAAGATGGAAAAATATCAAATCGTTAAAAATCATTTCAATTAATAAACAACGTATGATTGAAATTGATTTAAAGGATGATGAGGAAATATATAACCAGGTGAACTTTTTAGCCAGAAAATGGATGAAAGTAAATGGACGTTTTATGGGGACACCGACTTTTATTCCAGCGGTTATGATTAAAATGAATCTTGATGAAGTTTTAAACCTTATTCGCGAGCAGAAAAAGCTGAACAGATATAACAAAGATGTATAACATCAACTAAGAGCCACGGGCTGAACAACCACAACCAAGAAGCCCGCGTCTCCTAATTGAAAACCGTTAGGCACCAGCAATAAAGCCTCGATTTTCAAAATGATTTAGATTATAAAAAAAAATGGAATATGAAAAAAATTATTATTGTTATTACTTTTTTAATAGGAACAATTGGTTGTATAAATAGCAATTCTCAAAAA
>CALQIX020000050.1 GCA_943330745.2 Lishizhenia tianjinensis
ACCTGATTTGCCCGAAACACATAATTATCGAGGTAATCAGCTTTTACAAATTCAGGAGAATAACTGTACTCTTGGGTTGTGTCTAATACATAATTGTAAGATTTGTTGAGATGATCTAAACCAACAGTTACCGGTGTTTTTGGCATTGAGACAACAGCTATGTGATACTTCTTTTTCATTTCGTTAACATCGAAATTGTTAAGCGTAACTGGAATAATCCCTTGATCAGGAAAGTCAAAAAACAAAGGGACAGGTTGTGAACCTTGGCAAAATAGTAAAATCGGTTTTTTGATTGCGAAATTCGTTTCAGCGACAACAAAATCGATGGTGTCTTTCTTCAGTTTAATTTGAAAATGGGTATACCCTTCTGCGATTTTCGGGCTTGAAACTTGTGCGAATAAGATGACATTAAATGTCGATATTAAGCAGAGAATAAGGGTTTTTTGAATCATTCAGCAAAATTTTGTTTGAAACTAAGGATAAAAACGATTTAATTCATGTAATTATTGAGGAGGATCATTGGTGCATAGGATTTGGAAATATTAATTCTTCTCATACCGCTTATTCATGAAGTCTAAAAAAGATTCAATCGATTCAAGACCGAAATACAAGCGATAAGCATTGACTAATTCCAAGGAGCGAGTCTTTTTGGGTTTAAATTTATTGAAGGTTGCATCTAATTCTACTTGACTTCCAAATAATTGAGCCTCGTTCGAATTGACTTTTACACGATCATACAATAAGGCATAGTTGGGAGGGTAAATGTTACCCTTTATTAACTCTTTTTTAATTAGTATTAGACATCTTTTTTGAAAATCTAAATTCATATCGGCATGTTGTGCAATAAGAAATGAAGCATTCTCTCCACTTTTACCAACTTCTTTATATCCCAACCAGCCATATATAGAAATTAAACTATCAAGTTTGATTTGGTTTAACGAGTCGATTGTATTTACTGATACATTTGGGTTTCCACGACCTTGTCTGTAGGCTTGGTCTTGTTCCCGCATCTCTAATAAAGTTTTTAAAACTTCAGGGTACCGGCAAGTTGAATCACTGTGTTCGAAAGAAAAAGTGTTTTTTTTAAACTGATTTCTCACTACTTCATCTGGAGCAATAACCTCATAAAGTGGGATTTGTTTTATTTGATCTACATATAGATAATAGCCACCGTTTTTAATGTGATTTTTAAAATAATTCCGCGCAGAGCTTGTATCACCAACAAGTAAGTAACATAAACTCTTTTTAATTGGCCAAGCTAAATCAAACTGATTTTTAGGTTTGCAATCCTTGAAATAGATAAGTGCATTTTCATATTCACCAATGTTGAAAAGAGAATCGGCTTTCCAAAATGTTACTATCTCCTTTTGGTTTAGTGCTAATTCGAATTTTGTTTGCGCAGTAAAGTGTCTTGGGTTGAAGAGAAGTATTAAAAATAGTAAATTGATTTTTTGGGGCTTTACCATGGTAGCGACTATCGAATATAGGGAATTTAAAACCTTAAGCATAGGCTAATTTTATAAGTTTTCAATTCAAATTTGTTCTAATATATTCATTTAATGAATATTTTTTAATTCCTAAAAAGGTTTCTAAAGCCTTATAAAAATCTTCGTCGGAGCTTCCGGAAGATAATAATTTTTTCACCATATCAGCCCCTCCTTTTTCATAAGCTAATTGAATAAAATAACCTCCTAAGACATATCTATAACCAGTTAGATAGTCAACATTAACTAATTCTGTAAGGTTATTAAGATTTATTTCAGGATGATTCATCAAGTGATTTTTAAGTTTGTGTTTATGCCATTCTAATGTTTTACCTCTACTGTAACCAAAATAGGTACAAAAACCTTCTAAAAACCATAAATGAGCATTTGGGTATCTTGGATTTAAGAAAAGATGAATTAGTTCGTGAGGGTAAAATTCTCCGCAGCCATTTGAATATGCAATTTTATTTGCTACATCTGCTCTACCTGAGGGGGCTTCAAGCCCAATGTTCTCAAAATGAAAATCATACCCTCTTAGTTGAAAGTTAGTAGTTCTGTCAATTGTGAAAAAGTAATTATAATAACCTAAATCTAAATCAAATTCCTTCGCAATATTCCGTAATAATCTGTTTTGTTTTTTTGCAAGTGATTTATCGAAATCATGGTTGGATGGGTATATATATGTGATATTACCAATCTGACATTTAGACATATATAATTGTTGATTTAAAGGTAAAGGATTGAAGAGTTTGAGGTCAGCAGACGATTTATCAGTTTTTGCGTATACGTGAAAAATAAAAGGAGTAACCGAAGCCGAGTCATTGATTTCAATTTCGAATTTTGACGTAATCTTGTAAAGTGAATCTAGTTGAGTAATACTTAAAACTGTTAGTCCGAATTTTAAATTTTTTATTTTGTCACCAATACCTAAATAATCTAAATCGCTCATCTGAAAGTAAGTACTATCGCCATACTCTTCTATTTCACTTTTATTCCAGTATTTCGCTCCATCTCTATCATTCTCGGAGTTTAAAAAATTAATCCACAATTCTAAAGGAGACTCAAGGTTTTCTAAATCAATATTTTGTTTAAGACTTTCATCTATTCTTATCTTTTGAGATTTTGCTGTTAAGGACAGAATTAGAAAAAATAGTAACATTATTTTAGTCATGCTTCTTTAGGATAATAGTTTTTTTTGGGAATTACTTGGAGCTATCCACTGCAATAGAATTAGACAACAAAACAAATATAATGAAAAAACTAATTAATATTGAGTAGCCTAAACTACCCACCAAACCGCTCTTTATGGATATCAAGACACCACTGCCAGGGATTCAAAAGTTAATCGGGCTTCCAAAAAGCGATAAATTCGTTCTGATGGATAGTCAATTCGTCATTAGTTTACGGAACATAACACCTAATAATGAATGATAATGTAAAAATATGAGTGTATATTTAATTATCAAAAAGGGTTTGTTTTTAAACTAATTATGAAGTTACATCCTTCTATCAAAACCAAAGAAAAAGCGAATGCCGAGTTGTTTTTGTATTTTGATTTTTTCGTTGTCCACGCTCAATTTTTGCATATGTATTTCAGCCCGATTTTGCTCTACAATCATCATTAAATCAGTGTTTTTAGTGTCAACATAAGTTTGATTCTTAGCGGATGGGGTAAAACCTAATATATTATAATAGGCTGTATTTAGCTCTATAGTACAGTCATCCCAAGTATTTTTAGAATCTTGATTCCAATGAATACTAGTTTCTTTTAACAATGCGTATTCACTGGGTTGTAAATATCCATTTTCTACAGCCTTCAAAAGAAACGGATGGAATTTTGGGAAAGAGCAACGCGAATGGAGTAGAACAGAAAATGAAAATTTAGAAACAAAATCATTCTCCATCACTTCAGGTTCATAACTACCGAACATTTTTATTGAAGCCTGTACATATTGATCCACCATGTTATTTCTCTTTAAAAAACCCGCATAAATGGAGTCGCTTGCAATACCTATCATATTCTCATTAGGGAATTGACCTTTAGAAAGAAAATCATCAAATAAATAAGTCCTAAATTCATTTTCAAGATTATAATAGGCTTGATGTTGTTCAGGTAGATTAGGTCGGAGAAGAATTTTAATACTATCTGCAGCAAAACAATATTTATAAACCCGCTCACGTGTTGCAGTATCATAAATTGGTTTTTTACAAGAACTATAAATTGATGCTATCTCAAGGTAAAGACTGGTCTTTTGAATGTTGTTAAAAATACTCCCTGAATTGATCGCAGAAAGAGGCATGCCGAGTTCAAAGGAAAGTTTTAAGTATTTTTTAACGAGTTCATTGTTTTTCAAATAGTATGCAATTTCGGCTGCTATGTATGCGTCTTTGGCAAAGTACTTTGCTTTTTTAATCTTAAAAGCTTGGTCGTAAAATGTAAAACATTCCTGATTCTTTTTAATAACAAAGGTTTCTTCAGCCAAATTAACCAAGTCATAATATTCATTTTGACTACCAAAACATATTGTTGAATAGATAATAACTAAGAATAGAATAAATTTTTGAATCATATTATGACGTTTGGTTTTTACATTATTTTTTCAGAACGTTTAAACTTCTTAAGATATTGTAAAAACCACAATTCTATTGATGTTTATTCAGTCAAAAGTGAACAATTGTAAAGTTATGAAAAAGAAATTACTACCCACCAAACCGCTCCCGATGGAGACGGAGACACCACTGCCAAAGATTGAAAAACATTGCTTGCCGATTGGTGCCAACAGGCAAGGAAAGCATTTGAGAATGAATGAAACGCGCATGACGATAAAACTCCTCTTTGGGCATTGAGGAAAGAATGGATTTGATGACTGCTGGATTGATGTGATACATGACCTTTTGGAAAAAATGGGGAATGTATTCACAGCACCAGTAGGAAGTCATTTTTACAAGAACTAAAGAAGTGATGTTCTGCTCAAAATCTTCAATCCAATACCCATAAATTAAAAAAGGAAAAACAGCCTTGAGCCAGCGTTGGGAAAACGAAATGGAGCCATGAGGGTTGCGAAATGGCGAAATGGAGTGTGGGAGCATGGAGAGAACCGTAGGTACGGAGGTGAACGACATGCGCGAGCCGCCCGCGAGTTAGCGCCGAAGGGGGATATGAAGAACGACCGGAGGAAGTGGGAATGACCTCTGCAAGTTGCACAAGGGACTGGCGCATGTTTTTGATTAG
>CALQIX020000051.1 GCA_943330745.2 Lishizhenia tianjinensis
ATAGAACGATGGAAATAGAACAAATCAAAAAAAGCATCCTAGAAATTAGAGGAAAGAAAGTAATGCTAGACATGGATTTAGCAATAATCTACGAAGTAGAAACAAGAGTTTTAAAACAAGCAGTCCGCAGAAACATCGATCGATTTCCGGATGATTTTATGTTTGAATTGACAAAAGAGGAATGGGATTCTTTAAGATCACAAATTGTGATGTTTAAAACCGGAAAAGGTAATTTTCCAAAATACTTACCATTCGCTTTTACCGAGCAGGGAGTTGCTATGCTTAGTGCAGTGTTAAATTCAAAACGTGCTATTCAAACAAGCATTCTCATTATACGTGCCTTTGTGATGATGCGCCAATTTGCTTTGACGTACCAAGAACTTTCGGATAAACTTCTGGAACTTGAAATACAACACAATCAAAAGTTTGATGACATCGAACAAGTGTTGACTTACCTCATCCAAAAAGACAAGCAACAAACGCAGCAGATTACTCGAAAACAAGTGGGTTATAAAAAATAAGAATGATGGAAATAGAACAAATCAAAAAAAGTATCCTAGAAATTAGAGGAAAGAAACACTCAATGAGATGATATTGGCTGGTTTTTACTCTCAGTATGGGTTTGAAGGGTAATTAATAGATATTCAACACAGTTGCTACTCAAGAGCTAAGTCCATTTGAAACAGAAGCAAGGCTGAATCCATTCAAGAAAGCCAAGTAGCATGAACAATTCAGCAATTTTTTTTGCGATTTTCACAAGTGCTAAGGTGGGATTTACGCAAATTAGTTTTTATTCAATCTGGGGTTTTATTATTTTCGTAAATAGATTAGCAAATCTAAACTTGACTGAAAATTTATGCGTGCCTTACATAGCCATCAAGAAGACGACCAACAACTTTATCTTGAACTATTAAAAAAAATAGACGGATATACACATTTGAGTAGAACAGAAAGAGGGTTTTTGGTTTTAAAATTCATTTTTTTCTTTGGCATTTTAGCCTTGTTTTGGTTTGGAATTCTCAATACTACATCGATATTGATTTTTTATGGTTGCTATATTTCCTTTGGAATTTGGGGGATTTTACTCGCTTTAAACTTTGCCCATGATTTTTCTCATGATACAGTATTTAAAAATCGGTTACTAAATCTATTGGGCTTTATTTTTTTATACTCCATTTTAGGAGCACATGCAGAATCGTGGAAATCAAGGCATACAGAAGCACATCATGTAGCACCCAATGTAGGCGGTTTAGATACAGATTTAAACATGGTTGACTGGATTCGGTTGATACCAACAACTCCATTAAAAGAATACCATAAATATCAACGATTTTATTTAATTGCTGTCTATGCTCTGTACTCACTTTTTTGGATTTTAATCAAGGATCCAATATTTGTTGGCAATCAAATCCGGAAGAAGGATGTTCCATCCGTTGCTTATTTATTTTCTTTTCTGCTTCAAAAACTTTTTTATTTTTCATTGGTGCTCATTTTACCAATAGTTTATTCCAATCAACCTCTTTCCATCATATTGATTGGTTTTGGTTTCATGCATGTCATTCAATCGCTATTTTTATCTCTAACCTTTATGTCAACCCATCATGTGGTTGGTGCAAGTTATCCGGAGATTAATTCTGATGGACGAATTTCTACTTCTTGGATGCGCAACCAGATAAATTGCTCCAATGATTTTCACCCATTTAATCCCCTTGCCAATTTCATTTTTGGAGGTTTCAATAATCACATTGCCCATCATCTTTTTCCTCACATTCATCATTTTCATTATCCAAAAATTAATAGAATCATCTATCCAATTCTTCAAAAGAATGGGTTTACCTTATTAAATAGTTCTTATTTTGGCAGTGTTTGTTCTCATTTTCAACTATTAAAAATGCGCGGCTCAATTCAATAAATAAACCAAGAATACAATCGTAATACTCATTAAAATATTCATTATTATTCTCTTGGCAGACTTGGCAACAGGAATGTTTCACTTTTATGTAGATCAATATGCTGAAATGAACCCAAGGTATTTCGCAGCACCAATCAATGGTCTATTAATACACCATGAATTTCCACTAAAAATGGTTGATCTATCTTATTGGAATTTAACAAAAGGAGTTTATATGGTGGGCGGGATTATTTTCGTTCTTAGCCTTATTATTGGATTTTCATGGGAACTTTTACTTTTTGTAGGTATCAGTGCACAAGCCAATTTCATTCATAAATGGTCACATCAAATTGAATCGAAACGCCCATTATTAGCGCTTATTCTACAACGATTTTATGTCATTCAACAACCTCGCCATCATTTACAGCATCACAACGGAAGATATGATCAATATTATTGTGTGATGACTAATTTTTGCAATCCCATTCTAGAAAAAATAAAATTTTGGAAAGGGATTATTTGGTGCCTTTCTTTCCTTGGAATTCACCCCTTAAATAGAAACAACAATTAAAAACCCATAAATTATGAATAGATTAAAATTTGCTAAAGACGAAGGATCCGAATTTTATAAAGAACTCAATGAACGAGTAGATCGCTATTTTTCTGAAAAAGGCATCAAAAAAACTGGGAATGCAAAGATGTTTTTCAAAATAGGCTTATACTTTGGCTTAGATATCCTCTTTTATTTGTTAATGATCAATAGCTCAACTCCTTTTGCCTTTTATTCCTATTATCTTTTGATGGGCGTATCAGTACTTTTAACAGCATTCAATATTTCTCATGATGCAGCACATGGGGTAGCGGTAAAAAGCAAATTTTGGAATAAAATGCTCTTTTCGCTTAGTTTTAATCTACAAGGAAACAATGCTTATGTTTGGGGAAAAAACCACAATGAATCACACCACTTGTATACGAATGTAGAAGGCAGTGACATTGATGTATTGAACAATCCACTTTTTCGAATGACCAAAAATCAGCCATTAAAGTGGTTTCATCGTTATCAGTTTATTTATGCTCCATTTTTATACTTGTTTTATTCTATAAATTGGTTTTTCTTTAGAGAAACACTGATGATTATAAACTACTCCAGTAGAACCATAAAAATTGAAATTCCAAGAGATGAAGTAATAAAACTGGTGATTTACAAGCTTTTGTATATCGGTTATATGATTGTGCTGCCCATTTATCTATTACCCTTTGGCTGGCCTACCGTTTTTCTTGCCTTTTTTCTGAATCATTTTATGGTATCCATCATTTTTGTTGCCGTGCTAGGGGTTTCTCATTTGTCTGATTTTGTGCAGCACCCAGAATCAGATAAGGACAACAGAATAAATATGAGTTGGCCAAAATTACAAATGTGCACAAGTGTAGATTACAATGCAGATAGTTCATTTTTTAATTGGACACTCGGAGGGTTTAATGCCCATGCCTTGCATCATATTTTGCCCAATGTATGCCATGTTCATTATTTAGAAATCCTGCCTATTTTCAGAGAGTTAGCCGATAAACATGGGTTAAATTACATGGAAATGCCTTACGGTAAATCGTTAGCTGCTCATTTTAGATTTTTAAAAGCCATGGGTACTCAGCAAGAATTTCAACGAGCGGTATTCGTGAAGTAACATACAAAGTAGTTCGTTTTCAGTTATTGATTGTTTTTCGTGTGCTTCTAAAAAAAGGATTAAGTCTGGCCTAAATCAAAAATAAAGAAGAAATGAAAGATTTTGGATTTATTATGAAGTCACAACAAATTTGTTCACCTTTGGATGATTTGTGAAAATTATATCTATTTTAGACTAACGCAATAATCCTGCGCGCATAAAACAAGATTTAGTTTATCGAAGAAGGTTTGTAGCGTGTATAAGTAAGTTATAGCCAAATAAGAAGACAATCATAACCATGACGAAGAATAGAAATTTAAAAGGACTAAATATGGTGTTATTATCGCTCACAGGTATGATTGTAATACTTACAACTATTTATTGGATATATTACCAATTCATTACTGGTAAAGTAATCTCAAATTCACATTGGCATTTTCGACAATTTTTATTTTGGAATTATATTCGAGAATTATCTATTTTAGGAGTTGTTCTTTGTTCGATAATTGCTTTTATTTCAGTGAAGTGGGGAAATAATAAGAAGATAATTTTACCGTTTATTATTGCCTTGATTATAGAAATAGTTCTAATAAATCAACTACAAATTTATCAAGGACCATGAAAAATTTGTTTAAATATTTGTTGCTGTAAGGAGGAATTTCAATTTTCTCAACCCCACTTTATTCGCAATACCAACAAGTCACAGGGAAATACCAACTTCTCCATAATATCCCAAAAGATGCATTTAAAGGAAGGTAAGATTCGATTTTCGAATTCCCTGTATTTATCCATCAAGAAATAATAGAACTAAAAAAAATGAAAAAGCCAGAATTACAATAATTCAAGCGGACAACAAAGAAGAAATTAAAAATGGAAGTTGCATTCAAACAGGAGACATAATTGAAATCAAATTGGAAAATGCCATATTAATTTTTAGAATTGTAAGCATTGAAAATAAATCACTTATGAAACTCGAAAATAGTGAGTTCAAATACTATGAGAAATATTAAAATGGCTATAACATCAA
>CALQIX020000052.1 GCA_943330745.2 Lishizhenia tianjinensis
AAAGCAATTGATCTTTATCCACAATTTCTCCATGTCCAGCAAAGAATACCAAAAGAATGTCTTCAGGCTTGCTTTTCTTCTCGATTTCTTCCAAAGTCTGATTGATATTTGCCTTATCTGGTGTCTTTCCCTTAATTTTATCCGATCCTAATTTTCCCTCTCGGTTTCTAGTTAGATTGTAGAAAAACACGCGGTTGGTATCGTCCACGTTGAAGAACTTTTTGGAGGCCTGTTCTAATGCTTGATGGAGGTCGTTGGCATCTTTAGCGGCGTAGTTCAAATCTAAATTATCGTCTTTGTAATCATCCACGCCAATCATCACAGCATGCAACGAAGGTTTTCTAAAAGATGTTGGTTCATCGGATTCTAAATCAAGAACTATTCCTCGCGAGCTAATACTATTATTGGCCGTTTTGGCAATTACTTTCACTTGCAAGGACTCACCAGGAACCTGATAACGCTCAATTAACTTTGGATCTACTTGAATGGAATATTTTCCATTTTTGAGTTTTAAGCGCTTGGCATTTTCCGTTTGACGCACCACACCATTGAGGTAAATTTCAATATCTCCTACCCCACCCGTTCGTGGCGTAATTTCATAATGGTAACCTCCATCGCCTTTGTCAATGGGCTCAACCATTGGAGTAACCCCACAGATATTCAAATCACTTAACTTAGGCAAATGATCCAAGTTCTCTCCATTCATGATGCGCTGAACCAAATTGGGAACGTACAACGAATCTTTTACTTGGTTGAGTTCCACGACTTCTAACCCACAAACAAAATAGAGTTTTTCGATGGCGCCAGGGGTTCCGTCGAAACGGTAGTTGGGGTCAACAAATAACCTATTGTTTACGAAGGGATCTGGTGATTCTTTATTCGGATTAATTACAGGAATATCATAGAATGAATAAAGTAACTTTCCGTCTGATGCTCTCCTAATTTGAGTTGACTCGTCAAGTCCGTCAGTAATTATATAATCTTTTATGCAAAGGAATTTCCTTTCTAAGCTTGAATTGTTATTTTTAGCTACATTGTTAAGTATAAAATAAGAATTTAATTCTCCAGTCATTCGATTTAGAGAAATAATTGAACCCTTGTTCTGATAAATTAATATTTGATTATTTTTAGGATCATCTGTAAGTGATTCAAAATTATTCAACCCATTAAATTCTCTTTTGAATAAAATTTCTCCAGTTTGAGAATTTACTTTGAAAAATTCAATTTTATTTCTTCCATATTCTTTTTTGGCTAAAATATTTCCATCACTATCTAATTTGAAAAATTCAAACCCTTTGATTGACCATATAGGGTCGAGAGAATTAAAATCATAACAATTTAAAAAATCATTTTTATATACTTCATTCAAAAAAATACGTTTATTCTTAAAATCAATATTAAAATCTTGTCCAAGTGTTAAATTTCCCCTCCAGTCTTTAGCTGTTTCAGTTTCCATATAGGTATTTTTTATTCTAAAAGAATGTATAATTTTATTTACGCTCAATTCCTTTAAATTAAAATAAATATATTTCTGCTTTCTTTTTTTACGAGGAATTTGTTCAATGATATACATCAAATTGTTAACCGAATCCTCTAATACTTTTGATCCGTTGTCACTATTATTTAATATTTGGTTACATGGTATTGCTTTTTTTAAAAAAATTGTATTTTTTGTTTTTAAATCTATTATTGAATCCTTTCCAATTAAATATCTTTTACTTTTTGATATTCTTGAATCAAATAATTTGAACTTATTTTCAAAGATTATACTATCCTCTGAATTTCTAATAATCAATAATGAATCATTAATTATTTCTCTTTTATAATTTGTTACCTCATCAAACGTATTTAATATTAACCTCTCATTTAATTCTAAATCTTCCTTAGTGTAATTTCCAATTAAACTTAACTCTATCTCTTTAAAGAAAGGGAGAATTGATTTCAATAAATTGCGACTCTCTGATTCTTTATATCCCCAGTCTGAATTTGAAAAATTTAATGAAGTTCCAAAAAATTCAAACTTATCATAAAGAACAGCTGAATTGATATTTAAAATATTCCATTTTAAAATTACATCATCGTTATTAGAAAAAATAAAACCAATGATAGAATCATTATTAATAGTGATAATAATCTCAGAGAAAGAAGGCAGCTCTTTTAAAGAAAATAGTTTTATCCCTTCATCATAAATAATAATCATTTTAATTGAATCATTATTATTATTAAAGCCTAATTTGGACATAATTTCCTTTGAAATATTATCATGCTTGTAGAAAAGCACAATCATATTATGGTTATCAAATCTAGAACTTGATTCCACAGTAAAATTTGAATCTAGTTCAATACGATTAATCCTATTATCCCGACTTATTATTTCAATTATAGTATTTTTATCCCCCTTGGAAATTCGATACAATGATTTGTTTATATAATTATAATCTGCATTTTGATTTCCTCCAGTGGAGTCAACCAAAGTAATTATTTCATTTTGATTTATATCCCAAAAAATCACCTTATGATTATCCTTATTGTTTAAGAAATATTCATCCATTTCACCATTTTTTGTAGATGATTTCTCTTTAGGATAATAAGAAGTTTTATAATAGATTCCTCGTTCATTTATCCCGATGTAAAATGCATAGTCAACTGGAAAATTTAGTTTGTTATTAAGAATATTTCCATTTTTTAAATTGATAACTTTTAGTTCGACTGATTTGTCGTTGTCATTAATGTTCTGAATCACTTCCTGAAAGTATATCTGAAGATTGGTGGAGTCAAATACAAAATCTTCCATTTCAATTTTTTTAACGCTCAGATTAAGCAATTCCTTTATTTCTTTTGATTTAGTATTAAATGATATCATTTTATATTTTCCACAAAAAATAATTTCATCTGAAAAAGAAAATAAATTGCGGTAAATAAAATTTAAATTAAGTGTATCTTGTTGTCCAGTCAATAAATTGACTATTTTAATGATCGAGTTATTTCGTAAAATAATATTATCGTTTACAATATTTTTAACAAAATAATTATCGTCTCTTAAATCAAAGTCATTTACAGATATTTTATGATGAAAAACCTCACTTAAATCTTTCGTATTATAAATCTTCAAACTAATTGAGGAGTCTAAATCCTGTGATCTGTTTAATAATCCAATGAACTTGTTTTGACTAAACAAAAAAGAGTACTCAGATTTAAATTCATGTATTTTCTTCTTGGTTTTTACATCCCAAACAATACATTTACTATCCTCTTTACCTTGAGTAAAAATCAAGGTCTCTTCTTTATTCAAATTTAAATGTTCACTAAATCCAAATAAATCAAACTCATTATGTCCATTCGGCAATACCAACCTCGGCTCCTGCTTCTGCGCCAGTGCTAATTTGCTAATCAATAAGAGCATTAGAGAAATTAAAACCTTTTTTTTCATGTTTACTTCTGAATTTTCGTTCGTATTTGGTTCATTAAATCTTGCACAAATGCTGAAATATTGGCTTTTTTTCCTGTGAGCTCAAATTTCTGTTCAAAGTTTTCTTTGTAGAGAATGATACTCGCTTTTACTTCATCGCCTTTTTCTTCATAAAGTATATTCACCTTAACCGCATTTGGAAAGTCCGCCACCATGATTTGCGTATCGGTACCTCTGCTCATTTCTTGGAATGCCGCTGATAAACTTGATTTGATATTCAAGTTGTCTTTGAATGTGTTCTTATTAATTACCGCATCAACAAAAACCGTCGGAATTTCTTTCAATACAATGCTGGAGCGAACTTCTTCGTCGATTTTACCAAGGGTGAACGTAACCGGAACCATGCGCTCAGCACTTTGGTTTTGGTTGAGTTTCTTTACTTCTTCTTCGGTAGCGATCAACCATTTTTCCAATTGGAGTTGGTTGTTTTCATCGAGGGAACTTTTGTTATTCAACATCGCATTGAGTAAGGCGTAGGTCATCAAACCGTGTTCGTATTGTGGCAATTCCAATGCTTTTTGATCGGAACTGGAAGCCGTAATGATAGCAAAACCGGATTTACTCGCCAGTTTGTCCAATTCTTTCAAACGCTGCGATTGTCGCTCGGCATCTTTCACATCGCGCTTTCCTGTTAATTGAGCCATGTCCATGTTATTTATCGCAGCACCGGAATGACATGCATCTAGAATCAAAACGCGTTTTCCTGCCGGGATTTTATTCAATTGCTCGAGCAGTTCTCGCATGCGAATGCCTTCAAAATTGGCACTTGTCGCTTCGGTGGTGAGCAAAAGCAATTGATCTTTATCCACAATTTC
>CALQIX020000053.1 GCA_943330745.2 Lishizhenia tianjinensis
CAAATTCAAAAAGAAGTACAGGAAATTACAAAGCTTGATTTCTCCTTAGTTCAATCCAAAAGAAAAATGGTGCAACATCAAATTGAAGTCCAGCAAGTTGAATTAAAAAATTTGCTTTTAAAATTAGGTAGTTTGATACAAATGGATAATTCAAAGATGGCCATTTCGTTCATTCCATATTCAGTTAAAAATATAGTCTTGTTTTCGGAAGATTCACTTTCTTCTTCTCATCCCTTGTATCGCAGGTTTGATGCTGAAAACCAAGTTAAAAATCAGCAAATTGTTGTTGAAAAAGCAAATCGTTTACCTGGCTTTTCTCTGTCCTATTTTAATCAAACTTTGGTAGGCGTTCAAAATGTTAATGGTACGGATAAACAATTTAATCAAGCGAATCGATTTCAAGGGATTCAAGTTGGTATTGATGTTCCCATATTTAATAAAGGGTATAAAAACCTTCAGAAGACAATGAATATGGAACAAAAGGAAAATCAATTGCAGGCGGCAAATTTTTCTCAGCATTTTGAGTCTGATTATAATCAATTGAAAAATCATTATTATCAATTACTGAAAGGATTGGAATTGTATGAATCTCAATTGGTTCCCGAGGCGAAATTAATGAATTCAGAGGCTGAAATTTCCTGGAATACGGGGGAGATATCGTTACTGAATTATTTTCAAATCAAAGAAATGGCTTTAAAAACAGAATTTGAGTTGTTAGAAATCCAACATGGGTTAAATCAATCAACTATTCAATATAAATGGTTCGTCCAAAAATAAATATCATGAAAAATATCACGTGGATTTTAATAGGGTTATTATTGTTTTCTTGCTCAGAAAAGGAAGCAATCAAAGTGGAAAAGAAAGCTGAATTGGTAAAGTCAGTTACGATAACGAAAAAACAAATGGCAGAGTTAAAAATTCAAATGGCCATCTCTGAGATTCAATCTATTGGACTTTCTGTTCATGCGAATGGTAAAATAGAAGTTCCACCTCAGAATAAAACATTTATTTCATTGCCGTATGGTGGGAAAATTAAGTCTATTTCAATATTAGATGGCGATTATGTAAAGAAAGGTGAGGAATTAATTGAAATCGAACATCCTGAAATTATTCAATTGCAACAAGACTATTTAGAGGTTGTTGCGACACTTGAATTGTTGCAGTTGGAGGTAGAAAGACAGCAAACACTTGTTAATAATGAGGCGGGAAGTCTCAAGAATTTACAACAAGCCAAATCCAGTTTGAATGTAGCGAAGGCAAAAAAATCAGGTTTAAGAGCTAAGTTGGAAATAGCTAATGTTCAGCTGTCTAAGTTAGATAATGGCCAGATACAGCGAATCATAAGTATCAAGTCTCCTTTTGACGGTGTAGTTACTAAAATTCACGCGAATGTTGGTGAATTTGCGGCGGAGAATATTAATTTAATGGAGATTATTGATTTGAAACATGCTCATGCGGAGGTATATGTATTTGAAAAAGATGCCAAATACATTTTGGAAGGACAAAAAGTAAAAATAAAAATGCTTGAATCCGATGAAGAACAAACAGCCACTGTTTACCTTGTTGGAAAAGAGGTTGATAAGGATCGAACTATTAAAGTTCATTGTCACTTTGAAAAGGAATCAAGTAAAATTATACCAGGTTCGTTTTTTAAGGCTACCATTTTAACAAATCCTGTAGAACTACCAACAATTTCATCGGAATCAGTTGTTAAAATACAAAATAAAGATGCTGTTTTTGTAAAAGTGGGCGACAACAAGGATAATGTGGTTTTTGAACCTTATTTTATTACAATTTTAAAGCAAAATGATGGGAGAGTTGCATTTGAGTATGTGAATAAAAAACCAAAACCAAATCATCCTATAGTGAGCCATGAAACTTTTGAAATTTTGTCTATCTTTACTAAACTAAATTCAAATGATGAAGAATAAATTTAACTCTTTTCTTTTGTTAACCTTTGGGTTGATAATTGTTATGGGGATTTCCCAATCTTGTGAGAAAGAAGATGAAGGATGTAGTGAGGAAAACATAAGTTATCTTGGTGATAATGAAAGCCACAACAAAGGTCAGAATTGTATGCAATGCCATTCAGATGGGGGAGAAGGGGAAGGGTGTTTTGTTGTTGCAGGAACGGTTTATGATAGTTTACAGCAAAATACAATTTCCACCGGGAAGGTAGAATTTTACACGGAGCCAAATGGATTAGGCACGAAGATTAAAACAGTTGAAATTGATGCTAAAGGTAATTTTTTCACTACAGATATGTTTAACTTACAAGGATTATATCCAGTGGTTGTTGGTCCCACTGGAAATAAAAACTATATGAGTAGTTCACTTACATCAGGTCAATGCAATTCATGCCATAATGCAACCAATCGCATCTGGGTGAATTAATTGAGTTTATTTAATCGTATCTTTTTTAGATTTGCATTTTTCATCCAATTTTGCATACCAAGCATCGTTTTCTTTTGCATACTTGGTTTCATCGCTTCGAACTTTATAAAATTCCTTTAAGTCTGGAAACATTTCTTTGGTTACTTTTTTGAAGCAATCACAATCCCAATTATCACTTTCTTTAAATCCATCGCACATGATTTGAAGTTGTTGTTCAGGTTTACCATCTTTTTCTTTCCAATCCTCGCTGGGTTGTTCTTCACACGAGTTTAATAAAGATAATGCACTTATTAATCCAGATATTAAAACTATTTTTTTCATGGCGTTTATTTTTAGTATTTTTACGACAACGTTTTACAAATTTAAAATTTTAATGATGAGAAGTTTTTTTACAGCCTTATTTTTTTTGTCGTCAATCAATAATATCATTGCTCAGCAAACTATTGGAGGTGTTTCCCTTCCTTCAAAAATTTCAGTTGATGGCACCAATCTAGTTTTCAATGGGGGGGGGATTCGGGTGAAGTATACCTTCAATTTATATGTAGGTGCCTTATATATTAAAAGGCCTTCCATGGATGCTAATAAAATTATTAATGATGATGTTTCAATGGCTATTCATTTAAATATTATTTCCGACAAAGTAACACGAGAGAAATTTATCGAAACGGTTAATGAAGGATTTAAAACGGCTTCTCATGGAAAAGCAACGGAAGCTCAAAAAAATTCCTTGAAAGGTTTCTTTTCAGATCCATTTAAAAAAGGAGATAAAATTAGATTAGAATATGTTTCAGGTAAAGGATTAAAAGTCTATAAAAATAATATCTACAAAGGAGTAGTCCCTGGTTTAGAGTTTAAAAAAGCCCTGTTCTCAATCTGGCTTGGAACAAAACCTGCTGATGCTGTTCTAAAAAATAAAATGCTGGGTAAGGCTTAGGAAAAATAGCGAGTTTAATTACCGTTTTTTTGATAGGTTATAGTTTCTATTATTTAATAAAAAATGCTACTAAGTAGTATTACTTAAAATTAATATTTTCAAGTCTTTAAGAAGGCAACTTTTTACATTATTATTCGTATTATTGCTTTGTGAAAAAGTGTTAATTAATGAAAGTAATTTATTTTCTGTTTCTGAGTTTTATTTTTTTTAACATAAATGTGTTAGCTCAAAAGGTAACGTACTCATATATGTTTAGAATTCA
>CALQIX020000054.1 GCA_943330745.2 Lishizhenia tianjinensis
AGCGGAACCTCGTTTACAAACACGTTGAACCTGCGAAGGGGGTATTTTGGATCATTGGCTGAGACCTTAATGTTGAGTTTACCTTCTTTATTTTCGTAGGCGATAACATCTGCTCCAATAATCTCCGCATTCGGAACGGCAATTTCTCCATTACCTAATTTCTCCTTATCCAAGCCTAAGCGATCGATACGTTTTTCCCAGGATTGTCTGTAGTTGGCTACCAACTCCTGATCTGCTCCACCAAAATACTTTCCGATGCTGTCCAAGACAATGTCCGGTCGGTTATAGACCGGATCGAGCTGCTCGAAACCGATTACCTTTAAGCTAGGCGTGACATAATGCAGCATTTTGCTCGCATCTTTGGAGCACATGTAGTAAGGAGAGTTGGGGAGTTTAATTATGTAATTTTTATCATTTAATAAATAGACCAAAAAACAGCTCGTTAATTTACCTAATTCTTTAAAATATATAGAGTTATCAATAAGTTGTATCGATAAAAAATTGTCATATAGCTTTGTTTTTATTATTTCTTTATTTAATTGAAAATCAATAATACTATCTTTGGTTATTATACCATTTGATGTTGATATTTTGTAGTCATTATCGCCATAATAAAGAATTTGTTTCAAAATAATTTCATTATTCTTTTTTACAAAAAGATCTCTTATCGTTTTTTTTTTAATATCTATATTTTTTAGCTCATTTTCAGTTAAAAGAATCAAATCATTTGAAATATCATCATATAAAAAGTCAATGATTTTGAAGTCAAAATGGCCCTCATATTCGAGTGTTTTATTTTCAATATCAATGATTTTAATAAAATCATCCCACCCTAATAAAGCAATTTTTTTTCTACAAGTTGAAAGCTTCATTTTTCTTATCCAGTCATTATTTTGCCAATTTAAATAAGTTGAATAATCCCTTGTATCTGTAATGTTAATATCAGAATCTAATGAATTTGAGAGTAGAAAATCGGTATTATCAATAAACTCTAAATGTTGAATATTTGCAGCATGTATATTACGTTTAACCTCTTTTGTATCATTTTTAAATACAACATTATTTTTATTATCTAAATAAACAAGTTCTCCTTTCATTGCATTGTAATCAACTAACTTATTTGGAATAGATGTGAAATTCACCTTATTTTTCAGTAAATCAAATTCTAAAAATTGCTTGTCACTAAATATGGCTAGATCCCCTTTTGTACTTAGTACAACATTGGTTATTTTACTTTCTAATTTAGATGTCAACTTGTACCTTAAATTCATATCTCTTAGACTCCAAATTGCACCGGAATAATCAGAAGAAACGGAAAAAAGATAAGCTTCGTCATTGGATAAATATGAGTTATTAACAAATGACGTGTGACCTTTTAAGATTCCAATAGGCATCCTCTTTTCCATATCGAAAAGAGAAATTGTTTTGTCTCCAGACGTCGCAGATAATATTTTACTGGAATCGGATATATTGATTGATCGAACTTCTGACTGATGTCTCATTACAAAAAATGTATCATCAAATTGAATATGAATTGTGCTATCTGAAGAGCAAGAAACAAAACATTTGTATTTCTTAGAATAGTCAATATCAAAAACATTTTTTGTGTGGTATTTCAAAGTATCAATAGCAAAATTTGCAGTATTTAATAAATATATAAATCCTATGGAACAAGAAATATAAATCGATGAATTTGATTGATTATAATAAACTGTATTTAATCTTTCTTTAAAATCTTTTCTAAAAATTTGCGTGCGTTCGAATAAGTTCAAAATTTCAAAATTACCATCCCAACCTATACAATAAACTATACTATCAACAACCACAAAATCATCGACCATTTTTTTTGAATTTGTATTTACTTCGGAAATTAATTTAATGGTATGAACATCATTATTTGTTATTTCGAATGTCACAAAACTTCCGCCTTTGTTACTTAATGTAATGTATTTCCCATTAAAAAATTGGAAACCTATAATTGGAAATTCACTATTATGGAATATTTTTTCAATCTCTCCAGTTTGAATATTAATAATTACAGCTTGATTATTTTTGTAATTTGAAACCAGATAATTTTTGTACAATTTTTTAATGGCACATGGTTTTGAGTTAAATGTCTGTATCTGAAATAAATTCTTACCAGAATAAGCATCCCAAATAAATATCATACCATCCTCTCCTGAAGTAATGACGACATTATTATCTTCAATTATTAAACCTTCTCTAATGTACGATTGATGCCCCAACGGCAACACCAACCTCAAACTATCCAGCGAGGATTGCCCGAAAGAAAACGTTGAGAAAAAAAGTAAAATGAGGAAAAAAAACCGTTTTTTCATGTTTGAAGATACAAAAATTCTATCTAACCCCCCAATCCACTTCCATGGTTTCCTGGCGCGAGGTGGGTTTTTGTTTACCGTTGGTGATCTCTTCTACCCGCTTTTCAGCGTATTGTTTGAGCGTATTAACTTTCAATTCTTTGCCTTCGTTTTGTTTTAGGCATTCCAAGATGCTGTAGGTGAAGGCGCCGTTCTCGATGGTTTTTCCGTCTACTATGATGGCTTCCAGCGCACTTTCTTGTCCCCCTGCCGCGGAGATAATAACCGAACCCGTATTGTTGCGCACGTTCACAAAAAGCTCGTTCATTTTTTTGAAATTGCTTTTGTTTTCTTCTTCGTGTTTGATTATAACGCCTCGTGCAGTCAAAACCTGTGAGCTGTTCATACTTTTTTCTTTTTGTTGGAGCTCTTTCTTCAACACCTCTGTTTTGTCGTTTTCGCCGCTGTTACACGCATCCAACAATAACAACTTTTGACGTGCCGGAATACCGTCCAGTAAGCTTTCCAATTCTTCGTACTTTAATCCACGTGCTTTGGGATTATCGAAATCCACGTCGTGCATAGCAAGGTAGAAATTGAGACTGTCGTCTAATAAGCCGTGGGAGCTGCAGGAGATGATTACTTTGTCGTTGACACTAGTTTTCTTTAAGTAGTCTTTGAGTGCGAGAATATTCTCTTTGGTGACTTGTTTATCGGTGAATAGTAAGGTGTCAATATTTTTATTTTCAGCCGAGAAAGCTTTTGCTAAATCTCGAACGTCTTTTACGCAATAATTGAGGTTGTGACTCGAATCTATGAATTCGTTCACCCCTATTCCAATATAATACGTTTTAGCGATAATTTCTTCGGTTGGGGTGTAATTCACATAGGTCGGGTACTTGAAATTCTCCAAACCGAGTTCGTTCATCACGGATACTTGGATTTTATTTTCGCCAACCGATAAAGGAACACTCACGGTGGTATCCCACACCTGTTTTTTCAAATGATCAAT